>NZ_LANI01000037.1 GCF_000982415.1 Kiloniella litopenaei
CAGCACTTCAATTCTCTTTTCGACCACCTTGTTCAGGTGGGCAATGCCTGGCTGGAGCCGCGTTACCTCTTTGATACTGCTATTGAATTCCTAACCAGTCACAGCATTGCTATCCCTAGGTACACCGTACTCCAGAGACTGATAAGCAGAGCGATGCAGCAGGTCAGAAAAGACCTGGCGCACCAACTTAATCAACTCACCAGTCCTGAACTTCACGTCTTTCTGGACAGCATAACAGCCATTGATGACGGACTAAGCCTGAACCAGCTCAGAGGCGGTGCAAAAAGTCTGACCGTACCTGAACTTAAAAAAGAGCTTGCCCTTTATCATCAGTTAGCGCCATGGCGCACGCAAATCAATGGCGTTATCGATGGGCTTAATCTGTCTCTTAAAAATCGACAACACTTCGGTGAGCTCATCAACTATTACGGTAGTAAACTCAAACGATTCAAACGCGCACAGCAGCATCTATGGTTGCTATGTCACCTGACAGAGCGGATACAACTGGCACTGGAACGGTTAACTGATGGGTTCATTTACCATATCCGCAAGCAACAAGAAGCTGCCAACACCTTTGCACAACAAGCAGTGTTCCTGTCCTGGCAGTCAGCCGCGGACAATGTCACGAAAGCGGCAGAGTTACTGCATCTGTTTGTGGATGAGAACATTGATGATAATCAACCCTTCTCAGTAGTCAGACAACAGGCATTGAAGGTCATGAATGACAGGGATATCCAGACCCTCTGCCTTTACCTGAAAAAACAGAAACGGACCGTGGAAGAGTACCAGTGGCAACATTACGATGAACAATGCAATCTCCTGGAGCAACTGTTAAGGCAGGTGTTCTTGTGCCTTGAATGTGAGGCCGGTAAAGGCTCAGAAGCCGTCGTCGCCCAACTTCAACAGATGCAGACGGAAATCGCATTCGGTGGACCACTGAAGACGATGGATACGTCGCTCATCCCGAAAAAGCACCTCCCATGGTTGGTTAAACAGGATAACGTTAACCCGCAACGTTACGAATGGCTGCTCTACCGGCAGTTAACCTCACGACTGAATGGACGCATTTATTTGCCAAATGTTACCAAATACCGCGCACTGGAAGACGACCTGATCCCCCAGACATCGCAGGATACCTTGCTGGCCTCATCAACACTGGACAGACTAAAACAGCCCGCAGAGTTATTGTTACAGGAGAAACAACACCGGCTGGAAAGTGCACTCAAAGACGTTGCTCTCCATATTGATGAGGGAGACAATCGAAATGTGATCATGAAAAATCGTACCGGTACCCGCTGGCGTCTGCCGACCAAAAGCGCTACATCTCTGGTCAACAATCCCTTTTTTAAGCGAATGCAACCGGTCGGTATCGCGGATGTACTGCGGTATGTAGAGCGCGAAACCGGGTTCATGAAATGTCTGACTCATGTACTTCCGATACAAAAACAAGGGTTCACTCATCAGGATGATTTACTGGCCATTCTGATTGCCAACGCCACTCACCGTGGTGTGTATGGCATGGCGCAGATCTCCGATCGAAGCTATGAACACCTGAGTACGGTGCAGGCCAACTATATCCGGCCTGAAACGCTGCATGACGCCAGCGACGTGATCAATAATGCGGTTGCAGCGCTACCCATCTTCCGCCACTACCATATTCAGGAGGACCAGCTGCATGCCAGTGCGGATGGTCAGAAATTCGAAACCCATCTGGAAACCTTTAAAACCCGGTACTCCTCTAAGTATTTCGGCACCAACAAAGGGATCACGGCCATGACACTGGTGGCCAACCACAGCGCCCTCAATGCTCGGATCATCGGTTCCAACGAGCACGAATCACACTATATTTATGACCTGTTACAATCCAACAGCAGTGAAATCAAACCTGACGTACTCTCGACAGATACACACGGTGTCAATCATGTTAACTTCGCCTTACTGGATCTATGCGGTTACAGTTTTGCACCGCGATACGCGCAGTTCAGTAGTGTCATCAATGATCTGTTTGACGTAACTGAAAATGAACACGGCGGCACCAACCTTGCCCTGAAAAAGCCCATCAGGACGAATGTCATCGAAACGGGATGGCAGGATATTAGGCGCATTGTTCTGTCACTTCAGACAAAGCGAACGACACAGGCAATGCTGGTAAGAAAGTTGTCTGGTTATCCTTCGGGGCACCCGACATTACAGGCGCTGACGGAGTATAATCGACTGGTCAAAGCGCAATATTTACTGGATTACATAGACAATGCCAGTTTGCGGCAGTACGTTCAGCGTGCCCTTAACCGGGGAGAAGCGTGGCACTTCCTGAGACGGGCTATTGCGTCGGTGAATGGCGATCAGTTCCGAGGCAAAAACGAGAGTGAAATCGCTATCTGGAATGAATGTGCAAGATTGCTTGCCAACGCGATCATCTACTTCAACTCCGCGATACTGAGTCATCTGCTGGGACACTTTGAAGCGAGAGGAGATGAAGAGAAAGCGGGTATCACTCGTGCTGTTTCGCCCGTTGCGTGGCAAAATATCAACTTAAGCGGAACGTATAACTTCACTAATACTGGGAAATTGCCCAATATTGGCGAAATAACAAGGCCGATAGTGGATGATTAGGCTCCAAGCTGAAAGTAAACCACCTCCGCAGCCATTTATTGGTGTGGTCTACAGAGGATTATGTCTTTTTAGAGGGGAAAATCCCTAGAACCCCTTATTGTTAGCCACTTTAATGTCAGGAAGCTTAAGCTCTGTTAGTGTTTTGGCTATTCTCTCTCCTCTTGGAAGACTGGTTGAAAGAGCCAGGAATATTTCCAATAACCCATTAAGTCAATCCCTCTACACTGGGCGCACCGATGAGTTTGGCCAAATAGAGTTTGCTTTACGAATGATGCAAGCTGAAACAGGCGCCATAGTAGGTCGCATAGGTGATGCATCAAATCGGCTTAGCGAACACACCCGAGGCCTACTAAAGGATATTGAGTCAAGCAATGTACTTACAGTTGAGCAGCAGGCAGAGACAGATCAAATAGCAACGGCAGTAAACCAAATGGTGGCAAGCATTCAAGAGGTTGCGAGCAATGCACAGCATGCTGCAGATGCGGCCGGAAGAGCAGACACTGAGACGGCATCTGGCCAGCGTCTGGTAGCCCACACAAGCCAGTCAATCACTGCCCTTGAAGGTGAAATTAGGCAAGCCACTCAGGTTATTCATGAGCTTGAAGGTCAAAGTAACGAGATATCAAAAGTTCTTGACGTTATACGAGGGATCGCCGAGCAAACGAATTTGTTGGCACTCAACGCAGCAATTGAGGCCGCGCGTGCTGGTGAGCAGGGGCGTGGTTTTGCTGTTGTCGCCGATGAGGTTCGCAGTCTTGCTGCTCGCACACAGCAATCGACAACGGATATTCAAAGCATGATCAGCGCTCTACAAGAGCGAGCGCAATCCGCTGTTACAGTCATGGAGCAAAGTAGTCGGCAAGCGCACACGAGTGTAGCTCACGCAGAGGAAGCAGCTACAGCTCTTGATGGAATTGGCCAACGCGTTAACGAAATTACCGACATGAACGCGCAAATAGCGACTGCGGTCGAGCAGCAGGGAGCAGTAAGTGAAGACATAAACCGCAGTATTATCAATATACGCGATGCTGCTGATACCAATGTACAGACCGGGCAGAATAATTTGCAAAGTGCGAAATCTGTCGCTCAGTTAACTAGCGCTCTGAGCGAACTGGCAAAACAGTTTTGGGAAAAACGAGGATAACGCTTTTCAGTATCTCGACAGGGATAACTTACTTTACCATCGGTTATCCCTTTTAGCCGCACAAATTTTAGCCATGGCTTTTCAGGAAGTCAGGGCTATCAGAATGGCCTTAGAAAGCCTAGTCAAAGAGCTGTCACGAGAACACCGTTAGCTTAGCGTACGATTTTTTCCGAATTCTGCGGTTCCCCCGGCATGACAATCTCCTGTTTAAGCTGAGTAATAAAGTTCATCCAGATTTTTTTGATCTACAGTCCACCCATCACCGCTGTAGACAAAAAGATCTGATTTTGAACGATCCGGCTTTATCCAGGATATTTCTGTTACCCGTCGCGAACCATCTGACCCACGATTAACCTGGATACCAAGATCAATATTATTTTTGATGTGCCTCTCAATAAGTTCAGGAGAGAAATTTGGAACACTGGTCGCAAAAAGAAACGTAAGGCGGGAAAGCATATCCTCTACATTATTCGCGTGGATTGAAGTAAGTGCCCCCTGATGACCCGTATTAATAGCTTCAATAAAAGCCCCGGCTGCTTCACCAGTCCTGATTTCCCCAACAACAATACGATCTGGCCTTTGCCTGAGAGAATTTTTAATCAAATCCACCATAGTTATCAAAAGCCGACCAGCTTTTAACCTACGTTTAGGTGCTTCCATTGCGACAACATGAGGATGCTCTGGCATCAAATGTTCACATGTATCTTCAACCGTAATAACTCTTTCATTCTCATTTACTAATGAACACAACGCTCGAAGTAGCGTTGTTTTTCCTGAGCCAGTTCCTCCTGAGATTATGATATTGAATTTTCTATTAATGGCATGAGAAAAGAGGGGAATCATTTTAGGTTCAATTGAACCATAATTTAACAAATCGTCGAATGTTTTAGCCGCTTCTCGATAAGGTCTAATTGAAACCGCGGTTCTTCCAACACCAATGGAAGGGGATATCACATTAATTCGGGTTCCATCATCTAAACGAGCATCAAGAATAGGATGCTCCTCGTTATCATAGGATTGATTTAATGAATTAGCTATCTGTGTAACAAAGCTTTGTAGCGCAGCCTCGCTATCAAAATTTGATCCAGTTTTTTGTAACTTTCCGGATCGTTCAATCCAAATATCATCGTACTTATTTACACAAATCTCGGTTACGGTTTGATCAGAAAGAAGCTCAACGATGGGACCAGAATAATGCCTAATTAATTCTTGCGTTGAACTCATACTGATCCACCTTGATTTTTCTTAAAGGATTGAAAATTACGGTCCTTAGCTAAATAGTCCTCAAGAAGTTCTGGAATAAGTTCTTCAATAGAAATGTTATCGTTATATTGTTCATTATAACCCTGAACATATAATTCAATATCATTAAAAACTGATGTCTTAATTTCCAATTTTTTGATAACTGTTTTGGTGTCTTTCTCAATTTTTTTCAAAGAAACTGACATTATTTTTTCTCCAATGATACTAATCTCGTTTGTGCTTCTGGATATTTCCAGTCATCTTTAAAAGGTGATTTGCCTTCTGCAATTCTATCAATAACAAATTTGGAATTGATAGTAGGATATTTTTGAAATCTTGCATAACGAATATATCTGTTCATTATTTTATCTACATCAACAGATTTTTTAATACGATTTAATTCACCAACAGAATGTTTACGTAGTTGATAAATTTGCGATCTAATTCCTCTAAAACCTGGGAACTTGTGAATGTTTTTTAAAATGAAATAAAAATCATCTAAACTTTTATTAACACGAATATTATCTGATATTTGTTGTTTCAGCTCTAAAAAATACGAAGGAACTATTCTCCATGTCCAAGCTGGCTTTGATCCAGATTGAGGTAAGAGAATTGCTTCAAATCTCTCTGAAACAATTATTCTTTGCTTCTTATTTCTAGTATCAAATACTTTCTCATTATATCCAATTAGTGAAACATCTTCTGTTAATAAAACATACCACTCAAAATCTGTTGAGCCATGTTTTGGATAAGCAAAAAATGTTGCATTAAATTTTCCAGATTTTTTTCGTCTAGCTTTTTGAAATTTAGACAAGTCGAAATGATATGTTTCGGAAAGTTTACTTCTTAAACTATGCAATTTTTGAGGGCTAATTGTTCCTGAAAAATAATAAACGTAACCTTTAGATATTTGAACTAGCATATTATGCATTAATCCATTTTTATGGACATAGATATCAAATGATTGATCAGGGCTCTCAGTCATACTTTTAAATTTTTGATAATGTTTACATTATGAAAGATTTAAAAAAATCGGCGCATATTTGGCCTATTTTTTTTGGCTATTAGACCAGTAGAATATGTTAAACTATAACTAACCGCAACTTCATTATTTTGTAAAATGCGCGATTTTTTTCAAAAATCGCAACTTCATACATAGATGTTCCTAGCGGAGCACGAATTTAGGCTTTTCGCGGAGCGAAAAAGTCGCTATCTTGACCAGGCAGAAAGTATTTCTGTATCTGGTTTAGATAGCGACGGTTCGTGCCTGAATTCGTCCACCGGGAAAGAAGCCAACCGATAGGTTGTCCGATTTAAATTTGTATACGAGAGAAAGAAGGAAATCGCTTATAGCCGTTTCCGACTGCCAATCGGAGACAAATTCAATGAAGAAACTTAATTAACGTTGGTGCCTTAAACGGAAAGGAAACTCAGGACCAACACAAGCCACAAAGTCATTATCCACTGTCACGTATGTGACGCGCCCGACTTAGCCAGCGGGTAGGAAAGCTGGCCTGCCAGCCGTTTTCTTAGCATTTGCTGTAGCCGGATGCCTCTAATAGGGCTCGTCCGGTTGCAACGGGCGCTTGGGGGTGCAATCCCCCATTCGACCCAATCTTGTTATTTGAAAGAGTGAAGAAGTTGGGCGACACGGACACGGGAGCTATGGCGACATAGTAAACCCTGTCAAACAGGAAATGCGGGGAAGCCGCACTAGGGGATGCTCGAAAGGGTATAACCTATGCCTCACAGGTGGGCGTCAGCATTGGGGGAAACCCCAATGAGTTGGTAAGGAGAAATCTAGCACCAACGGTACTATTCGGGGCAACCTGGATAGATCGGCGAATAGCTCAAGCCTGTAAATGCTGCCGTAGAGGTAGCTATGAGGAAACCATGAGCCGTTGAATGTACTTCAGTTACATTTGATCAAAGTTGGAAGTCATATTGGTGAGTAAGGGAGTTGCTATGGAACATCGGACCCCTGAAATCAGCGCGAGCTGAAAGTGTATAACACTAGCCATTATGATCAGACGGCGGCGTTCTGGTTGTTAAGATCTGTTTGAATAACGTGGGAAGCGCTAAGGACGTACTAACGGTTGGCACCGTTACAGTCTATGCGTGGGAGCGAAGTGAGTAGAGTTAAAATTTAATCGGCGGTTTGATCGAAGCCCTTAAAGAGAAATAACATAATCGGTTGGCACCGACGTTATTTCAATGTCTCGAAAGCTTTATGCGAATGCGAAAGTGGATATAAGGTTTGGCGACCTTATGACATGAGCAACTATTATTTGGGTTGGCACCTGAATAATTTTAAGAATTGTTTTCTCAAATGAGTTGGGAAAATTAACTGTTAAACCAGAAGGATCGAAAGGATTTCTGCAATGAAAAGTAAATATGTAAGAGGACCATAATAAAGTGTTTTTGACTATGTGCGCGCTCTCTAATAGAGCCTGTGAAATTTTCTTACCCGAAAGGATGATAAGGAAAGCCACTACACAGAAAGATCAAAAGGCACTTGGTCTTTCTGTGTATTCACCCCCTCAAAACTCAACCTTGAGAGAGGGAGTGTGGGTGGCTTTTCATTGTTTAACAGCTCTGTGTAAACAGAGTTTCACCCGTACCGGAGAGAGAGGCGCAAGCCTCTCTCTCCACCACGGTTAAGAATAAATTGGATGAAATATGACTGAAAAATTAGCAGTTCAATTAGAAGGCTGGATCTTATCTTTAATGGATACGGTTGATCCTTGGTGGTTTCTTATTTTTGGGTTTATTTCTTTCTCTCTTGTTCTTACCGGATTAAGTCCGTTAAGGGATAACGGCGAAATGTCATCCCTTGACATCATCATACTTTGGACAAGGAAAAGCCTCCTTGTCGCAAAAGCATCTATGATAATTTTATTTGTTGGCTTTATTTTAGTTGGCTTGAAGCTCTTTAGTTCTGATTTTTTTGATCCACTATTGAGCATGATAGCAAAATGGTGGCTCTATCTAATTGCCTGTATAATCGTCGGCGCATATTCAAAATTTATGTTCCAAAGGTATCTTAAACCGAAACTGTCTGAGCTACTTAAAAGCTTTCGCGTAAATCAGGAAACCGACGAACTATCTGACATAGAAGTGGAAATAACTAAAAATAAAGCCATCAGCCATGTGCCAGAAAATTATGAAAAGGAAGGTTTCATCTTTACTGGCTTGAACATGAATAAAGAACCACAATACATACCCATAGATGTGTGGATTGAAACCCACAAATCTGTCATCGGTGCGACACGTTACGGTAAAGGCTTGACCTATCAAGTATGGTCACAACAATCAATCAAGCTCGGCCATTCTGTATTTATGATCAACCCTAAAGAGGATAAATTTCTACCCAAAATTGTTGAACAAGAAGCACGAAAAGCTGGCCGAAGATTCATTCATCTGGATCTACGCGAACAAGGGAATGGAAAATGGTCACCGTTTGCTGGTGGCTCTGCCCAGGACAGAAGAACACGCTTCTATGCCATCATGAATATGTTAGCGACCGGGACAAACGCTGATCACTATAAGTCCTTGGCCCGTGAAGTAGCATTTAGCGTTTTCAAAGAAGGTGAAAACCTCTCTCTTGAGAGTATCTACAAGGCTATAAAATCAAATACGAAAAACGAAGACAACGAGAAAGCTTGCTCGACTGTTCGAGCTGATCTTCAGGAGTGGATGGAAAGAAAAACCCTTAATCCTAATCGCAAAGGCTTTTCTATAGAACGGTCTCTTTTGGAAAACGCAGTTGTTTACGTCCAGGGCGATCTGGATGACCATATCGTCAAATCAGCGACTACAGCTTTTGTAATTGAATTAATCCAGGAAGCGAAACGGCTGAAGAACGAGCGTGAAAATCATTTGTCAGCTTATATCGACGAATTACGCTTCCTGGTATCAAAACCAGTATTTGACGCACTGGCAACAATTGCCGGAGCTGACGTAGATCTAACCGTTGCTTTCCAGAATTTTGGGGATCTGCTTAATCCTGACGACAAGTCACTCGATGGTCGAGCATTGCTGGCGGCCATCCAAACTAATTGCCAGGTTAAAATGATCTTTAAAGTCGATGATAAAGACACAGCAGAGTTCGCTTCGGAATCATCCGGCACAGTTCAAAAGAAATCTGTGAAGTTTGAGCGGACAGAAGTCAATCGATCTGGCGGTGAAGAATGGCAAAACAACCGAATGATAGGCGAAACCGAAGAAGCACTTATCCATGATAATACTATTAGGGTATTGCCAAAGAAAGTCGCTGCATTCTATCGGCCTGATCATTTAGCAGAGATTATTAGTGTCGATGCAGTGCCACTCGAAGAACAACCTTCCAAAGATAACACCCAGGCTGCTGAGTAAAAAAAAGGGATAGCAAAAGCTATCCCTGATTACCGTTCTCGCTAAAAAGCGCTCTCCGGCTAGGCTGCATCTGAAGCGGCATCAGACTTTGGCCTGTGAAGGCGTTTAAAGTTTGAGAGAGCTAAATTCATTCCTGATTTTTTATCAGAACCAGATCCAGAACTCCAAGGCTCCAACTCACCCTCAACATTTAATAAATCACCTTTTTGGATGTGTTTTTGAACGATCTCAACTTGTTTAGGATTGTAAGTTTGAACGAAAAACCAGTGATCCCGGTCAACCCATTCATTTGTATTACGATCCGTATATCCGTTGTCCACACAAAGAGTAAAAGTAGCTTTCGCTTTCTCACCTTCGGCGATGATCACTTTGCCAACACGACCACATAAGATAAATTTATTCATGGGTAGATTTCCTTCTATAAAAGTAAGATATCGTACCCTTATGAGCGCCAACGGCACTCAATAAGAGTACCGTTTTTGCACATGAAGAAATTCTACTAAAAGGCGAGAGTCCTGACAATAAAAAAAGGAGCATATTCTTTCGAATAGCTCCTTTTGGGAAGGTCCCTAAGAAGGGATCTGTTTATCCAAACAACAGTTTTGCTGCTGAAAGCATAACTATCGACACAGATACAAGAGAACCAATAACCCAAAGAATCATTTTGTTACTCGCAGCATTTATACGAGCATCAATTTGACTATCAAGTATCTGGGTTGCCGCTGAGAGTTCTTTAGACAAATCTTGACTATGACGCTCCAATGCAGCATCAAGCCCTTTTTGGTCTATAGCAGTTTGTACGATCAAATCGACAACCTCTCTAGCAGCCTCTTTTTCTAATCCAGCATCGATTAGACGCTTTGTATAAATTTCCCAAAACGGATATTCCTCCATAAGTGTTTTCCTGTGTTAGGTTACATTTACGAAGATATCCTTTGCACCAATGAAGGTGTCAAAGAACACCTTCACCAGTACTATGTCTAAAAAGACAATAACGATTATATATTAATATATAAATTCAATCTACAATATTTCAAAATTATCTTCCGGCGTTTGTACCGTAACGGCCCTATTTTTTGGGCGGTCGGGGATCTAAATCACTTGGCCATCGAGCGGGATCCACAAATATAAGACATGATTCTTGACCTTGTTTTCTCAGCTGAAGGTGTACCAGGTTTAAATTGCCGGCAACGATCGCTCGATTTTAGGGCCGATATACGACCAATCACCCCAAACCAGGTCAACTTTTCCAAAGTCGGTTACTGAAAGTTCGCTTTTCTCTGCTCAAGCAAACTCAGGTAATCACTACAACGAAGATCTCGGCCAATTATTCTATACGGCCAAAGCTTTCTCATCTGCAACCAGAACCCCAGACCACCGCCAATTACATGAACTGGCTGAATGTATTCTTCTGTATTATCCACCAACCAATTAACCATAGCCGTACCCTGCTTCTGATAAGGAATTTTTGAATCAATCCTATGCACCAGCAGAAGTTTATTCTCCGACCAAAGTTCAGTTTCAAGAGAACCAATAAATTCACCTTTAGAAAAAAACTGATATTTTTGCATTAGCCCCTCATATTCAGGGCGGCCCTGGGCAATCTCTTCCTTTACGCCATCGATCTCAGGAACGTGAATAGGAACATCATCATTCGAACATGGAGCACCAAAAACATTCTTGAGAAAACTAAGCATCAAAATCCCTACGTTCCAGGATACCAAAGATGGATCTGTGTATCTTCAGCTCACCTTTACGAGCCTTATCAACCATTCCACGGAGGAAGCCACCCGGATTACGAACCGGATTATCTGGGTGATATTGATTTTTATCAGCGATAAGCACACACGCCGCAGCAGACAAACGCCCCATAACAGTTATCGCCTCAACCCAAGCATGACGATTGATACCAAGTTCATGACACATGGCCCCGGCTGCATCAACAATATCAGACGGTTCTAGCGGTCGGTCATGCAATGGTATATGATCTTTAAATTCATCACTGGCTGCATTGACAAGCTGCATCAGCTTCAAATGCTCAATACCAGTCGAAAACTTTTCAACTTCTGAGGAATTTTTAGACTTGCACGTCGTAAATTTCACCACAGGCTTCTTTGGTAAGCCATTGCTGGTATGAGCGGTAGCGAATTGATTACCAGCATCTTGTGGCGTTTCGCCACTCATTTTAGAATTATCCTCAAGATTACATGTATCTTCTAAAGAAGAGTAAGTGTTAGTTGTAGTGTATTTGTGCCGGACATTTTTGTCCTGCTGGCCGGACATTCCCACATTTTGTTCACAATCTAATGTTTCTATATTCTCTTCAATAAACTGGTCAACGGCCAACTCAAGAAGCTTGATTTTCTCAAACTGCTCCCTGATCTCTGTCAACGACGTACTGGCAACAGGCGGCGATAATTCATCAAGTTCATCAGTTGATAACTCAGCAAAGTAAAACTTGGATCTCACCGCTCTCTTTAAAGCGGCCAGCTCTCTCTTTTCTTTATTCCAAAGCTCCCTCTCAGCTCGAATTTTATCGGCATGGGCTTTAAGCTCTAAATAAAGCGGAGCAAGCGGCGACAGATCCACCCCATAGGCGTATTGAATGTAACCTCGCTCATCACGAGCACCATATCGCTTGTGGTTTCCGCTATCCTTCCAAAGAATAGCGCCAAGGTTATGCAGCTCTCTCTCGATCCGGCGTACTGTTCGCTCATCCCTGTTCATTTCTATCGCGATTGACATAACAGACTGCCATACCACAGGGGGATGGAATGATTCCGGCACCCAGTCTTTCTCTGAAGAAAATTTAATCGCACGCGCCAAATAACGAATATGCGTTTGTTTAAAGCCAAAGTCATGGCCGATAAATTCGAGAAGACTTAGTATTTCGAACCTGGAAACTCCTTCAGGAAGTCCCTGAAAGCTTGCACAAAGTTTGGCAAGTTCCATAGCTTTAGGCGAATAAGCCCGGCTACCAACATTGCTGGTTACTTCCATTCTATATATTCAGCGAACAAGATCCTGAAATTAGGGTGCAAAAATTCGTGGCGAAAAATCGCATAAAACTTGACATCTAATTTCATGGAGATAAAATGGGTTTCAATTGTTTTAGGTGAGATTCCATTCTATCTCCGCAGCCACCTCGTAGTTACCAGCTACGAGGTTTTTGCTTTTTTAGATCTCATTTTTCAAATGCTGCCTCCCTATCATTATTAGTTCTGCGAAGAACACCACCACGAACAAAACGTGGACAGTTGAAAGAATCCGACTCCTATTAGTCGAAAAGTTAATGTATTTGACTACCACAAGATATAGGGTTTTACTAACTTCAAATTGACAAAAACTCTTAATAAATTGCATTAAGTAACGTATTTTTTTCAATGATAATAAAAGCATAGAAAATTGGCCTGATTCTTCGGTCGAACCATATCTTGTGATTAAAAGCATCACAAATTTACACATATTTATTAACCCGGGCAGAGAATCGTCATAAAATGAAGACTGGCCCAAAAATGAACCAGCCTTCTGCCAATTAAATACATTTATAAAACCGGACTGTTTTCGGGTTTTTGAGCCTTAATGACACCAATTATTATCGCAAGTAAGTGCATAACCGTCGGCACCAATGGAATAACATTTAAGCCCGGTGTGAAATCAAAAACCAACGCTAGGACTGGAAAGATCAATAACCAGTTAGCATCTATGACCTGTCCACGCTGCCAAACGATTACGGCCAACGCAACAAAACACAACAAATGGAACCAAAAAGCGGGATTAAAGCCCACGGTTCCAATAGTAACGATTGCTGAATTAGATCCCATATATGGCAACAGATAAGTTGGGATCATGCACAAAATATATACCATAACAAAAACGACAGTATTTGCAGCGAGCTTACTCATCATTTTTTCCCCTCAAAATTCAAGTTAACTGTTATCGACGATACCAGAAGGTATTTCCTTCAATATGCCAATCTTTTGAACTCTTCGGGCCGACACCATAATGTGTCGTTGGTTTCCCATCGATCCATACCTGAACGTAATAAGGATGAGCTCTTCGAATGGCAGTGTAGCTTTCGGTTTTATGGTCCCCCTTACTATCCCTCACCTGCTTTGAGCATTTAGCCGGGTCATCACGATCACCCGGCGTAAATGTATAACCGGCTTTACAAGGAACGTAAGGAACATAACCTTCCTTAAAATACTGACCGCTTGCATCACCAGTAGTACAACTCGAAAACTTTGGTAACGGCGGTTTAGGTTTTGGTTTGTGCGTAATCCGAGCAATATAAGCCGCATAGTGCGGCTCACACCCCGAAGGAAAGCCTTGGGGAAGACACAACCAAATACCGCAATCATCCTCATCAATAGCCTGTGCAGTTTGAACACCCGCTAACCAGGAACCTGACAACAATATTGCAGAAACCAATAACTTCATTTTCATGATTCTTCCTCCGGTACAGGAGCCATATTTTCTCCGAGATTTTCTAGCGGTCGGTAATCAATCCGCGAGGGTACCAAATCGTAGATTATTGGCCGTGGAGCTATGGGGATAAAAACCTCTTTAGTTGTTGATTCCCCAAAGTAGGAACAACCGCTCAAAGCAAAGAGTGATAGCCCAATCAACATAAGCCTGATCACCGCCCTACCCTCTCAGCAAAGTCAAAAGATATGAGTTTGTTTTCTTCATCCACAACTAACTTACTGTCTGATCCCGCAACCAAAACTAAAGCGCGTTTTATCGTTGTAAGTTGAGGGGGGTAAGCCAGAGGTGAAATGGGATCACCCGTGATAACGTAAGCATCAGGTGAACAGCCCGGGCAGGATTTTCTCAACTGATAATCTGTTGGCTCCAGTAACCAGTTAACAGCATCTTCGACCGTCTGGGCCTGTGGTGGAAGATCCAAACGAGTTAGAGCATTCAGCCCTGCATCATCCAAAGCGGCCGGATCGGGGAAAGCAGGTTCCGGCACTGCGGCCAGTTCCTTATTTCCAGATGCGCAACCAGCAACCGTCAATCCGATAAATGAAACCAGTACAATTAGTGATTTTCTCATAACAATTACCCCCCCGAAGCCAGATTGTAAGGACGCACCCGTTTCCAGGGTTTTGTGAAAAGTTCTTTTGTGAAGAAAACCCGAAAAGGCGTACCAGCTCGTATGATTTCCGTAGGCACCAGCTCGGTATATTTTTCCAGAATACTGGCTCCGCGTTCAGTCAAATCACCGGAAAAATTCTGAATATTATCAGCATTTTGATTCCCATCTTTTTTAAGACGATCAACCAAAACCTCCGGCAATACATTAATAACCGTATAAGCCCCGGTCGCAGCGAACTGTTCATATAGATGATAATCAACCTGGTCTTTAATAGCGTTGATACCAGTCTTATCTAGGATTTCCTGATCACCTATTTCAAAAGCTTGGCCATCAGGTTTCACCAAGTGGGAAGGAGCAAAACCCAAACGGTTATTAATCGCTTCATTCGGGCCTTCAACCCGGTACACATTCCCAACAACCACGGAACCAACCGGGAAAAGAATATCCCGGCCATCAATAGAATAAATTGGACGAGACAAACGACCACGCCAAGGCCCCGTATAATCACTATTGGCCGTTGTATCGAGAACACCTTCAGCAATATATCCAATAGGAATTTTCGAAGTTTCCAACCGGCTTTGAGACATATCTTCAACACCCGGATCTTGAGGACTTAACAAGCTTTGTGCCTGGGCGTAACAAGGCGCAAATCCGATAGAGAGAACCGTAAGATATTTAAATAGCTTCATTTCCCTGTCTCCAATGCTTTCAACTGCTCTTGAAGCGCAGAAATGTTATCGTCGATTTCATCCGTTCTCTGGTTTACATAGATATCAGGATCAATATCTCCATAACCCGAATTACTACCGACTTCTTCAAGATCCTTGTTTTCTTCAAGCTGCATTTCACCCTGAAGAGCAAGAAGCGCGTTTTTGCGTTTTTTTGCTAAAAGCTCCTGTTCCCATGCAGCAACATCATTGTTTTTTTCTTGATACACCACAGTAGTTTGGGATTGCTGCTCTGCCTCTACTGTCCTTTTGGCATTTGAAAAACCTTCCTCAAAAGACAATGAGGTGAGTTTTGGTTTATGAGCCGGATTTTGCTTCTGCTCTACTTCCTGATTCTCGCTTTTATCAGATGACGATTGCATTCCAATACCAAGCGCCAGAATAAGAAGAACCAAGCTAAACCCGCCAGCAACAACAATAAATTTTTTGCTGTGATCGGTCTTTTTCTCAACGATCTCAGTATCATTTTCAACTGAAGCCTCAGACATTAGCCCTTCCTTTCAATTGTAACGACTTTATCTTCAATCTTCAGATGGAGACTGTTATGAAGACCATTGATTTTATAGACACCCGTAATGTCGCTATATTCGTATTGAACGACATTATCCGTCTCACCGGATCTCGATGTAATAATCGGCGCACCAAAACCCACTTCACTTACGCGAACATAAGTCCACTGCCCGTCATCATAGACCGAGTTAACAACAGAATATTTAGGAGAAGCATCAGAGTTGGACCATTCATAAGGCGTCCGTATTCTGAACTTGAATGCCTCAATAGCGTCAATCGCCTGTGACTGAACCTGACGTTGCGTATTACTCAGGGAGTGTTCATAGTCAGCTCTCATTTGAGCTTCCCGCTCATCAAGTTCTTGAGCACGCCCGGCTAGACTATTCCTGAACCTGATAAGATCCTGTTCTTTTTTATCAAGGGTCAGATTTGCAAAAGCAGTCCTTTTGTCGATGACAAAAAAACAGGAAATATCAGTGTTATCGGTAGAGTTGACCAGGAAGTCATACTCGTCACCAGTTGACAGCACCACCGTTAAACCGACTTGACTGACCTCCTTCGCGATCTCTTTGTCAAACTTCGGTCTGATCCATAAATTTTTGTCTTTATGTTCTACATCCCAAGCTGATTCCGGCAGCGCAGTAACCGCCGATTTAATTGGATTAGAAAACCGTACCCTTGATCCAACAGAACCATGTGCGACAATAGAATGACGCTCCCCCACTGAAACCAGTAGCGTTTTACACTCGTGAATATCAGCAGTTTCACTAGGAGTATCAGCAGCCTGTGCACCCACCATACTTACGGCCATGCAGCCACCTAATAGAAAACCTAAACCTGTTTTATTCATTATGATTGACCTCCGGCATTAGTCAGGTCCTTACGGACACTATGATCCAGGATTTGTACGCCAACGGGATTAGCTCTGAGCATTTCAGGGTTTGACGTGACCTCGGAAATATCGAATTGCTTCCATGTGATATGGATTAACTTGTTTTCTCTACTCACCAGCCCACCAGATGGCGTACGAATAGTCTCAGTTACGTACATTGTGGATCTGTATACGGTTTCAGATTTATCCGTTGGCGCGATGTAATCAGAGTGGTCTAAAGCTCTAACCTTAATCTCAACCTCATTACACGCATGACAGTCCAGCAGCTCCGCAGCAACTTGAGGCGCATTAAAATCAGTCATAAACTGAGTGAGCATTTGCGGACTGTAATAGTATTGAGCAAAACCAAAATCACCTTCGATAGTCGCTCTTTTTTTGCTGAACCTGGCTTCTGTGAAATTCATCAATGAGGTTGTAACAGTCGCATCAAACCAACGATTTGAAGCCCCGCCATCCTCAAGAAATTCCATCGTATGGCTTCCATCAGGCGCAAGCTTGACCCATGCGATACGAACATTGTTTGCAAAGCGCTCGTTAGAAACGTATGCGAAATACATTGAAAAAACAGCAATAAGCAGGGATAGAACAGCAACCACAGTCAACCAACGGTTACTAACCTGGGCGCGTACCAGCTCTGTTTGGCTCCGTGATTTTTTCAATTCAGCCTGTACGGCATGATTTACATATACATTATCTTCAGTAGACATATTTTAACCCCCTTTAAAGGCACGACCTGCCACTCTGGATAGAGAGCTAAGCCCTCCTGATGTTTGAAAAGATCCTCCACCCATGATTTTCGTTACAAACCAAGGAATGGCCGCAAAAAAGAAGATGCTGATAATCATAATAATTGAGAGGAATGTAAGGTCACTGGAACCGTCAGATTTTATAAGTACTGTAGTATTCGGGGCTACAGAACCATAGGGAGCTGCCATATACCCCCCCATCAACAAAGCAACCATGGAAAGAATGATCTTGCTTATAATTACGTAAAGACCAAACCCAACCAGCAGCGTTAAGAAACCATCAAAATAGACCGCAGTTTTCTTCACAAAAAGGAATGGTATTAGAAACAGCCCTAAAGGCTTCGCGATCAAATAACCTAACATCGGCCATACCGCGGTTAAGAAGGCAGCGGCATACAAAACCAAAGAGCCAATAGCAAAGAAGATTGACATCATGATTTCATCTACTGACGTGCTAAAGAATGAGAATTCTTCTTCACCCCACACTACATTCGAAAGCACTTCTTTGATATAGACAGGGGCTGCGAACATGCCATCAGTGCCAAGTAAATCTGTTTGCAGGGTGGCACCAACTTCATTTAACCAACCCCAAACAAGATCAGCTAATTCTGCGAAGGCTTTATATAATATACCAACAAATAAACCGTAAAATACTGCTTCAACTACATCAGCCATACTTCCGTCACGAGTGTAGCCGTAGGTGGTAATAATAACGTGATAAACCAATCCAGCTAAAAACAAATAATTCACATGCTTGGCAAAAGCAGTGCTGCCAGTTATGGCGGCATTAATTAAACCGTTCATTTGGGTTTCAAGATTTATTAAATTTGAAACCATATATCCCTTATCGTTTAACTGATCAGCAGTTACGACCGCATATGCGTGTTGTGTCACTAGACCCAAAACAGAAACAACAAACAAAATTGTGAGTGAATGACGCCATAAAATTCCACCAACTGAAGACAAAGCTGTCCCTGCATGGCGCAAAATAGACTTGCCCATGTTCAAAATCCTTATTCAAATTGATTTAAAAGTGCTGTTTTAAGTCTTCGAGTTAACGTGAATCATTCCGGTCATCCAAAATTCGGTCAATGCACCAGATTTCGTGGTCAATTTCTTTCTGAGTTACCTCACCAGGTTCACGATTTAATATTCCGTCACCTGCTTTAATTTTGACCAGTTCTTTTGCGATACGCTTCAATTCAGAGTTACTTTGAGGCACTAAATGCACATCGCAATATTCATTGGTACCTCTTAAACGGCCTTCAGCAACCCATTGATCAAAAACTCTATTCGTACAATCGAGATTTAAGCCTGAACCACACTCTTTTTTCTCTCGTTTACGAAGCAGCTGATAATTTTTAAGCTGCCCAGGATCAATATAAGGTTTATCTGCGAAGGTAATTGCCTGAGCTGAAACATTAATCAGCCCAAACAGAATCAATAAAATTCCTGCAAAAATTTTATTCATTGCGCTGAACTCGGTAGTTTCTGGTCTGTGAAAGTTTGTGCACGCATATCTGCATCGCGCTTTAATCGGTTTTTAAAGCGCTCTTGCCGCTTCTTTTCTTCCTGCAAACGCCTTATTTCTTCACGCAATTTCATTTCTGTTTGCAGTTTATCCAATCGAATTTGTTGATCCCTTTGCAACATTTCATGTTCAGTTTGGATAAGTCCATGCTGAACAGAGGCATTGAGATTATCGGGACCAGTAGGCATGGCATCGTGAATTTTTTGACGGTTATCATTTAACCTAACTGTGATTAATTCCTCATTAGCCAATACACCAGTGTTTTTAATAGCCTCTGCGGAATCTCGATTAGTTGCTGCCCAACGATCAACAACGGCCTGGGTATCCTCAGCAGATAAGTATTTTCCAAGTTCAACCTTGGAAACCTGACTGCTTTTAGGAAGCTCAAACTTCTTCTCTAAAATATCTCTGGCCTGTTGCTCATACAGAGGTGAATTTGGATCAAGTCCGTAAAGTTCGCTAAAAATTGATTTAGCCGCAGGGCCATTAATAAGATCAGAACCAATGCCGTATAAATTAATTAGCTTAGCAATATCACCATGCGCCCTGGCATTCTGCACAAGCTGATTGTAGGTTTTTACCAGCTCCGCGTATTGCTTAACCTGCTCAACAAGATCCTTGTTCTGAATAATAGCATCTTCGATTGCTTTAACCAGATTGGAATTATCAATGACTGGAATACCCTGAGCATGAACGCCAGATCCATAGAGTGTAGTCGTCAATAAAGCGACCTTTAAAATTCGACTGTATTTCCGCTTCATTCGGCTGCCTCCGCGAAATTCTGTTTCATTAAAGATATTTCATCAACAGCTCGTCGAAGCCCCTCTTCAACACCGTACTGTTTGATAAGATTTTGTCGAATAACCACTTCATTGGCCGATGAAGTATTAATGACGTACTGTTCAGGCTCTGCATTCAGAACAACAACCTTACTTATGTTTTGTTCTGGCTGAACAATAAGAGCTTCACCACGAGGCTTTAACTTGCGTATCGCATCAATTTGACCTTGGTTCAGATCAAACCCTGTTCGGTATTGCTCATCAACCATCTTACCATCTGCCATGAATACAAAAGTCGTTGCCGCAGATTTAATCGCACTCCAACCATCTGTTTTCATGTACTCAAGTGGCGATTGGGACCAAAGGGACATACCAGCCTTGTACTTGGCCCATTTCCGCGAACTGGAAACAATGTATTCTCTGCACTGTTTGATCGCTAAAGCATTATGAGCCTCGTCAATTTCCATCATTTTAGGC
Organism: Kiloniella litopenaei; assembly: GCF_000982415.1. Classification (GTDB taxonomy): domain Bacteria; phylum Pseudomonadota; class Alphaproteobacteria; order Kiloniellales; family Kiloniellaceae; genus Kiloniella; species Kiloniella litopenaei. The sequence continues at coordinate 20,138 of NZ_LANI01000037.1, forward strand.
AAATGGAGATTTTTCGGAGAAGTAAACTCCCTAGTGATCCGATAAAAAATTTCAGAGATTAATGGATGCAGAACTTTTGGATCATTTAAGAAGTGTTGAAGATTAAACACGGCCAATGATTTGTTTAGCTCTCCAATCCCGTCATGCTTGGCATTGAAAATGCCATCATAACGACCACCCTGTTTCCACCGAGAAAATTTGATAGAAAAATCTTGCGGTAAATGATTGAAGAAGCTTTCAAAATTACGCATTTCAAACGGGAGTTTCATTACTCGCTCAACAGCCTGATCAAGCATCTTTTGTTCATCAAAATTAATAGACCGGGCATCCTCTGTATCGTTTGCTTCCAGCAACAACATTGCAAGACCAGAAACATGAGCTACAAACCCACCATCCACATCACCTTCCCTATTTCCAAAAGAGGAAATAAAGGGATTTAGACCGGACACAGAATCATCTTCACCAACCCTAAAGACCCCTGCCCTCTCAGGCCCCAAAAACTCGGCCAGAGTTTCAGTTCCAGGATCAACATCAATAATCCTGCTCAAACCACCATACTTACCGAAATGGGTAGTTAGAGTATTTTTAAAGAAAGTCTTACCCGATCTTGTTGGGCCAACACCGATAATAACAGCCCTATCACCATGATATGGCGTGAAGTTAAAAGGCTCACCGCTATGTGTTTCGAAAATATACCCCGGCTCTTCGCCATTTAGCTCTTGAACCCTGTGTTTACCGGAAACTGATTTATATACCAGCCCCATAGTCCCTGCCCTGGAGGCGGTTGACACATTCAATCGCATAGACTTGCTCTGCCCACCGGGCTGAGCCACCTCATAAGCTTCTGGTAAAATTGGCCCCTCCCAAGTCGGGAAAGCACCACGTAAGGTCAATTCACTATCGAACTTCCCACAATCTTTAATCAGTTGCCTTTTACTTTCGGACGAAATCATAAGCATGGTCAGACCTAGACCAAATGATTCCTCATATGCCTCAGCCCGGTCTAATTCCTCAATAGCATTACGGACCTTTAAACGCTCTTCGCCACGCTTCACTTCCTCACCCGTAAACATCTTATAAAGATCAAGGGTATCACGGGCCAGACCATCACGTGCTTTCTTGAATTTACTGCTAACCTCAGGAGCTGATAATGGAGCAAAATGCGTTATAAAAGTATAATTACCTCTAAGTTTTATGAGGGGGGTTGCCCCTTGCGTCCACAGACCAATGGCATTTTTGGGCTGCTTGGTTAAACTCGCAACCCGACAATAACGTGTAGTTGATCCTTCTATACGCAAACAGTCATTTTCATTTAATCTTACAGTGGATATCTCACCAGCAGGTAACGCGATATCACAATCATCTTCTGGCGCTTTAGAAACAAAATCCTCAGCAAGATACTTAGGATCTTGAGTTGATATAAATTTCATAAATGTCCAGAATTGATCGACGGTCAGTATCTTTGCATCAACAAGTTTTGACCACTTTACTCGGTAATCCTCAACAGCCTTTTTTAACTGTGAAGCACGTTCTCTTAACTCCCCTTCACGCACAAATAATGCATCTGAATTTTTAAGTTTTTTCAAAAATATCTTAATGGCGTTCGGGTCTAATATCGCAGCTCCGAGAAGCTTTATAAGTGTCTTATTGTATCCGGTCTTATCCTCGAATGACAAAACGTGAATAAGACGTGTTTTTGAAACCCCTTTATGATTAAGCGCATTTTCTCTGTTCTTCGAGAGCGTCTGATATAAAGGGTCTGAACGATCTTTAATAGAAACACGTGAATTATCTACGTGTGAAAAATACTGGGTGATCGATATGTCATTTGGCAAAGCACTATTAATTGCCGCTGTCATGTAACTCACTGCGCGTAAATCATCAGAAGTCAATGTATCTGCATCAACTCCTGACAATTCAATAGCAGCAAGCAATCCACCCGTCTTTGTCAGGAAAAACCCTTCGTATGGACAGATTACAGAGAAAAGATCTGATATCGGTTTATTTTTAACAAGCATACTTTCGGCCCTTCCTAACAACTTCACCAATTAAGTTGATGTAAAACCACCAACAACCGTAGTAAGATTTAGGATGACGATACCCGCCACAACAGCACGAGCAACTAAACCCATTGGTCCCTGCTTTGGCGCAAACACAAACACAACAACGGCAACAATGATGCTGACCACCACCACAGCCAAACCAAAGGGGCCAGTCATGAAGTTAACCCAATCCTGGATATATCCCTCAAACTCAGCGATGCCACCCTTACCCCCACTAGAACCAAGAGCAAAAGCCGCCATAGCTGATTTGGCCTGAAAACCAATAACTGCCGCACCAACACCCGCTTTTATTTTATTGAACATTTACCTGCTTCCTTTTGATTTAACGCTTAACGGATAGCGACTATCCGTTTCTTTTTATACTTTCCAGCACCCCACGCAGTGGCTGGATTTTGGAGACGCCGAACCCACGCCTCCAACCCCTGTGGGTCGTTTTTATGCAAAGCCATCAAAACAACCAAAATTATCGACACTAAAGAAGTCGTAAAAATAACTGCGAGCACCCAACCTAAGGGCTGCATCATCGCCACCCCCAACATCAACCCAAGCGCCACCCCGCCAAAAAACAACTTACTAGGGACACCCCACGTCATCTGGACGGAGCTGAATACCTTAATATCTTCTGATTGATCTAAATTATCTTGGTCCGACTTCATAAAATCACTCTTCAAATATTTGCTTATTTACTAACATACGTTTACCATTATGTAATGCTATATGCAATATATAATGTAATGCATTTTGTAATGCACTTTGTTATGCATTGATTTTAAAGCTAAAATATATACTGTTAGGAGAAATTTAACGTGAGTAACCCTATGCCCAACTTAACTTTTCGCTGCCCAACTAACCTCTTAAAGCGGGCTGAATATATTGAAAAATTATTATACGAAAAACACGGCGTAGAAATTTCACGTAGTGAACTTTATAGAATTGCCATAACCACTTTTTTCCAAGCAACTGAGACTGTTTCTTCTAACAAAGACATCTACGACATCACAGATGTGCAAATGACAATCCTTGATTCTTTAAATAAGCAGTTTCCGACAAAACAAGAATAATAAGAACAATTATATTTACGAAACATTTTCACTAGCCGCCTAAAAAGTACATTTTTTTAAACAACCATTTATATTACAGGTTGCATTTATACCTGATAATGAATCGCAAGAATTAAGATTACAACCCCCCTATTAACACATTTTTAATACTTTTTATGGTTAACAAAAATAGATAAAATTTTATCTATTTTTTATTTAAATATTACAATTACTTATACTCTCCATAAGTAACTCAGCGCTAATATTTTAAACCAACATAAAGTTGTTTTTTATTGGTCCAACCACAAATATGCATACTCATGCATGCTAACGAATACTATCGTATTCCACACTAAAAAATGTATATTTAAAGTTGAACAGCTTTATTATTTTCATACATAATCACCCAACACTATAAACATAATATGTTTTTAATATTTAGTTCCTAGTGACTATTTTTATAATAGTTAATATGTTTTTCATATTGAATATGCGTTTAATATGTAGTAAACAGGTAATTAATATGTGTTCAATATGCATTTAATATGTATATACTATGCATTCAATATAAGGAAACTGAGATGCCGACTATCGTATTAGCAAGCTCCAAGGGTGGAGTGGGGAAAACAACAATAGCCTTAGTTCTGGCTCAAGCACTGGTACAGGCTGGTGCAAAAGTATCACTTATAGATGCTGATCCCAATTCCCCCATATCAATGTGGGAAAAAAGGACCGGGAAGGAAAATATTCCAAAAATGCTGTCTCTAGAATTAGGTGTTACAGAAGACAATATCGTCGAAAAAATAGACGAAGCAGCCGAAAAGAATGTTTTTGTAATAGTCGATCTGGAAGGCTCTGCTAATCTATCCGTTTCGTATGCCATTGGACGGGCTGACCTGGTATTGATACCGACACAAGGAAGCCAATTGGACGCTGATGAAGCCGCGAAAGTATTAAAACTAATCAACCGAGAAGCAAAGGCATACAGAAGAACCATTCCATTCGCGGTAGCTCTATCTAAAACTCCATACATAAAACCAAGAACAGCAAAACACATTGAGAGCGATTTTAAAAAGTCAAACATTCCAATACTACCAGTTGAAATGTTTGAACGTGATGCGTTCAGAGCCATATTTACTTTCGGCGGCACCCTGTATGATTTAACACAAGAAGAAGTAAGCTCACCACAAAAAGCAATTGAAAATGCGGAACATTTTGCTAAAGGGGTGGCAAACTATATTCGGGAGCAGATGAATGGCTAGAGAAAGAGCAACCCTAGACCTTGATGACTTGTCAGATTTTAAAGCAAAGCCTCCAAAAAAGAAGCTGCAAAAAGAAGTTGCAGAAAAGGTCGCGACAGAAGCTGGCTTTACAAGTAGGCATTCCAAGCCCAAGCCTAAAGTGGATGGGCGTTCGCTTCGGGCTACAAATAGAACTGCACAACTCAATATGTCAGTAAAGCAAGAGACTAGGGACGACTTCTGGACACTTGCAAGCGAACAGGGCTTCAATACAGGCGAAGATTTCCTAATCGAGTTAATGAATTTCTACCGTCAAAATAAATGATAATTCAGGCATTACAACTTTATTGGCCGCAAGTCTGGTGATGAATATTAAAAGTGTATTTGTGTTGGTTGCTTGTATGCAATCGGTTGGTGTTTTCTTTTCGGGAACTTCTGAAGCTTTGACTTTCAGGAAAGCCAAAAAGGAAGCCGTGAAGATCTATAAAGGCCATGAAGTAGCTTTCTATTCTGGCTGTAGCTATAGCTATAAAGAAAAGAAGCTCGTACCGAATGCTGCTTCTTGCGGTTATACACCACGAAACCCCATTACAAAAAAGGGTAAGATTAATCCCAGAACTGTTCGCATTGAATGGGAACACGTCATGCCAGCTTGGGTTTTTGGCCATCAAAGAAAATGTTGGCAGCAGGATCTTAATGGAGACGGTACAAAAGATGGTCGCAAGGGCTGTAAAAATGATCCTGTCTTTGCTCAAATGGAAGGCGATTTAAATAACCTGGTTCCAGCCATTGGTGAATTGAACGGGGATCGTTCAAACTATAGCTTTTCAATGTTACCAGGTGAACCTCGCGTTTACGGAAAACCTGACTTTGAAGTCGATTTCAAACACCGAAAGGTCGAACCTCGAAAAGAGGTGAGGGGAGATATTGCCAGGATCTATTTTTATATGGCCGATCGCTATAAACTAAGGTTGAGCAAACAGGATAAGCAGCTCTTCACCGCTTGGGCCAAACAAGATCCAGTTTCGGATTGGGAGCGCGAGAAGAATAGCGCTGTCATGAAGGTTCAGGGGAATGGTAATCCTTTTATTGAATAACATTCCTTAATACAGAAAGGTGATCTGCAAAGCAGAGCACAAGAGGCGCAAGCCTCGGGCCGGGATTTATCCCGGCTCCTTGATGGGCCTTAACGCACCCACCAAGGAACAGAATAAAAAATCCTAGAACAATGACAACTGATTTCCAAACACTGGCTGAGGCATCACAACAGGAGCCTCAATCAAGTCAGATTCAATCACTCCTTCAGAAACTTTATTCTTGGGGAAGGGGCTTCCATTCTTTTCAAAAAAGAAAGGCGAACTCAAAAGAAGTGCATTTTCCTGCATTTCCATTGAAAGCGTATTTCCACGCCAAATTCGCCCAGAAAGACCACGGCAAGAAAGCTGAATAAAACACATCCTATACGGCATTTCCGCAACATCAGTAGCTTCAACCCATAAATCAGTCATTGGATCAAAACCCTTGTCCTCAAGATCATCAGCAAGGGCCAATAACATGGCACCAGCTCCACAAGCTGGTTCTGACACAGTAATGAAACCTTTCTCCTCAATAATCTTTTCACAACCAGCAAAATTGATTCCGGCCATCAACCTGCAAACCGAATAAGGCGTGAAGAACTGACCCAAATTACTGTTAAGGATTTCAAGCTCACCAGCTACAGAGCCGAGAAAATCAATCCTCTGGCCCATACTCAGAAAAGTCATAGCCATCAATTCAGACATTCTTGTAATGTCCTCTTTATTCTTATAGCGGCCAACGACTTTCATATAATCGGCCTCAAGAGCTTCCGCACGCTCACCAGTTGCACCCTTTTTCGCCAAGGCACTATAGGCGAGGGTCAAAAAGTCATTAAATTTTGTGTAGTTGTCTTTCGAATGGTCGATGCTGTTAAAGACCTTTACAAAATCCTTTACACCCATAATCACACCCACCCACAAGCAACGGCGATCATAACAACGAGTAAAGGTATTCCCACACAGGCCCCAAGCCCTCCAAGGTAAAGCGTGCCAGATATCTTTTCTGATACCTCTACAACGTCAAAGTTATTATTCCCAATCGCAAAATCGATTTGTTTTTTCATGGTTTTGTCCTCCATTTTTTTGCACGAGAGTGATGCGAAACATCACTCTTGACCCACTGGCGAAGTGCGGGAAGGGAAGGGGCAAAGCCAAAAACTAGGAATGGAGCGGGCAGGCGGGTTTACCCGACAACACGGGACGACGTTTTTTGCTTGTGGGGAGAGAGGGGCAGGAGTCCCTTGGGGTCCCCATAACACCGGAATAGAGCGAAGCGGAGTGAAGGGAAAACAACCACAGCACCAGGAAACTTTAATTACTTATGTAATTGGAATTCCTTGTGATTTAAAAACGCTGATCAGCAAAAAGGATAGTCACCCGCATGGGCCAAGACCCTTCAGGGGCTTGGTGTAGGTTATCGAGCAGAGCGAGATTACTGGAATATAGCCTGAGCCCGCAGGGATTTGCCCTGACATTTTTACCCAAATTAAAGTTATTTCCAATTTTTAGTGAATAAATCTCGAAGCACTATTCCGGTGATTCCATCGGCCTTAGCAATAACTCCGTTACTAACACCAAACACAGTAAAAATTTCATAATTTCTACTCACCTTATCATTTTTTTCAAATCTTATAGCAGACAAGATTTTAGGGGAAAGCGCGTTCTGGGTATTATATGCCTTACCGATATCGTAAAAATTTCGATGCGGCTTGCGGTTAACTTTAGGATCACCATAATCATTAACATAGGCAGATATACCTAAGTTCCTATGTTTAATCGCCCAATTATTCTCAATCCGCCAGTTTAAGCTTACAATAATTATTGTATTATTTTCTTTTTCAACAATCCAGTCGTCAGGGTCATCCGTTCCATCAACAGGAATCAAAGGGCATTGCAAAGTAATACTAAAGTCTTCCAACGTCCTAACCGCAACGCTAGGATCACCCTCTAGGTTTTGAGTGAGAACCGGGCTATCACCATCCAAAAAAAGCCCTGTTTTTTCATAGTAAACTGAAGTCCCAACACTATTCAAAGAAGCCTTTAAATCTGCTTCTAAAGTTATGGCACCACCAAATTTGCCGTCATGAGTTTCATATCCCACAGCTCACACCTATCTATATTTCAAAAGGTCACCTACCAAATTAACACTCAATTAACCATAAAGTTTACTCAGCGAGTAAAAAAGATCAACCAAAAGGTGATTTTTTACAGATTATTCAACCAAAATACCCTCTAACATCAAAACCCTTGAACAACATCACCCAATGGAATCACAACGCCCTGGGCAAA
>NZ_LANI01000038.1 GCF_000982415.1 Kiloniella litopenaei
CTGGTGTCGTTTCAAGCATCTCAAAATAAAATAAAAAAACGTTGATAGGGACGGGGCGTCCTGCTAGAACGCCCCGTCGCCAAGTTGATCTTCTCCGATTCACTTGGATACAACGGCAAAATGTAGGAGAGTAGCTCAATTGGTAGAGCACCGGTCTCCAAAACCGGGGGTTGTGGGTTCGAGTCCCTCCTCTCCTGCCACTTAGAACCCAGCGTGTGCTGGGTTTTGGCATAGTAGGCACCAGGTCTTATTTCTTGTAAATAAACGGTGTATAACTAAATAAGTTTGTATCGATCCGCTCTGAAAGAGCATTAAGTCAAAGGCGTTTGAGAATGGCAAAGACCAACCCCGGTCAGCTCATGAAGGAATTCCGTCAGGAACTGAGTAAAGTTACCTGGCCAACCCGTAAAGAGACACTCGTTACCACTGGTATGGTATTCGTGATGGTTACTTTGACGGCGACGTTCTTCTTTCTCGTCGACTTGGTTCTTAATCAGGGTGTGAAACTTGTTTTAGGTCTGGGAGGATAAAATCATGGCTGCACGTTGGTATGTAATCCATGTCTATTCCGGATTTGAAAAGAAGGTAGCTGAATCTATTCGTGAGCAGGCTGCTAAAAAAGGTATGGAAGACCGTTTTGAAGAGGTGCTGGTTCCTACTGAGGAAGTAGTCGAGATGCGCCGCGGTCAACGTATTAATGCTGAGCGTAAGTTCTTTCCCGGTTATGTGATGGTCAAGATGGACCTGACGGATGAGAGCTGGCACTTGGTGAAAGATACGCCAAAAGTTACAGGTTTTCTTGGTGGGAAGGGGCGTCCTTTACCGATATCCGAGCGGGAAGCGCAAGCAATGCTGCAGCAGGTCCAAGAGGGTGTCGATCGTCCGCGTCCATCTGTTACATTTGAGGTCGGTGAAACCATTCGTGTTAGCGATGGTCCGTTTGCTTCGTTCAACGGTGTTGTTGAAGAGGTTGACGAGGAGAAAGCCCGTCTCAAAGTTGCTGTCTCTATTTTTGGTCGTTCAACCCCGGTTGAGCTGGAATACGATCAGGTCGAGAAGCAATAAAATCGTTTCACGTTTTTCGTTAAGTGGCCACATGTGTGGTTGCTCTTAGTGCGGTGGGCCCGCCATAGCCATACCGCGCACCCAAACTAAATGAGGGTAAATCAATGGCAAAGAAAATCGAAGGCTACATCAAGCTTGAGATCCCTGCTGGTGCTGCTAATCCATCACCGCCTGTGGGTCCTGCGCTTGGTCAGCGTGGTCTTAATATCATGGAATTCTGTAAGGCATTTAATGCTGCAACGGGCGACATGGAGAAAAACACTCCTGTTCCTGTTATCATTACTGCCTACAGTGACCGCTCTTTCACATTCGTTACAAAAACGCCACCAGCCAGCTACTATCTGAAAAAAGCTGCTGGCCTTGCTAAGGGTTCTTCTGAAACCGGTAAGGGTTATGTTGGTTCTGTAACAATGGATCAGGTTCGTGAAATTGCTCAGACTAAACTTGTCGATCTGAACGCAAACGATCTGGATGCTGCTAGCCACATTATTATGGGCACAGCGCGTTCCATGGGCTTGGAAGTGAAGGGATAAGATCATGGCGAAAAAAGGTAAGCGTATTACAAGCGCCTATGAAGGTCTTGACCGCGAAAAGCATTATGATCTTGGTGAAGCTGTAAAGCACATCAAAGCTAACGCAAAAACAAAATTCGATGAAACTCTGGAAATTGCAATGAACCTGGGTGTTGACCCGCGTCATGCTGACCAGAACGTTCGTGGTGTTGTTCCATTGCCGCATGGTACAGGTAAATCAGTTCGTGTTGCCGTTTTTGCACGTGATGCAAAAGCTGAAGAAGCAAAAGCAGCTGGTGCTGAAATCGTTGGTGCTGAAGATCTTATGGAAAAGATCCAGGGCGGCGAAATGGATTTTGATCGCGTGATTGCGACTCCTGACATGATGGCTATCGTTGGTCGTCTTGGTAAGGTTCTTGGTCCTCGTGGTCTTATGCCAAATCCGAAGCTTGGAACTGTTACCCCTGATGTGAAGGGTGCTGTTGAAGCTGCTAAATCCGGTCAGGTTGAATTCCGTGCTGAGAAAGCCGGTATTGTTCACGCTGGTATCGGTAAATTGAGCTTTGGTGAAGATCAGCTGGTTGACAACGTTCGCGCGTTTGTTGCCGCGATCAACAAAGCGAAGCCAACTGGCGCAAAAGGTACATATGTAAAGCGTGTTGCGATCTCATCTACAATGGGTCCAGGCGTTAAACTGGAAGTTTCTTCACTTTCTGCAGAGTAATCTCTGTACGTAGAGAAATTTTTAGTGTATTAGGGCATCACTCAGCGGAAGAATTCGTTCTTCCGCTGTTCCTGCAGCAGGATTTTTAATTCTGTTGCGACCTGTCCGAGACTGTGGGTGTTGTGCTTCGGCAGAACTTAAGTCCTTGTGGGGCCTACATAGACGGGAAGCGAGTTATAGCACGCCGGGTCCTCCGGTTGTGTAAGGCTTGAACTTCCAGGACAGGCGAACCGAATCCTTCTAGTGATGAGGGGTTCTCGTGCAAATCGATCTGAATTCATTTGGCCGAGTTCATATGAATTAGATCAAAAACGAGCGGAGCTACCGTGGATCGTACACAGAAAGAACAGCTCGTCGCTTTCCTTAAGGAAGTCTTCGACGACTCCGGCCTGGTTGTTGTTACTCAGCAATCTGGTCTGACAGTTTCAGAAGTTTCCGAATTGCGTTCAGACGCAAGAGGTAACGGCGCAAGCTACAAAGTTGCGAAAAACCGGCTGGCGAAGATTGCTCTTGACGGCACGAAATTTGAGGCACTGAAGCCACTGTTTTCTGGTCCTACAGCTGTTACGACATCTGTTGACCCGATTGCTGCGGCTAAAGTCTGCGTCGAGTTCGCCAAGAAGAACGAGAAGCTGACTATTGTCGGTGGTGCGATGGGTGACACAATCCTTGATGCTGATGGCGTTAAGGCTCTTGCTAACCTGCCTTCACTCGACGAATTGCGCGGCAAACTGGTTGGCCTATTGCAGGCGCCTGCTACAAAAGTTGCAGGTGTTACGCAAGCTCCGGCTGGTCAGCTAGCACGCGTATTTGGTGCCTACGGGTCTCAAGGCGAAGCTGCTTAACGGTTTTGTTAAATTTTCTCTGTTCAAGCCTTTAGAGGATATGAATTATTATGGCTGATCTTGATAAATTGGTTGATGAACTGTCTAAACTGACAGTTCTTGAAGCTGCTGAACTTTCCAAAAAGCTGGAAGAGCACTGGGGCGTTTCTGCCGCTGCTCCTGTAGCTGTTGCTGCTGCTGCTGGCGGTGGTGATGCTGGCGGTGCTGCTGCTGAAAAAACTGAGTTCGATGTTGTTCTGGCTTCTGTTGGTGATAAGAAAATCAACGTGATTAAAGAAGTTCGTGGCATCACAGGCCTCGGTCTGAAAGAAGCTAAAGAGCTAGTTGAATCTGCTCCTAAAGCGATCAAAGAAGGTGTTGATAAAGCGGAAGCTGAAGACATCAAAGGTAAACTGGAAGCAGCTGGCGCAACTGTAGAAGTCAAGTAATATTGGCTCTCGCGTCACTACCAGTTATAGAAAACCCGGCCGGTACACAGCGCAAGCTGTGTGTCGCGCCGGTTTTCTGCGCCTTTCAGGGGTAGGGCGTAAAACTATCCTGAAGCTGGCTGAATTGTTCGGGTTAACACGAACAGACTAGCCGGCGATTGTTTAGAAATTTATTGGCGTTGGGGATCCTCCCTTTCGTCAACACCCAATGGGACGAGGACGTTACTGACATGGCGAGATCGTTTACGGGTCGCAAGCGCATTCGCAAGGACTTCGGGCGTATCACGGAAGTGAGCACTATGCCTAATTTGATTGAAGTCCAGAAGGCATCTTACGATCAGTTCCTACAGGTAGGCGTTCCTGCTGCTGAGCGCAAAACTACCGGACTTCAAGAAGTATTTGAATCGATTTTCTCGATCAAGGATTTTGCTGAAAAGTCTGAACTGCAGTTTCTGCGTTACGAGCTGGAACAACCTAAGTTTGACGTAGAAGAATGCCAACAACGTGGCATTACCTATGCTGCACCTCTCAAAGTTACTTTGAGACTGGTGGTTTGGGACGTAGACGAAGATACCGGCGCAAGATCAATCCGTGACATCAAAGAACAAGATGTTTACATGGGTGATCTGCCGATGATGACACGTTACGGTACCTTTGTTGTTAATGGTACAGAACGTGTAATCGTTTCTCAGATGCACCGTAGCCCCGGTGTATTCTTTGACCATGATCGTGGCAAAACCCATTCATCAGGTAAATTCCTGTTTGCTGCTCGCGTTATTCCTTACCGTGGTTCTTGGCTTGACCTTGAATTCGATGCGAAAGACCTTGTCTATGTTCGTATCGATCGCCGCCGTAAGCTTCCCGCGACTACGCTATTGCTCGCGCTTGATAATGCAGAGACTGCTGCACGTCGCGCTGAGCTCGAAGACGCAAACGAAGTACTCGCACCTGAAGAAGCACAGGGAATGTCACCAGAAGATTTGTTGAATTTCTTCTATGACACTGTGACTTACGAAAAATCCGGAAACGGCTGGAAGCGTCCTTTTGATGCTGAAGCTTTGAAGGGTGTCAAGCTTAACAACGATCTTGTTGATGCGAAAACAGGTGATGTGGCTGCGGAAGCAGGCACCAAACTGACACCGCGTCAAATCCGTAAGCTTGTTGATGGTGGTCTGACGGACATCTTTGTTCCTGGTGATGATCTTTTCGGATCTTACATCGCGAACGATCATATCAATGCGTCTACTGGCGAAGTTATCTGTGAAGCAGGTGAAGAAATCACCGAAGAGCTTCTGGAAGAACTTGCAGGCACTGGCCTTACCGAGATTGAAGTTCTTGGCATTGATAATGTGAAGGTTGGTCCATACATCCGCAACACACTTGCTGCGGATAAGAATGCAACACGTGAAGATGCGCTTTTGGACATCTACCGTGTGATGCGTCCTGGTGAGCCGCCAACCCTTGAAGCTGCCGAAAAAATGTTCAACGGTCTGTTCTTTGATTCAGAGCGTTATGATCTTTCTTCTGTTGGTCGTGTGAAAATGAACGCACGTCTCGACTTCGAGACCGATGATCAGCTGCGTACACTGCGCCGCGAAGATATTCTGGAGATCGTCAAGATTCTCTGTGAATTGAAAGATGGTAAAGGTGAGATTGATGATATCGATCACCTTGGTAACCGTCGTGTTCGTTCTGTTGGTGAGTTGATGGAAAACCAGTTCCGCGTAGGTCTTCTACGTATGGAACGCGCGATCAAAGAGCGTATGAGCTCTGTTGAGATCGATACGGTTATGCCGCACGACCTGATCAACGCAAAACCTGTTGCTGCTGCGATCCGTGAATTCTTTGGATCTTCCCAGCTTTCACAGTTTATGGACCAGACAAACCCGCTGTCAGAAATTACGCACAAGCGTCGTGTTTCTGCGTTGGGCCCTGGCGGTCTTACCCGTGAGCGTGCTGGCTTTGAGGTTCGTGACGTTCACGCAACGCACTACGGACGTATTTGCCCGATTGAGACACCTGAGGGGCCAAACATTGGTTTGATCAACTCTCTGGCGACTTTCGCGCGTGTAAACCCATACGGCTTTATCGAGAGCCCGTATCGCAAGGTTGTTGACGGTGTCGTCACTGACGAGGTTGTTTACCTCAGCGCGATCGAAGAAGGTCGTTACACAATTGCGGAAGCAAATGCGGCACTGAATGAAGACAATACTTTTGTGGAAGAACTGGTTTCTTGCCGTAAGAGTGGTGATTACTTTATTTCACGTAGCGAAGATATCAACCTGATTGATGTTTCGCCGAAACAGCTGGTTTCTGTTGCTGCTGCGTTGATCCCGTTCCTTGAAAACGATGATGCGAACCGTGCTCTTATGGGCTCGAACATGCAACGTCAGGCGGTTCCGCTGCTTAAAGCAGAAGCACCGTTCGTTGGAACAGGTATGGAGCCACGTGTTGCCCAGGATTCCGGTGTATCTATTTCAGCACGCCGTGGTGGTGTTGTTGACCAGGTAGATGCAACGCGTATCGTTGTTCGTGTTCGTGATGATATGTCCACGGGTGAGGGCGCGGTTGACATTTACAATCTGTCGAAGTTCCAGCGTTCAAACCAGGGTACGTGTATTAACCAACGCCCATTGGTGAAGGTTGGTGACCGCGTTTCCCGCGGTGACATCATGGCTGATGGTCCTTCTACCGATCTTGGCGAGTTGGCTCTTGGTCGTAACGTTCTTGTGGCATTTATGCCTTGGAATGGTTACAACTACGAGGATTCAATTCTGATCTCTGAGCGTATCGTACGCGACGATGTCTTTACTTCAATTCATATCGAAGCTTATGAAGTAATGGCACGTGATACCAAGCTTGGTCAGGAAGAGATTACACGTGATATTCCAAACGTTGGTGAAGATGCTCTTCGCAACCTTGATGAAGCCGGTATGGTTTACATCGGTGCCGAAGTTCAGCCGGGTGACATCCTTGTTGGTAAGGTGACACCAAAAGGTGAATCCCCAATGACGCCGGAAGAAAAACTTCTTCGTGCGATCTTTGGTGAGAAAGCTTCTGACGTTCGCGATACATCTCTTCGTGTTCCTCCTGGGGGTGTTGGTACTGTTGTTGACGTTCGCGTCTTCTCTCGCCGTGGTGTTGAGAAAGATGAGCGTGAACTTGCTATTGAGCGTCTGGAAATCGAACATCTCGCAAAAGACCGTGATGATGAGCGCGGTATTCTGGAACGTTCCTTCTATGACCGTCTGAAAGAATTCGTTCTTGGCAATGTTGTTGTTAGCGGTCCAAAGGGCATGTCTACCGGTGTTAAGGTTGACGAAGCTCTTCTTGCTGACTTCACACCTGGTCAATGGCGCCAGATCGCTGTTGAAGACGATGCTGCCCAGACTGAAATCGAAGCGCTTAACAAGCAGTTCGAAGAGTCTATTGACGAGCTGACAAAACGCTTTGATGACAAGGTTCAGAAGCTACAGCGTGGTGATGAACTGCTTCCTGGCGTAATGAAGATGGTTAAAGTCTTTGTTGCTGTGAAGCGTAAGTTGCAGCCTGGTGATAAGATGGCTGGTCGTCACGGAAACAAAGGTGTTATCTCTCGCATTATGCCTGTGGAAGATATGCCTTATACCGAAGATGGCACACCTGTTGATATCGTATTGAACCCGCTTGGTGTTCCATCACGTATGAACGTTGGTCAGATCCTTGAAACTCACTTGGGTTGGGCATGTCGTGGTCTGGGTCACCAGATTGGTGATATGGCTGTGGATGCACGTCGTACAGGTGATTACGATAACCTTAAATCTAAGTTGCTCGATGTTTATGGTGAAAAAGACTATAACGACGACATCATAGATATGAATACCGATGAGCTTGACGAACTGGGTTACAACCTACGTAACGGTGTTCCGATTGCGACCCCTGTATTCGATGGTGCCAAGGAAAAAGACGTCGTTGAGATGCTCGAAAAAGCCGGGCTTGATAGCTCCGGTCAGGTTCGTCTCATCGATGGTCGTACAGGTGAACAGTTCGACCGTAGTGTAACCGTTGGTTATATCTATATGTTGAAACTACACCACCTTGTTGACGACAAGATCCATGCGCGTTCTATCGGTCCTTACTCTCTTGTTACGCAGCAGCCATTGGGTGGTAAAGCTCAGTTTGGTGGACAGCGTTTCGGTGAGATGGAGGTTTGGGCACTCGAAGCTTACGGTGCTGCCTATACCTTGCAGGAAATGTTGACAGTTAAATCTGATGACGTGTCCGGACGTACCAAAGTTTACGAAGCAATCGTCAAGGGTGACGAGAACTTCGAAGCAGGTATTCCTGAGTCCTTTAACGTTTTGGTCAAAGAGCTTCGTTCTCTTGGTCTGAATGTGGAATTGACACAAAGTGATGCTTGATAACAGGGGCCTTCGGGCCCCTGTAATTGACGTTAAAGATTTAGTGAATAAAATTTTGTCGGGAGACACCGATGTCCAATGAGTTGATGAATATCTTCGGCCAAACTTCTGGGCCAGCAACGTTCGATCAGATCAGGATCTCTATTGCGAGCCCTGAGCGGATCCGTTCATGGTCGTTTGGCGAAATCAAAAAGCCAGAAACCATCAACTATCGTACTTTTAAACCAGAGCGCGACGGTCTTTTCTGTGCGCGAATTTTTGGTCCTATTAAAGATTACGAATGCTTGTGTGGTAAATACAAGCGTATGAAATATCGTGGTATTATCTGTGAAAAGTGTGGTGTTGAAGTTACGCTTTCCAAGGTACGTCGCGAGCGCATGGGCCACATTGAACTGGCGAGCCCTGTTGCACATATCTGGTTCCTGAAATCCCTTCCTAGCCGTATTGGTCTTCTGGTTGATATGCCGCTGAAGGATCTGGAGCGTATTCTCTATTTTGAGAACTTCGTTGTTGTTGAGCCTGGATTGACTCCGATGAAACAGCATCAGCTGCTTTCTGAAGAAGAGTTCATGGATGCACAGGACGAATACGGTGATGATGCTTTCACTGCGAAAATCGGTGCTGAAGCGATCAAGGATATCCTGAGCAATCTGGATCTTGAAGAAGAGAAAGACGACATCCGTCAGGAACTTCGCGATACCAACTCTGAAGCAAAGCGTAAGAAGCTTGTTAAGCGTCTTAAAATTGTAGAAGCTTTCCTGGAATCAGGTTCACGTCCAGAGTGGATGATCCTGGATGTTGTTCCTGTGATCCCGCCAGAGCTTCGTCCGCTTGTTCCTTTGGATGGTGGTCGTTTTGCGACATCAGATCTTAACGATCTATATCGCCGCGTTATTAACCGTAATAACCGTTTGAAGCGTCTGATCGAATTGCGTGCGCCTGATATCATCGTACGTAACGAAAAACGTATGCTTCAGGAATCTGTTGATGCTCTGTTTGACAATGGTCGTCGTGGCCGTGTGATTACGGGTGCCAACAAGCGTCCTCTGAAATCTCTTTCAGACATGCTGAAAGGTAAGCAGGGTCGTTTCCGTCAGAACCTTCTTGGTAAACGTGTCGACTATTCCGGTCGTTCGGTTATCGTGGTTGGTCCGGAATTGAAACTGCATCAGTGTGGCTTGCCAAAGAAAATGGCGCTTGAGCTCTTCAAGCCGTTTATCTACTCCAAGCTTGAACTCTACGGTCTGGCAACAACCATTAAGGCTGCGAAGCGTATGGTTGAGAAAGCCCGTCCGGAAGTTTGGGATATTCTGGAAGAAGTTATCCGTGAGCACCCGGTAATGCTTAACCGTGCACCGACACTTCACAGACTTGGTATCCAGGCGTTTGAGCCAACATTGATCGAAGGTAAGGCGATCCAGCTTCACCCATTGGTCTGTACGGCGTTTAACGCTGACTTTGACGGTGACCAAATGGCTGTTCACGTGCCGCTTTCTCTGGAAGCGCAGCTGGAAGCCCGTGTCCTGATGATGTCAACCAACAACATTTTGTCCCCTGCGAACGGTAAACCGATTATTGTTCCGTCACAGGATATTGTTCTTGGTATCTACTATCTATCCATGATGAACGAAGGTGATGCCGGTGAAGGTATGGCCTTTGGTGATATGGCTGAGATTGATCACGCGCTGAACAACAAAGTGATCACACTGCACACCAAAATCAAAGCGCGTTACCATTCTGTTGATGCAGAGGGTAACCCGACGTCAACTCTGGTCGAAACGACAGCGGGTCGTATGAAGCTTGCCGAGCTTTATCCGCGTCATCCTAAGTTGCCGTTCTCTATGCTGAACCGCTTGCTTCCAAAGCGTGAAGTATCCGAAGTGATTGATATGGTTTATCGTCACTGTGGTCAGAAAGAGACTGTGATTTTCTGTGACCAGATCATGAAACTTGGTTTCAGTCATGCGTGTAAAGCTGGTATCTCGTTCGGTAAAGACGATATGCAGATCCCGGCTGCTAAAGAAGCGTTGATTGAAGAAGCTCAGGCTCAGGTTAAAGAGTTCGAACAGCAGTATCTTGATGGTCTGATTACCCGTGGTGAGAAGTACAACAAGGTTGTTGATATCTGGGCGCAGTGTTCTGACCGTGTTGCCGATGAGATGATGGAAGTTATCGGATCTGGCAAAGGCGACAAAGTTAACTCTGTATACATGATGGCTCACTCTGGTGCGCGTGGTTCTGCGGCTCAGATTAAGCAGCTAGCGGGTATGCGTGGTTTGATGGCGAAACCGGATGGCTCTATTATTGAGACGCCGATTATTTCAAACTTTAAAGAAGGCCTGACCGTTCTTGAGTACTTCAACTCTACACACGGTGCACGTAAAGGTCTTGCGGATACAGCGCTTAAAACGGCGAACTCCGGTTATCTGACACGTCGTCTTGTGGATGTCGCACAGGATGCGATTATCACAGAAGAAGACTGTGGCACAGAGACCGGTATGAACATCTCTGCTGTTATTGACGGTGGTGAGGTTATCGCTTCGTTGAGTGAGCGTCTGCTTGGGCGTACAACACTGGAAGACATGGTTAGCCCGCTAACCAAAGAGGTCATTGTTCCTGCCGGACAAATCATTTCCGAGGAACATCTGGACGAAATCGACAGATCTGGTCTGGATTCTGTTCTCGTTCGCTCCCCGCTGATGTGTGAGTCCAAAAACGGTGTCTGTGCCCAGTGTTACGGTCGTGACCTGTCTCGTGGTACCAAGGTTTATTCCGGTGAAGCTGTTGGTGTTATTGCTGCACAGTCCATCGGTGAGCCGGGTACACAGTTGACAATGCGTACCTTCCACATTGGTGGTGCGGCGCAGGGTGGTTCAGAACAGTCATCTATCGAAGCATCGCTTGATGGTACTGTTCATATTAAAAACCGTAACGTGGTTATCAATTCCGAAGGCGTGCCAATTGTTATGGGCCGTAGTCAGGAATTGATTATCCGTGATGAAAATAACCGTGAACGTGCGCGTCATCGTTTGCAGTATGGTGCCAAGTTGCTTGTTGATGAAGGCATGAGCTGTAAAAAAGGTCAGAAATTGGCAGAGTGGGATCCATATACGACCCCGATCATCTCTGAAAGAGAAGGTATTGCCAATTTCGTTGACTTGGTTGACGGTGTTTCCATGCGCGAAGTTGTTGATGAAACAACGGGTATTTCCAACCGCGAGGTTGTGGAATGGAAAACAGCATCTAAAGGCGCTGATCTGAAGCCACGTATTACTCTGCGTGACGAAAACGGCGAGGTTATTCTGCTCGATAATGATATGGAAGCACGTTATTTCATGTCTGTCGGCGCGATCCTTTCTGTTGAGCCAGGTGCTGAGATCAAGGCTGGTGATGTTCTTGCACGTATTCCACGTGAAGGATCGAAAACGCGTGACATTACCGGTGGTTTGCCGCGTGTTGCTGAGCTTTTCGAAGCGCGTAAGCCAAAAGATTTCGCCGTTATTTCCGAAATCGCAGGCCGCGTTGAGTTTGGTAAGGATTACAAGGCCAAGCGTCGTATCGTTGTTCGTTCAGAAGATGAGAGCATCGAACCACGTGAATACCTGCTGCCAAAAGGCAGACATCTGGCTGTTCAAGAGGGTGACCTCGTTGAAGTTGGTGATCTGCTTATGGATGGTAGCTTGGTACTACATGACATTCTGGATGTTCTTGGGGTTGAGGCCTTGGCTGATTACCTTATCAACGAGATCCAAAGTGTTTACCGTCTGCAAGGTGTGAAGATTAACGATAAGCATATCGAAGTGATCATTCGCCAGATGTTGCAGAAAATTGAGATTCTTGATGGCGGTGACACAACCTTCCTGGTTGGAGAAACTGCGGATCGCGAAGAGTTTGTTGAAGAAAACGAAAAAGCAATTAAAGAAGGTGGTCGCGTAGCGACTGGCCGTCCGATCCTTCAGGGGATTACGAAAGCCAGCTTGCAGACACGTTCCTTTATTTCCGCTGCTTCGTTCCAGGAAACAACACGCGTTCTGACCGAAGCTGCGACCCATGGTAAAATGGATACGCTGATCGGCTTGAAAGAAAACGTTATTGTTGGTCGCCTGATACCTGCGGGTACTGGTGCTGTGATGAAGCGGGTTAAGAAACTTGCTGAAGAACAGGATCAGATCATTGCAGCTTCTCAGGATGCCGCAGCGATTGAGGCTATCGACTCTAGCCTCCCAGGTGAACAGACTCCTGCTGAGTAAGAAATTACTCTGTTGGGCAGAAAAGTTAATCTTGGCCAGAAGCGCAGGAAACTGCGTTTCTGGTTAAAGATTTTGGTGGAACCGTCAAAAATTGCTTGCAAGGCTTGACGGGTGAGGGACGCAACAATAGTATGCGCCCACTTTCGGGAAGTCATCTCCTGCCGTCAGGCATGGGCTGTGGACTCGAAAACCCACGTTTTCTAACTGTTACACTGGATTGAGATGTCCGCGGACGTACTTATTCCGCACGCGTGACAATTAGTATTGTAATATTGGCTTTAAGGATTGCCTGATGCCTACAATTAACCAATTGATTCGTAAGCCGCGTAAAGCACCGGTTTCACGAAACAAAGTACCGGCTCTAGAAGCATGCCCACAGAAACGTGGCGTATGTACTCGTGTTTATACCACGACGCCGAAAAAACCTAACTCTGCTCTTCGTAAAGTTGCACGTGTGCGCCTGACGAACGGGTTTGAAGTTACTAGCTACATTCCAGGTGAAGGTCATAACCTTCAAGAGCACTCTGTCGTGATGATTCGCGGTGGTCGTGTGAAGGATTTGCCTGGTGTTCGTTATCATGTAATTCGTGGTACTCTGGATACCCAGGGTGTCAAAGATCGTCGCCAACGTCGTTCCAAATACGGCGCGAAGCGTCCGAAATAAGGCAAAGGATCTACCATGTCTCGTCGCCATAGAGCTGAGAAGCGTGAAATCCTACCAGATCCAAAGTTTGGGGATGTCACGCTAAGTAAATTTATGAACTGCCTGATGCTTGACGGTAAAAAAGCAGTTGCTGAAAAAATCGTTTACGGTGCGCTTGATCGCATCAGTGAGCGTAACAACACAGAAGATACAGTTTCTGTGTTTCATGAAGCACTAGGTAATGTTCGTCCGGACCTCGAAGTTCGCTCTCGCCGTGTTGGTGGTGCAACTTACCAGGTGCCAGTTGAAGTTCGCTCTACACGTGCCCAAGCCCTCGCCATTCGCTGGTTGATTGGTGCTGCGCGTAAACGTTCTGAAAACACAATGGTCGATCGCCTGGCCAATGAATTGATGGATGCTGCAAATAACCGCGGTGCTGCTGTCAAGAAGCGTGAAGACACGCATAAAATGGCTGAGGCTAACAAAGCCTTTTCACACTACCGTTGGTAATTTAAAAAGGTCATCGTTATGTCACGTACGACCCCGCTTGAGCGGTATCGCAATATCGGTATCATGGCACACATTGATGCTGGTAAAACTACTACTACAGAACGTATTTTGTTTTATACTGGCGTGTCTCACAAAATTGGTGAAGTGCACGACGGTAATGCGACTATGGACTGGATGGAACAGGAGCAGGAGCGTGGTATTACTATTACGTCTGCTGCGACAACCTGTTTCTGGAATGATCACCGTATCAACATCATTGATACACCGGGCCACGTTGACTTCACAATTGAAGTTGAGCGTTCCTTGCGTGTTCTCGATGGTGCTGTAGCTGTCTTTGATTCGGTTGCTGGTGTTGAGCCTCAATCTGAAACTGTTTGGCGCCAGGCTGATAAATACAGTGTTCCACGTATGTGTTTCGTCAACAAGATGGACCGTACTGGTGCTGATTTCTATCGCTGCGTCGATATGATGGTTAAGCGTCTAAATGCTGTTCCTCTCGTTCTGCAAATTCCAATTGGTGCAGAAGCTGAGTACAAGGGCGTTGTCGATCTTCTGAAAATGAAGGCGATCGTCTGGAACGACGAAAGCATGGGCGCAAACTACGACGAAGAAGATATTCCTGCGGATCTCGTCGATAAAGCTAACGAATATCGTGAAAAGCTTATCGAACTTGCTGTTGAGCAAGACGAAGCCGTTATGGAAGCATATCTTGAAGGTGAAGAGCCAGATATGGACACGCTGAAGCGTTGTATCCGTGCTGGTACTATGAACCTGTCTTTCGTTCCTGTTTTGAACGGTACTGCATTTAAGAACAAAGGTGTTCAACCTTTGCTTGATGCTGTCATCGATTTCATGCCTTCTCCGCTAGATATCGATGACGTTCAGGGTGTTCACCCTGATACGGAAGCAGAAGATACTCGTCCAACTTCTGATGATGCGCCAGCTTCTGGTCTTGCTTTCAAGATCATGACTGACCCATTCGTTGGGTCTTTGACTTTCGTACGTGTTTACTCTGGTGTTCTTGAGACTGGTACACAGATCACGAACTCTGTTAAGGGTAAGCGCGAGCGTATCGGACGTATGCTTCAGATGCATGCAAACAGCCGTGAAGATGTTAAGCAGGCGCGTGCTGGTGACATCGTTGCTATCGCTGGTCTTAAAGATACAACAACTGGTGATACTCTCTGTGATAACCTCAAGCCAATTATTCTTGAGCGTATGGAATTCCCAGAGCCTGTTATCGAGGTTGCTGTTGAACCTAAGACAAAAGCTGACCAGGAAAAAATGGGTATTGCTCTGAACCGTTTGGCTCAGGAAGATCCTTCTTTCCGTGTATCTTCTGATACTGAAAGCGGTCAGACTGTCATCAAAGGTATGGGTGAGCTTCACCTTGATATCCTTGTTGACCGTATGCGTCGCGAATTTAAAGTTGATGCGAACGTTGGTGCGCCTCAGGTTGCTTATCGTGAAACAATCACACGCAAGTGTGAAATTGATTACACGCACAAAAAGCAGTCCGGTGGTTCTGGTCAGTTCGCGCGTATCAAAATTGAATTCGAACCTTTGGAGCCAGGCTCAGGGTTTGAGTTCGAAAGCAAGATTGTGGGTGGTTCTGTTCCTCGTGAATACATCCCTGGTGTTGAAAAAGGCCTTGAACAGTCTAACGACGCCGGTGTTGTTGCGGGCTTCCCGATGATCGACTACAAAGCTACACTGATTGACGGTGCTAGCCACGATGTCGATTCTTCTGTGCTTGCCTTTGAGATCGCTGCAAAAGCAGCATTCCGTGAAGGTATTCCGAAGGGCGGTTCCGTTCTTCTAGAACCTGTCATGAAGGTAGAAGTTGTTACACCTGACGAATACATGGGTGATATCATCGGTGATCTGAACAGCCGTCGCGGTCAGGTTCAGGGCATGGATGCACGCGGTAATGCTCAGGTGATCAATGCAATGGTGCCTTTGGCAAACATGTTTGGTTACGTAAACAACCTGCGCTCTATGAGCCAGGGTCGTGCACAATATTCAATGGTCTTTGATCACTACGAGCAGGTGCCTAAGGCAGTTGCTGACGAAGTGGTTGCGAAACTGGCTTAACAGCCCTCTACTAAAGACTTAATAGGAGTTATAGCCGATGGCTAAGGAAAAGTTTGAGCGGACGAAA
>NZ_LANI01000039.1 GCF_000982415.1 Kiloniella litopenaei
AAAGAGGCAGATCGGTCAGGCCCTGAACCAGTTGAATGGTTTCTGCCAAAATCTTTGGCTCATCAGCCAGAGGAATACCCGCATTAACGTCCAGCATGTGGGCGCCAGCAGCAACCTGTGCCAGGCAGTCAGCTTCTACACGGCTGTAGTCACCATTGGCCATTTCTTCTGCAAGCTTTTTACGGCCTGTCGGGTTGATCCGCTCACCAATAATGCAGAAAGGATCATCAAAACCAATTGCGATCTCTTTGGTCGCTGAACTAACGATCGTACGGGTCATATCGGTGCGTCTCCGGTAAAGTAGTGTTTTATGGACCAGGCCATATATTCTAAATTTCGTATAGGTCTTATATCAGAATTACTTCTACCGAATAGTCTTTTCGGGCGACTATTCGGCTACAGAAGCGACAAAATCATAATTTATGACAATGCCATCTACAATAATCACCCAATGTCGCGGTTTACTTTGAAACCTTTGCCCTTGGGATCAATAGTAAAGTCGCCATCAGTAACAGCATAGCTCCAGGCTGCGGATTTTTTCATGCCGCCGAGTGGGTACATATGAACTTTTTTGATGCCGCAGCTTGGATCTTCAGCGTGATAGCGGGCTAAATCCATAACCAGTTTGTCCGGGGCATTAACAGTCATTAGCTTTGCAATATTTTTGGCCTGACGGGTCAGGACACGCATGGAAGAGCCAATGCCACAGGCTTTTGCGTGGTTCATAAGCGTTTTTAAGGTTGCGAGCCCGGGAACACCAAGGTGTATCGGAAGCTTGTTGCCTTCGGCCTGAATTTTTTTGTCCCAAGCTATAATAGGCTCTGCTTCGAAGCAGAATTGTGTTGCGATGTACATATAGGCGTCGGTCTGTTCTT
This sequence comes from Kiloniella litopenaei, assembly GCF_000982415.1. Taxonomy (GTDB): domain Bacteria; phylum Pseudomonadota; class Alphaproteobacteria; order Kiloniellales; family Kiloniellaceae; genus Kiloniella; species Kiloniella litopenaei. The sequence goes on from NZ_LANI01000039.1 coordinate 876, forward strand.
TATAAGCATTTTTCCAGGCAATGGCTTCGCGCAGACCAGCTTCACTAATATCCGGGCTTCCTTCGGGATGGCCCGCAACGCCTATCGATTTGATGCCATATTTATCAAAAAGCCCTGTTTCCATCAGTTGCATGGAACTTTCGAACTCACCCAATGGTTTATCAACCGCGCCACCCAGCGCAACAGCATGTTCGATACCGACTTCGCCCTGCAAGGTTTTCAGGTACTCTTCAAAATCACTTTGCGAGCGAATAGAGCGTGCCGCAAAGTGAGGGAGAGGGGCAAAGCCTTCTTCTTTGAGACGTTTAGATGTAGAAACTGTATCAGCAAAATCAGAGCCAGGTAGAAAGGTGACGGCGATTTCTGTACCAGGGCGTAGATGTACACGATAATCGGGTGTTTTGGCCGCTGATCCCGGTGTTGTTTCAATTGTAAAACCAGTCATGAAGTCGATAATCTGTTGTTTGACGACTTCTGGATTGAACTCTGTACTCATCTCATTAAACCTAAATGGGCGTTAGTCTTTAGCTTAACTGGCGACTTAACTATCGTTGGAAAGGCCGCCGTTTTGAACGAGGGCATCTAATTTTTCGTCGGTGTATTCGTTTTCAATCTTGGTTGCCATGGCTTGAGCTTCGGCATCCAGATCATCACCACAGTTGGTGGGGTCGCTTCTACGCCAGTGTTCCAGGTATGAATCACTGTCTTTGAGCTTGGCTTTCATAGCAGCGCGATCGATAGCTTTTTCAAAACGTTCGTGCAGCTGAACCTTTGCGTTTTTACGTCCTGCTTTAACGATTACCTGTGCAGGGATATCCCGCCAATAAACAAGTGTTAACTTGGCCAATTTAAATCTCCTGGTTGATAGCAGACATAAAGCTGCTCAACTCGCCGTATCCTGTGAATTTGTATTGATAGTCCAAGCCAATTTTTCCAGCAGCTTGTTTTGCCAGCTCTTGAAGTTCTTGGTCCTCGGTCTGTGCCAGATAAACTAGCTTTGTATAGTTACCGAAATACATGGGTAAAAGTTCGGGGTGTTTTGCAATCCCCATTCCTTCCATGATCAAGGTATCAAAATGTCTAACGAGATAATCTGTTAGGTAAAAGCAAGTAATGTCATCTTCATGCATCTGATCAAAGGCACCAAGACCGGTGAAAAAAGCATAACAGTGGACACCATCTATGCGTTTGACGTCTTCTTCTTCCAGAATCCTGTCCAGCTCGCCACCTGTACCGCAATCGCCATAAACGACAACAATATTTCCGTAAACGTCTTTGTTTTCCTGGATTTTGCTGCGCACACCCTGTGGAATTTTATCTGGTGTGTTGTGCCAGATTGCCGGAAGACATGTGATGTCTAGATGATTCCAGCCGTTTAATTTATTAAGGGCGATGATTTCTTTGGCAACTGCACCACACGCGATAAGGAGAGTTTTGTTCTCCTTATCGTCGATGTTGGCGTTTATATCGGACATTGTCCTAGACTATTCAGCTTATTAAGCTTGGTTGTGGCGGCGTTGCATGGCTTCTTTTGCCATTTCAACGGCGACAGCAGCGTCCCGGCAATAGTGATCTGCACCAATAGCTTCACCAAAAGCTTCGTTGAGCGGTGCGCCACCAACCATCACGACATAGTCGTCACGAATGCCTTTTTCTTTCATGGTGTCGATGACGACCTTCATGTAAGGCATTGTTGTTGTCAACAGTGCGGACATGCCCAGAATGTCTGGTTTGTGCTCTTCCAGTGCTTCGAGATAGTTTTCAACCGGGTTGTTAATGCCCAGATCGATAACCTCGAAACCAGCGCCTTCCATCATCATGGACACAAGGTTTTTCCCGATATCGTGGATGTCGCCTTTAACTGTGCCGATAACCATTTTACCAAGTTTTGGTGCACCTGTTTCAGCAAGGAGAGGACGGAGAATGCCCATGCCGCCTTTCATCGCACCAGCAGCAAGCAGAACTTCCGGTACGAAAAGGATACCATCACGGAAGTCAACGCCGACGATACGCATGCCTTCAACCAAAGCTTTGGTCAGAACATCGTATGGTGCCCAGCCACGCTCCAGAAGGATTTCAACACCTTCAAGAATTTCGTCTTTCAGACCATCATAGAGGTCATCATGCATTTGCAAGACAAGTTCATCATCATCAAGCGTGCGCAGATCTAGATCATCTTCTTCAGACATGTCCGTATACTCTCATACCAAGGTTATATTTATTTGGGGTTGCGATTATGCGATGCCACATATTTTATTCACAGGACCCCATGTATAACATTTATATAACGGTAAAAATTCCGCTTTGCATGTTCGATATGCGACGCTCATTTTTCCTTTGACGAAATAATGACAAACATTTGTTTGAAACGTCATGATATTGTAACGCATACAAGTTCATTTTTAACTATTTAATAAGTCTTGGTCTATACATGTGGTTCAGCCAAAAAGAGACCGCGTATATAGAGGTGCTATAATGCGCGCGGATATCGCAGTAAAATCATCGATGCCATACATGCTATTTCTACAATGGCTGGTATAGGGTGATTGCAGATTAGAGTGAGGGATATATTGTGATAAAGGGCGACAGGGGGCCGTTTGGGATCAGTGATGATTCTGCCGAAGCAAAGCATCAGGGGCTTTCCAGAACTCTTTCAGTCCGGCGGTTGCGTATTCGGGCAATTCAGCTGAACGTTGCTGCGTGTATTTTCTCTGCTCTTTTAATTGGTTTGTGGGTTAATAGCACCTATCAGGATGTTTCAGACGAGATTGATCAACAGGTTCACACTGCTCTCAATCGCATAGCATCCCCTTTAACTCTTTTTCTTAAAAACATAGATGATGAAATTCCTCTGCAGAGTATGCGTTCGGGATTTAATAATGTTCAGTTTTTATCTGTGCTGGATTCAAATGGCGATTTTATCCTTGGGGACAAGGCAAGTCCTTTACCCCCTGAATATAGCCTGCAGAGATTAATTGAGAACGTTGAAGCACGAAGCACTGCATCAATCAGCTTACCCTTTCTTGCTCAGGGCGAGTGGTATGCCACGGTTTTACGAACGATTAAAAGTTCCGGTACTGAGGGGAAATCTTATGTCGCATCGACGTTTCGTGTGCATGATTTCATGACCCGATGGGCAGTACTGGGACTGCCCAAAAGATCCATGGTTTCTATACAGACAGATGATGGGCAGTTGTGGTTGGATGATAACTTTTCAGAAGATTTGATCGGTCGAAAAACACCTTATTTGCTCTCTAGCCTTGCCGAACAAGAAGATGTTTCGGTTTGGGATCTGGATGGTGTGAAGCGAATTGTGAAGGGGCAGGGGATTGACCATTTTGGCTTATCTGTTGTGATTGGTATTCCCGCTGATTACATCGAAGTTGTCTGGCGAGATCGCTATTCAGCATCAGTAGGCTTTGCGCTGGGGGCAAGTCTGGTTTTGATAATTGCTCTCTATCTGGGCGGACGCATTTTTGTAACCACGGCGCAGCGTCGGGATGGGGCCGTGCTAGCGTTAAAGGATAGTGAGCGTAGGTTTCGTGATATCGCGGGTGCAGCAACCGACTGGTTTTGGGAAATGGGGCCGGATTTACGTTTTACTTTTGTATCCCAGCTTCAAGAATGGAACCTGTTGGGGAAATCCTTTAGTGATGTAAAGGGCGACGGGTTAACGGATGAGAGTTTTCTAAAGATTTTGAAGTCACGGTCATCCTTTCGTGATTTGGAGCTTGTGGTGCCGGATCTGGCGGGGGTGAACCGTATCCTCCGGTTAAGCGGTGTTCCTGTCTTTGACAAAAAGGGTGAGTTCAAAGGCTATCGAGGGGCTGGAAGTGATATTACTGAACGTCGAAAAGAACAGCAAAAGATGGCGACAGCTCATGCGCGATTGTTTCGTGCCTTTGAAAGTTTTTCCGGCGCTGTAACCCTATATGATGAAAATGATAAGCTGGTTGCATTTAATCGCCGTTTTCAGGAAATCTTCTTTCCCGGGCGCCCTATGGCAATTCGTGTCGGTATGACTTATGAAGACGTGTCAATTTCCTATGTAAATACCGGGCAGGACCCGTTGAGTGTTGAGAAGCGCGAGAGCTACATTAAAGCCATGATGTCACGGCGTGGGAAAAGAAACAGAGAATTTCAATTTGCCGAAGATTCCTGGTTGAAAATTACGGATCACAAAACGCCGGAAAATGATCTTTTTACCGTTTATACTGATATCAGCGATTATAAGGCCCGCGAAGCGGAATTAATGGATCTTAGCCGTGAAAATCATAGGCTGGCCGCGGCGGTGAGTTCGACTGATGCCGGCGTTATTATTGCGGATGCACAGCAAGAAAATCGCCCCATTATCTATACTAACCCTGCTTTTACAAAGCTAACAGGCTATACAAACGCAGAAATACCTTATCTACATTCCAGGTTTTTGCAGGGCGATGAAACTGATCCTCACGTCCAGGATGTTCTAGAGAAAAGCTTGAATGAAAACCGCCATGCCCGTGTTGATATGCTGAATTACCATCGGGATGGGCATACACTTTGGAACCAGATTGACCTTAGTCCTATTTTTGATGATGAGGGAAGTATTCAGTATTTTGTTTGTGTGATGCAGGATATTACCGAGCAAAAGGAAGTTGAAAAAGAGCTTACCGTTCTTAAGGAAAGCGCGGAGTTGGCCAATAGAGCAAAGTCTGAATTTATGGCCTTGATGAGCCATGAATTGCGAACACCGTTGAACGCAATCCTCGGGTTTTCTGAAATTTTGGCAAATGAAATGTTCGGTCCTCTTGGTAGTCCGAGATACAAAGATTATGCACGGGACGTAAATGAATCCGGGACGCATTTGCTTGAACTTATCAATGATATTTTGGATTTGTCGAAAGCAGAGGCGGGCAAGATCGAGCTTCATGAAGAGCATTTTGATATCAATAATGTTGTGCAACGATGTACCAAGATGCTGTCTGGGCGGGCTGAACAAGCGAATTTGAGCGTTCTTTTGCAACTCGATCCGAATGTCCCCAGTCTTTGTGGTGATGAACGCCGTATCAAGCAGGTGTTGATCAACCTGATATCCAACGGAATCAAATTCACCCTGTCTGGCGGGAGTATTACTATTACAACACATACATCTGACCGTGGTCTGGAGCTATCGGTGATGGATACGGGTATCGGAATGTCATCAAGTGAAATTCCGAAAGCTCTGGCGCCTTTTGGTCAGGTTGATTCCAGTCTAAGTCGCAAACACGAAGGAACCGGTTTGGGGTTGCCTTTGTCCAAGAGGTTAACAGAGTTGCACGGGGCTCAGTTTCTGATTGAGAGCGCGCCCAACGTTGGAACGACCGTGACTTTGGTGTTTCCTATCGAAGCTCAGAGATTAACTGCGTAAGCCTTGCGTTTATTATTCTAGTATCAGTGTGATGATACCCGCTGTAATAAGGGCTATCCCTATAAGTTCTTTGCGTGTGAGGCGTTCTTTGAAAAAGAGGTAGCCAATTAAAAGGGTAAAGATAAGCTCTACCTGTCCCAAGGTTCTGACGTGGGCTGCATTTTCCAGTGTCATTGCGGCAAACCATCCTGCTGAACCTAACATGCCGGTTAAGCCGATCCAGATAGCTACTTTCCAGCTTTGCAATACTCTGACGAATACATCTGGGGTTTTGAATAGTATATAGGCTCCCATTATCAAGGTTTGAAAACCTGTGACCCAAACCAGTGTGTAGGCCGACTGGATAGCAAATCCGCTATCATCCAGCGATAGGGATGCTGCACGATAGGATACAGCTGAGATCGCAAAAAGCCCCCCAGCCAGCAGCCCGGGCAAAATACTTCTATCTGTTGTGATCGTCCTAAATAATCGGGTGATCAGTGTCCTGTTCGGTTCTTGCGGTGATGTTAGAGAGGGTGTGGTTTGTTTCCCTTTTTTGAAGAGAGTAAGTACACCAACCAGGCTTATGAGTATGCCCAGAAAAGCCTGTATAGTTAGTTTGTCGCCCAAGAGGATAAAGCCAAACAGGGCTGTCTGGATGGCCTCTGTTTTTGTCAGGCTTGTACCGACAGCAAAGTTTCTCTGTCCAAAGAGCCAGACCAGAAGAAAGGTTCCCAGTATTTGCGCTATGCCCCCCACGGCACCATTGATCAGAAAGCTTGTATTGATTGTGGGCAGGGGGCTTGTATTCGTTATGGCTGTCGCTGTGTCTGTGTTTTGTAAAAGAAGTAAAGCGGTTAGATATATCCAGCTAAAAGGAACTGCGTAGAGGAAGCGTGCATAGGTTGCCCCTGTTGTATCCAGCCGCCCCTTGAGATGCTTTTGTAAAGCGGTGCGGATATTTTGAAAGAGCGCAGCAGCGACTGTGATGGGTATCCAGAGTTCCATGAGATAATCTGACGTTATATATTTTCTTATATGCTTTTCTAATGTCGATAAGATATCTTTGTTTTTCTTAATGTAAATCGATTCAGATTGATAAAAGTCAGCGGCTCAAGGTTGGTTGTTGGCGCAGGTATGTGAGGGCAAGAAAAAAAGGCGATGCTTTCACATCACCTTTTCCTTGGGCATCATAGTGATAAAGGCTTAGCCTACGAAGGCTTTCTCCACAACGTATTCCCCCGGTTTGCTGTTAGCACCTTCGCTAAGACCTGCTTCTTCACAAAGCTCGGCGCAGGATTTCAACATTTCCATAGAGCCGCAAATCATAACGCGATCTGTTTCTGGGTTAAGAGCTGGCGTATCAAGATCTGTTGTGATCTTGCCCGAGCGGAAAAGTTCAGGAATTCTGCCACGGCGAATGAAGTCTTCGCGGGTTACAGAGTTGTAGTACCTCAGCTTCTCAGAGACCATTTCGCCAAGGAATTCGTGTTGATACAGGCTGGAGACAAGCTCTTCACCGTACTTTAGTTCTTCTTTGTAGCGACAGCTGTGGATCAGGATGACTTCTTCGAACTTCTCGTAAGTCTCAGGATCGCGGATGACGCTGGCAAAAGGAGCAATGCCGGTTCCTGTTGACATCATATAGAGGCGTTTGCCGGGGACCAATGCGTCGAGAACAAGTGTGCCTGTTGGCTTTTTGCCCAAAAGCACCATGTCGCCTGGTTTGATGTTCTGCAGGCGAGATGTAAGGGGACCGTTTGGAACTTTGATAGAATAGAGTTCAATTGTTTCGTCCCAAGCCGGGCTGGCGATGGAATAAGCACGTAAAAGTGGCTTGCCGTCGACCATGAGGCCGATCATCACAAATTCACCTGTGCGAAAGCGGAATGCAGCCGGACGTGTGATCTTGAAAGAAAACAGCGAGTCTGTGTGATGGGTAACGGACAGTACGGTTTCGCCAGTTACTGATTTTGGTAACGGCTTTTCAGTGGTCGCCATGATATCGCCCGGTGTTGGATCCGCTATTGCCAATTGCTCAACAGTCATTAACTGCTCCTGCTTTCCTTACTATGACAGCATGGCTTGTGAAAGCCTTTGCTACAAATTTATTCATCAGTGGTTGGGCGGCCTATGCCCATCCGCGAATAAGCATTATCAATAGTGCCATAAACTTGAGGCATTTATTGGGTGCTTATTTGGTGTGCTGACGATGTGTTATCAGGTCACACACTATAATCTCGCCTGAGGTGTCATGTAATTTTGGACGAGTATGTACCATAGATATAGTGTTTTGCATATTACATTTAAGTTTGATTTAACATAGCTGGCAGTAATATCAAGTATAATATCCTGAAAAATTGTGTTATATTTTGATTTATTAATTTAAGATATTGATATTTATCGTTAATATAATAACAATTTTTTAGTGTGTTTATGTTAGTTTTCCTGTGCGATAAATCGTAGCACTTGTGTTTTTCTTTCCCTACCCCGTGATTCGCTGGTTTTGACTTGCACTCTGTATGTCTCTGTTATGTGGTGCGCCCCAATCCAGGTCAGGTAAGACAGGGATGATGTTGTGAGGGTTATTTGCCGTATCATTTTGGAAACTTGCTGCCACGATTGTTGTGATGTCAACTGTGCCTGCAATAGATGGTGTTTGATATAGATCTCTGGTATAGGCCCATAGGTTAGGATAGTCGACCAGCCTTCTTTTTTGGCATCTATGTAGTGTGAAATAAACCAAATCAAACCTGATTAGCGTTGTGAATAATTTCCAGTCTGATGCTGTCTGGTTAGGGCCAAAAAGAAAACGGTTTTCTGTCAATATTTGTTCCAGTTTACCCAAGGTACTGAATACAAGCGAGACTGCCTGATCGTAAGCATCTTGGCTTTGGGCAAAACCCGCTTTGTATACACCGTTACTTAGTCCATTATAGATCCAATTATCCATGTCGGACATTTTTTCATTAAGTGAGGGGGGGTAGTAATTTAACGGCAGCTGATCCTGTGTCTTAATCTTATCAAGCGCGAGCATGATTTGAGATGATTCATTGGAAATAATTTGCCGGGTTTGACTATCCCATAAAACGGGAACCGTTGAGCGACCAGTGTAGTGACGATCACTTAATGTATAGAGTTGGTGCAGATGTTGTATTGTAAGATCTGTGTCTGGAACATTCCATACCTTCCCGCCGTTTATTGCGTAACCTTCCAGACGGGGGCCATGGGCAATGTGGAGAGGAATGACGTGGTCGAGTTTCTTTAAGGTGCGCATCAGCATTGCCCGTTGTGACCACTGGCAACTGTTCGATCCAATAAGCCAATAACGCCCCGGTGAGTTGGCTATGTTCTCAATAATATCTGCTGAAATACTGCTATTATATTTGCTGTCAGGGCGAAGATATGCGCCATTGTGAATGATGTCGTCTCTGTCAGTCCATTTGCCTTTGTATAACATGCCCATGTGATTCGCCTTTTTTCTGAAGTGTGGTTTGTATCGATTTGATATAAATAGATATATTTTGATTTTGAGTGTTTGTTTTGTGAGTGTTGATGTTTTGTATATCTGATTTTTTGAGATTTATCTGTTCACAAAATAGTCTGCTTTGGTCTATAAAATAACCCATGAAAAATTTACCTTTGAATGCTTTACGGGCTTTTGCTGCTGTGTATGAGACTGGTGGTATAAGGCCAGCCGCGCGCTTGCTGGAGATTACACATTCGTCGATCAGCAAACATGTTCAGGAACTAGAGGCCTGGATTGGCGTTCCTTTGATTGATCGTGAACAGGGGGTAAGGACGATTAAATTTAGTCCCCAGGGCGAAGACATTGGGCGTGTCGCTTTGGAGAATCTCAATGATATGGCTAGTGCTGTTGAGGCTGTTCGGGAAAGCAGGCAAGGGAACGCAGTCACGATTTCAACCACACCATCCTTTGCGGCGCGGTGGTTGCTCCCCAGATTGCAGGATTTTAATGCAACTTTCCCTTGGATAGAATTGTCTATTGTTGTTGACCAGAAGTTGAATTTTGCTGCGGACCATGGGGCAGATCTCGCCATTCGAATGGGGCAGGGGCCTTGGGATGGGCTGGAATGTACACCGCTGATGGATGAGCAACTTTTTCCGGTGATGAGTACATCTTTATGGCTGAAGGTTGGTCGCCCCACAGAGTTATCTGCGCTAGAGGGATTACCTCTGTTGCATGATCGTGATCCCCAGGCAAGTTGGCAACGTTGGCTTTCCGAGCAGGATGGTTTGGATTTTGATACGCGGTCTGGTCCGCGTTTTGCCTCTTCTGATCTAGTCCTGCGGGCGGCTGTACAAGGGCTGGGTGTTGCGTTGGCACGGGGGCGTCTGGTTGAAGATGATTTGGCGACGGGCTTGTTGATTAAGCCGTTCGAAGGAAATGAAGCAATGCTTTCCCAAGCTTATTGGCTGCTTCATCCCAAGGGCAAGAAGAAGTCAATTGCCATTACCAAGGTTATCGAATGGTTGAACATGATGTCTGAACAGGAATTACACGGGTCCTGAGATGTGTCTGACCCGTGCTTGTGATTTCTATTGTTCATAGCGATCATGGTGCTTTACCCATGACATAGAGCCGCCTTCTGACGTTTCATTTCGTCCATAAGGGGTTAGATCTATATAGTGGTATGTTCCGTTAAGCATGTCCAACCCACGACTATATGTTGAATAGCTGTGGTATATTGTTCCATCATCTCCTTTGACAAACACACTAATTCCGGGGGCATCGTTAATGGGGAAGGTTGTTTGTCTGTAGTTATAGGTAATTTCGTCATCTGGTTTATGGTTGTCACCAAAGCTGACGCCAAAGTCTTCGCTAAAGGAATTTCCATAGGAAGAGACAAAATTAAAAGACCAGTTAAGACGGGATTTAAATTTCGTGAGCTTCTCAATTGGTGCTCTTGCAATAGATACAAGGGCGATGTCTCGGGCTTTCAAGTGGCAATCAATACCTTCAAAGTTATCTGCCCAGAGAGAGCAGCTCACACATCCATTTTCCCATTCCGGGTCAAACATAAAATGATAAACGATTAATTGTGTCGAGCAGCCAAAAAGCTCGGTTAGATTCACAGGACCGGTATCAGAGGCAAAGGTATAGCCTTTGGTGACCTCTACCCAGGGAAGTTCTCTACGTTTTTTGTTTAATCGGTCTCTGGCTTTGGTAAGGGCTTTTTCTTCTGCGAGAAGTTTCTTTCGCTCAACCAGCCAATCTTCCCTTGAAACAACTTTGTTGCGTGACATGGTTTTCTCTCTTTAAGATTTAACCTACTGGTTAATTAAAGGTGATTTTTGTTGATCGTCAAGCATTATTTAGCTTATTGGTTAAGTTTTGTTCGGGCACCGTTTGACAAACATTATTAAGGTTTAATTTTAAATATCAGCGCATGGAAACATAGATTTAAGTGATGAAGAGGCCGTCCGATCTTGGACTTTCATGATATAAGGTTTGTTACTTTAAGTTTTGTTATCTAGATATAGGCAAAGATCTATGTATAAGCTCGGGTCTTTATCTGGTGCTTTGTATGGCATGAGGCTGTTATCGCCGATAATAATACCCGGATAAGCATAAGATAATTGTAAAAACATATTACGTCGGATGATGAGAGAAAAAGAAGAGCAGCCCTTTTGGGAAACCAAAAAGTTGACCGAGATGACACCTGTCGAGTGGGAGAGCCTGTGCGACGGTTGTGGTAAGTGTTGCCTGGTAAAGCTTGAAGATGCTGATACAGAAGAGATCGTAGATACTGATGTTGTCTGCAAATTACTCGACCTTGGAACGTGTCAATGCAGTTTATATGAGACACGTCATCAATACGTGCCAGACTGTATCAAGGTTACCGCTGATAATATTGAAACATTGAGCTTTATGCCGCCAACCTGTGCCTATCGTTTATTACACGAAGGGGTGACGCTTCCCTGGTGGCATCCTTTGGTTACAGGAAATCCGAACTCGGTTCATGATGCCGGAGTGTCCGCATTGGATAAGGTCGTATCTGAAACAGACGTCGAGGATGCAGATTTGGAAGATCATGTTGTGGAGTGGCCTCAAGATCCCAGCCCTCCTGAACCATGGGTTCGTTTTTCTGATAGCTAAAAAGAGGAAGAGTGCCCTGAAGCTTAATGATATTTCCGACGATCTTTTGAATAGTGGCTTTGTGCTTAGGGGTGTTTTCCATCCTGAACCAGAGGATCAAGTGCCGGACCTGTCATCTGATCAACCAACTCAATCTGTTATAATGGTTGGCAATGTTGGCTCCGGCGATTTTTGGAACGCCTATAAGCAATCCGATGAATTTCTGGATGCTGTGTCTGATCCTATGGATAGCTGGACCAAACGAATTGTTGCTCCCATTGCGGCAAAAGCGCAGGGAGAGGTGCTTTTCCCCTCTGATGGTCCGCCATACTATCCTTTTCAGAAGTGGGCTTCGCGTGCAGAGGTCTTGTTTCCTAGCCCGATCGGTCTTTTTATCAGCCCGGAATGGGGTACATGGCACGCGCTCCGCGCTGCTATTTTGCTTCCTGTTAAAATAGAGATTCCTCACGCTGTATCAGAGGATCCCGGTTCATGTCTGACCAGTCCTTGTCTTGATTGCAAGGATCAGCCTTGCCTAAAGACCTGTCCGGCTGATGCTTTTAGTATAGAACAGGGGTATGATTATCTGGCTTGTGCTCGTCATGTCGCATCTGATGAAGGGGTATCATGTTCTTCAGCCGGGTGTCTTGCGCGCAGGGTTTGCCCGATTGGACAGGAATATACGCTCTGTTCTGAGCATGCTGCGTTTCACATGTCTGCTTTTATCGGCGAGCGAAAGCGTTTGGGGGAAATTTAATGCTCTTAGAGATAATCATTTTTCTGTTTAACTAAAATATTATTTTTATCAATTGGTTACGCTTTGTTTTGATGTGTAGTTGATGAATGGCAAAATGGTGTGATTTGAAATTCGTATGCTATGATAGGTTATTGCGAATGCTAAAACAGCCTGATTTCGGTGTTTCTTGATGACGGAGTGACGCTCTTGCGATATCTCCAAAAGAAAACCCCAGTTAATGTCTCTTGAAATTTTGTTACCGATACGTAGGGAGGGCATAGCCCCATGGCCAAGAGTGATATTGAAATTGCCCGCGAGGCAAAGATGCAACCAATTACTGAGGTTGCCAAGAAAGTTGGAATTCCTGCTGACCAGTTGCTTCAGTATGGTCCACACAAAGCAAAGCTGTCTTTTGATTTTATCAATTCCATCCAGGGAAATAAGGATGGCAAACTGATTTTGGTAACAGCGATCAATCCGACACCGGCGGGTGAAGGTAAGACAACAACGACCGTTGGTCTGGGTGATGGCCTGAACCGTATTGGTAAAAAAGCAATTATGGCCCTTCGCGAACCATCATTGGGTCCGTGCTTTGGTGTTAAAGGTGGTGCTGCTGGTGGTGGTTACGCCCAGGTCGTTCCAATGGAAGATATCAATCTTCACTTTACTGGTGATTTCCACGCTATTGGCGTAGCGCATAACCTTCTGTCTGCTCTTTTGGACAACCACATCTATTGGGGTAACGAGCTGGGTATTGATTCACGCCGTGTGCAGTGGAAACGCGTTGTTGATATGAACGACCGTGCACTACGTGCGATCACTAACTCTATGGGCGGTGTTGCTAATGGCTACCCGCGCCAAGATGGTTACGATATTGTTGTCGCTTCTGAAATCATGGCGATCTTCTGTCTTTCAAAAGATTTGAACGATCTTTCTAACCGCTTGGGTGACATCATTGTTGCCTACACACGTGAGAAAAAGCCAATTTATGCCCGTGATCTAAAAGGTCCAGGTGCTATGGCTGTTCTGCTGAAAGATGCGATTTCTCCAAACCTTGTTCAGACTTTGGAAAACAACGCTGCTTTCATTCACGGTGGTCCTTTTGCGAACATCGCACATGGTTGTAACTCTGTGATCGCAACAAAAACAGCTCTTAAACTTGCGGACTATGTTGTAACTGAAGCTGGTTTTGGTGCTGACCTTGGTGCAGAGAAATTCTTTGACATCAAATGCCGTAAAGCTGGCCTGAAACCTGATGCAGTTGTTATTGTTGCCACTGTTCGTGCATTGAAAATGCATGGTGGTGTTGCCAAAGCTGATCTGGGTGATGAGAATGTTGAAGCCGTGACAACAGGTTGTGAAAACCTTGCCCGTCACATTGCCAACATCAAAAAATTCAACGTTCCAGCTGTTGTCGCAATTAACCAGTTCATCACTGATACAGATGCTGAGATTGCTGCCGTATCAGCAGCTTGTGAAGCGCTGGGTGCAAAGGCAATCGTTGCGAGCCACTGGTCAAATGGTGGTGCAGGTACTGAAGAATTGGCTCACCATGTGGTTGAGCTTGCTGATTCTGGTGTTGCTGACTTCACACCGCTTTACCCTGATGAAATGCCGCTATGGGAAAAAATTGAGACCATTGCGACAGAAATTTATGGGGCAAGCGAAGTTATTGCAGATGCTGCTGTTCGTAAACAGATTGCAGAGCTTCAGGAAAATTATGGTCACTACCCTGTTTGTATGGCCAAAACACAGTACAGCTTCTCGACTGATCCTGCGCTTCTTGGTGCACCATCGGGTCACGCTGTTCCTGTGCGTGAAGTTCGCTTGTCTGCAGGTGCTGGCTTCATCGTGGTCGTTACTGGTGCGATTATGACAATGCCGGGTCTGCCGCGTCAGCCTGCTGCGAACAATATCTATCTGAATGACGAAGGTCAGATCGAAGGTCTGTTCTAAGTTATCTGGAATAAATCGTAAAAAAAGGTGCCATCGGCACCCTTATACATTGAGAGGCAGAAAGAT
>NZ_LANI01000004.1 GCF_000982415.1 Kiloniella litopenaei
ATGGGGCTGAGGAATCTATCCTCGGTTCTGCGGTCATGAACCTGCGCATGCCCGGCCAATACATCGATGAAGAAACCGGACGCGGCAGTGGATCAAGCCTGACCCACCCACTCTACTACAACTACAACCGTGACTACGATCCCGCCACAGGCCGATACACACAGGTCGATCCGATCGGACTGGCAGGGGGAGTGAATACTTATGCTTATGCTAATGGAAGTCCCAAGAGATATATTGACCTTGATGGCCTTTTAGTCCGCAATGGTGAAGGTGGAATAATTGACAGAATATGGGATGACTTTAGGAGAGGCTGGAGGGATCACAATAGAGAGGATTATTGCCCAGTCCCGTCTGGCCCATTAGATCCAAGTGCTCCGTTACCTCCTCCTGCCTTACCAAGTGAGAAAAGTGATGGGGAACCGGGAGATGGGAGTGATAAGGGGAAAGAGCCATCTCGACCAGGGAAAATGCAAAAGGAAGTCGAGAAAGGCCAAGCTCCTAAGGATGTAGATCGTGTTGATCCTCCTCATATTGATGGACAAGAACCTCATATACATTATAAGGACGGCACAAGTTCTAATCAGTCGGGTTCAACTCATGACAAATACAAAGGATCACCCAATCCTAGTAATAAAACTAGAAAGTGGTTGAAGAAACACGGTTGGACTCCACCTCTTAAAAGCTAAGGTTGTTATGAAAATGAAAATTTATGGCTATAGTGAAGAATCTGAGAATTTAAATAGAATGAAAGAGGTTTCATTATTGTGTAATAGTAATGATTTGGAATTAATTATCCAATTTTTAAAATATACGCAAAATCAGTTAAAGGAACATGGCAAAGATTTTGGACATGAGCACTTTAGAGATTGGTTAAAGCAGGAAAATATAGACTTTGTTGGGTCTGATATAATTATTGTTGGAGAATGAGAGTACTCTTGGTGAAATATTTTCTGAATCTGATATGAGTGAACATCGCAAACAACTAAAAGAAATTCCATTAACTAAAACGAAGAAATATTTAGAAGATATTGCATTTGAACTGGAGATGGAATCTCTTGGGGCTCCAGTTATGCCCGATGATATTTTTGCTCTTTATGTTGAGCTGTTTGAAGATATTTCATTTTGTCTTAAGAAGGGTTCATATCACTTTGTTGCCAGCTTATACTCTAAAGTAAATAAACTTTCTGACAGTCAAAAAAATCAACTATTAGATATTTTTGTGGTTAATTTTTCTCAATATGATGGACTTGATTTTCGGCTGTGGGTTTGTAGTTTTATTGCCAAATGTTATTCCAATGAAACAGCCTTAGGCGTTTTTGAAAGTTTTGCCGAGAAGTATGAATTTGACGTAATTGCTGATGTGCTTGTTGCACTGGAGACTATTATGTATCGATTGAAAAAAGAAGGTTTAGAGACGCAGAGAGCAGTGTTGCTTTATAAGAAAATTCTTCAAAAAGATGCATAATTAAATAATGCATTATTTAATCTCAATAACACGCACTATTTTTCCCTGTTGCTCCCTATTTAACATTGCAACCAACCTGAAAACTTTCCGTCTGGAACGCGTTCTGTAGTTTTGTATCTCAAGTGGTAGTGCATTGGGGTTTGTCGGACTCAATGCACCTTCTCCGCCCAACAATAACTCTATAAATTCAGGTGATGCGAGTTCCGGATCTAAGCCGCGTTGTTGGCTAGTCAGGGTTATATGAGGCGCGATTTTCTCAAAAAGATCCGGGGATATTCCAAGCAGGCCCTTTACTTCCTGAAGTGTTGTAAAAGGCCCATTGCCGGTGACCAGCTCCCCAATGTGTCCTCATTTATAAGTTAGCTGTGTTTGTGTTTTGATCTGTTGTTGACTTGGTAGCATATTCATATGGTGTTAGCCCCTTGAGGCTGGTGTGGGGTCTTTGAGTATTGTAATCCCTTCTCCAACTCTCAATCAATTCCCTTGCATGAAGATAGCTCAAGAACAGATGTTCATTGAGGCATTCGTCTCTTAATCGGCCATTAAAACTCTCGACAAATCCGTTCTGCATAGGCTTTCCGGGGGCGATATAGTGCCACTCTACCTTTTGATCCTTCTGCCATTTCAGGATTGCATTGGAGGTTAGCTCTGCACCGTTTAACCGTTTAATATCATTTCTGTCCCGCCAGTCCAGCACGGCGGCTGTCAGGCTATCCGGATCTGTTGCGCCAGCACGGTCAAAAAAGAGTTTGATAAATCCTTTCGGGGCTGCATTGAAATCAACACGCCCGCCTTCGTCGGGGATGATTCCAGTGATTTTGTTCTGGATAACACCTCTGCGGATGCTTTTGGCACCGGGGCGTGGGCAACCAATACCTGGCTTAAAGGTGGCCGGTATTGGGGCGAGAACTATGGCCAGCAACAGGCAAGCGACAACAGATGTCTTTACCTGGGCGCCAAGTCTGGCCAAGCCGGGTCGTTATCGTCTCTATACCCGTTGGGCGGCTGCGGATAGCTATGCCAAGGAAGCGGAATATACGATTCACCACGCCCGCGGTAGCAGTGTTGTTGTACACGATCAGCAACAGGAAGGTGGACGTTGGAAGAGCCTTGGTTCCTATGATTTTGTACCAGGGCAAAACCATCGCATAGAACTGCGCAATGCTGACACGGGTAAAACGGTGGTTGCGGATGCGATCTACTTTGAGTGGGTTGGGGATAACAGGGGGGGGGCACGGCGGATGCGGCGCGTTTTGTGCAGAATGATGCGCAAGAGATTTCCTATATCCTGTGGGATAATCTCTTTACCCCGAAGAAGCTTGTGGACAGTTCGGGCGCGGTTGTCTGGGATGCGGCGTTAAGACCCTATGGGGCTGAGGAATCTATCCTCGGTTCTGCTGTCATGAACCTGCGCATGCCCGGTCAATACGTCGATGAAGAAACCGGGCGCGGCAGCGGATCAAGCCTGACCCATCCGCTCTACTACAACTACAACCGCGACTACGATCCTGCCACAGGCCGATACACACAGGTCGACCCCATCGGACTGGCTGGGGGTGTGAATACCTATGCTTATGCCAATGGAAGTCCAAGGAGATACGTTGATCCGAAAGGATTGCAAGCTGTGTGTATAGGGAGGCGGTGCCAGGGAAATTATATAGAACCATTACATCCTTTGGGACCTCTAGCCCCCTCAGGACCAGGTGAGATGCCAAATTTTGGCGTTTGTGGATTAGGTCTTGCTATTGCTATCGGTATCATGGCTAGTCAAGAGGATGGGGATGAAAAAGAGGAGGGGAAAGCAAAAAAGAAAGGGGGAGGGAAAAATGCTAAACATGCTAATCAAAAGAAGAGAGATGAAGCTGCAAAAAAATATAAAGAAGCAAAAGAGAGATATGAATCTTTGAAAAGCCAGCCCAATAAAACTCCAGCAGTCAAAAAAGAAATGGAAAAAGCTAAGAAAGCAATGGAGAAGGCAAAAAAGGATATGAATTTTACAGGTGAGCATCATAGTGGAAAAGCAAAGGGTAATCGATAATATGGAAAAATATACATTTTTTCTTGAGTGGGACGGTGGAACATATATATCCCAACGTTTATCTGTTTCTCTTGATGCTGCAATTAGTGACTGGTCGGAAGACATAGATATGATTACGATAGGAGCGCATGAAGATTCAAAATCAAAATTTATTCTTGATCTTAAGGATGAAACTCCTGTAGCGGTTGATGAGGTAACTTCTGTTTGGTGTATGTGCGTTTCTATAGAAGATAAGTTGGCAATAATTCATATCATTAAATGATATGAAGAGATCGTTTCATTAGTTATTTTTTTAGGTGAATGAGTACCCTGCGAACCCAATAAGTCTTAATTATTGTTTTTGAAAAACTTGCCGAAGAATATGAATTTGTAGTGATTGTTGCCTTAGACACAGAACGGGCAGAGTTACTTGATAAAGGTGCATAGCTAAATAATGTATTATTTTACCTCAATAATACGCGTCATTCTTCCTTGTTGGTCTCCATTCAATGTGGCAACCAATCTAAAAATCTTCCGTCTCGAGCGTGTTCGATAATTTTGAATTTCAAGCGGCAGTGCATTGGAGTTTGTATGACTCAATACACCTTTACCTCCCAATAATAACTCAATAAATTCAGGTGAAGCGAGATCCGGATCAAAGCCGCGTTGTTGGCTTGTCAAGGTTATATGAGGGGCAATTTTCTCAAAAAGATCCGGGGATATTCCAAGCAGGCCCTTTACTTCCTGAAGTGTTGTAAAAGGCCCATTGCCGGGGCCGTAGGTACGGCCTTGTGCGGTGTAGTCTCTGCGCTCTGCACCGTTTAGCCGCTTAATATCATTTCTGTCTCGCCAATCCAGCACGGCGGCTGTCAGGCTATCCGGATCCGTTGCGCCCTCTAATACAGCTTTTGTTTGGGCGCTTTCTTTTGCTGTCTTTACCAAAGCGATGTCTGTACGGGCAGAAAAAATCATTCTGCCGACAAGCACAGACAGGGCAATGGAAACCCACAAGGCTGCAATAAGGGCTAAGCCTTGTGGGGGAGTAACAGAATTTGTGCTGCTAAATTTACTTTATAGTGAGCAAGATCAGTCTATTTTGGGTAGGCTTTGGTCCATTTCGCGGGCGGGTTGCGGGCAGCAGCTGCCGACAATTTTTGCGGGGACGCCGACGGCTGTGCAATGTGCAGGCACGTCTTCCAGAACAACCGATGTTGCACCGACCTTTGCGCCGCGTCCAATTTCAATGTTACCGAGAATCTTGGCCCCGGCGCAGATCAGAGCGCCTTCGCGAATTTTAGGATGACGATCCCCAGTATCTTTACCTGTTCCCCCCAGAGTAACGTTCTGTAACAGGGATACGTTGTCTTCTATCACAGTGGTTTCGCCAATCACGACGCCTGTACCGTGGTCAATCATGATGCCCTTGCCAATTTTTGCCGCCGGATGGATATCCAGACCAAAAACCTCTGATATCCGATTTTGCAAAAAGAGCGCCAGAGCCTGTCGGTCATTATTCCATAGCCAATGGCCTAATCTGTAGCATTGCAGGGCATGGAAACCTTTGAAATAGAGGAGAGGTTCCAGATGGGATGTGCAGGCGGGATCTCGTTCAAAAACGGCAATGATATCTGATCTGATAGATTGGGTTATGCTTGGGTCTGCGGAAAAAGCGTCTTCAAATACTTGACCAAGAAGTCGGGCGGGAACTGCATTGTTGCCTAGTTTTTCCGACAGCATGTAGCCAATTGCCTTTTCCAGACTGTTATGATTGAGCATGGAAGATTGCAGGAACCCCGATAAGACAGGCTCTTTCGCGAGCATTTCATTGGCTTCTTTACGGATATAGGACCAGATGAGATCGGTTGTATCGGTTTGCTCTGCGACATACGCCATTTTGTGTTCCTTTTCTTGGATAGCCGTCGAGGACAGTAATGGGAGCGCGTCTATCCAGAATTCATATTATACAATGATATAGGCAAGAGGTGTGATATTTTAAATGAAAATTTGTGATAACAGCCATTAACTATATTTATGAGCCCTCATATTCCGTGTGTATTTTACGTGTGTATTTTTGGGGGTGTATTTCAGGCCGTACATCAGAGGAGCCTGTTACCCAAGTTTAAACATGAGTTGTTGTTGTATTTATGATTGGCAATGCAAAGCGTCCGTCAAAAAGCTGAGAAAAGCATCCAGTTTGGGGGACAGTTCTCTTTTTTGTTGATAAACAGCAAAGCGATCGCGCTGACTTTGGGTGTAGTCCGGCAGAACGTGAACCAGTTTTCCGGATTTAATATCATCAGCCACCATATAATCGTTCAAGTTGGCAATACCAAGCCCTGATCTGGCTGCATCACGCAGTGTATAGTAGCTATTTGTTTTGAGCCTAGGTGTAATATCGACATGATATTGGGTTGTTTTATTGCTCATGGACCACCGCTGGGCCTGTGCCATTGCGGAATACACCAGTGTCTGATGCTTGGGCAGGTCATCGGGCGTTTTCGGTTGTCCTGATTGCTCTATATAATGAGGAGAAGCGACGAGAACGCGTTTTTGGGCGATCAGCTTCAGGGCAAAAAGCGAAGAGTCCGGCAGGCCTTTACTGGAACGAATAGCAAGATCATATCCCTCTTTGGTGATGTCGCGGAGCTTTTCCGTCAGGTCCAGATCTATGTTGATGTTTGGATATTTCTCAAGAAAAGTCGACAGACGTGGCCCCAGAAAATACTGTCCAAAAGCGGTAGGGGCCGTAATGCGCAGGGTGCCCGATGGTTCGTTCTGAAGGCTGCCGATTGTTTCTTCAAGTGTGACGACATCTCCTAGAATATGGTCACACTGGTCGTAATAGTATTTGCCAATATCTGTTAAGCTCAGGTTTCGTGTTGTCCGATATAAAAGTTTAGACTCAAGCAATTGTTCCAATTGCGAAATTGCTTTGCTGACAGAAGAGGCTTTCATGCCCATTTTTTCTGCCGCTTTATTAAACGCGCCGGTTTGTACAACAGTATGAAAAACTGTCATCAGATGAAATTTATCAGAAGGGCGCCGCATAATTAGTTCCTTAAAAGAATTATTAAGTCAATTATTCGGGCAATTATCAAGGTTTAATGGAAACTATATTCTTGATGGTGTTGATAAAGGCACAACAGGAATATCTTTAGATGCACTCTCTTTCTCGTTCGAAAAATTTATATCTTCTGGTTCTGTCAAATTTTATGACATCAATCGGCCAAGGGGTTGCGTTGATCGCAACGCCCTGGTTTTTGATCAATTCCAATGACGGTTCGGCCGTATTTGGTGTTGTCGCTTTTACCGTGAACCTTTTTATCTTTTGCACGGCGCCATGGTTTGGGGTTTTTGTTGATCGTTATTCGCGAAAAGGCATGATGATCACTATCCGCATTGTACTGCTTCTGTTATTGGCTGCGTTATTCGCACTGTCCTATCTTGAACAGTATCAAGCCCCTTTAATGGCAATGTATTTTGCCTTGGGGAGTTTGTTTTTTATTTTAAATCAATCTGCCCGTTCAGCCTTTATTCAAGAGGTTTTTGACGAGGGGCACTACGCCAAAGTCAATTCTATTATGGAGGTGGAGGGGCAGGCCGCGGCTGTTGTGACCGGGGCTATTGCAGCCGTCATGCTGCGTCATTGGTCACTTCAGGAAATTATTATGCTGAATCTGGGCGCTATTTTTGTGTCTCTTGCTGCGGTTTGTGTTGTTAGCTATCAACACCAGATTAGGCCTTCTGAAGACAAACCGTCATTTTTATCCGAATTTATGGTTGGGTTAAACTATTTGTGTCGGCATCCAAAATTGACAGTTTTTGTGCTTAGCAGTGCGACACCTTACAATTGTGTTCAAACTGGTAACTACTTGGTTCCTATCGTTTTGGTCGTTCTTTTGTCGGAAGGGGCGGAAACGCTTGCGCTATATGAAATTATCTTTGGGTTGGGGGCTGTCGTTGCCGGGCTTACCTATGCCTGTCTGTTTAGCGCACGTTCTCCGACACAGGTTATTCTATTTAACATGTGTATTTTTTCCCTGGTTCTAGTGGCACAAAGCTTTTCGCCGAACCTTTTTACGGTGATTTGGCTGGCACTGTTTCTCGGGATTGCAAATAGCTCACTTCGAATTGCGCGTAACAATTGGCTTATGACTGTGATCGATCCTGTGGTATTTGGGCGGGTTATGACCACAATCCCCAGTTTGTTCCTGGGAATGAAAGCGGCCTTGATCGGTGTTGTTGTTTTTGTTGTCGAGAATTGGGGACCTCACGCGGCGATTGGAACGTTGTGTGTTTTCCAGCTTCTTTCTCATCTAATTGCCTGGTACAGCTATCGTGCCGGGCTATCCTATGGGGTGCAGCAGGATGCCCTGGCACAGGATGTTCCACAAAAAGCCTAAGAGGAATATTCTGGAGCAAGATCCAAGGGTTTGTTAAGTAAATAGCTTATTTATTCTTCTCACTGTTCACAAGTATACTTCATGTCCGGCTCTATTTTTGATCTCTTGCCACTTGAAACACCAAGGTTACGTATTCGCCAGTATCGGGACAGTGATCTCGAGCCGACGAGACGGATGAGCCAGGATGCCGGGTTACGAAAATGGCTGCCGTCTGGTGTGTATAGCGATCAAGAACATGCTGACTATGTACGGGTTTCCGGAACGGCCGATGCCAAGGATTTTGTTGTCGAGGACAAGGTCACTGGCTGTGTTGTTGGGGAGATGACTTTTCATCTTTGGTTTGTCGAGAAGACCTGGGAGATCGGGTGGCTTATTCTTCCTGAGTTTCAGGGGCGAGGCTATGCCAGCGAAGCTGCCCGTGCTTTGATTAAAGTAGGGTTTGAAGAGCTTGGGCTGCATCGAATTATTGCAACCGCGCAACCGCAAAACCCGGCTTCCTGTCGTGTCATGGAAAAGATTGGTATGCGACGCGAAGGCGAGTTTCTACAATGTATTCCAAGGCCGGATGGAACGTGGTGGGATGAAGTTTTATACGCAATTCTGGCCAGCGAGTATCAAGCTGTGGATTGAAGGCGCCCTGTAAAAAGGTCCGGGAATAAGCTATTGCTTCTCGAGTATCTTTTTAAGGAACTTTTTGGTTCTTTCGCGTTTGGGTGCTGAAAAAAGCTCTTCAGCAGGGGCTTCTTCGACGATCTGACCATCGGCCATGAAGATGACGCGGTCTGCGACATCGCGGGCAAAGGCCATTTCATGGGTCACGATGACCATGGTTCTTTCTTCGGTTGCGAGCTCTTTCATGACGTTTAGAACTTCGCCAACCAATTCAGGGTCCAGGGCTGATGTCGGTTCGTCGAAAAGGATCACATCGGGTTCCATGGCAAGAGCACGGGCAATTGCTACTCTCTGTTGTTGCCCGCCAGACAGGGCCGAAGGATAGGCATCTTCTTTGTTGGCCAAACCAACTTTCTTAAGAAGTTTACGTGCTTTTTTTGCTGCGGAACCGGGCTCTTCGCCTTTTACAATAACCGGGCCTTCGGTAATATTTTCCAGAACCGTTCTGTGTGGAAAGAGGTTAAAGTTCTGAAAGACAAAGCCAGCGGATTTCCTTAAGGCACGGATGGCCTTTTTTTGTTTCTTCAGATCCTGTGATGCATCAACGCTTGTGCTTGAAATCCGGACGGTACCGCCGTTGGGTGTTTCCAAAAAATTGAGGCAACGTAACAGGGTTGTTTTGCCTGATCCACTGGGACCAATAATTGCAAGTACCTCGCCTTTGTGTACATTCAGATCAATGTCAGAGAGAACGTGGTTGTTATCAAAGGACTTTTTCAAACCCTTGACGGCGATCATTGTCTCTTTGTTTGTGCTGTCCATCTTAGTTCGCCCTCAAATGACGGTTTGATCGTTGTTCCATTTTATTTTGTAGTCTGGCGATAATGATACAGAGGATCCAATAGATCGCAGCTGCGCTAAGATACATGGCAAACACTTCGTAAGTTCTGGCTGAAATGAGCTGTGCCTGTCGAAACAATTCGGGTACCTGAATTGTTGCTGCAATCGCTGTATCTTTTATGAGGCTGAGGAATGTGTTGCCCAGGGCTGGTAAGGCGACGCGGATTGCCTGTGGCAAGATGGACCGCCGCATTGCCTGCGCCGGGGTCATCCCAATGGAATAGGCTGCTTCCCAGTGGCTTTTATCAACGGACTGGATTGCCCCGCGTAAAATTTCCCCTGTGTAGCCACCAACGTTCAGGCTAAGGCCCAGAAGGGCGGCTGGAATAGGGTCCAGTCTAATACCAAATTCGGGCAGTCCGTAGTAAATCAGGAAAAGTTGGACGATGAGCGGTGTCCCCCGGATGAAGGAAACGAAGAACATAGCTGGCCAACGAATTAACCTGGTGGGGGAGAGGTGCATAAATGCAATAAGGAAGCCCAGACTTAACCCGAGGATCATTGATCCAAGGCTAAGGCCAACGGTAAAGCCAGTTCCCGTCATCAAGAAGGGAGCTGATTTCAGGATAAGGTCGATTATTGCATCCATGAATTTACCATTTTATTGATTTGGCCGGGTGTCAGCAGCCTTGGGTTAAGTCTGGGCCAGTTTCACAGTTTATTTTGTCGCGTCCAATTTAAACCATTTCTGGGAAATCTTTGCGAGTGTACCATCGGCACGCAATTCATCTAAAGCTTTATTCAAAGCATCAAGAAGGTCGGCGTTATTTTTGCGAAGTGCAATACCCATGCGTTGTTTGTCAAATGGCTCGCCCGCGGCAACAATACGACCACCAGAGTTTTCGAGAAGATAAGTCGCGGCCAAACGATCGTTTAGGAAGGCATCGAGGCGACCAACCAGAAGATCCTGTAGCTTTGTTGCGTTGTCGTCATAGGTTGAAACATTTGCTTCGGGTACATTCTTGTTTAGCCACTCTTCGTAGTTGCTGCCCAGACCAACACCAACAGTCTTACCGGAAAGATCTGCGGGGGTATTGAAATCTGACTGTTTGTCTTCGCGGGTAATGACCTGAATACCAGATACGGTATAGGGTTGTGTGAAGTCATATTTCTTTTGGCGTTCTTCGGTAATTGTTACCTGATTGGTAACGATATCAAAACGCTTCGTTTCCAAACCGGCAAGCATGCCATCCCATTTTGTCGGGACAAACTCTGCGTTTACGCCAATACGTTCTGCCACAGCTTTTGCCACATCAACTTCAAAGCCGACAAGTTCACCGTTTTCATCTTGGTAGTTGAAGGGGGGGTAGGTTGCTTCCAGGCCGATCAGGATTGTGCCACGATCTTTGATTGTGGATAGCA
This sequence comes from Kiloniella litopenaei, assembly GCF_000982415.1. GTDB lineage: Bacteria > Pseudomonadota > Alphaproteobacteria > Kiloniellales > Kiloniellaceae > Kiloniella > Kiloniella litopenaei. The sequence continues at coordinate 10,760 of NZ_LANI01000004.1, forward strand.
GCTTTTCGTCACTTTCAGCATTGGCAGCAGAAAAGGAGAGGCCAAATGCGGTTGCTGCAAAGGTTGCTGCAGAAAGAATTTTTTTTATGTTTATGTAGCTCATGATGATTCGCTTGTTCTTGAATAAAAAGGTTCGTTTGGCGTTGATATGAACCATGCAAATAGGTGTTTCAAGCTATTTAACACTTCAAAATGTGAATAGCTGGTATTCACAATGTTTTGGTGTATTAATTTTCTTAATTATTTGTCACAAAAGAAGAAATTTTTGAAACTTCTTTAGATGTGCTTTTTGAATGGTGATCAGAAAAGACAAATCTAGGAAAGCTGTCCCTAAAATGTGTAAGAAATTTTCTTTGTCTCTATTGGGGCGATCAATCATAGTCTTGATATGGATTAGTAGATACCCTTTGTGATTTCAGCTTCCTGACTTCATTCCCTTAGTTTGTACCCTTAATTCGTACCCTTAATTCATACTAGGAGAAATTTGATGCCGTCCAAGCCTTCTTATGATCCCGCTATTGCGGGTGAGTTTCCAACTTTTGTGACACATCTTGAGTGCTCTTATACAGGTGAAAGGTTTGAATCAGGTCAGTTACACGGGCTTTCCCCGGCAGGAAAACCCATTCTGGTTCGTTATGATTTAGAAGCCTTGAGCCAAGCTGTTTCCAAGGATGAGTTAGCCGCAAGGCCCGGAGGGTTTTGGCGTTATCGGGAATTCTTGCCTGTGCGAGAGGCCAAAAACGTAGTTAGTCTGGGCGAAGTTATAACACCCTTGCTTTCTTTACCTACTCTGGCAGGGAAGGGTGGGGAACTGATTGTTAAGGATGAAGGACGGCTTCCCACTGGTTCTTTCAAGGCGCGTGGATTGGCGCTGGCGGTGTCTATGGCAAAGGAACTCGGGGTTCGACGTCTTGCCATGCCAACAAATGGGAATGCTGGCGCAGCCATGGCGGCCTATGCGACACGAGCAGGTATGGAAACGACGATTTTTTGCCCGGACGATACCCCGGAAGTGAATGTATCCGAGATCGAGTACCAAGGCGGAAAGGTCTATCGTGTCAACGGATTGATTAATGACTGTGGAAAAATTGTTGGTGAAGGCAAAGAACTCACGGGGTGGTTTGACTGTTCAACCCTGAAAGAGCCTTATCGTATTGAAGGCAAAAAGACGATGGGGCTGGAGCTCGCCGAGCAACTGGGATGGGATGTGCCAGATGTTATTTTTTATCCCACGGGTGGCGGGACTGGTCTTATTGGTATGTGGAAAGCCTTTGATGAGTTAGAGGCTATTGGTTGGATTGGATCCAAGCGGCCCAAGATGGTCGCTGTACAATCCACAGGATGCGCGCCGATTGTCAAAGCCTATGACGATGGAGAGGAGCATGCACCCCTGTGGGAAAATGCCTATACTCATGCATCAGGCATACGTGTGCCCGTTGCTGTGGGCGATTTTCTAATCTTAAGAGCAGTACGTGAAAGCGGTGGTTTTGCCATTGCGGTGACAGATGAAGCGATTGCTCTATCCCAGGCAGAGGTTGCGCAAAAAGAAGGTGTTTTACTTTGTCCTGAAGGGGCAGCAACCTATGCGGCCTATAAACAATCGTTGCAGGATGGTCGTATCAAGGAAAGTGATCGGGCGGTTCTCTATAACTGTGCAACTGGTTTAAAATATCCCATGCCGACGATTTCCCGTACTTTAGATAAAAACCAGCCCATTGATTTTTCTGCAATATAATACTTTTTTTCGGTGCCAATGCTAATGCTGTTTTATTGGACACGGATTTGATGTCTTTGAGATCTTAATAGGGAAATACAAAGAATTGTGATTATTATGATGCGATGATTATTTCGCCATCTTCCTTTGTGAAGGTTGCGCCAGAAGGAACGTTTATCAGTGAAAATACTGTTTCTGACGGCCTACATAATAGAGTGCCCTTATCTGTGCAGACTATAGGGCGATTTACGAGGATGGGGTACTCTAGCATTGCTTCGAAGATGCTGGTTTCTGAAACGGTCGTGTCCAGTAATCCCAGCTCTTTGGCAGGAGATTTTGTCGTTCGCAATGCTTGTCGTGGTGTTAGGCTGGATTTGTTCAACAAATCATTTAGTTGTTCACGCTGCCAACCTGTTTTTAGGTATTCAACAATTTTCGGTTCGCCATAAAACTGTCTTATAATATTCAGAACATTCCGTGATGTTCCGCATTCTGGGTTATGATGAATTGTGATTGTCATTGCTTTGATCTTTGAAATTTGTGTGCCACACCAACCGACTTCAGAACTGTTTATTTTCAGAACTGTTTATTTTCTGGGGAAATAGATTTGGGTTCTATTCGCAAGGGCAACCAACGATAACATAACGGGGACTTCGACCAGCACACCGACAACCGTGGTCAGGGCTGCGCCTGAATTCAATCCGAATAAACCTATCGCAACAGCAACAGCCAGTTCAAAAAAGTTTGATGTTCCGATAAGTGCGCAAGGGGCTGCGATCCGGAAGGGTACTCTCATAAACCAGGCGGCAAAATAGGCGACTGCGAAAATACCATACGACTGAACGAGTAGTGGGATGGCTATGATAATTATAAGTGTCGGGTTTGCGAGTATTACATTACCCTGAAAGCCAAAGAGAAGAACGACGGTTGCCAAAAGACCTAATATTGAAAAGGGCTTTAGAGCTGCGGTGAAATTTGAAATCGCTTTGTTTGTTCTATTTGTGCTGAGGATGATTTTACGGGTTACCACTCCGGCCAGTAATGGGACAATAACATATAAAACAACACTAAGAACCAGGGTACCCCATGGTACAGGAATATCTGTAACGCCTAAAAGAACGGCGACAATGGGGGCGTAAGCAAAGATCATAACCAGATCATTTATACTGACCTGTACTAATGTATAGTTTGCGTCACCTCGGGTTAGTTGAGACCAAACAAATACCATTGCTGTACATGGTGCTGCACCCAGCAATATTAACCCTGCAATATATGAATCAGCATCTGGGGCTGTTATTAAGTCTATAAACAAGAACTTAAAAAAGAAAACGCCAAGAGCTGCCATTGTAAATGGTTTTATAAGCCAGTTTATGACCAGCGTTATAAAGAGACCTTTGGGTTGCTCTGCCACGTGGCGGATACTACCAAAGTCAACCGATACCATCATTGGATAGACCATGGCCCATATGAGCACGGCTATGACGAAGTTGACATGTGCATATTCGAAAGAGGTAAGGAGGCTAAAGATATCGGGCCAAATTTGTCCTAATACAATGCCTAGAACTATTGATAATGTTACCCATAGTGAAAGCCATTTTTCAAAAATTCCAATACCGTTGTTCTCTGTCGACATTTCAGATCTACTTTTTGTACTTATAGGATAGGGGTGAGGTTTTGCCGTTATTGTTGAGCATTGTCAGGGGTGCAGGCAATTTTATCGATAATAGGCTGGCAAAGTTCTGGGTTCCCGCCGCAACAATCTTCCATCAAGAAAGTCAGAAGGTTCTTCATTGCTTCAAAATCGACAAAGTACCGTATTGTCCGCCCTTGTCGTTCTTTGCGTAGCAGGTGTGAGTTTACCAGGATCAATAAATTTGTTGATGCTGTATTCGGCCGGATATTAAGGGTTTCGCTAATTTCGCCCGCCAATAGACCGTTATCCCCCGACTTTATGAGTAAGCGGACTATTTCCAACCTTGTAGGTTGGCTAAGGGCTGAGAAAATTGATAGTGCTTTATATATTTCCATATTTCATGAATAATGGAAATATTAGAGTGTGACAAGTGTTTATTATTAGGATTTAGATTTTAAAAGCCTGACGCGGGATGATTTTGTGGCGTTCATGCCACGATCATTTTGTCTGTTAAAGTTGAAGTTATCTGTTCTATTCAATTATCATGCGTTGATGTTATCGGAAGATACAAAGGAATAAAGGTTAACATCCTGTCTTAATTGCCACCCTTTTGATTGCCAGAAGTAATTCGCGATACCGTTATCTTTGAAGACAAAAATATGGGTTTTTTCGATGCCAATCCTCGCGAGATTGCAAACGCATTCCCTGAAAAGCTTCTCGCCAAGTCCAAGTTTTCTGTATTCAGGTTTTACGATTAGATGTTGTAGGTAGCCCCTGCGCCCGTCATGGCCACACATGACACAGGCAATAATATTGTTCTTGTCTTCAACTACGAAATTGAGGTTGGGATTCCGTTCCAAATAAAGCTGTGTTGCTGCATAGGAATCTGCGTCGCGTAAGGTTACTCCGGGTGTTTCCTTAAATAACGTTATCAGTTCTGGATGGTCGGATGGTAGCATCTGGCGTAGTTGCATTAAAAATTATCTTTGTCGATGGTTCGTAAAATATTTCAAAGCTTTGCATCTTGTTAACAATATTAGAATAAACAGTTTCTGTCGTTTTTCCTATCTTTAGTTGGTTGAGTATGTAAGGGGGGTAGATTGGGGAAAATCTCACGTTTAGCAGTTATGCTTTTTATCATCGCGTTTCTTTGGGGGTGCAAGGAAAGTAGCGACACTTTTGAAATGAAGATGATAAGTTTGAGTAAGACAAACATTGGGGTGAAAAACCTGGATACACGAAAACTTGAGGGGTGTGTTGTTCTATTGAATGGGGCGAATGGATTTTGGCACGAACCCGAAAGATCAGAATTCAACAAAGGGGAAAGCCGCACCTTTTCACTGTCGCGATTTTACAGCGTAGGCAAACGTCAATTCGACTATAGAGTTGATAGGATTTCGCGGGTTTCCGTTAATTGTAAAAAACCACTTGGGTCTGCATTACTGTTTGAGAGCAACCAGAGCTTCAATGGTTTCCTCAGGTAGTTTGTGCTTTTCAGATACACTTCACTAAACCGTGACAAGAGAACTCTTTTTGTAACTTGATCCCTTGAAAATCAAGTGCTTGAATGTGTGCTCTTATAACTAGAGCAGCTTTGAGCCCTATGCATTCAAAAATTGATAAAAATCCAAACGATAAACAAGGCACTGGCGTTAGAGCTGAGGAACAAATTAGTTTCGTGCAATTGCGTGATGTGTCAGAGGATGAGATTATGTCTCATATGTCTGATCCGCGTGTAGCAGAGCATATGCCATTGCTCACATTCAAGTGGGATAAAGATGCCCTTGTTAAGTTTATTGCTGCCAAAGAGGAATGCTGGCGTCGGGATGGGCTGGGACATTGGGCGATATTGTACCAAGGAACCTATGTCGGATGGGGTGGTTTCCAGAAAGAAGGCAGCGAATGGGACTTTGGACTGGTCTTGAAGCCTGAATGCTTTGGTCTGGGACAAAAAATAACCAAGAAAGCGCTGGTCTTTGCCAAAGCTGACAGTCGTATCCCTTTTATAACGTTCTTGCTCCCTTTATCCCGGACAAAAACCGCAGCGCTGAAAAGACTTGGCGCTAAATTTATTGAAGAGATAGAACTGGAAGGTGCTGTTTTCAAAAAATACAAACTTGATACAGCCTAATTAAAGAGTATTGCTCGCCCATCTTGAATGAAAGCGTCGTTAAGGCAAATGGAACACTGCAACTCAGCTATGATGTCGCATGTTCTTGATGTTTTTTTTCACCTTTGATATATAGCCGCCACATATTGTAGCTCTGGTTTTACGTTCCAGCCCGCACAAGGAAAGAGAATGTCAAAGATTGTTGTTTCGGCACTGTACCACTTTGCCGTTTTGGAAGACTTTGAAAGTCTTCGCGAACCACTTCACAAATTCATGCTTCACCACGATGTCAAAGGCACATTGTTGCTTGCACGCGAAGGTATTAACGGCACTGTTGCATCTTCCCAAGAAGGAATTGATGCGCTTCATGCATATATTCGCGCAGATGAACGCCTAAAGAATGTGGTGACGAAAGAGTCCTATCACGATGAAATGCCATTCCATCGTACCAAGGTAAAGCTCAAGAAAGAGATTGTTACCATGGGGGTTGAAGGCATTGATCCGAACCAGATCGTTGGCACTTATGTCAAGCCAAAGGATTGGAACGAACTGATTTCAGATCCTGATGTGGTTCTGGTTGATACCCGGAATGATTATGAAGTGGGAATTGGCACCTTTAAAAATGCCATCGATCCCAAAACAGCAACCTTCAGAGAATTTCCGGCCTACGTTGAGGAAAAACTCTCAGACGCAAAAGATAAAAAAGTTGCGATGTTCTGTACTGGCGGTATTCGTTGTGAAAAATCAACCGCCTACTTGAAAGAGCAGGGCTTCAAAGAAGTTTATCATCTCGAAGGTGGCATTCTGAAATATCTGGAAGAAGTACCGGAAGAAGAGTCCCTGTGGGAAGGTGAGTGCTTTGTGTTTGACAGCCGCGTTGCGGTGAAACACAACCTTGAAAAAGGTATTTACGATCAGTGTTTTGCCTGTCGTATGCCAATTACCGAAGAAGACAAACAAAGCAAACACTATCGTAAGGGTGTTTCCTGTCACCATTGTTATGAAAGCTTGACCGACGAGCAGTTAAAACGCTTTGAAGAGCGCGAAAAGCAAATCGAGCTTTCCGAACAGCGTGGCGTTGATCACATCGGGGGGGAGGTTGCTTCACTTATAGAGAAACGCCGCGAAGAAAAACAGCAGATGAGAGAACAACAGAAGAAGATTACCCTGGGACAAGAATGATCTTTTTTGGGTAGCTGAGTTGTTGGTGTTGAAGATTTGGGCGGGGGCAATATTGATCCTGCCCAAACTTTTATGTGTTCCGCATTTTGACAGACATCTCTTTCAGAAATTCTTCTGCGGCAATCAAAGCGCCCTCCAGATATCCACCTTCGGACGGGGCTAATTCACTTCCAATAAAGTTAATCTGCCCGCTCCACAGGTCTTTCAGGCTTTCAGGTTTTCTGTAATGAGGATGTGCCTTTAGTGGCTCCATATCTTTTACGGTCGCTGTAAAAGGATCTTGTGACCAATCTTTGATAATGATTTCAAGTGGCTGTGGGGTTGTGTTACCAAACAGACGCTGGATTTGTTCTGTTATCAGGTATTTTAGCTGTGTTTCACCCAGGGTTTGCCTTTGTGTTCCGGATCCGCCAAGAAAGCCAAAAAGTGCATAGTTATTATTGGGTGACGAAGCATCGTGAATTTCCATCATGGGGCCAATGCGGCTAAAGACCTGTCCAGAAAGGTTGTGATCCTTCCAGAATGGGCGCTGGAAACGAATGAGTGTTTTGGCATGCCCGGCCATCCAGGTTGGAATGGCGCGCATATCCTTGCGGATATTCTGGTTTAACTCTGGAACAAACTGAATAGTGCTTTCAACCAGGCGCGGTGGAAGTGCAAAAATAACATTTTCACATGTAAATTTTCTGACTCCATCGTTCTTTTCTGCTGTGATTTCTATTGTGTCTGTTTGCTTTTCAACAGAAATCGCTTTGTGGTTCAAGAGGATGTGTGGCGTTGGAACCTGAACTTGCAGTCTATTGATCAAACTGGATATACCACCCTGAATTCGGTATGAGATCATCTTATATTGATTTCCTGACAAGCGTTCTGAGAATACTGTGGGATCTTCGTAGAGTATATCACCAGTATTTTGCTGTTCGAATATCTGGAGGTCCAGTTCTTGGACTAGATCCATCATATGCCGCTGTCCCGGCCAGAACCACGTCGGTCCAAGGTCGAATGGGGTGGATGTTTTTATGCGCCCTCCCAAGCGGTCACGCGCTTCAAGGAGTAGAAAGTTTTCTCCCTGTTGGGCCAGACGGTAGGCGAGGTACAATCCGCTTAAACCTCCACCAATGATTACGAGAGGGAGCCTGTTCATTTGGTAACCTTCAGTTTTCGTTTTATTATCGGGGGTCTTTCAGTGGTTAAGCATCGTGCCGATACAAAGAACAGACTTTAAACATCATCGTGACGTGTTGATTAAAGCCTGTTCTGTTTTGAGCAGTTTAGTACTTAATTACGACCCGTCATTACTCCGCCATCAGTATCCCAAATTGCACCCGTGACCCATGATGCAGCATCCGAGAGCAAGAAACTGATTACTTCAGCGACATCAGTTGGCCGGCCGACACGGCCGATCGGATGAAAATCGCTGAATCCCCCGGTGAGCGTGTCTTCAATTTGATCCGGTTCGATAAAAGAACTAAAGATCGGCGTCACAACAACAGCTGGTGAAACAGCATTTACCCGGATATTGAACTCTGCAAGTTCCATGGCCAGATGCTGTGTTAAAGAATGCAATCCTGCTTTTGCCATGGAATAGGCAGAAGAAGGGGTTGCTTTGATCGCCTGTTTTGCCCACATGGATCCAATATTTACAATTGAACCACCATTATGTGTTTTCATATTTTTTGCAACGGCTTGTGTTATAAAGAACAGGCTTTTGTTCAAGTTGTGGTAGCTATCGAAATCATCATGATTATGATCGAGAAACGTGACGGGTTTAAAGGTCCCTGCGGCATTAACCAGCCGTGAAATATGACGTTTCTCTGCTTTTACTGTTGAAATGAATTGCTGAACCTGATCTGTATCTTGAAGGTCAACAGCATGTATTTCAATTTGACCTGATCCATTTTGCCCCAATTCTGATTTGACCGCTTCGAGTTTTGTATGATCCCGACCAACGAGAATCAAATTTTGATCCTTGTTCCGTAAGGCCCGTGCTGTTTCTTTTCCCATTCCACTTGAACCGCCAACAATTATCGCAACCGTATCAGTCATTAATTTATCCAATCTATCTATAGGTAGGTGAGTTGTTTCTTTAAAATGGTAGTGTTGAGAAAATTGTCAATAAATTTATCTATCTATGAATAGGTAAATTTATAAATATTTATTTATAATGAGTCTAAGGTATTGTTTTGTTTGCGCTTTTTTTTGAGGGTTGATTCGTGGATGAGAATGGATAATACCAACTCAAGATCAAAAAACTGTTGAACGAGATCTGTCGCGCTCAACAGTTTTGATGAAAAGGTAATAAACTTCAGGAAATATCTCTTCTATCTGGCAGTAAGGTTTTTATTGAAGAACCTGATCACTTCTTCATTAAATTCTTTTTGGAATTCTTTTCTGTTAAAAGTGGGGGCATCGACGCATACCATATTCCAAACCCTTGGATTTTGCTCTTGCAGAACAGGATTGCAGGGAGAGAGAAAGGCAAAGTGTCCGGCATTTTTAACCAGATGATATTCCGGTTCCTGGGGAAGAGATTTAAAGATCAGATCAGCATTGCTTTCTGTTGGTACATTCAGATCATTTGTCCCGGACCAGAGTTGAAGAGGGAGTGTGATCCTTTTTAATGCCGATTGGTCAAAGGCAAAGCCAAAACCCGGCGCGACCACGACTGCGGCGGAGATCCTTGGGTCGTGATGCCAGTCATTAACAGGAAGTTTTGCCAGCTCAGTAATGGCTGGTTGGTTATTTATGCCAAGTTTACAGGCGATTTCCGATGGATTTTTTTGACAATGAGTAAGCAGTCTATGGATGTTTGGAACGCCACCACTTGAAACTAATGCAGTGTAGCCCCCGGCAGAAAACCCAAAAATACCAATTCTGGCTGGATCAATATTTGCCCTGCCAGCCCAGTCGTTGAGCAGATGATCTATGGTCAGTTTTATATGTCGGGGACGATCCAGCATCCAGCGTTGTGGAGGGTAACTCTCGTCTTCATAGTTGTTTCCGGTGTGGGTCGGTGCTGCTGCAACATAGCCTGCATCGGCAAGTGCTTTCGCTGTGCTGGCATGCCCGCCCATCCAGCCGCCATAACCGTGGGAAAGCAGGATTAGAGGATGAGAGCCCGGCTTTACAGGGCTATCTAGCGCTAAAGCTTGGCGAAAGGGCGTGTTTGCTTCATTGGGAGACGCACTGTCGCTTGGATACCAGACACCAACCTCTATAATCCTATCGTTAGGGTCGGTTACGAATATTCGTTGGAATCCTGCTGCCTGTGCGTATCCAGTGGTTAATACGAATAGTGTGCTTATCAGGGATATAAGAGCTTTCAATTTATGACACCTTTTCTTTCATGGAAGAGGAATTTAGAGTTGCTCTTTGGTTTTGACAGCGTTGGTTGAAAACTAAGACCTAAAACGTGATTTAGGTCGTTCTGAATCGCGATTTAGTCATAATCGCTATGACTTTGTTTTCGTACTTGGTTATGTTTCTCTCAGACTATGTGCACAGCTTCTGTCCGATAAATCTTTTTTCATTAGGTCTTTATGCTATTTATTCCTCTCTCTTTTGTTGTGGCTTTGTTGCTACTTATATTTCTTGCTCAAGGAATTTTGAGCGGGGGAACTCTGCAGAAAAGCCGTCTTTTTCAAATTTTGATTATTCTTTACGCCGTTCTTTCTGTGCTGATTGGGGTACGTTGGGGATACGGCATACTGACATTTCTTCCTCTACAATCAATTTTAGCTGCAAGTTGGGCATCCCTAGCATGGTTGAGCTTTCGGAGCTTTGTTCATCAAGGAGGACAAATCTCTTTTTTAAAAGATTGGTATCATCTTTTACCAACTCTTCTGGTTGTAGCCCTGGTCCAGGTATGGCCCGACCCGATTGATATCGTTTTAATTGTAATTTACTTGTTTTATGGGCTGATCCTTTTAAAGTTGGCGTTATCCGGGCCTGATCGCCTGAATGCTGTTCGATTGTCCGAAGCTCCTCGTACTCATTTGGCCCTATGGGTGACGTCTCTTATTCTGATCGCCTTTGCTGGCGTTGATATTTTTATTTCCTATGATTTTCGATTTATGGATGGTCAACTCTCGGGAATGGTTGTCTCGTTTGCGAATGTGCCTGCTTTATTCGTTTTGGGGGTTGCGGCATCCGTTGTCGGGCAAACTGTGTCAGATCCAAACGGTGACATTGAGGATCCGAAATCAAGTCGTGGTATCGAACCGGAAGATCAGGACGTTTTGATTAAAATAGAAAAGCTGCTTGATGAGAAAGCAATTTACCAAGACTATAATTTAAGCTTGAATCGTCTTGCCCGAAAAAGCGGTATTACTTCCCGACGTATATCAGGGGCGATTAATCGACTGAAGGGACAGAATGTATCTCAGTTTATTAATGAGTATAGGGTTGCAGAATCTTGCCGCCGTCTGGCAGATACAAATGATACCATCACGAATGTTATGCTGGAATCTGGTTTCCAGACCAAATCGAACTTTAACAGAGAGTTTAAAAGGGTAACGGGACTAAGCCCGAAAGACTGGCGACAAGAATACCCAAATGTTCGATATAAGCTATAAGAAGCTGATGAAAATTTAGCGGTATGGACAAAGTGCAACAGTATGTGTTGCTGATTGGTAACACTTTTGTTGAAATTGCTTTTCCGCATAATTTTAATACTTGGCAAATAAATCCAATACGGGTATTTGTCCTTTGTGAACTACTTTAAGCTTTGACAAGGAACGATTTATGACCCGTATTTTAGCCTCTGCATATACCCGCACGAGCGCTTTCGGGAATCGTTTTCTCAAAGCTTTTGTTGCTCGTGTTTTCGGATCAGCATTTCGTGGATGTTCTCGGTCATAACAAACTGAGAAATTCGTCTGCTGAGTGTCACATCTAATTGGCACTGACTGTTCGAAAAATAGTATTTCACCTTTTCACACAAAATTTAAAAATACGACCTGACAAACTTGTTTTGCTTATGGAGTTCTTGTCACCTTAATGGTGGTTTGAGTGTCTTCATTTGTTGAGCTTTTAATTACTGTCCCCAAAGGTTTGGGGAGGGGAATTGAGATGGGTTTTTATCCTGTGATCAGGAGGATAATGTTTAAATTCTGAGTGTTACACGAGTAACTATTCAAATCGAGCGGTCGTGCTTTCATTTTATGGAGTAAGTCATGGCTAGAGTTTTCAAGCTCTTTATTCATATTTTTTCTCGTATCCAGGCAAAAGGCATCTCTGGTGATGTTCGAAATCTTCCTGCATCAATCCGTAGGGATATCGGATTGCCTGCAGACCCGGACCCACCAATAGGGTCTGGTTTTACCGGGTATCCTTGGTAAAGAGATAGATTAAGCGGATGTATTACGCTTAATCTCTTGGTCGAGGTCAGGTTGAATTTGCAGCTTGGCCTCGGCTTAGGTGAGCAGATGTATAGTTGCTGATGAAGTTGATAGTGTTGTCTAGGTAATAAAATTACAAAATCTATTGTCTTCGAATGAATAAATAAGGTCGAATATCCAGAATTTAACAGGTTATTTTCAGGATTCTAGCATTAGAAAGAAAAAAATCTGCTTTTTTGCAGATCTTGGATGCAAATTTATATGTTTATCTGCAAATAAGCAGATGTCATTATTGTTGTCAAGTAACCAGTATATGTAGTGTTTTCAGTTAATATTATTGTATATCAGGTGGTTAAGAGGTGGTTTTCTTGGAATGGAAACGTTGTCTTGTGCTAACTGCCTCTAAAAATAATCTGGGAAAATAATAATTTAATTGACCTTTACGTAAGATGTTACAAAGATAAAGTATGAATGAACAGGGCTTGTATAGCATCACGGAACTAACGCATGAGTTTGGGATTACAACCCGAACCTTGAGGTTTTATGAGGGCAAAAATTTACTCAACCCACATCGGGAAGGGCGAAAAAGGTTATACACTTCGCGTGACAGGGCAAGATTAGTACTGATTTTGCGTGGTAAGCGCTTGGGGTTTTCCTTGGCCGAAATCAGAGAAATCATCGAAATGTATGATTTGGAACCTGGTGAGAGTGGTCAAATTCAACGTTTGCTCGAGTGTATTGCTAAACATCGTTCCAAGCTTGTGGAGAAGAGGGAAGATATTGATGAAATTCTCTCGGAAATGGCGCGTGTAACTGCTGTCGCATCACAACGTTTGGATGAATTAAAAAAATAAACCTGTTCAAGTTGTTAGAGACGTGACCTGCAAGGTCATCGAACCGTGTGTCGACGAATTCCTTTCACTCGTGTGAAAAGAATTTTCGCGATGCCAATAGGATAGTGGCAAGATTTGTCGCGGACAGGGAGAAGTTGTTTGGTTCAATCGGGCGACATGTTGCTCGAGGCGAAAGGTATTAACCTTCGCTTTGGCGGAATTCGGGCTTTAACTGATGTCAGTTTTTCTGTCCGCAAAGGAGAGGTCTTCTCTATCATCGGGCCCAACGGGGCTGGTAAAACCTCGATGCTTAACTGCATTTCTGGACGGTATAAACCTCAAGAAGGTGAAATTATTTATCGGGGAAAGAACCTGATTGGGCGATCAATCAACGATCGTGCTGCAATGGGAATTGGGCGAACCTTTCAGAATTTGGCGCTTTTTAGCCATATGTCTGTACTCGATAATATCATGGTTGGCCGTCACCACCTGCTGAAGAATAACTTTTTTACGGGCATGCTTTACTGGATTGGCGGGGCGAGAAAAGAAGAGCTAAAGCATCGGCGCGATGTTGAAGACATAATTGATTTTCTTGAAATTCAGCATGTGAGAAATGAGCCCGCGGGAACATTGTCTTATGGTCTTCGAAAACGCGTAGAGCTTGCCCGGGCAATTGCTATTAATCCGGATCTTATTCTTTTGGACGAGCCGATGGCGGGTATGAACCTTGAAGAAAAAGAGGACATGGCCCGATACATTCTTGATCTTAACGAAGAACTAGGTGTCACCGTTGTTATGATTGAGCATGACATGGGGGTTGTGATGGATATATCAAATCGCGTGATGGTTTTGGATTTCGGCAAGAAAATAGCCGAAGGCCTGCCAGAGGAAGTCATGGAAAATGAGCATGTTAAGCATGCTTATTTGGGGGAAGAAGATGAGTTACTCCATGATGATGAAGCAGAGGCGGCAGCACTATGAGTAACAAAGAAAAAAAGCCTGATCTAAGTGTTGTTGGTAATGCACACGTAATTGCCGGTAATGATATTGCCTGGAATGCAAAAGCCTCTGACCAAGTTGACGTTGAAGTCTATGACACGCTCCCAAAAATTCTTGCGTACAATGCTGCTCATTTTCCAGATGATGTTGCGCAACGTGAAAAGGAATTCGGAATCTGGAATCGCTTCACCTGGAAAGATTTCAACGACCACGTCGGACGGATGGCCCTTGGAATGGCTTCATTAGGGGTTAGCCAAGGTGACACGGTTGTCCTGATTGGTGACAACAGGGTTGAATGGGTTTGGGGCGAAGTCGCTGCACATGCCTGTCGTGCAATGAGTATGGGTATCTACCGCGATGCATTGGAAGATGAAATTGCCTATCTTACGGACTATACAGAGCCAAAGGTCGTAATTGCCGAAGACGAAGAGCAGGTAGATAAGTTTCTTAATCTGGAAGACCGGATCCCATCAATCAAACATATCATCTATACTGATCCCCGCGGGATGCGTAAGTATGATGATCCTAGATTAATGTCATTGGAAGATCTGGAGAAATTAGGACAAGCATCGCTGGATCAAGACGGTAATGCCTATGATCTTTTGATCAGTGAGACAAATACAGATGACGTTGCGGTGCTTTGTACAACATCAGGAACGACATCCAATCCCAAGTTATCAATGTGGCCGCACCGGGCGTTTTTGGGGCATGCAGCTTCGTATCTGCGGGCTGATCCCAAGACCTCGGCAGACGAATACCTTGCTGTTCTTCCCCTAAGCTGGGTGATGGAACAAATGTACTCTGTGGCTTGGAATTTAATCTCTCGCATGAAAGTCAACTTCCCCGAAGAACAGTCGACTGTGATGGCTGACCTGCGGGAAGTTGGACCCAGTTTCGTACTCTTGGCGCCTCGGGTTTGGGAAACAATTGCCGCCGACGTCAGGGCGAGAATGATGGATTCCAGCCCCTGGAAACAAAAGATGTATGATTGGGGGGCTAAAAAAGCTTTAGAGGCCTTGGAAAACGGACAGAAATCCTCTGCTGCTGAATGGTTGTTGATGCGTGCGCTCCGCGATCGTCTCGGATTTAAAAATCTAAAATCCGCGGCGACGGGTGGTGCTGCGATGGGGCCCGATACTTTTAAATTTTTCCTCTCTATGGGGATTCCCTTGCGTCAACTTTATGGGCAGACAGAGGCACTTGGGGCCCACACAATTCATAAAGCTGATGATGTGAACCATGAAACGGTTGGCTCTCCTATGCCTGGTGTCGAATTACGGATCGATAACCCGGATAAAGAAGGTCTTGGTGAGATCGTTGTCAACCACGACAATATGATGCGGGGCTATTATAAAAACGAGGCAGCAAGTAAAGAGACTTTTGGGGATGATGGTTGGTTCCTGACGGGGGACGCTGGCTATTTTAACGATGACGGACATTTAGTTGTTATCGACCGTATCAAGGATTTGGCAAGCACAACATCCGGTGTGAAGTTTTCGCCGCAATACATTGAAAATAAATTAAAATTCTCAACTTACGTTGCTGAGGCTGTTATTTTGGGGGCTGATAAACCCTATCTAACTGCGATAATATGTATTCGATATCCTATTGTGTCCAAATGGGCTGAAAAGCGGCGTCTTCGTTTTACGACCTATACCGATTTGTCTGCGCAACCTGCTGTCTATGAACAGTTGCGGAAGGAAGTGGAGATCGTGAATGCGACTTTGCCACCGGCGCAACAGATCAAAAAATTCCTGCTGTTATATAAAGAGCTGGATGCGGATGATGGCGAACTCACGCGGACACGTAAGGTACGACGCGGTGTGATTGCTGATAAATATGGGGATATCATCGATCGACTTTATTCGGATGATGATCATGTTGATATTGATACCGTTATTCATTTTCAGGATGGATCAAAACAACGCATTGTTACCACGCTTAATATTGAAAATTTAGGGTCTGATGGTTCAAGTCTTCGACCAGAAAAACAACAGGCTGGGGGACGCTAAGATGAACTGGGATCTTTTATTCCAACTGATGATAAATGGTATCATTGTTGGGTTGTTATACGGCGTGGTCGCCATGTGTTTTGTGTTGATCTACAAATCGACACAGGTTGTCAACTTTGCGCAGGGTGAATTTCTTGTTCTTGGGGCTTGGGTCTGCTGGTTTTTTGTCATGAAATGGCAATTGCCCTTTGTCTTGGCCTTTCTGTTTGCCATGGCCTTTATGACGGTTTTTGGTATTCTGGTACAAATGGTTATTCTGCGCCCTCTGATCGGAGAACCAATTATCTCTGTGATTATGGTAACAATCGGGTTGTCCATATTCATGCAGGCGTTAATGAATTGGGTATTTGGTAACTCCGCTGAACGCTTTCCCTCTGTCTTTGGCGATGAAACCATTTCAATTGGCGGGCTCCAGGTCGAGACGGCTTACCTTATGTCTCTGGTGCTTTCACTCGTCGTGATGGGGCTCTTCTATTACTTCTTCAAATTTTCTCGTTATGGATTAGCCATGCGGGCCACTGCCTTTAATCAGCAGGTTGCGCAGTCGCTGGGTATTTCCGTTAAACAGGTTTTTGCGATGGCCTGGGCTATCTCTGCATTGGTGTCTTGTATCGCCGGTGTGGTTCTGGGGCTTGTAAATGCGGTTTCAAACTCGCTGGCGATTATTGGAATTAAAGTTTTCCCAGCTGTGATTGTTGGTGGACTTGATTCCATCGTTGGCGCCGTTATTGGCGGTGTCATTATCGGGATTCTAGAAAACCTTGCAGAATTCTTTGATGGTCAGTTCTTCCACATCGGCAATATGTATACCGTTGCGCCGTTTTATGTGCTGATCATTATTTTGATGATTAGGCCCTATGGCCTTTTCGGTACCAAAGATATTGAACGCATCTAAGAAAGGGAGCGGTTAAGCTATGTCACATGTTCCTCATCCGCGCCCTTGCGGTGATTTCAGAACTACATACAGCGACGACACATCATTGTTTCGTACCAAAGTAGAGGGTTATACGATTTACGTTGGGATCGCTGCCTTGTTGTTTGCGCCTTTGGTGTTGAATGACTTTTATGTCAGTCAGATGATTTTGATTGGTATTTATGCCATCGCAGCCCTTGGTCTTAATGTTCTTGTTGGTTTTACTGGACAAATATCCCTTGGCCATTCTGCTTTTTTTGGCTTTGGTGCATTTGCCTCGGCCTGGCTGAATAATACCACTGGAATTCCTGTCTTTATTTGTATTCCCCTTGCGGGCTTGATGACCACAGCCATCGGCATGATTTTTGGGATTCCTGCTGCACGTCTTAAGGGACTGTATCTTGCGATCGCCACTTTGGCATCACAGTTTATTCTACAGGATTTCTTTGCCCGTGCTGATTGGTTCTCTGGCGGAGCTTATGGATCATCTGCCGAAGTGGTGAACTTCCTAGGTATCGATCTGGATACTGACCAGAAATATTTTTATCTGGTTCTTTTCTGGGTTGTTGTGTCTTTTCTCGCCGTGAGCAACCTTCGTCGTTCCAGAGATGGACGGGCGTTGGTTGCTGTTCGTGATCACTATCTATCCGCTGAAATCATGGGTATCAATCTAACCCGTTACCGGATTATGTCCTTTGGTGTTTCAAGTTTCTTTGCCGGTCTAGGTGGGGCTCTTTACGCACACTATCTGCAATATGTTTCTGTCGAAGGTTTCACGATCTTGCTGTCCATTCAATTCCTGGCCATGATCATTATCGGTGGATTGGGATCTGTTTCAGGCTCATTGCTCGGGGCAATTTTCATTCTGTTGCTGCCACAGTTTATGGAAGAGGTTGCCAGTAGTGCGGCGGTGGTTTTTGAGGGCATTGAACAAAGTAAAGCCTATATCAAGGAAATGTCTGTTGGCGCGGTAATCATTCTGTTCCTGATTTTTGAGCCAGAAGGACTTATTCATCGCTGGCGTTTAATTCGTGCCAGTTGGAAGCTTTATCCATTCTCTCACTAAGAGAGAGGCATTCATTCCGCGGCGGCCGGGGTGGAAATATAAGAATGATGCCGCCAAAAGGGAGGAAGACATGAAGCAGCGTATTCTCGCCGCAACACTTGCCCTGGCGGCAGCTAGTAGCCCAGCCATGGCAGAAGATTCAGTATTCGTTGGTCACCTTGTTGATTACACAGGTCCAACATCGTTTGTGAGTAAGTTCTATGGTCCGGGTGTACGTGATGCCGTGGATTACATCAATTCGACTGGGGGAATTGATGGAACTAAAATCGAAATGGAAACCATTGATTACGCTTATAAAGTTCCGCAAGCAATTGCGAACTATAAAAAGTGGAAATCAAAAGGTATGATCGCACTACAAGGTTGGGGTACAGGTGATACCGAGGCTCTAATCTCTTTTGTTGCAAAAGATCAGGTTCCAGTTTGGTCAGCATCATATTCCGGGCACTTGACTGACCCAACAGGAAAGAACCCAAAGACCAAAAAGCCTGCGCCATATAACTTCTTTTATGGTCCATCCTATACGGACGCATGTCGTGCGTTGGTCCAGTGGGCAGCTGGTGATGCAAAGGAAAAAGGCATTGCCAATCCGAAGTTTGTACACACAGGCGATAATCATCCGTATCCAAATGCACCTAAGGAAGGCTGTGCAGAGTATGCGACTGAGCTTGGGCTAGAGGTTCTGCCCCCGGTTGTTGTTCCGCTTGGTCCTGGTGACTTTAAAGCACAGTGCCTGACTATCAAAGAGTCCGGTGCGAACTATGCGTACGTTGGAAACCTGGGTGGATCAGTAATTTCACTGCTGAAATCCTGTAATACTGTTGGGGCCGATGTTACCTATATGGGTAATGTTTGGGCAGGGGATTATCTCACGATCGAAGCTGCGGAAGCAAAAGACTATGTCTTCCCAACAGCAACACCTTTCTGGGATGCTGCTGCGGACGGAATGGCGCTGGTTTACAAAATTGCCCATGATAGTGGTTTCTCAAAAGATGCCAAACCAACGCATCACTACATTCGTGGGGTCTGTTCTGCTTATTACATGAAAGAAGCTATGGAATGGGCAAAAGCGAATGGTGGGTTGACTGGTGAAAACATCAAAAAAGGTATGTATGTGAACCAGAACTGGACACCTAAAGGTCTGGAAGGTGTTTGTCTGCCGTCAAGCTGGTCGCCAGAAGATCACCGTGGAAGTACCGTTGTTTCTATTAACAAAGGATCTTTCGAAGATGGTGCCGTGAACATCGAACGGATTGCGGAAATGACATTACCGCGTCGTGACGATTGGGTTGGTTACTAATCGTGAAGATGGTCAGGTCTTCCTAGAGGTTGACCTGACCCTTTCTCTATAAATCATTATTTTCTGGATTTAAATCCGGCCTTAATCTGGGGATCTCTAACATGAGTTCTGTATCTCAACTACAAAGCCCAACACAGGATGAAATAATTCTGGCTGTCAATAATGTTGAAGTGGTCTTTAATGACGTTATTTTGGTGCTCAGAGGCTTGAACCTGACTGCAGAGCGCGGAAAAATTACTGCGTTATTGGGGGCAAATGGTGCCGGTAAATCCACTACTCTTAAAGCCATTGCGGGCCTGTTAGGTTCCGAAGATGGTGAGGTAAGCCGTGGTGATATTGTTTATAATGGTATGAATATCACCGAAATGTCACCAGAACAGCGGGTTCGAAACGGAACTTTCTTGGTGATGGAGGGACGCGGTATCGTCCAGGATATGACCGTGATTGAAAACCTGCGTCTTGGTGCTTTTACTCAACCACAAAAAAATGTCGCAGAAGATATGGAAAAGGTTTTTACCTATTTCCCACGCTTAAAAGAAAGAACGGGGCTGGCGGGGTATCTCTCGGGTGGTGAACAACAAATGCTGGCAATTGGTCGGGCACTTATGGCGCGGCCAGATTTGATCATGATGGATGAACCTTCCATGGGCCTTTCACCGCTGTTGGTGAAAGAGGTTTTTGGCATTATCAAGCGTATGAATGAAGAGCTTGGAATTAGCGTTCTGCTTGTTGAACAGAATGCGAATATGGCGCTTCGTGCTGCGGATTACGGCTATATCATGGAGAACGGTAAAATTGTTCTTGATGGTACTGCTGAAGAGCTAATGAATAACGAAGACGTCAAGGAATTCTATCTTGGTGGCGGCGGTAACGAACGTAAATCATTTAAAAATATCAAGTCTTTCAAACGACGTAAGCGTTGGCTTTAACATACTTTGTGTCTCGCGTATTTTATGAATTTGAACTTTTGTGAATTGGATCGCTTTTTATGACCGATTATTTTGATCATAAGGAAACTCGTAGCCAGGATGAGCGAGAAAATGATCAGTTGCTTAGGCTTCAAAAGTGCCTTTCTGAGGCAAAGGAAAAAGCACCTTATTATCGTGAAGCTCTCGTTGATATCGATCCCCAAAAAATTACCTCTATAAAGGATCTTGCTGCGCTACCTGTTGTGCGGAAATCTAATTTGATAGAAATGCAAAGCTCTAGCTCTCCTTTTGGCGGACTAGGACAGGTTTCAACAGGAGAAATGGCACGTTTGTTTCTTTCTCCGGGGCCTATTGTCGAACCTCAGGGTATTGATGGCGACATTTGGCGCGTAGCCCGTGCTTTACACGCGGTAGGTTTACGAAAAGGCGGTGTTGCTCATAACTGTTTTGCGTACCACTTTACGCCCGCTGGAATTATGTTTGATTTTGCTGCGCGTACTCTTGACTGTGCTGTTTTTCCCGGTGGTGTTGGCCAGACAGAAAGCCAGGTTCAGGCGATTAATCGCTTTCAGGCTGATACCTATATGGGAACACCTGACTTCTTAAAAATCATATTGGAAAAAGCTGATGCTTTGGAAACGCCGATATCATCAATTAAGCGTGCTTTGGTGACTGGTGGGCCTTTGTTCCCAGATCTAAGACGGTACTACGAAGAACGGGATATCTATGTCAGGCAATGTTATGCGACGGCTGATGTTGGTCTTATCGCTTATGAAAGCGAAAGCCTAGAGGGGATGATCCTTGACGAAGATGTAATTGTTGAAATTGTACGACCTGGTACAGGTGATCTCGTCGCAGAAGGTGAAGTTGGTGAAGTCATTGTGACGTGTTTTAATCCGAACTATCCACTGATACGTTTTGCAACTGGGGACTTGTCGGCATTTCTGCCTGGTCAGAGTTCCTGTGGCAGGACAAATCGCCGAATTAAAGGATGGATGGGGCGCGCCGACCAGACAACTAAGGTAAGGGGAATGTTTATTCATCCGGAACAGATCGCCCGAATTGTTGAAAAACATGATGAGGTTATAAAAGCTCGTTTGGAAGTTAGTGAAAAAGATGGGCGAGATAGTATGGTGTTACTTTGCGAAATCACTGGTAACGGTGATCGTGAAAGTTTGCGCGAAAAGCTAGAAGAAACAGTTCGATCTGAATGTCGTTTGCGCGGTGAAATCGCTTATAACGAGATTGGAACTTTGCCCAATGATGGCAAAGTCATTGATGACATCAGGCCTATAGCAAACGCCTAAAATTTTTAGGGTAAGATATCATCTAAATCATTCTGGAGTTTTTTCATACTCTCTTCGGTGTCTTTGGTAATCTCTGATGGCTTCCCATTCGGTTTTATGACAGCAGTGTTTGTGTGTGGTTGATCAATGTGCGATGCGTTTACCCATCTGGAAATTGCGCCTATTAGTGCTCTTTGATCAATGGGTTTTGAAACATAATCATCCATACCTGATGCAAGATAGAATTCCCGGTCACCTTTCATGGCATTTGCAGTTAAGGCAATGATCGGAATCTTTGATGTCGGTTCTGGAAGGCTTCGAATACGTTTTGTTGCAGTTGGCCCGTCCATCTGTGGCATTTGAACATCCATCAGGATGATATCAAACTCTTGTTTCTGGACTGCCATGTAAGCTTCTATGCCATTGTTCACGATGTGCAATTTGCAATTTAATGACCTAAGCAGTGATTGAATCACCTTTTGATTTATTAAATTGTCTTCGGCGACCAATATCTTGATTGTCTTGCCAATATATTCTGGAACCTGATCTCGTGCTCGTTCGGCTTCTTCCTCAGCACGGACTTTCTTTTCGTCTCCTTTTTCAACGAGAATTGTGAACCAAAATGTTGATCCCATTCCTTCAACACTTTCAACACCAATTTCCCCCCCCATCAAGTGAGTAAGCTGTTTACAGATCGCGAGCCCCAGGCCTGTTCCGCCATACCTGCGTGTTGTCGATGAATCAGCCTGTGAAAAAGCTTTGAACAGGTTACTTTGATTTTCTAATGCGATACCTGTCCCTGTATCTTCAATTTCAAAACGGAATTTTATTTTATTATCAATAGTTTCGAGTTGCTCAATAATGATAGAAATTTTACCGGATAAAGTGAATTTGATGGCATTGCCAATTAGGTTATAAAGAATTTGTTTTATTCGGCCTGGATCTCCCTTGATTACATCTGTGTTTGTCGGCGCGTTGAGTACTTGAAAACGGATGTTTTTTGCCCTGGCCCTTGATTCCCAAAGGGCTTCGGTTGTGCCCAATAATTTTCGCAGTGAGAAATCAATTTTTTCTAACTCAATTTTCTCAGCTTCGATTTTTGATAAATCGAGAATATCGTTAAGAAGAGAGAGAAGGGATTCGCCTGATTCTTTAATCGTGAAGACACTGTTGTGCTGTTCATTGGTTAAATTGCTACCCAACAGGGAGCTTACCATACCAAGTACCCCGTTCATTGGGGTCCGTATTTCGTGGCTCATGGAAGCAAGAAAGCGTGATTTGGCCAGGTTGGCTGCTTCTGCTTGCTGTTTTGCGTTTTCTAGTTCTGCTGTACGTTCTTTTACCCTGGCTTCCAAGTTTTCTTTGGCTTTGTTGAGGGATTTGGTCGTTTTGAAAAGGGTAAGAAAAGCTATTGCGACCCCAAGTGCTAGAATACAGGTGCCCGCAAGCATGATGCGTGTATTGTTTTCTGCTTCTTGATAATAGATCTTGAATTGGTTGTTTTGCGTTTCAATCAGAACATTTAGAATTGCAAGATTTTTTGAATCCGTCAGATCCTTTGTTAGAACGGATAGTTCTCTATCAAGTGTGATCAGTTGCTCTGCATAATTAATAATAGTTGTCAGTTCATTGTTTTCGACATTGTCAAAGTCTTGGGAAAGTTCTTTGAGTCTATCAACCAGTTGAGATAACCCGATCCTTATTTCTGCAGGGTTATATGCTCTGTTGTTATTTACGAGTGCTATAAGGTTAATCAGATTGGTAAGAATAAGTTGCGTAGCTTCGTTGCTGTGATGATTTTCTGAAAAGGTAATCAATGCTTGAGGGAAAAAAATCTCAGTATCTTTGTAAAGTGCATTCTGATTTTTAAATATCTTAATGACTTTTTTTCGTTGAATGTGATTTCGTTTATATGATCTAAAAAGTGTTTGAAATTCAGAACTGCTTAGTTTTTGTGAATTCAGGTTATTTTCCAGAGTGTTAAGTATCTGATCTATGGTTTGATCGGCTTTATCATATGCTTCGTAGTTTATTGTTGTCCCTAAGCGGTGTTTTAGAACTTCTTTATTGATATGGGTTTCATTTGTTTTTAGTTCTTGCAGCATCAGACTCAATTGCTGCATCTGAAAGGGATGTGTGCGTCGAGTTTCTATGTAGGTGAAGATGATGACGGCGCATAGGCATAAGACAAAGAGTGCCAGAACGCTTTTGACTATTGCTCTGCCCATTTGTACCCCCGATATTCAAAGCGGAAGGCTTCATTCTTGACCATGATTTTCACTGTTTTACTGAAAGCATGGTTTTCTTTGGTTTTTAGACAGCTAGCCATTTTAACTCATGATGTAGTCATTAGGGCGCGATACTATCTATGGTCGTGTATAAGGTTTAATTATTCGTAAAACGTTTAAGAGTCGCTTGAAACAATTTGTGGGGTATCATGACGCAGAACATAAAATCCCGGTGCTATCCATCCAAACTGGGTAATGTTGCACCGGGATTATGATTAATTTACATAGATTTGTTCAGTTTTTTAATAAAGTTCAACAGCCAAAGCGGTGGCTTCACCACCACCAATACACAGGCTTGCAATTCCTTTGGAGCCTCCTGTGCGTTTTAAGGCATGTAGCAAGGTGACAATCAGTCTGGTTCCTGATGCGCCAATGGGGTGCCCCAGTGCACAGGCTCCACCGTTTACATTAACCTTGGCGGGATCAAGATCAAGATCCTTGATAGCGGCCAGTGTTACAACCGCGAAAGCTTCGTTAATTTCGTATAGATCTACATCATCTCTGGACCAGCCAGCTTTGTTCTGTACCTTTTCAATGGCACCAACGGGGGCTGTGGTAAACCAGCAAGGTTCCTGCGAGTGAGTTGCATGAGCTTTGATTGCAGCCAGGGGTTTTAAGCCTTTTTTATCAGCCTCGGATTTTCGCATTAAGACCAAGGCTGCTGCGCCATCGGAAATAGAGGATGAGGATGCGGCAGTAACCGTGCCGTCAGGACGAAAGGCAGGGCGTAGCTTGGGGATTTTATTCGTATCAACTTTAAATGGCTGTTCATCATTTTCGACAAGTGTTTCACTTTTGCGATTTTTGACCGTCAGGGGTTCAATTTCGTCTTTGAAGTAACCTGCTTCTGTCGCTTGTTTGGCACGATTAAGGCTTTCGATGGCAAAGTTATCTTGTTCTTCTCGGGTGGCTTTGTATTTATCTGCTGTTGCTTCGGCAAAGGTGCCCATCAGACCGCCCTTGTCAAAGTAGGCATCCTCCAGGCCATCCATAAACATGTGGTCAACAACAGTACCGTGTCCCATGCGCATACCGCCACGTGCCTTTGGTAGTATGTAGGGGGCATTGGTCATGCTTTCCATGCCACCAGCCACGACAATATCTACACTACCAGACGCAATCGCATCGTGGGCCAGCATCACCGTCTTCATGCCAGATCCACAGACTTTGTTGACTGTCGTACAGCCAGCTGACAGTGGAAGGCCACCTTTGATTGCTGCCTGTCGCGCCGGTGCTTGCCCCAAACCAGCGGGCAGAACACAGCCCATCATAACTTCCTGAATGTCTTCAGCCGAAAGGCCGGACCTTGATACAGCGGCTTTAATTGCCTCTGCCCCAAGATCAGTGGTTGAAAGCGGAGATAAAGCTCCTTGAAAGGAGCCCATCGGGGTTCGGGCGGCAGAAACGATAACGATTGGATCAGACATGATTTTGTTCCCGGTACTGAGATCTGGATATCATCCAGATAAAGTTGTTGGCAGATAAAGTTGTTGGTGATTTTTGATTTAGGAAAGGCGAACGGCACCATCAAGGCGAATTGTGGACCCATTGAGAAAGGCATTTTCACAAATGTGTGCAACAAGGCCGGCAAATTCCTCTGGCTGCCCAAGTCTTTTGGGGTGCAGGCTTTTTTCCACCAAAGCATCTTTCACCTTGTCAGACATGCCCGCAATCATCGGGGTTTCCATGATGCCCGGTGCGATGGCCATGACGCGGATTGCGCTGCGGGCGAGTTCTCTGGAGAGTGGCAGGGTCAAAGAAGCAACTCCCCCTTTGGACGCAGCATAGGCTGCCTGACCAATTTGGCCTTCCCAGGCAGCGATAGACGCCGTGTTGATAATAACACCGCGCTCACCGTCAATTTCGTCGTATTGCACCATACGTTCGGCTGCCAGACGCATTACGTTGAAGGCACCGACTAGATTGATATCGATTGTTTTACGAAAGAGGTCGAGATCATGCGCACCGTCTCTGCCGACGAGCTTTGCCCCGGGGGCAATACCAGCACAGTTCACAACAATGCGGATGGGGCCGAGTGTGTCTTCAATAATTTTAACGGCTGACTTTACGGCGTCAGGATCTGTAACATCGGCTGTAACGGCAGCTGTATCAATGTCTTGGGCATCAATATCTGCTGCAACACGGTTTACGCCTTCGTCATTGAGGTCCACAAGACCACAGCGTACGCCTTGCGATGCCAAATGTCTGGCAACGGCTTCACCTAATCCGGAACCTGCGCCTGTAATCAGCGCTGTAAGACCAGATAATTTCATAACGTGCTTCCTCTTAACAAAGATCAAATTTGGTTATGTAGTACAAAGAGATGAGATTATTTGTTTCTCATCGCCAAGGAGATTTTGGAATTTGGATGACGATCTAGTTTATCGGCAATGAACCAAGCTGTTTCTACCAGCTTGTCAATATCGACCCCGGTTTTTACAGACATACCATTGAACATATAAACGACATCCTCGGTCGCGACATTCCCGGATGCTCCACGGGCATAGGGGCACCCACCTAGGCCCGCAACAGAGGTATCAAAAACGGCAATGCCATTTTGCCAGGCTGCAAAAATATTCGCCAAAGCCTGTCCGTAGGTATCGTGAAAGTGTCCGGCCAGCTTTGTTACGGGAACTGACGTCGAAACGGCTTCAATCATCTGCTGGGTTGCAAGGGGTGTTCCGGTGCCAATGGTATCGCCAAGACTGATTTCATAGCACCCCATATCAAAAAGAGCTTCTGCAACTTCGGCCACTTTTTGCGGGGCAATTTTCCCTTCGTAAGGACAGCCTAATACACAGGATACATATCCGCGGACTTTGATATTTTTTTCTCGGGCAGCCTGAACAACAGGCTCAAACCTGGCAAGACTTTCCTGAATTGAACAGTTGATGTTTTTCTGAGAGAAACTTTCAGAGGCTGCGCCGAAAATAGCAATTTCCTGGACACCTGTTTCAACTGCCCGCTCTAACCCTTTCAGGTTCGGTGTTAAAACAGGATAGCTAATCTCAGCTTTCCGGGTGATTCCAGACAGGACTTCACTTGCATCTGCCATTTGTGGCACCCATTTCGGGGAAACAAAAGCAGATGCCTCAATTGAGCTTAAGCCAGTTTCTGACAAGCGATTGATGAGTTCTATCTTTACATCGGCCGGAACAAGTATCTTTTCATTTTGTAACCCGTCGCGGGGACCTACTTCTACAAGCTTTACAGTCTGGGAGGGCGTAGGAGACATCTTATTCCTCACTATCCAGTTCGACAAGGACATCACCTTCGTTGACCTGATCATTTACCTGTCCCAGAAAGGCTTTCACGGTGCCTTCGGTCGGGGCAACAATGGTGTGTTCCATTTTCATGGCCTCGAGAACCATCAGGGGATCGCCAGCGGAAACTTTGTCGCCGATGGAAGCAAATATCTTAATAATTTTTCCGGGCATTGGGGCGCGGAGGCCACCTGTATCTTCGTCCAGATTTTCGGCCGCAATCAAAGGATCAAACAGATGGACCTGATAATGCTGATTATCCAAGAAAACATGACGTTCTAATTCGTGACAAATCACGGTTGCCTTGGTGATCTTTCCATCAACCGTGACTGTTACACGGTCTTCTTTAACCTGACCGGAAACGTTGTATTCCTGTTCATTGATCAAGAAGCTGTAGCCGTCAGCGTGATATGTTGCGATGACGTTATGCTCCTGGTCATTTTCAGTAAAGCGTAATTTTTTTTGTGCTCTGCCGCCCAAACGCCAGCCATCTTGTGAACCCCAGGGGGAATGAGGATCTGATTGAGGGATGTTTGGTGTATGTCCCTGGAGCTCGACAAGAGAAACGAGGATCAAGGCAAGATCTGAAGCTGTTGATTTTTCGGGGAACAGGTACTCCTGTTCTCTCTCGATCAGGCCTGTATCCAGCTGTGCTGCCTTGAAGGCGGGGACATTGGCAAGTCTGTCGAGGAAAGCCACGTTAGTTTCAAGCCCGACGATATGTGTGTCGTTCAGGGCTGCACTAAGTCTATCCAGCGCTTTTTCCCGTGTTTCATCCCAGGTAATCAGTTTCGCGATCATGGGGTCATAATGGGGCGAGACAACGCCGCCCTGTTCGACACCGGCGTCAATGCGAATGTGTTCAGAGGCTCTTGGGAATGCCAGGCGTACCAGCTTTCCTGTGGCAGGGAGAAATCCATTGTCAGGATCTTCTGCGTAGATCCGGGCCTCAAAAGCATGGCCAGAGAGTGATATTTCATCCTGTTTTGCCGGAAGAGGTTCTCCGGCTGCAATGCGTAATTGCCACTCGACAAGATCGAGACCTGTAATAAGTTCGGTAACAGGGTGTTCGACCTGCAGTCGTGTATTCATTTCCATAAAATAGAATTCGCCATTGGGGGCGAGCAGAAATTCAACGGTACCTGCGCCACGATATCCAACAGCTTCCGCGGCAGCGATCGCAGCTTTGTGCATGGCATCGCGGGTTTTATCGCTCAATCCGGGGGCAGGGGCTTCTTCGATGACTTTTTGATGACGCCGCTGTGAAGAACAATCGCGTTCGAACAGGTGTATTGTATTGCCATGGTTATCAGCAAAAACCTGTATTTCCACATGGCGGGGGTTTTCAATGAACTTTTCAATTAGAACTCGGTCATCACCAAAAGCTGCTTTTGATTCACGCTGACAGGATGCAAGTGCTTCTTCGAATTGGTCGGCTTCGTGAACAATCCGCATGCCTTTACCGCCACCACCGGCAGAGGCTTTGATCATCACGGGATAGCCAATTTTTTTCGCCTGTTCTACAAGGTGGGCTGTGTCCTGATTTTCTTCTTCGTATCCCGGGGATAAAGGAACACCAGCTTCCCGCATCAGGCGTTTGGAAGCTGATTTATCCCCCATGTCGATAATTGATGAAGCTGGCGGGCCGATGAAGACAATATCATTTTCGGCGCAACTATTGGCAAAGCTGGCATTTTCGGAAAGAAAGCCATAGCCGGGATGAATAGCCTGCGCCCCGGTCGCTTTTGCAACATCTAGTATTTTATCCGCTAGAAGGTAGCTTTCGGCAGGGGGAGGAGGGCCTATATGAACGGCTTCATCGGCTTCTTGAACAAAGGGGGCATCTCTGTCGGCATCCGAATAGACGGCAACGGTTTTTATGCCCATTAGATGCGCCGTTCTGATAATGCGTCTGGCGATCTCGCCACGGTTTGCAATAAGGATTTTATTAAACATTCAATTCTTCCTGATCCAAGTCCGATTTAGGCGACCCAATTGGCTTTGCGTTTTTCAAAGAAGGCACTGAGACCTTCGCGTCCCTCGGGTTTTAACCGCTGTTGAGCGATAAGCTCTGCGGTTTCATTCATCAAGGTGTTATCGAGCTGTCGGTTACTGACCGTTTTAATAAGTTCCTTTGCCACATGAAGGGCATCAGGGGCAGCAAGATTGAAGGAAGACAAAATATCTTCTATGGCTTGATCCAGATGCTCGTCCGGGCAGCTTTCATGCACAAAGCCGATATCGGCTGCTTTATCCGATTTGAATATTTCGGCAGTAAGAAAATATCGACGCGCCTGTCTTTCCCCCATTGCGGCAACCACATAAGGCGCAATGGTCGCAGGAACCAACCCGAGCTTTACTTCAGACAGGCAAAACTTGGCGTATTCTCCGGCAATGGCGATATCTGCTACGGCTGTAAGCCCCACACCACCGCCAAAAGCGGCCCCCTGTACCCGTGCAATTACAGGTTTGGGACAAACTGCGATAGCGTTGAGCATATGGGCGAGTTTAAGGGCATCGACCCGGTTTTCTTCTTCGGTGAAGTTTGCGGCGCGTTTCATCCAGCCGAGATCAGCTCCGGCACTGAAGCTTCTACCTCTGCCACCCAGTACAATGGCTCTGATATCAGGATTTTTGCCCAGTTCGTTAAAAACCTGGGTTAATTCTGCGATCATAACTTCATCAAGGGCATTGTGAACGTCCGGGCGGTTCATCCAAACCCATGCGTTGCGGGATTTAATTTCTATTTCGAGTGTCTGATAGGTCATATTACTACATCCTGAAGACACCGAATTTGGTGTCTTTTATTGGTGCATTAAGAGAAGCAGACAAGCCCAAAGCCAATACCCGTCGTGTTCGTGCGGGGTCAAATACACCATCATCCCACAGGCGTGCCGATGCGTAGTAAGGTGAACTTTGTTCTTCGAACATGTCCAGCATTGGTTGTTTGAATTCCTTTTCTTCCTCTGCTGACCAGCTACCGCCTTTTGCTTCGATATTATCCCGACGAAGGGTGGACATGACAGAGGCAGCCTGTTCACCGCCCATAACTGAAATGCGTGAATTCGGCCACATCCACAAGAAGCGTGGTTGATAGGCTCTACCGCACATGCCGTAGTTACCGGCCCCGAAGCTTCCCCCGATCAGAACGGTGAATTTGGGTACGTTAGCCGTTGCAACAGCGGTGACCATTTTGGCACCGTCTTTTGCGATGCCGCCTGTCTCGTATTTACGGCCAATCATAAAGCCGGAAATGTTCTGTAGGAAAACAAGGGGAATCCCCCGTTGCGCACAGAGTTCTATAAAGTGAGCAGCTTTCTGGGCGCTTTCTGAAAAGAGAATACCATTGTTGGCAACAATGCCGACAGGATAACCCCATATACGTGAGAACCCACACACAATACTGGTGCCGTAACGGGCTTTGAATTCGTCAAACCTAGATCCGTCAACGATACGGGCAATGACCTCGCGTACATCATAAGGTGTTTTAAGATCACTTGGGACAACACCGTAAATTTCCTTGGGATCATAGAGCGGATCTTCCGGCTTCGACAGATTGAGCTGATTGGGCTTTTGCCAGTTCAGATTATCAACCACATGGCGGGCGATAGTCAGGGCATGTGCATCATTTTCAGCCATATGGTCTGCGACACCGGACAGACGTGTATGAACATCTGCGCCGCCAAGATCTTCGGCCGAGACAATTTCACCGGTTGCCGCCTTTACGAGGGGAGGGCCACCAAGGAAAATCGTGCCCTGTTCCTTCACAATAATGGTTTCGTCTGACATGGCGGGAACATAGGCTCCGCCAGCAGTACAAGAGCCCATAACAACGGCGATTTGAGGGATGCCCATGGAAGACATCTGGGCCTGATTGTAGAATATCCGGCCAAAGTGATCTCGATCAGGAAAGACTTCATCCTGATTGGGAAGGTTTGCGCCACCTGAGTCGACCAGATAAATACAGGGAAGCCTGTTTTCCTGGGCAATTTCCTGAGCGCGCAGGTGCTTTTTAACGGTCATGGGGTAGTAAGTACCACCCTTGACTGTTGCATCGTTCGCCAAAATCATACACTCGACGCCAGAGACCAAGCCGATACCTGCTATAACACCTGCGGCGGCAATGTTGGCATCATACATATTATGAGCCGCTATCGGAGAAACTTCCAGAAAAGGCGATCCGGGATCAAGCAGGGCCTCAACCCGTTCTCTTGGTAGCATCTTGCCACGTGCGAGATGTTTTTCCCGTGCCTTCTCTGGGCCACCTTTTGCCGTTTCTGCCAGAATGTTGTTCAGGTTATCTACCAGGCCCTGCATATGAGCTGCATTGGCTTTGAATTCATCTGATCTGGGGGAAATTTTGGAACGGATGACAGACATTATGCTGTCTCCCCAAAGAGTTCACGACCAATGAGGTATCTACGGATTTCACTGGTACCTGCGCCAATTTCATAGAGCTTGGCATCACGCCATAAACGTCCCGTCGGGAATTCATTGATATAGCCGTTGCCGCCGAGAACCTGAATTGCTTCTCCCGCCATCCAGGTCGCTTTTTCTGCGGAATAGAGAATGGCTCCTGCGGCATCTTTACGGGTTGTCTCTCCGCGGTCACAGGCTTGTCCAACAGCATATACATAGGACCGACAGGCATTCCATGTTGCGTAGATGTCAGCCATTTTCCCTTGCATCAACTGGAATTCACCGATGGCTTTACCAAACTGTTTACGTTCGTGGATGTAAGGGACGATAACATCCAGACAGGATGACATGATACCCAAGGGACCACCTGAGAGAACAGCGCGCTCATAGTCCAGGCCGGACATCAGAACGTGGACCCCGCCATTTAGTTTACCAAGAATGTTTTCTTCGGGGACTTCGCAGTCCTGAAAAACGAGTTCACCAGTGTTTGAGCCGCGCATGCCAAGCTTGTCGAGCTTTTGAGCAACGGAAAAACCGGGGAAACTTTTCTCAATGATAAAAGCTGTGATGCCTTTCGGGCCTGCTTCCGGATCTGTTTTCGCATAAACAACCAGAGTATCGGCGTCTGGCCCGTTGGTGATCCACATTTTGTTCCCGTTCAGAACATAGTGATCACCTTTCTTTTCAGCTTTCAGGCGCATGGAAACAACATCAGAGCCAGCACCGGGTTCGGACATGGCCAGGGCGCCAACGTGTTCGCCGGTGATTAGCTTTGGCAAGTACTTGGACTTTTGCGCATCTGTTCCGTTACGCTTAATCTGATTAACGCAAAGATTAGAATGGGCACCATAGGAAAGGGCCACAGAAGCGGAAGCCCGGCTGAGTTCCTCCATCGTGACAATATGGGCGAGGTATCCCATGCCACTGCCGCCATAGCTTTCATCAGCTGTGATTCCCAACAGTCCCATGTCACCCATTTTACGCCACAGATCCATGGGGAATTCGTTGGTTTCATCAATCTCGGCTGCGCGAGGGGCGATTTCTGCATCAGCAAAGGCTTTGACGCTGTCTCGCAGCATGTCGATCTCTTCACCGAGGTTGAAGTTTAAACTAGGGAAGTTATGGCCAGTACTCATGATTTTTATCTCCAGTAAGGAAACTTAGTTTTCTGTTTTTGTCTTTTGAATTTTTGCGATTGTCGCGGCGACATCAGGTTTGTTTTCCATGCGCATAAAGGTACCTTGAGCTGCTGCAACATGAACTTCGGTATTATCGTTTTGCAGGGCGTAAACATCCATACGGGCGATTGTAACACGTCGTCCTGCCCTTAGGACGGTGCCTTTGCCAATTAATTTTTTTCCAGCACCGGGAGCCATCATGTTGATTTTGTACTCAACAGTTAGAATTGAGTCGTTTTCTTCAATTAGTGTATAGGTGGCATAGCCCCCGACGTAATCGGCAAGGGCACCGATAACACCCCCTTGGAAGAAACCATGATGTTGGGATAGTTCCGGGCGAAATGGCAGTTCCATTTCCACATATCCAGGTTCAATAACTGTTAACTCGGCCCCCAGCGTTTTACCAAAGCCGGTGTTGTTATAGCTATCGCGTATAAGTTCTGCATAGTCCGGGTTGCGTGGTTGAAAGCTCGTTATTGCCATGGTGTTAACTTCCCTGTGTTTATTTCTTTTTATTGTTATTTAATCTCTTTTAGTTCGTTTAGACGCATTTCGACGGAATTGCTGACATCTTTGAGTTCTTGTAAGGTTTCTAGAATGTCTTGTTGCTTTTGTTCCAGTTCCGCTTTTCTCTCTTCAATGCGGGCCTGTAGTTTTTCTAGCTGGCCTTTTTCGCCGGATGAGTCGTCATACATCTCAATGATTTCTCGGACTTCAGCTAGAGAAAAGCCGAGGCGTTTTCCGCGAAGGATAAGCTTGAGACGGGTTCTGTCTCTGGGGGTGTAAAGGCGTTTTCTGCCCTGTCTTTCCGGGTTGAGCAGCTTTTCATCTTCGTAAAAACGAAGGGTCCGCGTTGTGATCGCGAATTCTGCGGTTAGTTCGGAAATGGTGTAGAAGCGTCTCTCTGTCATAGGTATAGTTTTTACGCATTTTACGTAAACGTCAAATAAATAATTATAATTCATATATAACAGTTAGTTAGGCTATGTTTTGTGAGATGGGAGGATAGAGTTTTAGGCTTTTTATGAAAAGCTTTTACCTTGCAGGGAAATATTGACAATATCGCTGACACTTATTCCTTATGAATTTCCCGTCATAATTTTTATTTTTAATGAGCCTTATTTTAATGAGCCTTAAATGACTTCTTCCCAAGCCGCTCCGAGCATTTCTGTTGTTGATATCAATAATCTCACGTTAGAAACCGAAAGATTGAACCTGAGAAGATTTAATGAGGGTGATCTGGATAACCTTTATAAATTGCTCAGCCAGGAAGAAGTCGTGCGTTATCTCTATGGCGAAGTGCAGACCCGCGAAGAAACCCAGGAAAGGCTTACAAAGAGACTAGAGATGAATAGTCTCAAAGATGATGGTGATACCTTGATCTTGGCTGTAGAGGAGAAGCAGACTGGTGCATTTATTGGAGATTTGGTGCTGATTTTAACCAGTGCAGAGTTCTCTCAGGGGGAAATCGGTTTTGTCTTCAATCCTGAGCACCATGGTAAAGGTTATGGTTACGAAGCCTCTATGGAAATACTGCGGTATGGATTTGAGGTTCTGGGGATGCACCGCATTAAAGGTCGGTGTGATGGACGAAATAAAGCCTCGGCTGGGTTAATGAAGAAGCTCGGACTTGAATTAGAAGCACATTTTATTGAGAACGAATGGGTGAAAGGTTGCTGGACGGATGAGATGGTTTTTGCCATGCGTCGGAGCCAATGGGACACTCAAGCTCAACCCATTACATAGAATTCCCAAAAGTGACATGGATCTGTCACGCGTTTGAAATCTCAAGGTTGCATGACAAGGGGAGCAAAATATACCAGCCTTTGGGAGTCTTCTTATGAAAAATTTGGGTAAATCAGCAAGCCTGGCAGTTCTTGCCATGGGCTTGGCAACATCAGCCATGGCCGTTGAGCCTTTCAGCCGTCTATCTTCTTTTCCAATTTATGAAAACCTGCCAAAAGGCGAAGAAAAGACGACCGAAACAGTTGCTGAAATTGTTGCGTCAGCTATGAACGGCACTATGCTGGTCTACACAGATTCAGAACTGGAAGCCATTGGTAAGGTTGATATCTTTGATCCTGCAAATCCCAAAGCAGCGGGGGTGATCAAGGTCGGTGGAGAACCAACGTCCGTTTCTGTTAACGGAAACTATGCTTATGTCGGTGTAAATACCTCTAAAAGCTATGTGAAGCCATCGGGTCACCTTGTGGTTGTCGATTTGAAGTCCAGCAAAGTAATCGCCAAGTGCGATGTGGCGGGGCAGCCGGATAGCGTGGCACTTAGCCCAAATGGGAAATATCTCGCGATTGCCATTGAGAATGAGCGTGATGAAGATCTTAACGAGGGTGTGATCCCGCAGGCTCCTGCAGGACACCTTGCAAGCTTTACCCTGGATGATAAGGGAATGCTTTCAAACTGTGATGCTGTCTCCATTACTGATTTAACTGGCCTTGCAGATATTGCTCCTTCAGATCCTGAACCGGAATTTGTTTCTATCAATGGTCTTAATCAGGCTGTTGTGACGCTTCAGGAAAATAATCACATCGTTGTTGTTGATCTGGAAACTGCCAAGGTTGTTAATCACTACTCTGCTGGAACCTCTTCTCTCACAGGCGTTGATAGTACCAAAGACAAGTCTATTTCGCTGACCGAAAGCCTTCAGGATCTCAAGCGTGAACCTGATGCTGTTTCCTGGATTGATGACAATCGTTTTGTCACAGCAAACGAAGGCGACTACGAAGGTGGTTCCAGAGGCTTTACTGTCTTCTCCAAGACCGGTGCGGTTCTTTTTGACAGCGGATCACAGACAGAACGCCTCGCTGTTTCCATGGGCCACTATCCTGAAAAGCGTTCTCACAAAAAAGGAACGGAGCCAGAAGGCGTAACCGTTGGTACCTTCGGTGAAGATAACTTGGTCTTTGTCGGGCTGGAGCGGGCAAATCTGATCGGGGTATACCACGATGTGAAGACTGAAAGTGGTCTGAACAATCGCTTTGATTTTGTTCAGGGCTTGCCTTCAGGTGGGGTTGGTCCGGAAGGTATCGTGACCATTCCATCCCGTGGATTGGTGGTCATTGCCAATGAAAAAGACAAAGCTAAAGATGGTTTCCGTTCCAACATCACTATTTATAAGCAAGGATCAGAAGGGGCGCAGCTGCCACAAATCGTTTCTGTGGATGGCCCGAACGGAGTACCAATAGGTTGGGGTGCCTTGTCAGGCCTTGCAGCTAATGCAACAGATCCTTCCATCCTCTACGCTGTAAATGACAGTTTCTATTCTACGGCAGACATTTTTACCCTGGACGTTTCCGCAAGTCCTGCCCGTATTGTTTCTTCCCGCCGTATTACAAAGAACGGCAAGCCTGTTGAAAACCTTGACCTTGAGGGAATTACTGCCGCACCGGACGGAAGTTTTTGGGTTGCCTCAGAAGGCAAGCCGGAAAAACGCGAGAGTAAAATCCTGCATGTCTTGCCCACCGGACAGGTGGCAAAAGAGCTTTCTTTACCTGTTGAGTTGGAAGGCCAGATGAAAAAACACGGTCTGGAAGGGATCACACTCTCTGGTGATACACTCTACATTGCTGTGCAACGGGCATGGAAAGATGATCCTAAGGGCTATGCCAAGATTATCTCGCACAATCTGAAAACAGGTAGTTGGGGTGTAAATGCCTATCGTCTTGATGCTCCTGAAAGTCCTGCTGGCGGTTGGGTTGGTTTGAGCGAGATTACCAGCCTTGGTAATGGCGACCTGGCAATTGTAGAGCGTGATAACAAAGGTGGTCCTGATGCCGCAATCAAGCGGATTTACCGTGTGTCTGTCCGTCACACAGCCGCTGCTGAGTTGGGTGCCAAAGAAGTTCCCGTACTTAAAAAGACTCTGATCAGAGATGTTCTTGCGGATTTGCGGCAATCGAACGGTTGGACCCCTGATAAACTGGAAGGTCTGACCGTTGCATCAGATGGAACAGTTTATGCGGTGACAGATAACGATGGTGTTGATGATTCAACCGGGGAAACACTGTTCCTGAACCTGGGGCCAATTAATCAGGTCCTTGCCAATCAGTAATCTTGGCTTTTTGTCTTAATCTATTCTGGTCGTATCTCGTACACAAAAGCCCCAACTTTTTTGGTTGGGGCTTTTGCTGTTCTCATGAGGCAGTTGTTCTCAATTGTCCAATAAAATCTCTTACTTGTTTTTCTAACTGCCCGGCTTCCTCGGCTAGACTTGATGCCGAACTCTGTACTTGATGAGCTGCCGAGCCGGTTGCATTTGCGGTTTCTCTTACTTGGATAATATTCGACGTAACTTGGTCAGTACCACTGGCAGCTTGCTGAACTGACATTGTTATCTCAGATGTTGCTGCCCCTTGTTCTTCAACAGCGGAAGCAATTGCCGTTGCAACTTCATGAATTGATTTGATGGTACCTGAGATACTTTGAATTGCTGAAACGGCATCTTTCG
The DNA here is from genome assembly GCF_000982415.1 of Kiloniella litopenaei. Lineage (GTDB taxonomy): Bacteria > Pseudomonadota > Alphaproteobacteria > Kiloniellales > Kiloniellaceae > Kiloniella > Kiloniella litopenaei. Next base: position 47,686 of record NZ_LANI01000004.1, read on the forward strand.
TCTCGGATTGAATAGAGTTGATCTGGGATGAAATATCTTCTGTGGCTTTGGCTGTTTGATTTGCCAAAGACTTCACTTCGGATGCAACGACTGCGAAGCCTTTTCCGGCTTCTCCGGCTCTTGCTGCCTCGATTGTCGCGTTTAGTGCCAACAGATTGGTTTGTTCTGCAATGTCGTTAATAAGCTTGACGACTTCACCAATTTTATCAGCTGCAAGGGCCAGTCCCTCAATTTTGTCGTTGGTAAGGGATGCTTCTTCTACGGCATTGTTTGCTATGTCGGCTGAACGTTGAACTTGGGATGATATTTCATTAATGGATGCTGATAATTCTTCAGTAGCAGCGGCAACAGACTGGACATTTGTTGACGCTTCTTCTGCAGCACTTGCAACCACGGATGTTTGGCTAGACGACTGTGTTGCTGCGCTGGACATGTCCTGGGCAACAGTTCTCATACCGTCAGCAGATCCAGACAGTGATGAAATAATACGACCAATAGAAGCTTCAAAATCATTTGCCATCTGTAGCCGTGCTTCATTGTTTTTTTCTTTTGCTGTTTGTTCCGTCAACAGTTGCTCTTCACGCGCTTTTTCAATTTCTTTCTGAGCAAAGGTCGCCTCTGATAGTGCGGCTGCAGCTTGACTGAAGGCGGCTTCTAACTTGATAGCCAGCCACAAAAGAACGACGGTTTCGGCGATGACAATGACGGCGTGAAGCACGACGCGATAAAGGTCTGCTCCATTTGGGAAGATTGCCATTGGCATAACAAAATTAAGGACCAGATGATGAACAGCGACAGTCGCTGCGGCAATGATTATGGCTCTCCAATTGCAAAGGGCCGTTACCATGGCCAGACTTGCAAAAAAATACATGTGAATATCGATTTGCCACGGATGCCCTTTGAAAAGGTAGGTAATGATGGCGGGCATTAGGCTTAATCCAACAGCAATAATATAGTGTGTTGTCGCTGAATTAATGCCTGCAAACTTCCATGTCAGGCCAACCGCCAGAGATACGGCGACTGTCATAACTGTTACGTCTAAAAATGGAACCCCGAGTATGATGGCTATTACTGGTGTTAAAATGATGTGCGCAAAAATGAATAGAATAAACATCTTTGCAGCGCGGGTTCTAATTGTCTGTAAGTCATTCATAAGTCTGGACTCTTGTGATTAATCTGTACGTGAATTTACGTGACTTGAATTTACCATGGAGTTTATGTTTTAGTGAAGAAGCAGCTGCCCGTTGCAATCGCATCAAGCAATAATAATGCAGAAGGAAGCTGTATATCCGAAACCGGGATTTCTTTGCCAAAATCGACAATAAGCAAATTATCCCAATACCCAATCCGGACTAAACGGGCATCCAAAGTATCTAACGCTTCTATATTTTCCTGAAAAGTGTGTTCTGGGGAAAACAGCACTGCAAGCTGTTGAACGCTCTCTGCTGGGCGGAAATACATGTATCCCAGATAGATACTACTGAAAAAAATCAGTAATAGTGCCGGGGTTAGATTTTTGAGAGAAAATTTATTCTCTGTTTCCATAAAATGTTCCCATGGCGTTGTTTACACTAAAGTAACAACTTTTTTGTCTCTATGGGTTTTCATTCATAGAGGGTATTTTTCTTGGTGACATAGATATTTAAGTATTTACTGGTTAATATCTTGCTAATTGAAGCAATTTTCTGGGGGATTATGCGCAAGAGGTACGGCGCAAAGTATTTCTCGAACAGGCTTCGAAGAAAAAATAATTAGTCATCTAAAGCTGGAACATGGCCAGGTAATTGTCTGGTTATAAAAAATCAAGAGTCTTGGTTTAAAAAGCTCTGGTTCATGCTTCGGGCAGGAAGACTTTTCTCTCGCGGGTTACTTTCTCAACAATAAAATCGACGGCGGCTCGTATGCGGGCAAACCCCTGAAGGTCGGCATGATAGATAAGCCAAAAGGTACGCATGAAGTTGACTTCTTCGCGCAGGACCGGGACCAGATTCTCCTGATTATCCGCCATGAAACAGGGCAGGATACAAATGCCAGCCCCCGTAGAGGTTGCGTGCATCTGGGCAATCAGGTTTGTACTGCGAAGTTGCGGGCGTAGTTCTTTGCCGATTTGGGGCACGTAGTTCAATTCCGGAGAGAAGATCAGGTCTTCGATATAGCCGACGAGACGATGTTCTTTTAGCTGATCTTTATTCTTTATCGGCCCCCGGCGTTCCAGATATTCAGGCGATGCGTAAAGCCCCAGGCGGTAATCGGTGAGTTTGCGGGATCGCAGGCGCCCTTCTGTGGGGCGGCTAAGACCGATGGCGATGTCTGCTTCACGCTTGGAAAGGCTGAACATGCGCGGCATGGCGACGAGATCAATTTCCAACCCGGGATGAGATCGGCAAAGATCACAAATTCTAGGCGCCAGAAAATAACTGCCAAAACCATCCGGTGCGCCAATTCTGACGGCGCCGGTCAAGTCCAGATCTGCCCCGGCAATCTCGTTTTGCACGCCCATTGCCATGGTTTCCATGGACTCTGCGGCCCCAAGCAATCGCTGTCCGATTTCTGTCAAAGCATAGCCTTGGGGGCCACGTTCGAACAAGGTAGCGTTTAGCGCGGTTTCGAGTGCCTGAATGCGGCGGCTGACCGTGGTATGGTCCACTTTCAGGCGCTTTGCGGCAATCGTCAGTTTTCCTGTTCGCGCTACGGCGAGGAATGGGCGGAGGTCATTCCAGTCAAAAGTAGGATTCATGATGTATTTTCGCACACTGGTTTGTCACTATTACCTATAGCTGTGCAAAAAAAACAATGCAAGTCTGTATGACAAGATCAAGAAGCTGGCATCTTTTGTTCAGACGATTCTCATTGAACTCTGAATTTACAGGCAGATGCTCTTTTAAACAATTTGCTGCGTTCTGGTCCTGTGTTTTCACATATGGTCAGGCGCGATCACTATTTGAAGGAGATGCGGTATGACCGCTGAACTCTATCACCTGATTGGTGGCGAAAAAGTAAAAGGTACTTCCGGACGTTTTAGCGATGTTTTCTGGCCAATGACCGGAGAAGTCGCCGCGAAGGTGCCTCTGGCTTCTGAAGAAGAATTGAGAGCTGCTGTTGAAAACGCGAAGGCGGCTCAGCCTGCATGGGCGGCGACCAATCCGCAAAAGCGCGCGCGTGTAATGCTGAAGTTCCTGCATCTTTGTCAGGAAAATTATGATGAACTGGCAGAGCTGTTGGCACGTGAACACGGAAAAACCATTCCTGATGCCAAAGGGGACATTCAGCGCGGGTTGGAAGTCGTTGAGTTTGCCTGTGGCATTCCGCACCTGCAAAAGGGCGAGTTTACCGAAGGTGCCGGACCGGGCATTGATATGTTCTCTATGCGTCAGCCTTTGGGGGTTGTCGCAGGTATCACGCCGTTTAACTTCCCTGCGATGATCCCGATGTGGAAGTTTGCCCCTGCAATCGTTTCCGGTAATGCCTTTATCCTGAAACCATCCGAGCGTGATCCATCTGTGCCACTGCGTTTGGCCGAATTGATGCTGGAAGCTGGCCTGCCAAAAGGTATCCTGAACGTTGTGAACGGCGATAAGGTGGCCGTTGATGCCATTCTGGATGATCCGGATATCAAAGCTGTCGGCTTTGTAGGTTCCACACCTATTGCTGAATACGTCTATACCCGTGCGACTGCTTCTGGTAAGCGCGCACATTGTTTCGGTGGCGCTAAAAACCACATGGTCATTATGCCTGATGCGGATCTGGATCAGGTTGCGGATGCCTTGATTGGTGCTGGTTATGGATCAGCCGGGGAACGCTGCATGGCAATCTCTGTTGCTGTTCCTGTCGGTGAAGAGACCGCAAATCGTCTGATTGAGAAGCTGACACCTCGTGTCGAAGCTTTGAAAATTGGTCTGTCGACAGATCCTGACGCCGATTTTGGTCCGATGGTTACTGCCGAGGCTGTTGAACGTACCAAAGGCTATGTTGATCTTGGCATTGAAGAAGGTGCCAAATTAGTTGTTGATGGTCGTGACTTTGTCATGCAGGGCTACGAAGATGGCTTCTATATGGGCGGATGTCTGTTTGATAACGTGACCCCTGATATGCGTATCTACAAAGAAGAGATTTTTGGTCCGGTTCTCTCTGTTGTACGTGCCAAGGATTACGAAGAAGCACTGCGTCTGCCAAGCGAACATGAATATGGTAATGGCGTTGCGATCTATACCCGTGACGGTGATACCGCGCGCGATTTCATGACCAAGGTCAATGTTGGCATGGTTGGTGTAAATGTGCCTATTCCTGTGCCACTTGCCTATTACACTTTTGGTGGTTGGAAGCGTTCCGGTTTTGGTGACCTGAACCAGCACGGACCGGATGCGATCCGTTTCTACACCAAGACCAAAACTGTGACCCAGCGTTGGCCTTCGGGTGTAAAAGAAGGTGCCGAGTTCTCAATTCCAACGATGGATTGATGATAGAATACGGGATGCTTTTTGATTGCTGTTGCAGTTAATCACTGTAGGGGTAATTCAGAAGCATCCCGATCTCTTTTTCTGAACAAAAGATAAGCTGATGAGCCAATTTGAACTGAATGAAGAACAGTGCGCTATTCAAGAAATGGCGCAGGATTTTGCCCGTGACAAGATCGCCCCTTTTGCTTTGGAATGGGACGAGAAAGAACATTTCCCAGTTGATGTCATGCGTGAAGCCGCAGCCCTTGGTATGGGCGGGATTTATGTGCGTGATGATGTCGGTGGCACTGGCTTGGGGCGTTTGGATGCTGCGCTGATCTTTGAGGCGCTTTCTGCCGGATGTCCGGCTGTATCTGCCTTTATTTCCATTCATAATATGGCATCGTGGATGATTGACCAATTTGGTACCGAAGAACAGCGCCAAAAATGGTTGCCGCAAATGATGACGATGGATTTCATCGCGAGCTATTGCCTGACAGAACCCTCTGCCGGGTCAGATGCTGCTGCTTTGAAAACCAAAGCAGTTCGCGACGGAGATGACTTTGTTCTCAATGGCGCCAAACAGTTTATTTCGGGCGCGGGAACATCCGATCTTTATCTGGTTATGGCGCGAACAGGCGGCGATGGTGCGGGTGGTGTTTCCTGTTTCCTTGTGCCTAAAGACGCTGCGGGTGTTTCTTTTGGTGCCAATGAAAAGAAAATGGGATGGAAAGCGCAACCAACACGAACTGTCGTTATGGAAGATGCACGCATTCCCGCCGCCAATATGATTGGTGAAGAGGGGCAGGGGTTCAAAATCGCCATGATGGGGCTTGATGGTGGACGTCTGAATATCGGTGCCTGTTCCCTTGGTGGTGCTCAATCTGCGCTGGATAAGGCCATTGGCTATATGGGCGAGCGCAAAGCCTTTGGGAAATCACTAGCCCAGTTTCAGGGACTGCAGTTCAAGGTTGCCGACATGGAAACAGAGCTGACTGCGGCACGTACGCTTTTATATACCGCGGCAACCAAACTGGATGCGAAAACACATGATGCAACGCGCTGGTGCGCAATGGCGAAACGTTTTGCAACGGACACCGGGTTCACTGTGGCAAACGAGGCATTACAGATCCATGGCGGATATGGATACCTTGCAGATTATGGCATTGAAAAGATTGTCCGGGACCTCAGAGTTCATCAAATTCTGGAAGGGACAAACGAGATTATGCGATTGATCATATCCCGTGATCTGCTGAAGGGAGACAGAGCATGACAGATGAATTGATCGTACGTCAGGAAGGCAGTGCCGGACGTATTACGCTTAACCGTCCCAAAGCCTTGAATGCGTTGTCGCTGGATATGGTTCATGGCATGTTGGCTGCCCTGGAACGCTGGCAAACAGATGAAACCGTCCGGGTTGTTATAGTTGATGGCGCTGGTGAACGTGGTCTGTGTGCCGGGGGCGATATTCGCGCCCTTTATAAATCCGGACAGGAACAGGATGGGGTTGCTCAGACGTTCTGGGCCGATGAATATAAACTCAACGCACTTATCGCCAATTATCCCAAACCCTATGTCGCTGTTATGGATGGCATTGTTATGGGCGGCGGTGTCGGTATTTCTGCGCACGGCAGTAATCGACTGGTGACGGAACGTTCCATGATTGCCATGCCGGAAACGGCAATCGGTCTTTTTCCTGATGTCGGTGGTACCTGGCTTTTGGCAAACGCACCGGGGGAAGTCGGTACGTTTCTGGGGCTGACAGGGCACCGCATCGGGGCACAGGACGCTATTTATGCCGGATTGGCAGATATTGAAATTCAGAGTGACAAGTTGCCAAACCTGATCGAAGTGTTGTCTCAGGCTGATTATGGCACTGATGCACGTGCCGATGTCGATAGTTTGCTCAGAAGTTTCACTGTGAGTTCTGGACAATCTCAACTTGCTGAAATTCGAGGGAAAATTGACCAGATTTTCTCTTTTGATACCGTTGAGGAAATTGTTGCTGCTGCTGAAAAGGCAAATAGTGATCTGGGCCAGAAAATAGTGAACGATCTTGCTGGTCGCGCGCCACATTCTATGAAGGTAACGCTGGCTGCTATTCGCAAAGCCAGTACGCTGGGCGGGATCGAAGAAGATCTGGATATGGAATATCGACTTGCATGTCGCATGTTCGAGCAGAAAGACTTTTTTGAAGGTGTACGTGCCGTCGTTATCGATAAAACCGGAAATCCCCAATGGTCCCCGGCGACTTTAGAGGCGGTACCAGAGACAATGGTGAGCGATTGTTTTGCAAGTTTAGGTGCAAATGAACTTGGGCTGTCATCTGGAATAATTCGGTAAATCGGAAGAGGAAAAGAATATGAAAACTGTAGCATTTATCGGATTGGGAAACATGGGTGGCCCGATGGCGGCCAATCTGGTCAAAGCCAACTATGTGGTTAAAGGCTTTGACCTGTCAGAGCAGGCAAAGGAGCAGGCCAGAAAAGACGGTATTGAAGTTGTTGATAATGTTGATGAAGCCGTTGCTGCTTCCGACGCGATTATTACAATGCTTCCGGCGGGAAAGCATCTTCTCAGTGTTTATGAAGTAACGCTGAAAGCTGCTAAACCCGGGTCACTCTTCATTGATTGTTCGACCGTTGATGTGGATAGCTCACGCACGGCGCATGATGCAGCTGAAAAAGCGGGGATGTTGTCTCTTGATGCACCGGTTTCCGGGGGCGTTGGTGGAGCAACGGCGGGTACGCTGACCTTTATGGCTGGAGGCACGAAAGAGGCATTTGATAAAGCGCACGAACTTCTGGATGTTATGGGGGGCAAGATTGTTCATTGTGGTGGTGCTGGTAATGGACAGGCCGCAAAAATCTGTAACAACATGATCCTGGGTATTTCCATGATTGCCTCGTCAGAGGCTTTTAACCTGGCCGAAAAGCTGGGACTTGATCATCAGGCGCTGTTTGATGTTGCTTCAACATCTTCGGGTCAGTGCTGGTCAATCAACACCTATTGTCCTGTTCCCGGACCTGTACCAACCAGTCCGGCAAATAATGACTATGCGCCGGGCTTTGCGGCTGCTTTGATGCTCAAGGATCTCAAGCTTTCTCAGGATGCTGCTAAATCAGCAGGTGTCTCAACGCCTTTGGGTTCTCATGCCGAAGAACTCTATCAAAGTTTTAACGACGCTGGTGGAAGCGGGATTGATTTTTCCGGTATTATCAATCATTTAAAGGGCAGTAAATAATACTTTGCCCCGTCAGATTTTCTGTCGGCGGTAAGATAAACAGGGGTAGAAATGTTAAGCCACGGGTCTGATTATCGCGCGGTTAAAGAGGCTTTTGAGTGGGATATACCGGATAGCTATAATATCGGTGTTGATGTCTGTGACAAATGGGCCAAGCGTTCTCCAGATCGTCTGGCGCTCAGTTTTGTTGATATTGATGGCAATGTTTCTGACTATAGTTTCAGCGATCTGAAAGACTATTCAAATCGTATGGCAAACCTTTTGTCGTCATCCGGGATCAACCGGGGCGACAGGGTTGCGATTTTACTGCCGCAATCTCTGGAAACCGCATTTTCGCATATTGCAGCCTATAAAATGGGCTGCGTTGCGGTGCCTCTGTTTATGCTCTTTGGTGTCGAGGCACTGGAATATCGGCTGTCAAATTCGGGTGCACGCGCAGTTATTACCAATCGGGCGGGTGTCGAGAAAATAAAGGAAATAAAAGATCGTTTGCCCAACCTGAAACACGTTTATTCTGTTGATGGTGTCTCAGCGGAGGGCGAAGATCTGCACCGGAATTTGCTGTGTCATTCTACAGATTTTACACCCGTGCAGACAAAGCCCGACGATCCAGCTTTGATTATCTATACCTCGGGAACAACGGGGCAGCCAAAGGGCGCGCTTCACGCGCACCGTGTTCTGCTCGGGCATTTGCCGGGGGTGGAGATGTCACATGATTTCTTTCCCCAACCCGGCGATAAAATCTGGACCCCCGCAGACTGGGCGTGGATTGGCGGACTTTTGGACGTTTTACTGCCTGCACTTCATCATGGGGTAGCAGTTGTTGCCAGACGTTTTGAAAAGTTTACCGCCGAGGCGGCGTTTGATTTGATCGCCGAACAGGGGATCAGGAATGCTTTTATTCCGCCAACGGCCCTGAAGATGATGCGGTCCGTTTCTGACCCCGAAATTCGCTGGGATCTCAATATGCGCTCTATCGCATCAGGAGGAGAGTCTTTGGGGACAGAGCTTCTGGAGTGGGGACAAAAAACATTCGGGCTGACAATCAATGAATTTTATGGGCAGACCGAATGCAATATGATTGTTTCTTCCTGTGCCAAAATTATGGGTGCAAGACCCGGCGTCATGGGGCGTGCCGTTCCCGGACATGATCTGGCGATTGTGAGTAGCGAGGGAGAAATCCTTCCACAGGGGATGCTGGGCAATATCGCTGTTAAATCGCCTGATCCCGTGATGTTCCTTGAGTACTGGAACAATCCGGAGGCAACAAAGGCCAAGTTTGCGGGGGAGTGGCTTCTGACTGGTGATACAGGCATTCTTGATACGGAAGGCTGGATACAGTTTGTTGGTCGGGATGATGATGTGATCACCTCATCAGGCTATCGCATTGGCCCCGGCGAAATTGAAGACTGCCTGATGGGACACCCGGCTGTGCGCATGGCGGGGGTGGTTGGTAAACCAGACCCTCAAAGAACCGAGATCGTAAAAGCCTTTGTTGTGCTGAATGATAATTTTGTGGGCGATGATGAACTGGCATCAGAAATCCAGCTCTTTGTGAAAAAGCAACTCGCCGCCCACGAATACCCGCGCGAAGTCGCTTTTGTCGATGCTCTGCCCATGACCACAACGGGCAAGATTATCCGGCGTGAACTCAGAGAGTGGGGATAAAGTCCCGTTGAATTGGGAGTAACCAAAAGATTATCCCCAATTCTGATATCACAACCAAACCTGATCTTTCAGGTTTCGGGTAATCAGTTTCTGATAGAGGCGATCTCTTGCCTCTGTATTTTCTGGATTGGCCCAATCATAACCAATAAGATCCCAGTCCGCATCCTTGGGATCCAATCCCAAGGTTTCGATGTAATCCTGTTCCGTGACCAGAAACTGGGTGCCGTAGGTTAACAGGTATCCGTTGGTCTGATCTCTGTGTTCTTTGGCTTCCGGGTAGAATACGGTCCAGAAATTTGTATAGGGCATACATCTGGGTGGGCAGAGAAGTTTGCCATAATCCAGCTCTGTTCGTTCATTCGTTGGGGCGGGTACAGAGTCCATCTGAATAATTTGAGATAGGTGTGACCAGCCCTTAAAGCCAAGGGCTTTTGCGATTTGAGACAAACAATGTTTGCGTTTTACTGTCTCGATTATCTCGAGGTCAGACAGGTTTTTGAAATCCGGGTTCTTTTTAATGAAAGCAAGGCTCGCCTGTTTCCCCGTCGTGATATTGCGGTGAAGAATGCGCGCGTTATGTTTTAGCTTATGGATAATATCAGCCATAGAGTTTCTCCTTGTACCGGATCTATCCGCTCCTCGCGATCCAGAGAATTCTTTGGGTGATTACTCATCGTATACTGCGATAATAACAGGGTGTTGTGACTTTTGGCGGTGAGGCACCCCTGTGTACCTTGCGCCGGACACTAGAATAAAAATAACCGCATGGCAATAGGGGAAACACGCCTCACTTGGCTCAGGAGTCTTTGGTTTCAACCAAATCAAGGGGGAGGCCCGTGGTATACTTAACCTGTGAGACGGCAAATCTGGAATGTACTTCGGCAATGTTCGGGATCTGTAAAAGATGGTCCCGAAGGAAGCGTTCGTATGCCCGCATATCAGTTGTCACGACCCTTAGAATATAGTCCATACCACCGCTGACAGTATAGCATTCGGTAATTTCATCAAAACGGCTGACTCGGCGTTCGAAATCTTCCAGACCGTGCTGTGCCTGTGCAGAGATCTTGACCGTGGTAAAGACGACGATTTCCAGCCCGAGGCTATCAGAATCAATAATGGCAACACGGCGTTTTATAATTCCCTTTTCTTCCAGGCGCTTTATCCGGCGCCAGCAAGGCGCGGGGGAGAGGCCGACTTTGTCTGCGAGTTCGGCATTACTGATATCAGAATCACTCTGAAGTATTTTAAGGATTTTTTTATCTGTATTATCGATCTTGGGCAGCATAAATATTTCTCATATTTTTTAAATAGCGAAATGAGATTGCCATTTTAGCGAATTAATCGAGATAAAAGAAAGAACATTTCTTTCCACTTGGCGCAAAATAATAGAAAGCCAAAAAGACACTAATAATTGGCAGAAATAAACAGAGCTTGAGAAACATGCGTCAGCATATGTTTGAGTATGTTTTCTGGGAGAGAGCTGCACATTGGTTTGTGCTTATGGTCACTATTGATCTGACTAACTGAATTTCAGGTGGTGATTGGCACTGATTAATGACCGGGTAATCAGATAAACAATTTCATGGTTTTATCCGGTATTTGTGAACGATTGCCTCACATGCATTTATCGCCCCGTACTGCTTGAGCTTATAGATTTAAAGGCGTCACCAGACAAACTGGTTAAGACGAACTGGGGAATAGATTATGTCTGATACATCGAACATGGATGTCTTTAATCACGAGGCCTTTTCCGGCCATGAGCAGGTGGTATTCTGTCAGGATGAAACCACAGGTCTCAAGGCTATTATTGCAATCCATTCGACAGCACTTGGTCCTGCTGCTGGTGGATGCCGGATGTGGCATTATCGGGATAATAGCTCTGCTTTGAACGATGCTCTCAGGCTTTCAAAAGGCATGAGCTACAAAAACGCCATGGCCGGATTAAGTCTGGGCGGGGGAAAAGCCGTTATTATCGGGGATGCCAAGACCGATAAATCCGAAGAGCTTTTCCGTTCCTTTGGACGTTTTGTAAATGGACTTGGTGGTCAATACATTACCGCAGAAGACGTTGGAATATCTGTTTCAGACATGGAAGTTGTCTCCCAGGAAACCCCTCATGTGGCGGGGTTAAATTCTGGACTTGCCGCGAGTGGTGATCCTTCTCCCTTCACCGCTCGCGGTACTTTTAACGGTATCAGAGCTGCGGTCAAACACCAACTGGGTAAAGACAGCGTTGCTGGTTTAACTGTTGCTGTGCAGGGACTTGGCCATGTCGGATGGCATTTGTGTAAAGAGCTACATGCAGCCGGAGCCAGGCTAATCGTTGCGGATATCAACGAAGATGCTGTTCGACATGCGGTGAAAGAATTCGGGGCCAAAGCAGTGTCCTGTGATGAAATACTCTTTGCTGAGGCTGATGTGGTTGCCCCCTGTGCGTTGGGTGCAGTTTTGAATGAAACATCTATCCCTAAACTGAAAACGACGATTATTGCTGGTGCTGCGAACAATCAACTTGAAAAAGATACGGATGGTATGTTGCTACGGGATCATAAGATCCTCTACGCGCCGGATTACGTGATTAATGCTGGTGGCATCATTAATGTGGCGGCAGAAATTGACGGAAAGTATGATCGAAAATGGGTCGATCAAAAAGTCGCCGCTATCTATGACGTCTTGTTGGACATTTTCAAACGTGCGGATCGGGAGCAGGATGCAACAAGCACGATCTCTGATCTTATTGCCCAAGAGAAGATTGCACAGGCGTTACAGGCTGACCGGTCGGGAAAGACTGAAAGCTCGGGTGCCAAAAAAGATATTGTTGCCTGAGCAAGAAAGTTAAAAACCAAACTTTGATTATTATGCTATCAGCCCCGGATCTTTGGTTTGATCCGGGGCTGATGTATTTTAAATTTTTTCTGCGCCGTAATAGAGACTTACAGTATGTTTGGCCTCTGCAAAAAACAGCCACCTTTCAGTGATAATGCCCAATGCGCCAGACAGAATTGAAAGTATGATGGCAAGGTTGCTCAGCATGTCATTTGAGATCATACCTGAGAGTGAAATCAGAAAAATCGGGAGAATAAAGCCAAAGATAAAGGTGATATTTCTCAACTTTTGTCTATGCTTTCTAGCAATTTTAAATCCCATTTCTTTCATCAGGTAATTTGCCTCGGTATGGGCGGCTTCCAACAGGCGAACTTTACCCATTGATCCAAGCCCTGTTGCACTTTCAACAGTGCTTTGACCTGCATTTTCATTGATGTGCTGCCAGTAATAAAACTTGTGTACTACGGCGATAATAATCAAAGCGATGGTGATCATATCAAAGATCTGATCATTTTTGCCCTGTAAATGTAAAATAGCATTTAAGAGTAAAGCACCTGTCGAAAGAGACAGCACCAGATAGCCAGCGGGTACAAACTTGTTATGCCATGCAGCAACAGGTTTCAGGCATGCGTAAATCATTGATGTGCAGTAAACGGTGGCACTACACAGCAATAAAGCAGCGATCCCGATAAGTGGCAGAAGGGCAAATTCATTATTTGAGAAAAATGCCCACCAGAGACCATAGATACCTGTGGGCAGAAAAGTCACGATTGCCAAAATACCTTCGCGACTTAACCAGGATGATCGCCATTGTGTCAGGGCGCGCCACGCTCGTTCTGGACGCCCGAGGTGAAATGTTGAAGACAGAAGTCCCATAATGATCAATATGAAGGCTGTACCAAATCCGCTGAGCGCCAATGTTGGGTCAGTTGGAATGATCCCAAGCATATGCCCAAGAATAAGAAGAAAAAGAAGTCCGTAACCTGCGCCTGAAGCGGTGGTAAAAAGAATGACTGACTTTGCCGGATGCATTTAAAAACTCCTTTCTTTCTACAGCGATAGGACTTTGTCAGCCCATCGCGCTAACAGGCCAGCTTTTTCAGTTTCAACAGGGGAGAGGCTAACGGGTTTATCCGAAACAGCATTCTCATTTTGTTTGGGGCGTGGTGGCAAGTATTTATTGGTTGGTTTGTAGTCAAGCTCTGCCATCAAATCAAACCCCTCACGTTCTACCACAAGCTTGCTGACATCAGAATTTGGATCCCCCAGATCGCCAAAGGATCTTGCGCCCGCCGGACAGGTCGCAACACAGGCGGGCACTCTGGAGGCTTCGGGAAGATTTTCGTTATAAATGCGATCTACACAGAGCGTACATTTTTTCATAATGCCTGCGTCTTCGTCGTATTCTCTGGCACCATAGGCACAGGCCCATGAACATAGTTTACAACCAATGCATTTATCGGCATCAACCAGAACGATGCCATCTTCTTCGCGTTTATAGGATGCGCCTGTCGGACAAACGGTAACGCAAGGGGCATCATCGCAATGAAGACAGCTCTTGGGGAAGTGAACAGTTCGGCTGTCGTTATCGTCATCAACGACTTCGAAGCTGTGAATACGGTTAAACCAGACCCCGTTGGGATCGGCACCATAGGGATCCATATCTGTCAGGGGAGCAGAATGACCGCCGGTATTCCATTCTTTACAATTTACAGCACAGGCATGACAGCCGACACAGATATCAAGATCAATGACCAGGCCGAGCTTTTTTTGTGCACCATTTTGAGGAAGACAGGTCATGGTTTTTCTCCTGCCAGCGTATCATCTGCTATCGGTGCTTCTTGCCTTGTGGATGTTGTACTTTGTGATCTTGCTTTGTTTTCGCCAAAGTCAGCACCATAACGCAAAACGGCGATTTGTTCGAGTGCATTGGGCAGAGGGGCAAAAGCTTCATACATCGGTTCTGTGGCACCTTCTTCCAGTGCGTCGCACTTTTCAATACGGACTCTGAGGTCATACCATGCTGCCTGACCTGTTACAGGATCAGAATTGGAATATCGATAGCCGTCCTTTCTGGGCGGAAGCAGTTCCGAGATAATGTGGTTGAGCAGGAAGCCGCGGTTGGATTCCGGTGCTTTATCATCCAGCCCCCAGGCACCTTTGCGTTTGCCGATCGCATTCCACGTCCAGATGGTGTGGGGATTGACGCCGCTCATCAGTTTGACCTGGGTTTTGACGCGCCCATGAGGTGATATAACCCAAATCCAGTCCTCATTGACGATACAATGTTGCCGGGCCGTTTCTTCGTTGATGAACAGACGGTTTTGGGCCGTGATCTGTCTTAACCAGGCGTTTTGTGATCCCCAGCTGTGATACATGTGCATTGGTCGCTGGGTCACAGCGTGCAAAGGATATTCTTTGCCGTCCACGGCCTTTTCTTCCAAAGGCATGTACCAGATTGGGAGAGGATCAAAGGTTTCGTCTATTCGGCTGCGCAGATCATCAGGCGGTTGAATATCACCGTGTCCCTGAGCAGCAAGGCGAAACTTTTGCATGTGTTCGGAATAGATGTGCATCACAATACGCTCTGCATTGGGGATCCATCCCATCTCATGAGATCGATCAAGATAAGAGCGGTTGGCAAATTTATAATAGGACTGTTCCGGGGTGAACTCATCAGACCAGAAGCATCCATTTTCAATGTACTTCTGCAACTGATCGGGGTTCGGATCTCCTTTGCCGTGGCTGTTGCCGTCTTTTCCACGCCACCCCGCGAGTGGTCCAACGCCCGGTGTTCGTTCGTGATTTGTGATGTAATCAGAATACCCCCCGGGGTACATGGCACTGCCATCTTCCTTGGACATGCCGGGTAAGCCAAGGCGCGCACCGAGATCCAACAGAACATCCTGAAACGGACGCACGTCTCTGTCTGGTTTTATAACGGGTTGCCTGATGGAATCAGCGGGGCCATGCGCGCTGCAGATGGGACGATCAAGTAGGGAAATAGCATCCCAGCGTTCAAGATAGGTTGTATCGGGCAGTATCAGGTCAGCGTAAGGCACCATTTCAGAATGATAGGCATCTGAATAAATGATTTTAGGGATCTTGTAACTGCCGTCTTCATTTTTGTCTGTGAGATATTTTATCGTGCCGGGCACATTCATCGAGCTGTTCCAGCTCATATTCGCCATATACATGAAAAGCAAATCCACAGGATAGGGATCGCCTTTCCAGGCATTGTGAATGACCATATGCATCAAGCCGTGGGATGCGAGTGGATATTCCCAGCTATAGGCTTTGTCGATGCGTTTGGGGGTGCCGTCGGGTTCAACCAGCAAATCTGCCGGACCTGTCGGGAAACCAAGCGGCATCCCGGGTAACGGAGTGTTGGCGATGGAATCATGTCCCGCAGGCTTGGGACCCGGAGGGCAGGGGCGTGGAAAAGGTGGCTTGTGTCTGAAACCACCGGGGACATCAATAGAGCCCAAAAGCATTTGTAAAACATGGATCGCCCGACAGGTATGAAAACCATTTGAATGGGCTGAAATTCCGCGCATGGCATGCATGGAAATCGGTCGTCCGATCATTTTATCCTGTTTACGTCCGGCCCAATCTGTCCAGGATACATCAAGCTCAATTGTTTCTTCGAAGGCTACGTGGGCGATTTCTGCAGCGATACGGCGAATATTTGCTGCGCTGTAACCGATTTGTTCTGCAACGGCTTCTGGTGCGTATTGTGGATCGAGATAACGATCAGCCATCAAGTGAAAGGCCGGAACAGCTTTACGGCCATCCGGAAGGGTATACTCACCAGCTAAGGCTTGTTTGGCCTCGACATTTGTTGACGAGACGAGCTTTTTTGTCTCTGCATCATAACAGAGCGGATTTCCCTCGGCGTCTCGGGCAAAAAGACCATCATCGGCAGCACCGGGATCCTGGATGACAAGCCAGGGGGCATTTGTATAGTGGGTTATGTAGGTCCAGTCGATTTTTTCAGCTTTGAGAAGCTCATGTATGAGGGCAAAGACAAAGAGACCATCTGTCCCGGGCCGGATGCCAATCCATTCATCGGCAATGCCGGAATAACCCGTGCGAACCGGATTTACAGAAACGAACTTGGTGCCTTTTCGGGTTTTTAGCTTACCCAGTCCAATTTTGATCGGGTTGGAATCATGATCTTCGGCGACACCGAACATCAGCAGGTATTTGGTATGATCCCAATCAGGTTCGCCGAATTCCCAGAAAGATCCTCCGGCGCTGTATAGGCCTGCAGCAGCCATGTTGACGGAACAAAATCCACCATGGGCGGCAAAGTTTCTGGTGCCAAATTTACCGGCCCACCAGCCAGTGAGACTTTGCGATTGATCACGACCTGTGAAGAAAGCCAGTTTTGAGGGGTCTTTTGCTCTGATCTCCCCAAGCCATCCCCCGGCAAGTTCAAGGGCTTCATCCCATTCAATTTCTTTGAATTCACCTGATCCACGTTCTCCCGTTCTAATAAGTGGCTTTTGCAAACGGGCAGGGGAGTTATGCTGCATAATTCCGGCTGACCCCTTGGCACAGAGTACCCCTTTGTTTACTGGATGATCCGGGTTGCCTTCGATGTAGCGGATCTGATCCCCACGCAAGTGTACCTTGATGCCACAGCGGCAGGCACACATGTAACATGTCGTGGTCTTAACTTCGTCCGATACGTGTGGGGAAGTGTCAACTTCCTCTTGTTTGGACGTGGGAAAGAAGCCCATAAATCATCTCCAATTTGACGCTATCCTGTTGTGATTTTTATTTTTTTGAGTTTTCTAAGGCATACTATAGATTGTTATATTTTATTAAATCTACAATTTTTTTAGGTAATATGCGCAACAATCGCTGCGAGTGCCATAGACGCAAGGCGTGCAGCTGGGGGATCGGCCCGGCTGGTTAAAACAATTGGAACACTTGCCCCCAATACAATCCCGGCGGCACAGGCGCTGTCACAATAAACGAGTTGTTTGAACATCGCGTTCCCGGTTTCAATGTTTGGCACCACCAGAATATCGGCTTTTCCCGCGACGGGGTTGTCGATCCCTTTAATGTGTGCAGCTTCGGGAGAGATGGCATTGTCCAGAGCCATGGGGCCAAAGACAAAAGCCTCAAGAACTTCTTCTTTTGCCCATTCTGTCAATGTTGCCGCATCTGTACTGGACGGCATCTGCGGATTTACTTCTTCTGTTGCCGAGAGGATTGCAACCTTTGGTTTTCTGGTGCCAAGGGCATGCATCATTTCGACCGAATTTTGTATAATTGCTTTTTTTGTTTCCAGATCTGGCGCGATGTTTACGGCGGCATCTGTAATAATCATGGTTCGGTCCGAGCCCGGAACCGACATGTAAAAAGCATGTGACAAGCGCCGTCCGGTTCTAAGTCCTGTCTCGCGGTTTACAATGGCTTTCATGAAGACATCAGTATGGATTTGCCCCTTCATAATGGCGTTTACTTTTCCAGATCTGGCAAGCTGTACAGATTTTTTTGCAGCTTCTTCTTCGTCTGCTGCATGGTGAATTTCGACTTTTGACAGATCCCAATCCATATCTTTTGCCAAACCCGAAATGATCGACTTGTCACCAACAAGCACGGGTTCAACAAGTCCTGCCTTTTGAGCAAGGCAAGCGCTTTCCATAGCGATGGTACTGGTTGCATTGACGATAGCTGTGCGAGCTGGTGCATATTGAGCAGCATTATGTAGCAATGCATTGGGGCATTCTATTGGGTGCTGGCTCAACATGAATTATTCCTCGTTTGTTAAATCATTCCAGTGAATGAACCAAAGAGTTCTCTGACTAAATTTGCAGATCTGTGCTTGGATAATTCACGGAATAGGTTCCGAGGTAATTCTTTCCAGTCTTAGAGTTTGGGGATAGCTCCATTTGGACCCATTCGATGAGTCCAGCAGGAGTCCAAAAAATGTGGTTTCTTTTATCTGTTAGCTAGTTACGTTGTTGGGAGGTATTTTTCTCTTTCAGCATCCGGTCAATAGTCTTGCCAAGCCGCTTGATACCGGGTTCGATCTTCGCGTTTTCGATAGAAGTAAAACCGATACGAATATGCGTGTCCGGTGCAGGTGATTCCAGAAAGAAAGGCATTCCTGATTCTATCAATACGCCGTCTTTATAAGCTTCTTTGACCAATTTATTAGCGCTGATACCTTCGGGTATTTTTATCCAGTAGGAAGTTCCCCCGGAAGAATGGGAATAGCTGCATTCGGGAATATAGGTTTTTAGTGCTTTGTGCACGGAATTCCACCTGTTGTGCCATTTACGTCGCAAGCTATAGATCAGGCTGTCGTAGTATCCAAGCGACAGAAAAAGAGCGACAGTACGTTGATTGTTGCTCGGCGTATAACGGACAACCAGTCTGCGATAAAATTTTAGTTCTTCTATGAGTTCCGGGGCTGCGACGATGTACCCGATACGCAAACCCGGAAACAAAGTTTTAGAGAGACTGCTGCTATAGATAACCCGGTCACTTGTATCCAGAGCCTTAAGGGCTGGGCTTGCTGATTTGAAATAATTGATCTCGTTCTCATAATCATCTTCAATTATGAGAAAATCCTGTTCATTGGCTTTTTGTAAAAGGCGATTTCGCCTTGAAAGAGGCATTGTGATTGTCGTCGGACATTGGTGGCTTGGTGTGACAAAAACATAGTTACAGTCATTCAGGTTATCATCGACGACCATCCCCTTTTCATCCACGGGGATCGGGGCAATATTGTTGGTAAAAAGCTGCATGATGTTTTTTGCATCGGGATAGCCCGGGTTTTCAATCCCGACGCGCGTGTGTTGCCGTACCAGTAGCCCTGCAAGAAGGTAGAGCGCGTTTTGTCCACCGAGAGTGACCAGTATTTGATCACTGGAAACATGAATGCCTCGGGCGGGGAGTAATCGGGTTCTTATCTGTTCAATCAGTTGAGGGTCGTCATAAATTTTATCATCATGGATCCAGTCTGCCATGTCCCTTGTACTTAGGGCCAACCTGCTGCATTCCCGCCATGCCGTAAGAGGAAACAGGCGTTTATCCGGCTGACCATAAACAAAAGGAAAAGGTATATCACGCCAATCCTTGGGGAGATTGAGGTAATGACGTTCTGACGGGCGCATAAAAAAACGATTGGTCCAATCCGGCTTTTCCAGTTCGCTATGATCTATTGTTTCGGTTTCTTTTTGCGAGAGCTTGGATTGTTCCAGACCTTCGACAAACTCTTCGTTTACAAAGATACCGCTGCGTTCCCGGGTGACGAGATAGCCATCATCAGTTAGCCCCTGATAAACCAGAATGGCCGTGTTACGGGAAATGCCCAAGTCATTGGCCAGCTTTCTGCTGGAAGGCAACTTGAACCCGGCTGGCAATGTACTGTTTAAAATTGCGTTCAAAATAGCGCGGCGAAGCTGACTTTGAAGAGACTCTCTGCTCTTCTTTTCTAAATGGAAAAGGATATCGCTCGCCAACTCTTGTTCTCCCCGAGGTTTTAAAGGTCTTTAAATCATTGGGTGCTAATCTAGGCTATCTTTTCCGAAAGCATAGCATGCTTCTGGACTGGACTCATTAATATATTGAATTGGTCCTATTTAGAGTGTGGTCATCCCCAAATAATGTTGCCCTTTAGTGGTTTATGAAGCCTGACAGGAGAGACATGTGTCTGATACGGATGTTAATACGCAGATCGAAGAAGATGATATCGTCGAAGACACGTCAGGCGATAATGATGAAAGATCAGACGGTAAAAGGGTATTAAAAGTAAAAACCAAACTGATGCTAGCTGTTGGCAGTATCGTTTCCACTACCTTGCTCGCCAGTCTGGTTGGGTGGTTGTCTTTTGATGGTGTCAGCAGTGCTTTTGATCAAATATCGAAGAAAAGCATTCCGCAGATGTCGATTGCGTTAGAGCTATCGGAAACGGCAACAAACATTGCCTCCTCTGCGCCTGCGCTGATCACAGTTAAATCACAACAGGAAAAGAATGATGTTTTTTCGTCTCTTCTGGAAAAGGAAGCATCGCTTGATAATTTGATTTTGGCGCTGAATGAAAGTGGCTTTGATCAGGAAACCAGCAAGCTTCTGGAAAAAACGTCAAAAGAGCTGAAAGATAATTTGTCCGGCTTGAATTCTTCCGTCGCACAACAGCTGGATCTTAACTCCCGGAGCCTGGCTTTAATGAATGAGCTGCTGGCAACCAAGCGGGAATTTGATGGCATTGTAGAGCCTTATCAATCTGCGGCACGAAAAACAGTTGAAGACACAATTGATGCTTCCTTTGGCAGTACAGATGTCACAAATCAGCTTATCGAGATTTTAATATCGGTCACCAGAAGCCAGGTTTCTTCTTCGTTGCAGGTTGATACCAATCAGATTTTTTCTCTTTTGGCAGAAGTTGCAACGCATCAAGAACAAGAACTTATTGAGGCAGCGCAAAAGAAAGTTAAAGAGGCGGCGAGGCGCAACAAGGATAATATCTCTCTAATCAATGATGATATTTCTCAAGAAGCCATCAAGATCAGGGATTTGACCAAGAAGTTGGATGCTCTTTTGCTGGGAGAGGAAAATGTTTTTACGCTTCGAATTGCTCAACTTTCTGAAAACGATAATTCGAACCAACTATTAACAAAGAATGCCGAACTTTCCCAGCAATTGAAAAGTCTCGTGGATAAAATTGCCAGTTCTGCAGAAGACGGCGCGATTACCTCTGTTTCTCTGTCTAATAATGCGATTGTCGATGGGAAAATTTGGCTTTTGGTCATTCTGGGTATCTCAATCGCGCTTGCTGCTGCGGTCATGTATTTTGTGGTCAGTAAAATGATCATTTCCCGCTTGGTCTCTTTGTCAGAGGCAATGAAAGAGATTTCCGAAGGGGATCTGTCCATAGAAGTTCCGACAGGTCAGCAAGACGAAATTGGTGAAATGGCCAGCGCGCTGAACGTTTTCAAAGAAAATGCACAACACGTTGAACGCTTGCGGAATGAACGTGAAGAAGCAAAAGCCCTTGCAGAGCAGAAACGCAAAGAAGAGATGGATGCTCTGGCTGATCAGTTTAACATCCGGGTTAAGGGGATTGTGTCCAGTGTTCAAACATCGGTTTCCCAGCTTGGCCAGACAGCACAGGAAATGAATGCCACCGCTAACCAGGCGCAGCAGCAGTCGTCTCAGGCTTCCGAGGCATCTTCCGATGTTTCTATCAATGTAGAATCAGTGGCCGCGGCTTCTGAAGAATTAACGGCTTCTATAGAAGAAATCAGTCGACAAACATCAATGGCAGCAACAGCTTCCAGAGAGGTTAGTACAGACGCTCAGGCAACAAACCAAGCGGTAGACAGCCTGTCTGAAGCTGCCGAAAAGATTGGCGCAGTGGTTGATTTGATCAGCGAGATTGCCGATCAAACCAATTTGTTGGCCTTGAATGCGACGATCGAAGCTGCAAGAGCAGGGGATGCCGGAAAAGGCTTTGCCGTTGTTGCATCAGAAGTAAAGAATCTTGCAACGCAAACAGGAACAGCAACAGACGATATTTCTGCTCAGGTGACAACAATCAGAGACACGGTTAGCGTGGCAGCGACTGCAATCACGAAGGTCACCAAAGCAGTTGGCAATGTTGATGAAATTACCGCTGGTATTGCTGCTGCTGTGACAGAGCAAACCTCGGCAACAGGTGAAATGTCTCGTAATGTCAGACTTGCTGCCGATGGAACCAGCAGGGTTTCTAAAAACATTGGTGATGTTATGCGGGCTTCCGAAGAAACCGGGCAGGCAGCAGGTGTTGTGCTTAATTCTTCCGAGCAACTGACGGCGGAACTTTTGTCCTTATCCAAAGAAGTTGACGATTTTATGCTTGAGATACGCAAATAAATCCAAAAGACAAATTCAAGGGCTTTGTTGTGATTGGACGAAACGTAAATTGTTTAAAGTTGGACTCATATAGTTTTTCCTGTTGGTACTATAAACCCCGGCTAATTCATTTACCGTATTATCAGGAAATATTGAGATGTAATTTTGATTTAGTGCAGTGGAACAAGATACAAATAGAACTGGTGAAGTCGTTATTCTTAAGGGAAAGCTTAAGTGTAATTGCTGTGTAGTTCCTGAAGTTTTTGTAAGCAAAAAAATGTCGTTTTTGTAAATAGGTTTAGGAATAATCACCATAATGTTGTATTTTAGATCCAGTAGCTCTTAATAAGATTACTTCTTTAGTGTTCTATTTTATTTTGTTTAATCAGATAAAATAGAGCGAGTACTTTAAATGTTTTGTTGTTTTGAATGCCAGTATCACTGTCTTAAATACGGAATGCTGGTTCACCGAATAACAATAATCATTCAACGTTTGAATTGATTTTGATGACAGATATGAAATCAGTTCTTTTAGTTGGTAAGTACAACTAATCATTCCGTTTTGAAGTGAATGGTTATGTATGGGGAGCAAAAAATGGGTTTTGCCCATAAGCAAAATGTCATTAGGGGACGTTCTTGATGGAGGTGAACGCTTTATTCGAGAAAAATATTCACCCTGATTTTCGCTGTATCCGCTTCTTCTTAGCGCCTGTGTCGCTTTTGTCTTCCCTATTATGTGATCAACTTTATGGCTTTGAAAAAAGCCAGTTATGTAACGCATTTATCAACTCTACATCGGGGAGGTGCCAAGGAAAGTTTGCCCTTTAAAATCAATCAAAACTCAAGTCAAAGTCATAAACATTAAGAACAGCCATGAATTGCCTAATAGAGCAAGTTCAGGTCTGTGAACAGGGACCCTCCTCGTTGATAAAATGAAGGAGCATGGGAGAAAAAAATGACAATACTTAAGAAAACTACAGTAAGCCGTCGTAAAGTTCTAAAAGGTGCCGCCATTGCAGGTGCTTCCACATTGGCTGCACCTGCATTTATCAAAAATGCGCTTTCCTCTTCCGGAGAGCTGAATGTGATGATGTGGTCTGATTACCTTCCCGAAGAGTTTAAGGAAGCGTTTAAAAAGGAAACCGGGATTACAATCAACCACACCGGTATTGGGTCTAACGAAGAAATTATCAATAAACTGCGTGCAACACGTGGTCGTGGTTTTGATGTTATTTCGCCAACAAACATGCGTGCGCAACAGTGGGAGCCGCTAAACCTGTTGCAGCCTTTTGACATGAACAAGGTGAAAATTGACCGTGTTAATGCATCCATGGCCAAAGTTGGTGAAACAGATTGGAACTTTGCTGGTAAAGGATCTCATTGGTTGCCTCAACTTTGGGGAACAGAAGCTGTTGCATGGCGTACCGATAAATGGACCCCTGAAGGCGGTGTGCCAAGCTATGGTGATCTTTGGAAAGATGGTGGTGAAAACACCATGATGGGCCGTCCGCATTCTATGATGTTGGGTGCTGGCCTTTATATGGAAACCATCGGTGAACTTGCGCCGGGTGACGTGAAACGCGCCTACAACAGCGAAGATGATATGAAGGACGTTTGGTCCAAGATCACTAAGTTCTGTATTGATCGCAAAGCGAATGTCAAAAAATTCTGGAACGATGCAGATGGTCAGAAAAATGGCTTGATGCAGGAAGACGTTATTTTGGGGCAGACCTGGGATGGACCTATTCTGGCGCTGAAGGGCGAAGGAAATCCGGTTCAGTATCAGGCACCGAAAGAAGGTGCTTTGGCTTGGGTGGATGGTCTTGCAATGCCGAAAGGTGCCAAGAACATTGATCAAATTTATGCTTTCCTTGAGTTTTCTTATCGCCCTGAAAATGGTGGCCTGACTGCAAACCTGACCGGGTATAACTCTGCTGTGATTGGGGCAGATGCTCACCTGAGTGAACAGTCCAAGAAGAACTTTGCCGAAGCTTATCCGGGCGATGCTTTGGATAACCTCTTTGCATGGCCTGCCGAACCAACATGGTATGCACAGCTTCGTACAGAATTCCGCGATAAATTCGTCGCTGCATAATCTGTCATTGAGTTCGATAAGGGAGCACAGAATTCTCTGTGCTCCTCTTCATCCTTATAAATAATAAATTTCGGGTTTTCTTATCCGAGAGAGTGGTCGTGGGGTCCTCATGAGCTCAGGTGTAGATTTAGAACATGTAACAATTCGTTTCGGTGATTTTACCGCCGTAGACGATGCTAATTTAGCAATTCGAAAGGGCGAGTTTTTCAGCTTTCTCGGTCCATCCGGTTGCGGGAAAACAACAATCCTTCGGGCCGTTTCGGGCTTTAACGAGCCAACAGAAGGAACGATCCGTATTAACGGAAGTGATATGCGGGGGATTGGTCCGAATAAACGACCAACGGCATTGATCTTTCAAAACTTGGCTTTGTTCCCTTTGATGTCTGTGGCTGATAACATTGCTTTTGGCTTGGAAGTCGAAGGCGTCAAATACGTTGAGCGCCGTCGAAGGGCAGAGGAACTCCTTGATCTCATCGCTCTGTCCGGGCAAGGGGACAAAATGGTCTCAGAGCTGTCCGGCGGTCAGAAACAGCGTGTCGCGATTGCCCGAGCACTGGCTGTCGAGCCTGAAGTTCTGTTACTTGATGAGCCGCTATCTGCATTGGATCTTAAATTACGCCAGCACATGCGTAGCGAGCTGAGAAACATTCAACAGCGCGTTGGTATTACCTTTATCTATATTACACATGACCAAGGCGAAGCCCTGACGATGTCTGATCGTATCGCTGTTATGTCTGCCGGTGTTATCGAGCAGGTGGGGGACGGCAGTACGATTTATAACGAACCGGAAACAGCATTTGTTGCTTCATTTGTTGGTGAGAATAATCCTTTCTATGGCAAGGTCGTCAAGGTGGATGGTGACTATGCACAAATTCAAAACAAATTTGGCTTGCTTCGAGGTCGAAATACCCAGGGTTTGAGCGAAGGGGATGCTGCTATTCTCTTTGTCCGCCCGGAAGCACTTTCGCTTGTTGAAGGTGATGTCCCTGCTGAAAACGTTGTTGAAAGCACGATCCT
Source organism: Kiloniella litopenaei (assembly GCF_000982415.1). GTDB lineage: Bacteria > Pseudomonadota > Alphaproteobacteria > Kiloniellales > Kiloniellaceae > Kiloniella > Kiloniella litopenaei. The sequence goes on from NZ_LANI01000004.1 coordinate 72,827, forward strand.
CTCAGAAGAATTTGAAGGGCCTTCTATCCATATTCATATGGAAGGAGAAACCGAAAAACGTATCTCGTTTGCTGTCAGTAACGAGGGCAAGGGGACGCACTTGAAAGTGGGTGACACGGCAAAGATTTGCTTTGACGTTGATCGGGCCATTGTACTACCGGAAGGAGATCTGGCTGATGAGTGATTTTCTGTCCGTATTTCTCGCAGTTGTTTTGGCTCTTCTTGTCGCGCCGATGCTGCAAAAGAACACCGATACAGTCTGGGCAAATTTGCGACAGGTTACATTCGTCAAGAAAAACGGTGTTCTGGTTTCCACCTATTTAATAAGCGCTGTGTTTATCTGGGTTGTTTTAATGATTATTGCACCCCAGCTCTACATGGTGGACTTCTCGTTCCGAGATGGTGCGATTGGTGGCGATCCGGATGCCTATACACTCAAAAACTATTCCTATCTGATTTTTGGGCGTGATAGTGACGAAAACCTTTTTAATTTACTCCATCTGCAAATTTTCCTGAAAACCATCCTGGCATCTGTCGGGGTGACTTTATTGGCGTTTTTGCTCTGTTATCCCATTGCCTATTACTTGGCTCAAAGTACAAAAGGTGGCACGACACGGCTGTTTTTGATTGCCTTGATTTTACCTTTCTGGGTCAATGAAATTTTGCGGGCTTTTGCTTTCCGAATTTTGTTTGGCTCCAGCGGTGTGATTAATGTTTCCTTGATGGGACTAGGGATACTTGATGAGCCAATTGATTTCATCAAGGCAGATGTCGCGATGTATGCAGGTTTAAGTTACGCCTATATCCTGCTTATGGTTTTCCCTATCTATAATGCCATTGAAAGTCTGGATCACAATCAGATAGAGGCAGCAAGGGATTTAGGGTCTCCGTGGTGGCGTATCCACTATCGTGTGGTTATTCCCTATGCAAAACCGGGTATTGCGTCTGGCTGTACCATGGTTTTCATGCTCTCGGCTGGTGCTTTGGCTGTTCCTCAGATCTTGGGGGGGCCAAGCAGTCTCTGGTTTACCCAGATCATTTATGACTGGTTCTTTACCGGTGGTGATTGGTCGCGTGGGTCTGCCTATGCATTTGTCTTGCTCTTCTCCTGTATCATCTTTGTTTTGGCAGTGATGAAGTTCTTCAAGGTTAATTTAGGGGAGCTTGCGAAATGACCTCTGATCTTATTCAGAAGTACATGGTGCGTTTTTATATCGCGATGTTCTTCTTATACCTTTTCGGTCCGTTGATATTGATGGGGGTAACTGCGTTTAACTCGCCTACTTTTCCAACAGCAATACCGATTGACGAGTTGACCTTGAAGTGGTTTTCAGTTCTTGCCAACGACAAGGATATGATACAGGGCATCAAGAATTCGCTCTGGATTGGTTTGGGTGTTGTCTGTGTGGCCGTGCCTATTGGTTTGGCTGCGGCTCTGTTGATGTCACAGGTACATAAGAAAGCCCAGTCGATCTATTATATGATTGTTGTGTCTCCGCTCTTAACACCGGGTGTTATCCTGGGGATTTCAACACTGGTTTTCTGGGATCGGTTGGGCGTTTGGGTTGATGCGGATTATAACTCTGTTTTTTACAGCGGTATTTTCCTTTCTATCATCGGGCAATCAACCTTTATTTCTGCCTATTGCATGTTAATCTTTCTTTCCAGATTGCAACGCTTTGATCGTACGCAAGAAGAGGCTGCGCTCGATCTTGGGGCGACAAATGTTCAGGTGTTCTGGAAGATCCTTATTCCTTTCCTGAGACCAGCAATTGGATCGGCTGCGTTCCTGGCGTTTCTGACCAGCTTTGAGAACTACAATACGACACTCTTTACCATTCAGGCAGAAAGTACTCTTACAACTGTTCTAGCCGGTAAAGTAAGGCTGGGGACCAATCCTTCCCTAAGTGCTTTGGCTGTTGTGATTGTGGGTATTACCCTGGTGGGCGCTGTGACGCATGAAATCTACCGTCGCCGGGAAATGAGGCGAGAAGCCCTTGCTGCGGAAGCTGCAAAAAGAGCAGCCCATATAGCAGATAAAGGAATGGCACCAGTGTAGTTAAGCTAAATGGCTGGGTAAAAGAAATGGCGGTAAAGTTAGCTTTACCGCCATTTTTATTGAAGTATATTTATTTCTTAGGGCTTAAGCGCCACCATTGCCAAAATGTTCGCCAATAATCTCTTCCTTCGTATCCAGTGAAACATCTGAAACTGTCTTGGTCGGACCTGTTTGCTGCCAGGCAATTTTCCAAAAGAGTTCTTTTTCCATTCTGAGTATTTCGATGAATGGCTGGTAGTGCTTGATGTCAAAATAAGCCGTTGCCGTTCCTTTTTTATGATCACCATAAGGGTTCTGGGCGTTTTGATCGCCATAGTCTTTGAATACAGCCAGTCCGCAATCTTTACCCTTTTGATTGAATAATCTGATGATTATCTGGGCTTTAGGTTTGTCAGCGGTAGATTTGGTGTTCAGAATCTGCACTGTATATTTCGAAATACTATGTACGGTTGTTGGCATCATAGGCCTTTCCCCTGCAGTCATTCATATTAAGAATTCTATGGCTTAAAATTCTAAGGTAAGCCGTGGAAGAATCACAGCGATTTATGACACATCCTATCATGTTACAGGACGGGTCTCTACGGATGGTAAAATCTGGACTCACCAAATTGTCGTTTCTGGTTCAGGTGGTTTTATCAATTTGGCTCAACTGGAACTATCGCCGTTATGAAAACGCGTGTGACACTTCGATTAAGGAAAGCATCTACGTCGTGACCCAGCTAGATTGTCCCAGCTAGCTTGTTGTTGGGGTCAGATTATCGGATTGGCCAAATCTGTCGGACGGTAAGACAGAAGCGCCCTTTAGTGTTGGAAGTGAATCATGACATTAACAGAACAAATGAACGATTTTAGTGACGTCATTGAAAATGACCGGGCTCATGTATGGCACCATATCAGCCAGCACAAACGTTATGAAACTGTTGATCCTCTTGTTATTATTGAAGGCAAGGGGATGAACGTTTGGGATGCCAAGGGTAAAAAATATCTTGATGCGGTATCTGGCGGGGTTTGGACGGTCAATGTTGGCTATGGTCGGGAAACAATCGCTGATGCCGTGCGTGAACAGCTGGTAAAACTGAATTATTTTGCAAACTCGGCTGGCTCTATTCCTGGCGCAAACTTTGCCAAGGCACTTATTGACAAAATGCCGGGTATGAGCCGGGTTTACTTTTCAAATTCAGGCTCTGAAGCCAATGAAAAAGCCTATAAGATCGTTCGCCAGATCGCACATAATAAATACGGTGGAAAGAAGCATAAGATTCTTTACCGGGATCGCGATTATCATGGCACGACGATTACGGCCTTGAGTTCTACGGGACAATTGCAACGCAAAGATCAATACGGCCCCTTCACCCCCGGTTTTGTTGAGGTTCCGCATTGCTGTGAGTATCGTTCCCAATATGGTGATGTTGATGACTATGGCGTGAAAGCTGCTCTCGCCATTGAAGAAGTCATTCTTCGTGAAGGTCCGGACACAGTTGGTGCGTTGGTTCTGGAACCTATCACGGCAGGTGGCGGCGTCATTACCCCGCCAGAGGGATACTGGGAAAAGGTACAGGAAATCTGTAAGAAACACGATATTCTCCTTCATATTGATGAGGTGGTCTGTGGTCTGGGGCGGACAGGTAAGTGGTTTGGGTATCAGCATTATGGGATCAAGCCGGATATTGTCACTATGGCAAAGGGTGTTGCTTCCGGCTATGCGGCGATTTCCTGTACGGTGACAACAGAAGAGGTTTTTGAGCAGTTCAAGAATAATCCTTCTGATCCCATGAGCTATTTCAGAGATATCTCCACTTTTGGTGGATGTACGGCTGGCCCTGCGGCTGCGCTTGAAAATATGCGGATTATCGAAGAAGAAAACCTGCTCGACAATGTCACCAAGATGGGCGAATACCTCTTGGGTAAACTTCATGAGTTGAAAGAAAAACACGACGTTATTGGTGATGTTCGTGGAAAGGGACTTTTCTGTGGTCTGGAGCTGGTGGTTGATCGTGAGACAAAACAACCGGTTGATGAAAGCATTACCCAGGCTGTCGTTGGTGAATGTATGGCCCAAGGGGTTATCATCGGGGCAACCAATCGGAGCTTCAGAGAGTTTAACAATACACTCTGCCTAAGCCCCGCATTGATTTGCACAACAGAGGAACTGGATGAGATTGTCATAGCAATTGATAATGCTTTGTCCAAAATCTGTGGATAGATTTAACACGTCTCCTAAATGAAACTTTATCGGGGTTGATCTTGAGATCAGCCCCTTTTTTTGTCTGGAGGCTCGTGACTTAATGATCAATTTCAGAAGCGCTGGGGGCTTTTTTCAGTCCGATTTAACGCCTGATTTCATGTCTGATTTTACGGTGAGAAGATTCGTGAAAATCTGGTATCATTGATGGGTAAATCTGGACCTATGTGAAATAGAAAATAGTTGCTTTTCTGTTGTCAGGACGAGCCTGCGTTTTGCCCGGTTTTCTGTTTGTGGAAGTTCAAGTTTTTCTATTTGTGAAAATTCAAGACAGGGCAGAACTTTAAAAGCAAAAGTCGAAACATATAAACGGCTGGAATTGATCAAGGTTTTGATCAGTACCTTTGAGAATTTTCTCTTAATGATGAGAATAATTTTTGAAATAAGGAATAGATAACAATGAAGATGACGACAGAAGAAGCCTTTGTAAAAGTTTTGCAAATGCATGGTATTGAACATGGTTTTGGAATCATCGGCTCTGCTTTTATGCCAATCTCTGATTTGTTCCCGAAGGCGGGTATCAAATTCTGGGACGTCGCTCATGAAACAAATGGCGGTATGATCTGTGATGGCTATACACGTACAACCGGAAAAATTGGTATGTGTATTGCACAGAACGGACCGGGTATTACCGGATTTGTGACGCCCATTAAAACGGCTTATTGGAACCATACACCTATGCTTTTGGTGACACCGCAGGCTGCCAATAAAACAATCGGTCAGGGTGGTTTTCAGGAAGTAGAGCAAATGGCTCTCTTCAAAGATATGGTTTGTTACCAGGAAGAAGTTCGCGATCCATCCCGTATGGCCGAGGTCCTGAACCGTGTTATTCAAAAAGCAAAGCGTGGCTCTGCGCCTGCACAGATTAACGTGCCGCGTGATCTCTGGACCCAGGTGATTGATATTGAACTTCCACAGATGGTCGATATCGAACTTCCATCGGGTGGCGCAACTGCTATTTCGAAAGCAGCCGAGCTTCTCTCGAATGCGAAATTCCCGGTCATCCTTTCTGGTGCTGGCGTGGTAATCGGAAATGCTATTTCTGATTGTCAGGCTTTGGCAGAACGCCTGGATGCGCCCGTATGTAGCGGTTATCAACACAATGACAGCTTCCCGGGGAGCCATCCTTTGGCAGCAGGACCTCTGGGCTATAATGGTTCGAAAGCTGCGATGGAACTGATTGCAAAGGCAGATGTTGTTCTGGCGCTGGGAACACGTCTTAATCCGTTTTCTACACTGCCGGGTTATGGCATCGACTACTGGCCAAAAGAGGCAAGTATTATTCAGGTGGATATCAATTCAGATCGTATCGGTCTTACCAAGAAAGTTGATGTCGGGATTTGCGGTGATGCAAAGCAGGTTGCACAGCAAATTCTGTCTCAGTTAAGTCCGACTGCTGGTGATCACGGTCGTGAAGAGCGCAAAGCCCTTATTCACCATACAAAATCATCTTGGCTACAGGCTCTTAGCAGCATGGACCATGAAGATGATGATCCGGGCACAACATGGAACGAAGATTCTCGCCGTCGTGATGCAGACCGGATGTCCCCGCGTATGGCGTGGCGGGCTATCCAGGAAGGTTTGCCGCAAGATGCTATTATTTCCAGTGACATCGGTAACAACTGTGCCATAGGGAATGCCTATCCAACCTTTGAGAAGGGGCGTAAATATTTGGCGCCGGGCCTTTTTGGTCCTTGTGGTTATGGTTTCCCGTCAATTATCGGTGCCAAGATCGGTTGCCCTGATACGCCTGTTGTTGGCTTCGCCGGTGATGGTGCCTTTGGTATCAGCATGAATGAAATGACCTCTGTTGGTCGTGAAGAATGGCCTGCGATTACTATGGTTATTTTCCGGAACTACCAATGGGGTGCCGAGAAGCGTAACACGACCCTGTGGTACGATAACAACTTTGTCGGTACCGAACTTGATCCGCACCTAAGCTATGCCAAGGTGGCAGAAGGCTGTGGCTTGAAGGGTGTTACTGTTCGTACGCAGAGTGAACTTACCTCGACACTGCAGGAAGCAACAGCAGCACAGAAAGATGGGGTGACAACCTTCATCGAGGTTATTCTCAATCAGGAACTTGGGGAACCTTTCCGTCGTGATGCCATGACAAAACCTGTTCCGGTTGCCGGTATTAACCCGGATGACATGCGTCCACAAAAAGGCGTGTCGTAACGTCTGGTAACTTATTATCTAGCCCCGATATCACGCTTGTATCATTTGATATCTGCCTGTGATTTCGGGGCCAGAAAAAGTATGGCGGAACGGCGAGCCAGACAAAAGTTGCTCTTGAAGGCATTTGATATTAAAACCAGCGTTAATGTATGGCTGGTTGGATTATAACTTTGATAGTTTTCCTCCAGGTAGAGTATTCCCTGTTGAGGTAGCTCAAGGTGACAAACCTTTCCAAAAGAATTGATACGCATCTTCAGGCTATGCCTGACCAGCGGTTACGAAGGCTTAAATGCTCTAACCTGCTGGAAGGCGGGTATGTCGAACATAACGGGCGTAAACTTCTTAATTTCGCGTCCAACGATTACCTGGGACTCGCACAAAATACGGCAGTCCGAGAACGGGCCGCTGAATGGGTTCAGGTCTATGGCGCGGGAACTGGTGCATCGCGATTGATAACCGGCAATCACTCTACCTATGATCTTATTGAAAAAAAGCTCGCGCAATTGAAGGGATCAGAAGCTGCTCTGCTTTTGAACTCTGGGTTTCAGGCAAATTCATCTGTCCTAGCTGCTCTGTTAAATACCCGGCTTCATGGTGGGGTAGGAAAGCCGGAGGTTCTGCTTTTTTGCGATAAGTTGAACCATGCCAGTCTTCATTTTGGTGTTCAGGCTGCCAATGCCAAACAAATTCGTTTCCGCCACAATGATTTGCGACATCTGGCGCAACTTTTGGAAAAGTATAAAGATAGTGAACAGGCCAAAATCATTGTCACGGAAAGCGTGTTTTCCATGGATGGTGATCAGCTGAATGTTGCTGAGATCAGATCCCTTGCAAAGCGATACGATGCTTTTCTCTATATAGATGAAGCACATGCTACGGGTGTGTTGGGGGCAAAAGGCATGGGGCTCTGTGCTGGGGGGATTTCTGATAACGAGTTGATTATGGGAACCTGCGGTAAGGCTTTGGGAAGTTATGGGGCCTATGTTGCCTGTTCGCACAGAATGAAAGAGTATCTGGTGAATTTTTGTAGTGGCCTTATCTACGCAACGGCATTACCTCCACAGGTTTTGGGGGCTATCGATGCGGCACTTGACCTGGTTCCCGGGATGGATACTGAACGCAGGCACTTGGCGCATTGCAGCGATATTTTCCGAGGCATGCTTCAGGACGAGGGGATAGACACAGGCCTGTCATCAACGCAAATTATTCCCGTGATTATTGGCAGTGACAAAGAAACCCTTTCTGTCGCCCATGAACTTGAAGAAAAGGGATTTCTGGTCGGCGCTATTCGTCCGCCGACGGTACCAGAAGGTTCCGGGCGATTGCGCGTTACGCTAAGTGCTGTGCATAGCGAGAAGCAGGTTGAAAACCTGGGCAGAGCCGTTATTGACGGTGTTGCCCGGATTACGGATGCAAAGGTATAGGGTAATGCGTATTGTCTTTGTACACGGGTGGGGGTATGGCCCTGATATATGGCAATCTGTCGTGAAATTATTGGGCGACGATATTGCCTATGATCTAGTTGATTTGGGCTTTTCTGGATCCGAAAATATTCCTGTGGGACATTATGATATTGCTGTCGGGCACTCTATGGGATGCATGTGGTTACTGTCGCAGAGTAATATTACATGGGAAAAGCTGGTTTTCATAAATGGTTTTAGTCGCTTTTCTGCCAGTGATGATTTCCAGGAAGGTGTGCACCCCAGAGTTATTGACCGCATGCTACGCAAATTACCCAAAGCCCCTGTAGATGTTTTGCAGTCATTTCATCAATTGTGTGATCCTGATGGCAAGACAAGTTATCAGGGCATAAAAACGCCAGATCTATCGAAACTCGTCTGGGGTTTAAATTTCTTACGAGATCAGGATCAGCGCTTGAACTTTCCCGAAGAGAGTTCATATATCCTGGCGGATAAAGATGATCAGGTTGTTACAGAGGCGATGACTGTTAAATTGTTTGAAGGCAATTCAGAATGGACTGAAGGTAAGGGGCATCTGTTGCCTTTGACTGATCCGGTCGCTTGTTCTTCTGTCATTAAGCGGGTAGTTGCGGATCTATGATAGAAGCCGTCTGGAAAAAAGATTTGGCGCGCCGTTTTGGTGCGGCTGCGCAAAGCTATGAAACCCAATCTGAAGTTCAGCAAAAATCCGCGAAGGCTCTGGCGGATCATATTGCTGCCAGATTTCAGAATAAAAAAACTTTGCGTATATTAGAGATTGGTTGCGGAACCGGGTACCTAACACGTGAGTTGCTAAAGCTTTATCCTGATGCAGAGTGGTGGGTTACTGATATCTCTATTGATATGTTAGAAAAGTGCCGTAGCTCTTTATCAGGTGAAATTGCATTATCAGGTGAGATTACTGGCCCTGAATACATATCAGGCATTCATTTCCATGCAATGGATGGCGAGGCCGTGGATCTGGATGGTCCGTTTGATCTGATTTGTTCCAATATGGCTTTCCAGTGGTTTCATGACCTCGAAGGGACACTTGGAAAATTAAGTGATCTTCTGAGTGCGACTGGAAAACTTGCCTTTAGCACTCTTTCACATGGAACTTTCGAGTTGTGGCATCGGTGCCAGAAGGAATTGGGTATTGAAAGGCTTGCGCCTGAGTTCCCCGAGGCAGATTTTTATCACCGCTGTTTGAATGGTTTGGATATCGTCTCCTCGCAACAAAAATTTGTGCAGCGCCATAAAGATGGATTGGATTTCCTGAGGACATTGCGTGAAATCGGGGCGCACTCAAGCCGTATGGGTAGATCTCATCTGAGTGTCAGGCAATTACGTTCTCTGTTAAAAAAATATGAAAATCACTTTACAGAGGGCCATATAGAAGCTGATTATGATGTGCTTTTTGTGCTGTGCAGCAGAGATGATGAAAATTGATACAGTACTTTTGTGGCAGGTTGGTTTCAACCTATTGAAGTATAAAGGATAGTTCGATTAGTACATCTGGTGTGAATGGTTTGTTTGTTACTGGTACCGATACTGAAGTCGGTAAAACTTTTGTATCTGCAGCATTGGTGAAAAGTTTATCGGCTTCCTATTGGAAACCTGTACAAACAGGGCCGGATCAGGATCACGATACGCCTGAAATCCAGCGATTAACCGGGATTACAGATCAGAACATCTATCCCTGTTCATACAGCTTTCCTGATCCCTTGTCCCCTCATGAAGCGGCAAGGCGCGTTGGTCAGACAATTAATCTCGATAATATTAACTTGCCTTTGATTTCTATAGATGAATTCTTGATTGTCGAAGGGGCTGGTGGAGCCTTGGTGCCCCTTAATGACCAGTTCATGATGACTGATTTGATGGTTAAGGTTAATTTGCCTGTGGTTATTGTGGCGCGTTCGGGATTGGGAACAATCAATCACACTCTTTTGACAATTGAAGCCTTGAAAGGTCGGGGATTAACCTTGGCTGGTGTCATTATGAACGGACCTGAAAACAAGGGAAACCGGGAAGCCATTGAAGAATACGGTAAAGTGCCTGTTGTTGCTGAGTTGCCAAGGTGCGAGCATGTAACAGCAGAAACTATCGCTGAGCTTATGCCGCGATTACAGCGTTTTTCAGAGAGCCTGGGTCGTAAATAGAGACATCGAGATTAAAAGACTGTCACGATGAAACAGTATTATAAGAAGTATGAAGGATAAAAAGAATGACGGACAATTTTCTTGAGCTGGATAAACGTCACGTCTGGCATCCTTTCACGCAAGCTCAAACGGCGCCTGATCCTGTGGTCATTGATTCTGCCGAAGGTGTTCTTCTGAGAACCAAGGACGGACGGGAAATAGTTGATTATATCTCATCCTGGTGGGTGAATGTTTTTGGACATGCAAACCCCAAGATTGCCAATGCGATTTCCGAGCAAGCTCACAAGCTCGAGCAGGTGATTTTTGCGGGCTTTACCCATGAACCTGCGGTGAAATTAGCCCAAGAACTCTGCAAACTCTTACCGGGGGATCTAAACCGGGTTTTCTTTTCCGATAATGGATCGACGGCAGTCGAAGTGGCGATGAAAATCGCTTATCAGCATTGCCGCAATACCGGGCAGGAACAACGCACACGCTTTATGACCTTTGACGGTGCTTACCATGGGGATACTGTGGGGGCTATGTCGGCGGGTATTTCTTCGCACATGTTTGATGCCTGGAAGGACCTGTTGTTCTCTGTCGATATCATGCCCTATCCGCATACATGGGAAAATGATGACGCTGTAGAGAGCAAGGAAGCGGCGGCTCTTGAGGCAATTGATCTTCATCTGGAAAAATATGGCAAGGAAATCTGCGCAATGATTCTTGAGCCTCTGGTTCAGGGGGCAGGGGGAATGCGCATGGTGCGACCTGAATTTATCAAGACTGTTGTTGAAAAGCTTCAATCCCGAGGAATACTGGTTATCTTTGATGAGGTCATGACCGGGTTTGGCCGTACGGGTGCTAACTTTGCCTGTGAAAAGATTGGTGTAACACCTGACCTGATTTGTATCTCAAAGGGACTTACTGGCGGGTTTTTGCCATTATCTGTAACCGTTGCCACAGATCATCTTTATGAGTCCTTTTTGGGGGAAACCTTTGATAAAGCTTTTTGTCATGGACACTCCTTTACTGCGAACCCTTTGGGATGTGCGGCAGCCTTGGCATCTATTGAGCTTTTACAGAGCCCGGAAACACAGCACAATTTCAAGCGTATAGAAGCTGCGCATGATAAGGGGATGGAGTATATCCGGGCACTGTCTCAGGCACGTCACCATCGTATAATGGGAACGATTGGGGCCTTTGATGCGATTGTGGATGACGGGGGCTATACATCGTCACTTGGTGGAGAGTTAAAGAAATGGTTCTGGGATCGTAATATGTTGATCCGCCCGCTTGGGAATGTGCTTTATCTTTTGCCGCCTTATGTCATTTCTGATGAGCAGATTGATGAAGCGTGGAAAGCTATGGCATTGGCAATGGAAGAGCTTAATTCATAATCGTAGTTGTGTTGAAATCAGCCACAAGACCTATCGGGGTTTTTCGCAGATCTTGTTGGCTCTTTTTGGCAATAGAACGAAACTGTTTGTAAGATAAAATAAGCTAACAAAATACTTGGATACTTGCCGAGACGACGGGCTCGGGCTAGAACAGCGGCAGAGAAAAATATGGAAGTGAAATCCATCATGGAAAACGAAGTTGATATTATGGCCCCAGAAGCAACGCCACATAGTGTGACGATCTCTTCAGTTGAAGTTTCTTCTGACGAAGCCAAAACAAATAATAGCGCTGATACGCAATCTGCGGATATTCGATATAATTGGACCCGTGAAGAAATAGAAGCGCTTTATGATTTGCCAATGATGGATTTGCTGTTCCGTGCCCAGACCATGCACCGAAAGTACTTCGATCCGAACAAAGTTCAGCTCTCGACACTTTTGAACATCAAAGAAGGCGGTTGTGCTGAAGATTGTAAATACTGTTCACAATCCTCGCGCTATAAAACCGACGTCGGCGCAAGCAAGCTGATGGACAAAGATACCGTCGTTGAATATGCAAAGAAGGCCAAGGCAAACGGGTCTGGGCGTTTTTGTATGGGCGCAGCCTGGCGAAATGTAAAAGACCGGGATATTGACAAGATATCCGAGATTGTATCGGCTGTTAAAGATCTGGGCATGGAAACCTGCATGACGCTGGGCATGTTGAATAAAGGTCAAGCAGACAGTTTGAAAGAAGCTGGTCTGGATTATTATAACCACAACATTGATACTTCCCCGGAATATTACCCCGAGGTTATTACAACACGATCTTTTGAAGATCGCATCGAAACCTTGGGTAATGTGCGTGATGCCGGGCTGAACGTTTGTTCCGGCGGTATTATCGGTATGGGGGAAGAGAGAAAAGATCGTGTTGGTTTGTTGATGGCCCTGGCCAATCTGCCAAAACACCCGGGATCTGTACCGATCAACATGTTGGTACCTGTCAAGGGAACACCCTTTGGTGACATGCAGCGCATTGATAGTTTCGAGATGATCCGAACGGTTGCCGTTGCACGTCTGATGATGCCAAAATCTTATGTTCGTCTATCTGCTGGTCGTCGTTCCCTCGGGGATGAGGGGCAGGCCATGTGCTTTATGGCTGGGGCAAACTCCATTTTCTATGGAGATAAGCTACTTACAACGGCAAACCCTGACGAAAATGAAGACATGGCTTTATTTGCCCGATTGGGTTTGGAAACAGAGCAAAAGGGCGCTGTTGTAGAACATCATCATGAAGCACCACGGGGCTGTGGTTCCCCGGATTGTGGGTGTGTTTAACACAGCTAAACAGGCTGTAATGGTTCCGGTTGATCCAGAATAGCTAAGAAAGAATAGTTAGGAATAGTGTATATGAAAAAGGCGGCTCTTGGCCGCCTCAGTTTGCTGATAAACCCCCTGTTTTTTCTGAGCAGGGGGATTTTTCTTAAAAAAAGAAGCTTTGATTCCGTTTTGTTCCCCTTTCGATTCAGGAACGTTCCGTGAATCTCCACCAACATTTTGAGCGTCGGACTTTGTCAGCAGTCTGAGGCGGCTCTTGGCCGCCTTTATTCTTTGTCAGGTATGATTTTTACCTCTGCTTGGTTTCCCATTCAGGATGGATCCATGTCGGTGCATTAGAGGCAGGCAATGGATTTTTCCCGAGGATAATGTCGGCTGCTTTCTCTGCAACCATGATGGTTGGGGCATTGAGATTACCGTTGGTAATCGTCGGAAAGACTGAGCTATCTACGACACGCAAGTTTTCTATGCCGCGTACTTTACACTCGTTGTCCAGCACGGCCATCGGGTCGTTATCAGCACCGATTTTACAGGTACAGGAAGGGTGATAGGCACTTTCGGCGTTTTGTCTGATCCATGCGTCGAGCTCTTCGTCAGATTGCAGGGCTGCACCGGGTTGAATTTCGTCTTCACAGTAGGGGGCCATAGATGGCTGCTCCATGATTTCACGGCTCAGGCGGATACAGGCTCTGAAAGCTTCCCGGTCATCTTCATGTTCGTTGTAATTGAACAGGATTTCCGGCTTGTCATTTACATCACCAGACTTGATCCGGATATGGCCGCGGCTCTTGGGTTTGTTCGGGCCAACATGGACCTGGATGCCATGACCGTCAAACGCAGCCTGACCATCATATCGCATTGCGGCGGGTAAGAAATGATATTGGATGTCCGGCCATTTTAGACCTGCTTTTGACCGGATAAAGGCACAGGATTCAAAGTGGTTTGTTGCGCCGAGCCCGTCTTTGAACAGCATCCAGCGGGCGCCGATTAGAAACTTGTTCCAAAGATCCAGTTTACCGTTCAGGGTAATCGGTTCTTTACACCGGAACTGGAAATATACTTCCAGGTGATCTTGCAGGTTTTCGCCCACACCCGGTAGATCGTGAATAACCTCTACGCCTGCTTTCTTCAGTACCGCTGACGGGCCAATGCCTGAGACCTGTAGAAGCTGGGGAGAACCGACGGAGCCTGATGAAAGGATGACTTCGGTTGAAGCTTTCACAATTTGGCTGGTGCCACTGACTTCTATTTCAATGCCGGTTGCTTTTTTGCCGTCCATAACAATGCGTTTAGAGAGGGCGTTTGAAATGACTGTCAGGTTCGGGCGCTTTATCACGGGCTTGAGATAGGCGTTTGCTGTTGACCAGCGCACACCATCTTTTACCGTCATGTGCATCGGTCCAAAACCCTCTTGACGGTAGCCATTGTAATCTTCCGTCGGGCCATAACCTGCTTCTTCACCTGCTTTGATAAAGGCTTCGTAAAGCGGGTTTTTCATCTCGTTGCCGTTACAGGTGGCCAGGGGGCCATCGTTGCCGCGATATTCATCCCTGTTACCTTTCCAGGTTTCAGCGCGCTGGAAATAGGGGAGACAGTTTTTATATCCCCAGCCCGTTGCGCCTTGCTCTTCCCACTCGTCAAAATCACAAGCATGGCCGCGAACATACACCATGCCGTTTATGGAGGATGAGCCACCAAGAACTTTACCTCGTGGACAGTGAAGGCGTCTGTTGTCCATATAGGGTTCTGGTTCGGACTCAAAGTCCCAGTTGTAGCGTTGCATATTCATCGGTATGGACAGCGCTGTCGGCATTTGAATGAAGATGGAGCTATCGCTGCCGCCTGCTTCTATCAGCAAGACCGAGTTGTCAGGATCGGCGCTAAGGCGATTGGCAAGGACGCAGCCCGCTGATCCGGCACCGACGATGATATAGTCAAAGGTATCGTTCGACATTGTTTGTAACTCCAGTCAGTCAAGAGGATTAAAATCCTCTTCGTTGTCGTGTTTTTGTCCTATGGGCCTTACCCCAAAAGGATCGTTATCTGTTTTCTTTCTCTAGCAGCATCTCAAAGTAATCGAGAGCAACAGTTCGTGCGATTTCCCGTCCTGTCTTATTGTCTTGCAAAGACGTTCTGACCCACAGGCCATCAATTAACGCAACCAGTCCCAAAGACGCGCTTTCGACGTTTTCGGGGCGAAGCAGCTTCTTAAAGATATGTTTGAAGGTACTGATCTGGCGCTTCTCATAGATATTCTGCAAACGGCATAAATCTTCTGAATGGGGGACGTGAGCCCAGAATGCCAACCAGGCAGATACGGTTTCCGGTTCAAACAAATGAGCATCAAGATAGGCAGAAATAAGAGCTTCGATTTGTTCCTTCGGTGTTGTTGCCTGTTCCAGGTACTTTAAAACCGAAAGCCTCAGATCGGATAGCATGCTTTGCATCGTTGCGCGGAGAAGGTCGTCTTTGTCTTTGAAATAGTGATGAACAATACCTGTTGAAACACCGGCTTTCTGGCTAATCAATCTTATGGTAGTATCCGAATAGCCGCGCTCGTGAATAGAGGAGATGGTTGCCTCGATCAGCTGTTTTTTTCGTATGGCTTCCATTCCCACTTTGGGCATTCTATCTGTCCTGCGTAGCTGATGTCTGATCAAGTAGTGTATTTTATTTTAATTGGACGTTCAATCAATAAAAATAAAATACACTACTTGAATATGATGGTATGAATTTTAACGATGATTTTACTCTCGTGCGATGATTATATAGGCGTCAAGGGAACAGTTTTTGATTGGTCCGGCAAAGAACAAATTAATAATGAAAAGATAAAGTTATTCTGAGGCGGTTATGGATCCACTGTTTATTACCAAACTTGTTTTTGTTGCTTTTATTGTTTTGGCAATGCTGATGGATCTTATCCAGATGCGAATTCCCAACATTTTATCCTTGGCAGTTATTTTACTTTTTCCTGTCGCCTATCTTGGCAGCAATATGCCAACCCCTTTCTTAGATCATATTATTTCTTTTGGGGTTGTTCTTGTTGCTGGGATGCTTTTGTTTGCATTTAGAATTTTGGGGGGAGGGGATGTAAAGTTTATGGCAAGTCTCGCTCTATGGACCGGGTTGGGTTTATTGCCAATTTTTGTCGTGATTATGTCTTTGGTTGGTGGGGTACAGGTCCTTCTAATTTTAATGTTGAGGAAAGCAGCTCCGCAAATAGAATACTTGTTGGCAAAGTTTAATATTGTTTTGCCCGAATGGTTACAACGAAACGGTGGGGTGCCTTATGGCGTTTCGATTGGGGGCGCTATCTTGATATTGTTCGATCAACTTCCGTTCTGGACGGGCTAGCAGTTTTATATAACTTCTTCCAATTTATTATTATTCGACTTCATCGGCGGCCTTGCATATTAGGATCGATAAACAACAATTCTTCAAAAACGTGTCGTGTAAATCCCCTTTTTATGGGTGATCAGTTAAAAGTTTATCTAATTGTCTTTCTGCTCGGCTTGGGCGTTTTAAAAAATGCTTTTGTCAGTGATGAAAAATAAGAATTAAAAATTACGTCGCATCTTTTTATTTTGAATTGTGTTTGATGCCATTCGAAATCATAAATCTGTGTTGCACCACGAGCTCTTTTAAAAAGTAAGTTATTATTAGTGTTTATTATGTTATATCTATAGCGGGGTTACTTCTGTCTTATTGGATGAGATAGTTGATAGATATAATCAGGGGAAGCGAACTCCCCAAGCAAGCCGCGGCAGAAGAGAGCTTTTGCCGTCTTTATGATTATTGGCGTTCTGTTACCCCCAGTGATAGAACACTTCCCGGTCGCCAGCATATAAATCCTGCTGAGATAACCGATCTTTTAGGTCGTGTTGCTTTGGTTGATGTACATCATGATAACGATAGAATTCATTTTCAGTATCGACTGTGGGGATCAATCATGACCGATATAATGGGACAGGATTGTACAGGGAAATTTATCCACAATTTGTTTTCAGGAAAGCAACTGGAAACTATTCAGCATGCTTTTGAATCTGTTGTTGAATTTGGGTGTCCTCATTTTTGTGAAGTAACATGGGGTGTCGAAGAACAAGAGAGCCGAAGATATAAACGTCTGCTTTTACCTTTGGCTGCCGATGGTGAGAATGTGAACATGATATTGGGATCAATTGCTGAAACAGAACCGATGATTGAACAGCCCTCTTTATCGAGATATGCCCGTTAAATATTTATAAGTAATAATATTAATTCACCGTTGCTTCTTTAGTAAGGTCTTGATTGATTCATAAAAAAATTCTCTCTGCTTTCTGTTGTGTATACATTTTAATTGTACTGGTACAACTCCTTTGTATTGAAAATTCTGATCCTTAGCGAATGATACTCTCTTTTTATTGTGTTATGTAGGTCACAAATATTGAAGTTTTATTCTTTCTACTTCGATATTTGTGTTCTTTATCTTGTGTTTTCGTGCTGAAGACAGTCAGAATCTGTGTCGCATCCGAGACAGCAGAGACAAGTTGTTTCAGGCAATCATTCATTTATGGCTTAAAAAAACATAACAACGGCCATAGCTGAGTTGTTACCGATTAAGGGGAAAAATTGTGCGTGATCTCGAAAATCAAAAAATCAAAAAATTGCTGGTTGCTAATCGCAGCGAGATTGCTATTCGCATATTCAGGGCGGCAACTGAACTTGGTATTGAAACCGTTGCAATCTATTCAAATGAAGATCGTTTTGCCTTGCATCGTTTTAAAGCGGATGAGAGTTATCTGGTTGGTGAAGGGCAGGGACCTGTTCAGGCCTATCTGGGTATTGACGATATTCTGAGGGTTGCGAAAGAAGCCGGCGTTGACGCCATTCATCCCGGTTATGGATTTTTGTCTGAAAACCCTGAATTTGCTGATGCTTGTAAGGCAGCGGGTATCATCTTTGTCGGTCCGACCGGGGATACAATGCGCAGTCTTGGGAACAAGGTATCAGCCCGAAATCTGGCCGTAAAAGCGGGGGCACCTGTGATGCCAGCCACTGATGCTCTTCCCCAGGATGATAACGAAATTACAAAGATGGCGGCAGCAGTCGGATATCCCTCGATGACCAAAGCAAGTTGGGGCGGCGGTGGTCGCGGTATGCGGGTTATTGAAACTGCCGAAGAATTGCTGGAACAAGTTGATGCCGCGCGCAGGGAATCTCTGGCGGCCTTTGGCAGTGATGAAGTCTATCTTGAAAAGCTGGTTCGTCGGGCGCGTCACGTTGAGGTGCAGATTATCGGGGATAGTCATGGAAATGCAGTTCATCTTTTTGAACGTGACTGTTCTGTCCAACGCCGCAATCAAAAGGTCGTTGAACGTGCGCCTGCTCCCTATCTGAGTGATGAGCAACGCCAAGCGTTTTGTGATGCGGCACTGGCCATTGCCAGAACAGCAAATTATGGCAATGCAGGTACTGTTGAGTTCCTGATGGATATGGACACTGAGGAATTCTATTTTATCGAAGTCAATCCAAGAGTTCAGGTCGAGCATACGGTAACGGAAACAGTAACGGGAATTGATATTGTTCAATCCCAGATAAAAATTGCTGCCGGTGGTAAAATTGGTGATGCCTCTTCCGGTGTTCCTGTACAGGAAGATATCAAGCTTAACGGGAATGCAATTCAATGTCGTGTGACCACGGAAGATCCGGAAAATAACTTCATCCCTGATTACGGTAAAATCCTGGCATATAGAGGCGCGACAGGTTTTGGTATTCGTCTTGATGGGGGAACGGCCTTTTCCGGTGCTGTTGTAACCCGTCACTATGATTCTCTGCTTGAAAAGGTAACTGCGTGGGGCGGAACACCTGATGAAGCGATTGCGCGTATGGATCGCGCGCTCAGAGAGTTCAGGATCCGGGGCGTTTCCACCAACCTGACATTCCTTGAAAATGTCTTGTCCCACCCGAAATTCCGTGGGGGGGAATATACAACCAAGTTTATCGATGATACCCCGGAACTGTTCCACATGCCCAAGAGACGGGACAGGGCGTCAAGACTGTTGCGCTTCATTGGCGATGTGATGGTTAACGGTAACGATGAAGTTGCCGGGCGTGTGCATCCGGAAAATCCACATGTTGCACGCCTTCCTGTAATATCGGGTGACAAGGTTCCGGACGGGGCCAAACAGATTCTGGACCAAAAAGGGCCAGAGGCTGTTGCGAAATGGATCAAGGAAGAAAAATGCCTGCTGGTTACGGATACGACCTTCCGGGATGCGCATCAGTCTTTGCTCGCAACCAGGGTTCGAACCAGTGATCTTACTTCTATTGCGCCCTATTACGCGGAAAATCTGAGCAACCTCTTTTCTATGGAATGCTGGGGTGGGGCGACCTTTGATGTATCCATGCGATTCCTGAAGGAATGCCCCTGGGAGCGTCTGGAGAAGTTAAGGGCGACAATGCCTAATCTGCTGACACAGATGCTGCTTCGGGCCTCTAACGGTGTTGGTTATACTAACTACCCGGATAACGTTGTGAAGTATTTCGTAAAGCAGTCGGCAGATGCGGGAATGGATGTATTCCGTGTCTTTGACAGCCTGAACTGGGTTGAAAATATGCGGGTTGCTATGGATGCCGTTTGTGAAACTGGGAAGATCTGTGAAGCGGCGATTTGTTATACCGGGGATATTTTAGACCCCGCGCGGCCGAAATATGACCTGAAATACTATGTGAATATGGCGAAAGAGCTGGAAGCTGCTGGCGCACATATCCTGTGTATTAAGGATATGGCGGGTCTTTTGAAACCAGCGGCAGCCAAAATTCTGATCAAGGCTCTGAAAGATGAAGTTGGTTTGCCTATTCACTTCCACACACACGATACCAGTGGTATTTCTGCGGCCACCGTAATTGCTGCGGCTGAAGCGGGTGTGGACGTGGTTGATGCCTGTATTGATTCCATGAGTGGCCTGACATCTCAGCCAAGTCTTGGTTCTATTGCAGCGGCACTTCGCAATACAGAGCGAGATACAGGTTTGAACGATGCTTCTCTTCAGGAGCTTTCCAGCTATTGGGAACAGGTGAGAGCAAACTATATTGGTTTTGAAAGTGACATCAAAAGCGGCACGTCAGATGTATATCATCACGAAATGCCGGGGGGGCAGTATACCAACCTTCGCCAACAAGCCAGATCACTTGGTATTGAAGAACGGTGGCCGGAAGTCTCCAAAGCCTATGCCAATGTGAATGACATGTTTGGTGATATTGTCAAGGTGACACCATCTTCCAAGGTTGTGGGGGATATGGCTTTGATGATGGTAACCAGCGATCTGTCCCGTGCCGATGTAGAAAACCCCGATAAAGAAATCGCCTTTCCAGAATCGGTTGTTTCTTTTTTCAAAGGGGATTTGGGGCAGCCAGTCGGCGGGTTCCCTGCTGCACTACAGGCGAAGGTGCTTAAAGACGAAATCGCGATTACGGATCGTCCGGGATCTTTAATGCCTGCGGCTGATCTGGATGCTGAACGAGCCGAAGCCGAGAAAAAAGTAGAGCGTGCGATTAGCGATTATGAATTCGCGTCCTACTTGATGTACCCTCAGGTCTTTATTGACTTTGCCTTGCATCAGCGAAACTTTGGACGGGTGTCCGTTTTGCCTACGCCAGCATTTTTCTATGGCATGGATGTTGGGGAAGAGCTTTCTGTTCATATTGATCAGGGGAAAACCCTTATTATTCGTTTTCGGGCGATCAGTGATCCCGATGATGAAGGTGTTCGCACTGTTTTCTTTGAACTCAATGGTCAACCTCGAAATGTAAAGGTTCTCGATCGTAGTCGCGCTTCTGCCAAAGAGGCACATCCAAAGGCTGATTCAGGCAATGCTGATCACTTGGGAGCGCCTATGCCCGGTTTGATCGTTACGGTATCTGTTAGTAAAGGCGATCAGGTTGAACAGGGGGATGTATTGATGTCCATCGAGGCTATGAAGATGCAAACCTCTGTACTTGCTGAAAAGTCGGGTACAGTAAGCAAGATCCTTGTAACACCGGGATCAAAAGTCGAAACCAAGGACTTGCTGGCGATTATTGAAGGTTAAATAAAATAGCCTCACTCACAAATATGAGTGAGGCTATTTTTCGAAAGCTAATCTATGTCGAGTTGTGATGCGCTTAGCTCAAGCCACTCCTGAAGGCGCTCTTCAGGACTATCGTTATAGAGAACGTCTGTAACAACACAGATAATATCGGCACCTGCTGCATAGATATCTGGTGCGCGTTCGACGGTCAGTCCACCGATTGCGACAAGAGGAGTGTCGCCAACCATCTCTTTCCATCGGCTCACGTTTTCTGCGCCTTGTGGTGCCCAATGCATTTTTTTCAAGATTGTTGGGTAGACTGGGCCCAGTGCAACATATTCCGGGTCGAGATCAAGAGCGCGTTCCAATTCACCTTCGTCATGTGTGCTGATGCCAAGTTTTAAGCCTGCGCTTCGAATAGCACCAATATCTGCGTCGTCCAGATCTTCCTGACCTAGATGAATAAAGTCACACCCAAGTTCAATTGCGAGTTCCCAATAGTCATTGATGATTAACTGCGCGCCATACTCATGGCACTGTTCCTGCGCATAGCTAATTTGCTCTCTGAGTTGTTCTTCAGACGCATCTTTTATACGGAGCTGAACGAGCTTAAGTCCCAGAGGCAAAAATCTTGGCAACCACTTGGCATCATCGACGATTTGATAAAAGGGATTAAGCATGATCTTGATTCCAGAAAGGTAGCCCGGCAACCGGGGTTGATGGGGCGGCCATGTCGCGCTTTTCAATGGGGTCGGCCTGATAACACTGCAGACCACTTTCAATGGCAAGGGCAAAGGCCTTGGCCATAAGAACGGGATCTCCGGCTTTTGCAACAGCTGTATTTAACAAAACGGCATCATAACCGAGCTCCATCGCGGCGGCGGCATGGGATGGCAAGCCGATGCCAGCGTCAACAATCAATGGAATATTGGGGAAGTGTGCCCGCAATGACCTCAGTCCATAGATATTGTTGAGGCCCCGTCCGCTGCCAATAGGGGCTCCCCAGGGCATTAATATTTCGCACCCTGCTGAGATGAGCTTTTCTGCAACAACGAGATCTTCGGTTGTGTAGGGAAAAACCTGAAAGCCGTCTTCGCTCAGAATACGTGCAGCCTCGACCAGGCCAAAAACATCGGGTTGGAGGCTGTCATCTTCGCCGATAACTTCCAGCTTTACCCATGGCGTTTCGAATATCTCTCGTGCCATGTGCGCAGTGGTAACAGCTTCCTTGACACTTTTACACCCAGCAGTATTGGGCAGTACTTTTGCGCCACTATCCTTGATAAAGGACCAGAAGTTTTGCCCGGCTTGTTCTGTGCCGGACTCTCTGCGCAATGAAACCGTGACGATTTCTGCTTTGGAGGCTTTGATGGCTTCGAGCATTATCGCCGGTGAGGGGTAAAGAGCCGTGCCGATCAGGAGCCGGGAAGATATTTCATCGTCATAAAACTTAATCGTCATTCTCAACCTCCCTGCATGGGGGCGACGATCTCTATTTGATCACCGTCGGTAATTTTATGTTCATGACGCATACTGGCTGGTGCAAGGGTGCCATTAACGGCTGTGGCAACCTTTGCAGTACCGTATCCCTGTTCTTCCAGTAGCTCGGAAAGTGACGTTGCCTGTGTTGTCATTTCTTGCCCGTTCAATAGAATATTCATTACATATTTCCTGTGAAGTGCGCAGGTTCATTGGATTGTTCACTTGTCGTATTGAGACGCAGTACTTGCTCTACCAGTTGTTTTGCCATTGCCGGCGCTGCCAGATATCCGTGGCGATACATACCATTCAGGTAGGTGGTTTTGCCTCGGTGGATAATACGTGGCAGGTTATCGGGAAAGGCCGGGCGGGCATCAACGCCGATTTCAATGATTTCTGCTTCGCCAAAGGCTGGATGTAGCGCATAGGCCGCTGATAGAAGCTCCAGAACTGAGCGGACGGTCGCTCCGGATCGATTTTCATTTTCGAGCATTGTGGCGCCAACCATAAAAAGACCGTTGTCCCGGGGCACGATATAGAGAGGAATTCTGGGGTGTAACAGGCGTACCGGGCGAGAGAGTTTTACTTCATTGCTTTTGATCAACAACATTTCGCCTTTTACGCCTCGCAGTTCATCCAGATGATCTTGTGCGGCAAGGCCACGGCAGTCGATGCGATGATCTGCTTTTGACGGGGCCTCAAGTTCCTGTTTTGAAAAAGAGGTCTGCGTGCAGAACTTAACACCTTTGTTTTTGAGGTGTGTTACCAGTTCAGGTAATACCTGTCTTGGATCAAAATGCGCTTCGTCAGGATAATAAAGGCCCGTGGTAAATCGGTCTGCAAGATCGGGTTCCAGGGTTGCGATTTGATCCTGTTTGACCTGTTGCCAATTGTTTGTTCGGCGGCCAAATCGTTTCAGGTCTGGTAAATCTCGGGATGTTGCGACAACCAGTGTTCCCTGTTGTTGATACGATGATGTGAATTGCTTCCAGAATTTCATCGATTCCAGACCCAGCTCACCGATCAGAGGTTCGGCGCTTTCCATTTCACACCAAGGGGCTAACATACCGCCAGCCCACCAGGAACAGCAATTTTCATCAGGTCCGTTACTGGATGAAATGACAGTAACATCACAATTTTTCTCGGCAAAAAATGCGGCGCAGGAAAGGCCGACGATCCCCGATCCAATAATTTCTATCGATGGCATTACCGAACTCTCTGAACTGGTGGTACGTGAACAAAGGTTAGGCTATGTTGGTTTGTGCCATTGCGATATTTCATATCGTTTCCTTGGTAAGACAAGAACTATTAAAATCCAGGAAAAGGCATTTGGGGGAATGGAGCTCAAGTAACTCGAAATCCTTTCCCTTCGCCGGAATAACCCGGATCAGGTTCAAAGAATCCCGCACAGTACCAGTGCAATCTCAGCCCTTTACTAAGGGCACCCCTAGGAAACTAAAGTTTATAAAAGATAGAGCTTCAAGAGACAAGCAAGTTACGGTTGGATCCAAGATATTTTGTAGGATGGTATCAAAAGCAGTGTTATGGGTTATTGTATGTAAGGGGGATTTATTGAGCCAAGATTGATATGAATCAAAACTCTTTTTATCTTTGGGTGTATTATATAACCTGATTTAAAGTTTTCGTGCGTCTGCAAAGACGTTTTCTCAAACGCTGTTAACCAGAGGGATGTAACGTGCAAGAAACTCCAACTGCAACACATGAGAAAACCAAGACACAAGAAGTGTCATTGTTCATGTTTTTAGCCGCGGGTCTTATTCCTGCGCTTACCATTGCCCTGGTCGGTGCCTATGGGTTTTCGATCTGGATGTATCAGATTTTTGTGTCAGGCCCGCCAACTCAGTAAATGGCCCTCCAATTCAGTAAATGGGTAGTGGTCATTCTGATCTTGTAAAAAAACTCAGGTGTTTTCATCTGAGTTTTTTTGTGCCCGGTTTATGTATAAAAAGTTTCCGTATAAAAAAACGGGCCGTTAAAAGGCCCGTTTTTTAAGAATGTATTTATTGTTGGTTGTGTCTTATTCCCAACCTTCAACACCAGTCATATCGGGTAACTCGTGTGCGATACCTTTGTGACAATCAATACAGGTTTTTTCACCGGTAAAGAGGAACGTCTGGTGCGCTTCGGCAGCACGGGTTGACTGGACAGTGATATCCATTGATTCTGTTGAGTGACAGTTCCGGCATTCCAATGAGTTGTTGGCTTTCAGGCGATCCCATTCATGCCCGGCAAGGCGTCTGCGTTCAGCCTGAAACTTTTCACGGGTGTTGATAGTACCAAACAGCTTGCCCCATACTTCTTTGGATGCCTGCATTTTGCGGGATATTTTGTCCGTCCAGTTATGTGGAACGTGACAATCCGGGCAGGTTGCGCGTACGCCAGATCTGTTGCTGTAGTGAATGGTTGGTTGCAACTCCACAAAAACGTTGTCGCCCATTTCATGACAGCTGACACAGAATTCTTCCGTATTGGTGTATTCCAAGGCGGTGTTGAAACCACCCCAGAACATGACACCGGCAACAAAACCACCAATGGTCAGAAAACCAATTGAAAGATGCTTGGCTGGGCGATTGGCGCTGGACCAGATCCTGCAAACCAATCCCCAAAGTTTTTTGAAAGGTGTCAACATGGTTTTGCCTATTCACCCTTTATGATGTCTTCAACGTCAGTGAACTCGTTTTCCACCAGTGGAGGTGCTGTGACTTGAGTAACGTGACATTGATTACAGAAATATCTGCGCGGTGAAACCGTTGCCAGGACTTGATTGTCCCGGTCCATATAGTGCGTAATGCTCACCATTGGTGCTTGTGATTCACCTGTACGTGTTCTGGCATGGCAGGACATACACTTGTTTGCATTGAGAGAGATTTCATAATCCCGTGTTTGGTGTGGGATAGTCGGTGGTTGTTCTGGATAGTTCCGAACACGCTTAATATCGTTGTTTTCAACTTTGTTCATCTTGGGGGCACCTGCTTCAGAAGCGATAGGCTCACCCTGTCTCAACGTTGCTGCGCCGTCAGAAAGTGCAGTTGTACTTGCCAGTGCGATCAGACCAAAAGCAGTGGTGATATGTATAAGAAAGCGTTTCATTTTATGCTCTCCCCGTTGCAACAATTTTAACAGCACATTTTTTAAAGTCTGTTTGTTTGGAAAGTGGATCGGTTGCATCCAGTGTGACCTTGTTGATCAACTGACTTGCATCGAACCAAGGCACAAAAACCAATCCTTTTGGGGGTTTGTTACGCCCGCGGGTTTCTACCCGGGTTACCATTTCACCACGTCTAGAGATTACTTTCACCTCTTGGCCGCGTCTCAGGTCTCGGCTTTTGGCATCCTCGGGGTGCATAAAGACAACTGCGTCCGGGAAAGCTTTGTAAAGTTCTGGAACGCGTTGTGTCATGGAACCGGAATGCCAATGTTCTAGGACACGACCGGTTGATAACCACAGATCATACTCATCATCCGGGCTTTCTGCGGCTGGTTCGTAGGGGAGGGCAAAGATAATAGCGCGCCCGTCCGGCTTGCCGTAGAAGTCATAATCACTACCGGGTTTGGCGTAAGGGTCTGATCCTTCCTTGAAGCGCCATTTGGTTTCTTTGCCATCTACAACAGGCCATCTGAGGCCACGTTCTTTGTGATAGGTATCAAATGGAGCCAGATCATGAGCATGACCGCGCCCGAAAGAAGCGTACTCTTCGAAAAGGCCCTTTTGCACATAGAAGCCAAAGTCATTTGATTCCTGATTGGCATAGTCTTTGTGCGTTTGTTCCAATGGATACTTATCGACAGATCCATTTTTGTAGAGGACCTCGTAAAGTGTTTTACCCTTGTATTCCGGGTTCTCTTTTAGAACGTCGGCAGGCCACACTTCATCCGTGGTGAAGCGTTTAGAGAATTCCATTAGCTGCCACAGATCAGAGCGTGCCTCGCCGGGAGCATCAACAAGCTGGTGCCAGAACTGTGTTCTACGCTCTGCATTACCATAGGCACCTTCTTTTTCTACCCACATCGCTGTTGGTAAAATAAGATCAGCTGCTTCAGCAGTGACTGTTGGGTAGGGGTCAGAAACGACAATGAAGTTTTCCGGGTTGCGATAACCGGGATAGCCTTCTTCATTGAGGTTCGGTGCCGCTTGCATGTTGTTGTTACACATTACCCAATAGGCATTGAGCTTGCCGTCTTTGAGCATGCGGTTTTGTAAAACTGCATGATAACCTGGTTTGGGTGGAATAACACCGGCCGGGATTTTCCAGATTTTCTCTGCAATAGCCCGGTGTTTCGGGTTTTTAACAACCATATCTGCAGGAAGACGGTGCGCAAAGGTCCCAACTTCGCGGGCTGTACCACAGGCAGAGGGCTGGCCGGTCAGAGAGAAAGGGGAGTTTCCTGGGGTAGAGATTTTACCAACAAGCAGGTGGATGTTGTAAATCAGGTTGTTACACCAGACACCACGCGTGTGTTGGTTTACACCCATGGTCCAGAAAGAAACCACTTTACGATCAGGATCGGCATAAAGTTCAGCTAGCTCGATCAGGTGTTGTTCGGAAACGCCAGAAAGTTTGGATACCTTTTCGACAGTGTAGTCGGCAACAAAGGCTTTGAACTCTTCAAAGTTCATTTCGGAAGAACCGCCCGCTTTATCAGCGTTCTTCGCTTTCTTTTGCAATTCATGCTCTGGACGCAAACCATAGCCGATATCATCATTACCACGACGGAAGTTCACGTGTTTTGAGACAAAATCTTGGTTTACCTTGCCGTTCTGGATGATGTAGTTGGCAATGAAGTTGAGAATTGCCAGATCAGTCTGTGGTGTGAAGATCATTGGAATGTCTGCAAGATCATAACAACGGTGTTCATAGGTAGAAAGAACAGCAACTTTGGTGGTTTCTGGTGCGCTCAGGCGACGGTCTGTGACCCGTGTCCAGAGGATGGGGTGCATCTCTGCCATATTAGAGCCCCAGAGAACAAAGGTGTCTGTTGCTTCGATGTCATCGTAACATCCCATTGGTTCATCAATACCAAAGGTACGCATGAACCCCCCAACCGCAGAGGCCATACAGTGACGTGCGTTTGGATCAATGTTGTTTGAGGCAAAGCCGGCTTTCATTAACTTGGAAGCTGCATAACCTTCCCAAACGGTCCATTGACCAGACCCGAACATACCAACAGCAGTTGGGCCTTTTTCTTTGATGGCAGATTTAAATTTGTCTGCCATGGTATCAAAGGCAAGGTCCCAGGATACTGGCGTGAATTCGCCTTCTTTATGATATTTACCGTCTTTCATGCGAAGAAGCGGTGTTTTAAGGCGATCTTTCCCGTACATGATTTTGGACAGGAAATACCCTTTCACACAGTTCAAGCCGCGGTTGACTTCTGCTTTAACGTCGCCGTGTGTTGCAACAACTTTACCTTCTTTTGTCCCAACCATAACACTACAGCCTGTACCGCAGAAACGGCAGGGAGCTTTGGACCAGGTTAATGCTGTTTTTGAGCTTTCTGTGAGCAGGTTGCTTGCGGCGCTCGGTGCGGTCATTCCTGCAACACCGGCGGCGACAGCAACGGCGTTCGCCTTGATATAGTCACGTCTTGATAACTTCATGACATCGGTTCCTCAGTTAATCTGTTGAATTTCAGATTTAATTTCAAACTTCTTCGTGTTGATAGACGGGGGTGAAAGAATAGACGTTTGCCAAAGATTGAATGCTTTCAATGGTTCTTACGGCATCTTTGCTTGTCGGGGCGTCTATAAGAACAACCAGTTTTCCCTTGTCATCGACCATGGGAACATCTGCATGTGGGTGCTCCATAATGGCACGCAGAGTTTCTTCCAGGTGTTCTGGCGGTGTCTGTGCGATATGGCTTGAAATAAATAACTGAGCGTCATCTGTCATGTTATCGTAATTCCCAAAGCCCTTGTTAACTGTCGCGGTTATTGCCGGGTCTGTTCCGGTTGCTTCGTTGTTTTCAGTTAACTGTTTCATCTCTCTCATCGTTTTTATAGATACTATTTGAGTGCATCTTATAGACTGGGCACAAACTATCTTTGATATGGATCAAATGATAAACGAATCTGGCCTGTCTGATTTTGGGGGATAGTACCATAAAAATAGCCCTAAAACTCGTATGAGTTTTAGGGCCGAAAATAAATTGCGTTTTTAGGTTGTGTGCTTATGCGCTAAGTTTGGGTGCGATATACTTTTCATCACTCGTTGTTCGGGCCAAAGCATTGCCCTCGGCATTAAAAACGTGAACGGCAGAAAAATCAGCACAGAGTTCGACTTTGTCGCCTGCTTTTGTTGTGCTGTGTCCGTCCGTTTTGACGCAAAGTGGGTCGTTCTCTCCGTTTTCAAGGTAAAGATAGCTGGCTTCCCCAAGTCGTTCGACGACATTTACTTTGGCCGAGAGTTTGAAGTCCTGGTCATTGCCTTCTTTCATATGTTCAGGACGGATACCAATCGTGACTTTATCACCAAGCTTTGCTTCATCGGGGTGAACCGGAATGCTGGCGGTGCTGTTGTCATAATCGAGCAGTACATCAAGACTTCCGGCATGTACGGCAGTGACTGTACCTTCGAGGAAGTTCATAGAGGGCGAGCCGATAAAACCTGCGACAAACTTATTGGCTGGGTGATGATAAAGTTCAAGTGGCGAACCGCATTGAGCCACATGGCCGCCGTTTACGACAACGATTTTGTCGGCCAGTGTCATGGCCTCAACCTGATCGTGAGTAACGTAAATAATTGTTGCTTCCAGGTCCTGGTGCAGTTTGGCGATTTCCAGTCTGGTGTTTACGCGCAATGCTGCGTCAAGGTTACTTAGCGGTTCGTCAAAGAGGAAAACATTGGGATCACGAACAATTGCACGACCAATGGCAACTCGCTGGCGTTGTCCACCGGAAAGTTCGCGCGGATATCTGTGCAGATAATCTTCAAGTTTAAGGCTCTTTGCTGCCTTCCGGACTTTTTCATCAATCAGCTTTTTGTTTTCACCGCCGCCAAATAGCCCCTTTTTGCCAAGGGTCAAACCAAAAGCCATGTTCTTGTATACAGTCATATGCGGGTAAAGCGCATAGGACTGAAAAACCATGGCGATCTTGCGCTGAGAAGGTGTCATGTCGTTGACTGTTTCCCCGGCAATCTCAAGCTTGCCATCGGTAATGGTTTCCAAACCTGCGATGAGCCGAAGGAGTGTCGATTTTCCACAGCCGGACGGGCCGACAAAGACCACGAACTCACCATCTTTGATGTCGATATCTATTCCGTGCAGTACTTCAGCTTTGCCATAGGATTTCTTGATACCTGAAAGTTTGATATCAGCCATGAATCTACCTCTCCTGATGCACAGCTGTGCATGTCGTCATGAGTATTATAAAGTTTTTTGTTTTTGCCTTGTCCCGGGTCATTTGACAGCCCCTGATGTCAATCCACGTATCAACTGTCGAGAGAAGATCACGTAAAGGATCAGGATGGGGACAATCGCCAAGGTCAGTGATGCCAAGACCGCATTCCAGTCGGTAACATACTGTCCGATAAACTGCTGGATACCGAGCGTCACGGTTGCCGTTTCCTGGCTTGGGGCAAGGATAAGCGGGAACCAGAGATCATTCCAGATTGGTATCATGGTAAAGACCGCAACCGTTGCCAGTGCCGGGCGAATGAGGGGCAATATAATTGACCAGAAAATTCTGTACTCGGAAACACCATCACACCGGGCGGCTTCTTTCAGATCATTGGGGATTTGCGCGATGAATTCCCTGAGTATGAATATCGCCAGAGGTAAGCCCTGGGCCGTATAGACAAGGACAAGTGCCGTAAGGGTGTTCACCAGCCCCATGCCGACAATCATCTTCAACAGGCTAACGCTGCCCAGACGAATGGGGATCATGATGCCGATAGCAAGGTAAAGTGCCATCATGTTGCTGCCGGGAAAATCGTATTCAGCCAAGGCCCATGCGGCCATTGCACCTAGCAGCAAGACAAAAACCAGACTGATGACTGTCACGGATATCGAGTTAGTGAAGTAGATGTCGAATGATGATCGGGCGATAACCTTCTCAAAACCGACAAGGTCAAAAGTCGTACCTGTTGGAAAGGCGAGTGGATCTCTGAAAATTCCTTTTTTGCTTTTAAAGGAATTCATGATCACGAGGTAAATCGGGAACAACGCAATAAGGGTGTAGCACATAAGGACGGCATGAACGCCTAACGGGCCAACGCGTTTTGAAAGTTTCATCTGTCCGTCCTCCTAGAGTTGATAGCGCTGCAAGCGACGCTGGATAACAAAAAGATAGAGCATGACACCGCAAAGGATGACCAGGAACATTAAGCTGGCAACAGTCGCGCCCAATGTGGCGCTGCCGGGTTGTAGCTGATAACCAAAGAAGGTGCGGTAGAACATTGTGCCCATAATATCGGTTTCGAAATTTGGACCTGCAAGCGCGCCCTTGACGGCATAAATGAGATCAAAAGCGTTAAAGTTAGCCACGAAAGTCAGAACTGAAACCATTGCAATTGTTGGTAAAATCAAGGGTAATTTGATGCGCCAGAAAGCCGTCCACTGGTTCGCGCCATCAACAATGGCTGCGTCGACAAGATCATCTGGGACATTGAGCAGTGCGGCATAGATCAACATCATAGGAATACCGACAAATTGCCATACGGAAATAAAGGACAGGGTGATAAGAGCGGTGGACTCTTCGCCAAGCAGGGCAGGTAGTCCGTCAGTCATACCGACAAAACCAACAAGTGTATCGCCTACCCCCCAAAGCGGGCTGAGGATCAGTTTCCAGATAAAGCCAATGATGACAACCGATAGCATGGTCGGCATGAAGATCAGGGTGCGATAGCTGTTCGCCATCTTTAATCTGGGCAAACTCAATAAAGCCGCAAGTAATAGACCGATCGGGTTTTGAACAAACATGTGAATGATAAAGAAGATAAAGTTGTTCTCTAGTGCATTCCTGAAGTCTGTCCACCACCGTTCATCGGTGAGAATGAGAACATAGTTATCCCAACCGACAAAGGATGTAATGCCTTCGGCTGTTTCATCGTAAAAGCTGTATCTGACTGTATCGATCAAGGGGATGATCATAAACAGAGTATAGATCAGGGCCGCAGGCAAAAGGAACACTAAGACATGTGTTCGAAAGAACGATCCCCTTTGGTTTTTTAAGGCCATATGGATTTGTACTCACTTCGATTGGGACGTAATTTATATGCAAAACGCCGGTACCGATCGGGTACCGGCGTTTTATTATACCAGACTTTTATTGCTGTGGTTTATACCAGCTAGCAAGTCCGTCCTGTGCCTTCTTGGCGGCTTCTTCTGCTGTCATGGTGCCGTTGATAACGCCAACCGATGTATTCCAAAGATCGTTTTCAAGGTTTGGTGTGCCACGTGAAAGGATCTGGTAGGAGTTACGGATAGAAGATTCACATTTACCGCGCCAGCTCACGAATTCCTGCGCAACAGGATCGCTAATAGTTAGCTCGTGCTTTGACAGGGCATAGAAGCCTGGCAGGGCATTAGAGAAAATGGAACCAGCTTCAGCAGATGCCATCCAGCTAAGGAAGGTTTCGGCTGCTTCTACATTCTTGGAGGCAGCATTGATGCCAAGGCCAATGTCTGTGTGATCTGAAATATAGCAGGTTTCCTGTCCAGCCGGAACGGGTGGCGGGAAGGCACCAAATTCAAAATCAGCCTGGCCATTAAAGGTTGAGATATCCCATGATCCAGCCGGGTAGATCGCTGCGCGACCCAAGCTAAAGAGGTTTTGGCTATCTGGATAAGACTGGCCTTTGTAGCCTTTGCCCAGATAGGGTCCCCATTCAGCTAGATGCTCATATACTTTTACATACTGAGGATCAGTCAGTTTTTCTGTACCGTCGATCAGACCCTTACGGCCTTTTTCACCAGCCCAGAAGTTTGGACCAACATTCTGGAAGCCCATGGTTGCTGCTTCCCATTGATCGGCAGTTCCCATTGACATCGGGATATAGGTGCCGTCTTCCTTGATCTTTTCCAGCGTTGCCATGAATTCAGGAATGGTTTTTGGAATTTCCAGACCCAGTTCTTTAAAGGCTTCTTTGTTATAAATGAAGCCGTGGATCACAGATGCCATTGGCAGACAGAATGTTGTGGAGCCGTCATCTGTTTGCCACGCTGATTTGGCAACGCTTGAGAAGTTCTCCATACCCGGAAGGTCATCAACTTTTGTCAAATGGCCTTTGTTGTAAAGATCAAGAGAGGCGTCAAAAGGCTTACAGGTAATGAGGTCACCAGCTGTGCCAGCGGTTAGCTTGGCGTTCATGTTGGCGTTGTATTCTGTTGGTGGAGATGGTGCAAAACGAACTTTGATGTCTGGGTGTGATTTGTTGAATGCTGGAATGATTTGGCTTTCCCAAATTTCCAAATCATCCGTACGCCAGCTTTCTATAACCAGTTCATCTGCAAAGGCTGATACTGTTGGCGTTAGTGATGCAGCTGCCAAAGCAATTGCAGCAACACTTGTGCCGAGTGTTAAATTACTTTTTTTCATCTTATCCTCCGAGTTAAAAAAGTGTCCGGGTTTTTCCCGGTTTTTGTTAAACTTATTAATTAGGTTACTTCAGTTGTTGCATTGCTTGACGCAAATGCCCCCGATTATCGGCGAGGGCTTTTTCTGCATCAGCTTTGGGATATTTCATTGCCAATAGGACAGCTAGCTTTATATCTCTGTCTGCAGTTTTCAGGCATCTTTTTGCTGTTTCCTTGTCCGTTCCTGAAATTTCTTGGACAATAGCCGCACCGCGTCTTTCCAATTTTTCGTTGTTGATGATCATAGAAACCATCAAACCGTCGTGTACATGGCCAAGCTTTGTCATCGTCAGGGTTGATAACATGTTCAGCGCAGCCTTTTGTGATGTTCCTGCTGCCATTCTCGTTGATCCTGCGATGACTTCGCTGCCACTATCCAGAAAGATAGAATGATCAGCATAATCAAAGGTTGGTGCATGCTTGTTGTTGGCAATGCTGACGACCAGAGAGTTTTTCGAGCGGGCGTGTTTGACAGCTGCCAGGGTGTAGGGCGTCGATCCACTTGCCGCGACAGCGACGATTACATCATGTGCATTTATTTGATGTTTTTTAAGGGCATCGATGGCAATTTCTTCATCATCTTCTGCGCCACCCATTGGCGCAAGAAGGGCGTCTTTGCCTCCTGCGATCAATGGAACCAGTTTATCTAACGGCCAGCCATAGGTAGGATTAAGTTCGACACAATCTTGAATGGCAAGGTGTCCGGAAGATCCTGCGCCAATGTAAAAGAGACGCCCGCCATTCGACAGGCGGTCGGCAATTGCCTCTGCACTTTCTGAAATTTCAGAAACTACATGTTGTATGCAGGAAATAGCGCGCAGTTGAGAAGCCCATAACGCCTCAAGAATTTCCTCGGCAGGCCAGGTATCTAGACTATGATAACGGGGGCTATGCTTTTCTGTGCCCTGCAACTCTTTTGACAAGCTTTTTGATCCATCAATTTGTAATAATTTATTAGATAATACCAAAAAGAAACCAATTTGAAATCAATTTTTTCTATTTTTATAACTTGTTAATCAATTTATTAATAAAATATTTATTTTCAATTCTTTGTAATTGGTTGTAAATAAACGATGAATTGTGATTCAATTAATATTTTTCAAAAAAACAAAATCTTTTGAATTTACCTTTCCTCTGAAATAACTTAAATTGGTATTTAATTGGTTTTGTGTATTGGTCTTTTATTGGTTCTGGAGTGGTAAGTGGCAAACGAGATGCTCTATGCAGGTGTTGATGGTGGCGGAACGAGTTGTCGCGTTCGAGTTGAGGATGCGAATCGTAACGTACTTGGCGAGGGTTTTGCCGGACCATCAAATTCAAGGCTTGGGGCTGTTCGGGTTTACTATGAAATTGAAAAGGCCTGTCTTGAAGCGCTTCATCAATCGGGACGCGGGCGAGAAGATTTTGCTTCCCTTCATGTAGGATTGGGGCTTGCTGGTCTGGGATTGGAAAGTGAGCTTCAGGCAATGCTTTCTTTCCCGCATTCTTTTGCATCCGTTTGCGGAGCTACTGATGCCTATACGGCGTGTCTGGGGGCTCATGCCGGCGAAGATGGGGGTATTCTTATCTTGGGGACAGGGTCATGCGGGCTGGGTATTGTTAACAATGATGTTATCAATGTTGGCGGTTGGGGATTTGAGATCTCGGATCACGCCAGTGGGGCTGTTCTGGGGTTAACAGCAGTTCGCAGTTCTCTTTTTGCTGCTGAAGGGTGTCGTCCGGAAACACCTATGACAAAGGCAATCATGGCGCATTTTAAAAATGATCGTCAGGTAATGGTTAAATGGGCTGAAGAAGCAGAACCCCATCATTATGGTTCTTTTGCGCCGCTTATTTTCGATCATGCTGACGATGGTGATGAACTCGCGGGGCGGATCGTCGCCAAGTCCGTGCATGAAGCAGGGTGCATGATACAGGCCTTGGTTGACAAGGGTGTTAAGGCTGTT
Source organism: Kiloniella litopenaei (assembly GCF_000982415.1). Classification (GTDB taxonomy): domain Bacteria; phylum Pseudomonadota; class Alphaproteobacteria; order Kiloniellales; family Kiloniellaceae; genus Kiloniella; species Kiloniella litopenaei. Next base: position 107,669 of record NZ_LANI01000004.1, read on the forward strand.
TGTCTTATGGGGGGCGTGTCAAAGCGTATCGCCCCAAGATTACCGAAAGAATATCTAAAAATTCTAAGAGAACCGTGCGGTGATGCGATGGACGGTGCCATCAGAATGGTACGAAAGAAGACGTCTGAAGATCAGGGGGCTTTAAAATGAAAGTAAGTACCTTCCGCGCCCTGAAAGTAAAATCCCGACTGGATGGTGGTAACCCGACACCACTCTATAAACAATTGCAAACTCTGATCAGGCAAGCGATTGAAAGCGGTGCTTTTAAGGTGGAGGATGCATTGCCCAGCGAGCGTGACATAGCTTCTGAATTGGAGGTGTCACGCGTGACAGTCCGTAAGGCAGTACAAGGGCTGGTACGCGATGGTTTGCTTGTGCAACGTCATGGGGCAGGAACGTTTGTTGCTTCGCGAATGGAACAACCACTTTCTAAATTAACCAGCTTTACCGAAGATATTACAGCCCGGGGAATGCAGCCGTCTGTGGTTTGGGTTGAACGCGCAACTGGACTTGCGACACCGGAAGAAGCTATGGCGCTTAATCTTTCACCAGGTGTGGGTGTCTCACGGCTGCACCGAATACGTTGCGCAGACGGTAAGGCGTTAGCAATCGAACTTGCAACTGTTCCTCAGGAATTCTTGCCGGACCCTTTGGCAGTTGAAGATTCTCTATACAAAGTTCTTGATAAATCCGGGTTGCGTCCTTTGAGGGCTCTGCAAAGGTTAAGGGCTGAATTGTTGCAACCGACCCAAGCTGATCTGTTGGGTGTATCTGTTGGTGGTCCAACTCTTTATATCGAAAGACGTTCTTTCCTGCCCGATATGCGTCCTATTGAATTTACCAGATCTCATTATCGTGGAGACAGTTATGATTTCATCGCTGAACTCTATTTGGATAGTCGTGATTAATACGAATGAAATGAAGAATGACGAATAAAATAAGCCTGATGGCAAAAGAAACAGTCGAAACACCGGCTGTTATTTCAAGACAACTCCGAGCAAACAGAGACGTTCTAGAGGATCTGTCCAGACGGATACGTGAAAAGAAATTTCGTTTTATAGCGACCTGTGCGCGGGGTAGTTCTGATCATGCCTGTGCCTTTGCAAAGTATGTATTGGAAATTGGTACTGGCCTTCCCGTGGTTTCTTTCGCGCCGTCCGTCTCTACGCTTTATGGCGGGGTGTTAAAGCTGCAAGACAGTTTGTTCATTGCTGTGTCTCAATCTGGGCGGAGCCCCGATTTGGTACAGGCAACGCAACAGGCAAAAGACCAGGGCGCTTTTATTCTTTGTATCTGTAATGATGCGACATCACCGCTTGTGGCTTTGGCAGATTGTTTTCTGCCGCTTCATGCCGGTCCTGAAAACTCTGTTGCGGCAACAAAAAGTTATATCGCATCTTTGACAGCCTTGCTTCAACTGAGTGCAATCTGGAATTTTGATAGCGGTTTGTTGCCAGCTTTGGAAAAGCTTCCGGATCAACTGGATCGGGGTTTGTCTGCGGATTGGTCTGAGCCCGTTGAGTTGTTGGCGGCATCGTCCAACCTGTTCACTGTCGGACGGGGGCCAGGTTTTGGTATTGCCCTGGAATCTGCGCTCAAATTTAAGGAAACATCTTATATTCATGCGGAAGCTTTCAGTGCCGCAGAAGTAAAGCACGGTCCTATGTCTCTGGTGGCCGATGGCTACCCCGTACTTCTTTTCAGACAAAGGGATCAATCCTGGGATTCAGTCGGAGAGCTTGCAGAGAATTTTCGCGAAAAGGGTGGGGCGGTTTTTACTGTGCAGGAAGGCCTTTTGAGCAAAGGGATCTTGCCAATTGAAAGCAATATTCATCCCTTTTGCCAGTTGCCCGTGATGATTCAGAGCTTTTATATCATGGCAGAGAAAATCACCCAGATGCGTGGCCTTGACCCTGATAATCCCCGTCATTTGAAAAAAGTAACGGAGACAGTTTGATGAAAACTGCTTTGACCAATACACATGTTTTCACCGGGGAAGAGTGGTTAGAAGCAGCAACAGTCATTATCAATGGCAGGATTATCGAGGCTGTCGGAACGTCCATCGACATTCCTGATGATGTGGATTGCGTCAGAAATTTAAACGGCGAAAAGTTGGTTCCCGGATTCATTGATGTACAGGTCAATGGTGGCGGCGGTGTTATGTTTAATCAGGATACATCACTCGCCGGGCTAAGATCTATTGCACAGGCACATCGTCGTTATGGTACAACGGGGATGTTGCCAACCTTGATTACCGATGATCGGCCTGTGATGGAAGCTGCTGTTACTGCGATGCAGGAAGCTCTTGATAATAATGAACCGGGTATTCTTGGTATTCATTTAGAGGGGCCTTATCTTAATCGGGTGCGAAAAGGGGTGCATCAGGAAGATAAGATCAGGTCTATGGAAACAGATGCCTTAGATCTTTTGTCTCGTCTTACTGCGGGTAAGACGTTGGTCACACTTGCCCCTGAAAAAAATACATCGGGAATTATTCGACAGCTTGTTGAGCGTGGGGTCTTGGTCGCTGCCGGACACACCGCCGGTGTTTATGATGATTATCAGGCTGCCTTTTCCGAAGGCCTTAGCTGCTTTACGCATCTATTTAATGCCATGACACCGATGGAAAGTCGTGAACCAGGGGCAGTTGGTGCCGCACTGGATAATGATGACAGCTGGTGTGGTTTGATTGTTGATGGATATCATGTTCATCCCGCAACATTACGAAGTGCGATCAAGGCAAAGAAACGCGGTAAGATGATGTTGGTGACTGATGCTATGGCCACGGTGGGGAGCGATCAGGATTTTTTTGAACTTTACGGGCAAAAAATCTACAGCCGCGAGGGGCGTTGTACTACGGCCGAAGGTGTTTTGGCAGGTGCACATCTGGATATGGCTACAGCAGTGCGTAATAGTGTTGAGTTGTTAAGCCTTTCCCATGATGAAGCTCTGCGAATGGCGTCGTTATATCCGGCTGAATTCCTTGGTTTGGGGAATGAACTCGGACGTATTGAAAAGGGATATAGAGCATCTATGGTTTTGTTGGATGATGCTGGTCTTGTTCTTGATACCTGGATTGATGGGCGCGACACGGGAATGGATGGACTAGATATCTGAGGATATCCAAAGAGGAAATTAACAATGGGTAAGCAGAGGGTTCTTGTTGTTGGCTTGGGAAATATGGGGCAATCCCACGCCAAAGCCTATCATCATCTGGAAGGGTTTGAAATTGTTGGACTTTGTAGCAGAAGCCTGAATGACGAGACATCTTTACCCGCTGAAATTTCCGGCTATGACCGATTTTCCGATTATGATGAAGCTCTCGATCTTTTAAAGCCAGATGTTGTTTCTATCAATACCTGGCCGGATACACATGAATCCTATGCTTTAAAAGCTTTTGAGGCCGGAGCACACGTTTTTCTGGAAAAGCCGATTGCGGATAGCGTCGCGGGGGCTGAACGTGTCATCAAAGCTGCACAAAAAAGGAGCCTTAAACTCGTTATTGGTTATATTCTGCGCCATCATCCTTCGTGGCAGGAATTTGTTTCTCAGGCGCAAAAATTGGGAAAACCGCTTGTGATGCGGATGAACCTTAACCAGCAAAGTAGTGGCGACACTTGGCAGGTACATAAGCAGCTTATGAAAAGCATATCACCGATCGTTGATTGCGGTGTTCATTATGTTGATATGATGTGTCTGATGACACAGGCGCAACCTGTAAAGGTACATGCGATCGGTGTTCGGTTAAGTGATGAAATTGATCCTGACATGTATAACTATGGTCAGCTCCAGGTTACATATGATGATGGATCTGTGGGCTGGTATGAAGCAGGTTGGGGGCCAATGATGAGTGAGACGGCATTCTTTGTTAAAGATGTCATTGGGCCAAAGGGCTGTGTGTCAATTGTTGCCGAAGATCAAAACCGGGCAGAAGACAAGGCAATGGAATCTGACGATATTGATGCACATACCAAAACGTCGGCACTATTGTGTCATTCATCGAAACTCAATAACGATAAGTCATTCGCACATAAAGATAATTTAATCCGAATGGATGATGAGCCTGGTCACGATGCTCTCTGTCAAAGAGAACAGGAGTTCCTGTTAAAAGCCATTATAGACGATTTAGATTTGACATCTCACATGCAGGATGCTGTGAACAGTATGAAAATTGTTTTGGCTGCGGATGAATCGGTTCGAAGTGGTCAGGTTGTACATTTGAAACGCTAAGATGCGTTTTGTCATATAGATAACAGGGAGGATCGGCGGTGTCTGAAAAACTTCGCCCGGGTGTTGTTACCGGTAAGGACTATGAGAAACTTGTAAAGGCTTGTAAGGCCGGGAACTATGCACTACCAGCTGTTAACGTGACCAGCAGCAGTACAGTAAATGCCGTTTTGGAGGCAGCTGCGCGTAACAAATCAGATGTTATCATTCAGGTCTCAAACGGTGGAGCAGGTTTCTATGCCGGTGCGGCGTACCCGGATAGCCTGCAGGGCAAAGTACTGGGTGCGGTTTCTCTGGCCCAGCACGTTCATCTGTTGGCAGAAGGTTATGGTATTTGTGTTGTACTGCATACGGATCATGCCAATCGCGGTCTTTTGCCATGGATTGATGGTCTGTTGGCAGAGGGTGCAAAGTTCCGTGAAAAGAACGGAAAGCCACTCTACACGTCTCATATGATTGATCTTTCCGAAGAGTCTCTGGAAGATAATGTTGGCACCTGCGCTGACTATCTGAAGAAAATGGCGCCACTTGATATGAGCCTGGAAATCGAGCTGGGTGTTACTGGCGGCGAAGAAGACGGCGTTGGGTCCGAGCACACTGGTGCGGATAACCCCAAACTCTATACACAGCCAGAAGACGTGGCCTATGCCTATGAGCAGCTGAACCCGCTTGGCGATTTTTCGGTTGCGGCATCTTTTGGTAATGTGCACGGGGTATATAAGCCCGGTAATGTCAAGCTTCGTCCGGTGATCCTTAAGGACTCCCAAGCACTTATGACAGAACGTTATGGCTTGGAAGAGAATTCGTTGGATCTAGTTTTCCACGGCGGATCGGGCTCTTCCGAAGCTGATATTAAAGAAGCTGTTTCATATGGTGTCTTTAAAATGAACGTCGATACTGATCTGCAATATGCTTACTCGGAACCAGTCGGTGCTTACGTAAATGCGAACCAGAATGCATTTGTTGCTCAGATTGATCCGGAAACGGGTAAACCCCTGAAGAGCAAATATGACCCTCGTAAATGGGTGCGTCAGGCAGAGCAAGGTCTTGGTACCAAGTTAGATGAAATCTTTACTGTACTGGGCTCTGTTGGAAAGTCAGTGGCACAAGGTTAATTAGATAGGACTGTATGATGAAGGCGCTGACACTGGGTGGGGCTACTGTCGATATTATCGCGTCAGTATCTGACGATGAGATCGAACGTATGACAATGCATAATGCGATCACGAACTTTCTTCTTTTGGAAGAAGGTAAAAAAGTGGACGCTGAGAACATTGAAACCCACACTGGTGGCGGTGCCATCAATGCTTCTGTTTCTATGGCTCAATTGGGCATAGATGTTTCCTGTGTTGTGAAATTGGCTGATGATATCGAAGGCCAGATGGTTTTGAAGCGTTTGGAAGAAAAGTCTATTGGTCGTCAATGGGTTTTATCAAACGCTGATTTACCAACGGGCTGTGCCGTAATGGTGTCGTCGCATGTCAGAAACCCGACAATCTTTGTCGCTCGCGGGGCGAATACGCTTCTGACACCGGATGAGATCAAGCCGGAAATGTTCAAAGGCGTTGAACTTACCTATGTGACGGGGTTGAGTGGGGCATCTGCTGATTGCTTTCCTAATATTGTAAAGCTTGCTAAAGCTGCGGGAAGCCTTGTCGTTGCGAACCCCGGAATTCGACAACTTTCCTCGCGTACCCAATCATTCTGGAACTCTCTTCAATACATTGACGTTCTGGTGATGAATGAGGTTGAGGCAGGGCAACTAGTGCCTTTCGTCTCGGCAAAGTCAGAAATTGATGCGGTCCATCCATGTGCTTATTCAGATGATGCCAAGCTTCCTGAATTGCTGAAAAAAGGGGTGGGGGTTTCTGGCACTATGATGGGATTGCGTGAATTCACCCAGATAATAAATCGTCTTGGGCCAGAACGCCTATTGGTTACCAACGGTAAGGAAGGGGCTTATCTCGGCACAAATGCGCAGATTATTTTTTGCCCGGCACAAAAAGCCAAAGTAATGGGGACTGCCGGTGCAGGGGACTCTTTTGCATCAACTTTTGCTTCGTTTATCGGCCTTGGTAAAGGCGAAGAGCTGGCACTGAAAGCAGCGTCAATTAATTCAGCTTCCGTGGTTTCTGTTATGGATACACAGTCTGGATTACTTACCCAGGATCAGCTTGTGGCCGGTATTGAAAAGGCTGACTGGCAGAGGTATCAGAGCTATTGCCTATAATAATTTGTAATTAGCTGATCCAAAATTAATATTTGAGATCAAAGCAGGTGCTTGTGATTGCCGTCACAAAACGGTTTGTTAGAGCTGTGCTTGCATTGACATAGAAAGTACTTCTTCGTTTTTTCAGCCGTAAAGGATATGGGTTGAAAACTCGTACCCCTGTGGCTGCCATCACAAAAGGGTTGTTTCTTAGAGCGGCCGCATGCACACCAAAAATAAGTTTTCCCTTCTTCAAGCTGGACAATAGATGGGTTGGTGTCCGCTATTTCAGGGGTTTCCATTTGTCTATCTCCTGAATTTTTTAATGATAGTATCATATTTGATTGTTTTTGTTGTTATCTTTATCTTCCGGTGGTTTAGTTTGGCTGAATGACCTTACCTGTTCTCTGTTTTTGGATTTTATTTTCAAGATTTTATTCAGGGCATTCGTTTTATTCAGAGTATTAGATGGTGAATGTACAGATGAGCACGGAAACCTTGTGTTTCAGGTCATCGTGTATTTTATAAGCTTGGATCAATCTTAAAGGTCTAATGAAAACAATGTTCTAGTGGTAAGTAATTTTACCAAGATGTGTTTTGAATTTAGATCTGTATTCTTCTTAACAAGACGTTAAACAAACAATGTTTTTAATTACTCTAGGTTGATGTTTTGTTTGTTCCACTCTAGTGTCAACCTGATATTAGGAGAAACTTCGACGACAACAAGTATTGATTCCTTTTGGTATCTATCTGATTTTGTGTTATTTTCTTTGTGTCAATAAAGAGGCTGGGAATGTGGTCTCTGGTAATCTCAGACGATGAACGGTAATCTGTTCATTCTTGTTTGTGCAAAGACCGTACAGTTAAGTGTGAATGGCACTGAATAATTTAGTATCTGTTTCAATATTTAGTTTGTCTCGTTTTTAATGAATATCTAAACCTTCAAGGGAGAATATCATGCGGGGTTTAAAATTTGCTTTGGTGGCCGGTGTTGCGGCTGTAACTTTGTCTGCTTGTGCTGATCGTTATCAAATGGCCAGCGATGCAGAACCTTCAGGCTCTTCGTTTACAAGAGAGCTTTACAAAGGTTACGTCGGCCTTTCAGGTGATGAGAAAGGTGAGCAGGATTGGGCTGATTCTAATCTGTTCGCAGACAAAGCATTGGCAGCTGCTGATGGTAAGGCTGTTGCTCCTGAAGAGGTCGCAAATTGGGATCTGGATGCTGAGTTTGTCGATGATCTTTCTTCCGCACATGATCGTTTGGCATCTGCCTTGGCAAATGGTGCCGCTAATGTTGCGCCAACATCTGCTGCGAGTGCACAGGTAATGTTTGATTGCTGGATCCAAGAGCAGGAAGAGAACATTCAACCTGATCACATTGCCGCTTGTCGTGATGGTTTCCTGGCTGCAATGGCTAAAGTTGATGCCGCCATGGCTCCAAAGCCAAAAGCGCCTGCTCCGGCACCTGCTCCCGCTGCTGCGCCTGAACCATATGCAATTTACTTTGATTTTGATTCAGACGTGCTGACTGTTGATGCACAGGCAGAGGTTTCTGTTATCGTGGCTGCTGTGAAAAAGCATTCACCTTCAAAAGTGATTGTTGCTGGCCATACAGACACTGCTGGTTCTTCCGAATATAACCAGAACTTGGCAAACAGACGTGCTGCTGCAGTTGTAAGTGCGCTAGAAAGTCACGGCGTTGCTGCTTCTATCGTTCAAAGTCAGGGCGTGGGTGAGAATGCTCCGGCTGTTGATACAGGTGATGGTATTTCTGAATTCAGAAACCGTCGTGTTATCGTGACACTTGTGAAGTAATTCACATGTCTGGCTGATAAGTGCCAGAATCAAAAGGCGGTACTGGCTTAATGCGGGTACCGCCTTATTGTTATATTCGTCTATACCCTTCAATAAACCGTGTCATTTGCATGATTTTCACCAAATCGTGTAATGGAGACTAAAATGAAAAAAATACTCTTATCAATCGGCGGCTTAATTTTATTGGTCATTGCTGTTCTATTGATTGCTCCCTTCTTTATTTCTCTTGAAGATTACAAGCCTGAAATCGCAGCAAAAGCAAAAGAAGCGACAGGACGCGATTTGAAAATTGGAGGGGAAATCTCTCTTAGCCTTTTCCCGACTGTTGCTGTCGAAGTTAATGACGTTGCTTTGGCAAACTATGAACAGGGGCAAAGCAAAGATATGGTAACCCTTGAGCAGATGGCGCTTGAACTACAGGTTATGCCATTGCTATCAAGTCAGGTTGTGATTGATCGCTTTGTTCTTATCAAACCAGTGATTAATCTTGAAGTTGATAAAACTGGCAAACCGAACTGGGAACTAGAAGGTGCGCAAACATCCTCAACTGATGCCACAGCGACTGACAGTTCTGATAGTTCAGGCGGGGAAAGCGGTTCTGGCCTTAGTGGTCTGTCTTTAGGTGATGTTCGTATTCAGGACGGTGAATTGCACTTCACTGATCTTGCATCTGGCACGAAAGAAGATATCGAAGCGCTTAACCTTGAGGTGTCACTCGAGGCACTAAATAAACCGCTGTCTCTTGACGGTCGATTGGACTGGAAAGCTGAGACGATTAACCTGAAAGCTGATGTTGCAAACCTGGAAAGTTTGATGAACGGCGGCAGTACAGCGCTTGAGGCATCTGTTACGTCATCACCAGTAAACTTTAGTTTCAATGGAACCGCTCAACAGGCTACTGCTTTTGCGCTTGCTGGTGCTCTTGATCTTGATGTGCCATCGGTGAAGAATCTAACCAACTGGGTTGGTGCGCCGATTGAAAGTCAAAATGAGGAAACTTTTGGTCAACTGTCTGTAAAGGGGCAACTTGATCTGAATGGTCCTGTGGTTGCGTTTGATGATGTCTCACTTGCCTTTGATGCTTTAACCGCTCAGGGAGCCTTGAAGATTGATAGTTCTGGTTCGGTGCCAAATATCGTCGCAGCTCTTTCTACTGGTGTTCTCGATATTACACCTTATCTTCCTCCTGAAAATGCTGCTGCGAATGATGTATCTACTGAAAGCTCTACGGGTAGTGCTTCGACAACACCAAGTTCCGGCGCTGATCAGGGATGGGATGACACGCCGATGGATTTTTCAGGTTTGAAGGCTGTGAATGCAGATCTTGCTCTTAAATCCGAGGGTGTACAAATTCGCAAGATCACAATCGGTGTCAGTGAACTTGCTATTTTACTTCAGGGCGGTAAGTTAACCGCAGATCTGAAACAGCTCGCACTATATGACGGGCAAGCGCGTGGTAAAGTTGTTCTGGATAGCTCTAAGGCGACCCCGACAACTGCAATCAATTTTGATTTATCTGCTGTTCAGGCTGAACCACTGCTTTCAGATAGTGCTGATTTTGAAAAGCTTCTGGGGACCCTTAGTTCCAAAGCAAGCCTGACAACACAGGGTGCTTCTCAGAAGGCAATGGTATCTAATCTCAACGGAACCGGAGACTTTATATTCCAAGATGGCGCGGTTAAGGGGGTCAACATTCCTGGGCTAATTCGTAATGTGTCATTGGATGCCTTACAGAACTCTTTTGATGATGCACAATCAACTGATTTTGCAGAACTATCTGGTACTTACACAATTCAGCAAGGTGTCGTCAGCAATCAGGATTTAAGCATGATTGCGCCTTTGTTCAGGCTTTCTGGTAAAGGTACTGTGCCGATGCCACCCAAGACCCTGAATTATCGTGTCGAGCCTAAACTCGTTGGTGATCTCGAAGGGCAGGGCGGTGATACCGGTGCCAAAGGTATTGCTGTGCCTTTAATGATTACCGGATCTTGGAGCGATCCTAAGATAGCACCAGATCTTGCGGGTGCGCTAACTGATCAGCTGAAAGATCCGTCAGCTCTTATTGAAGGCGTTGCAGGTGGCGAAGGAGGTGCAAAGCTTCCTCTTGGCGATGGTGATGCTGGTGGGGTTGAAGAAGTCATCGAGAAGCCAAAGGATGCATTGAAAAAGCTCTTTGGTAACTAGGTCGCCCCCTAGAATTAGAAGCCAGCTATCATATCGATAGCTGGCTTTTTCTATTTTATGATGACTGTTCTTTCCTTTAATCGCTCAAAAAGTTAAAAGTCATCATCTCCTTTTACGAGCTTTTGTATGACTGAATGTAATAAAGCCGAACTTGAATGGCGGGATGATTTCGTCCCGGTATCTACCAAATATGACGATGTCTATTATTCTCTGGCCAATGGGTTAGAGGAAAGTGCCTTTGTTTTTCTTGAGGGTATTGGTGGCAAAGGTCTTTGGGAAAACAAACAGAATGTTGTCATCGGAGAAACCGGGTTCGGAACGGGGTTAAACTTTTTAGTTACATGGCGGGAATGGAAAAAAACATCCGGGCCAGATCAACACTTAACTTTTGTTTCTGTTGAAGGCTTTCCACTTGATCGTGATCAGTTACATAAAGCGTTGGAACCATGGGATGGGCTTGGGGGTATTAGGGAAGCGCTAGTTAATGCTTACCCTGATCTAAGCCCCGGTTTTCATACCGTGGAGTTTGAGCAAGATAATATTACCTTAATTCTTCTTTTTGGGGATGTAAGGGATGTTTTGACCAAGTTTACCGGAAAGATTGATGCCTGGTTTCTGGATGGTTTCGCCCCAAATAAAAATCCTGATATGTGGAATGCAGAAGTTTACGAACTCTTGGCAGCAAAATCAAAGCCCGGTACAAAATTGGCCAGCTTTACAGCTGCGGGGCATGTCCGGCGTGGATTAGAGGATGCTGAATTTAGAATTGAAAAACGTAAAGGCTATGCCTTTAAACGTGAACGTATTGTTGGTGTTTTTTCTCCAGATAAAATTGATGAAAATAACGAGAGATTTCATCCGGGATCTTTACCTTGGTTTGATATTCCAAAAACAAACAGCAAACCTAAAAAAGTAGCTGTTATTGGGGCTGGAATAGTCGGTAACTGTCTGGCCTATAGTCTCTCGCGTGCGGGTGTCGAGGTTACTCTAATCGACAAAGCGTCGTCTGTTGCCGAAGGGGCATCAGGGAACCCGGCTGCGGTATTTGAGCCTAAATTAATGCGTAATGGTACGGTATTGGGGCAATATCTGGCGTCTTGTTATCTTTTTGCTTTGAGGTTTTATGAAAAACTTGCGGAGCAAACGGGGTTGGATATCTGGCATCATCAATGCGGGTCTATGGATCTGATCAGAGACGACAAAGAGATTCAGCGTCGTCAGTCTTTTGTTTCTTCCAATGTTCTTCCCGGGGATCATTTTTCTATTGTGGATGCCAATCGTGCATCTGAAATTGCGGGTATTGAGTTGGCATCACCCGGTGTTTGGTATCCGCACGCTGGGTGTCTTAATACGGCAACGCTTGCCAGGGCTTTAACTGATAAGATCGATGTCCGGCTCAATTGCAAAGTGACATCGCTGGAGCAGTTTACAGAGCAAGGAAAATGTAAATGGAAACTCTCTGTTTCAGGCAGCGGCGAAGATTTGCAGTTTGACAGTGTTGTCCTTGCCAATGCCTTTAATGTCAGGAATTTTGCTCAATCTGAAAGCCTGTCTGTCATTATGAACAGGGGACAGGTTAGCATGTGCCTTCCAAATAAGATCAGTGCTAACTTAAAAACCATTGTGAATGGCAGTGGGTATATTACGCCTGCGATTAGGGGACAGCATGTTTTTGGTGCTACTTTCGAACGGCTCTATTGCTATGATGAGGCAGAAGAAAGATCTGTTACAACAGAACGCCACGACCATAATTTGTCACTTCTAGACGAAATTGTTCCTAATCTTTCTACGCAGATAGATGCGACCGATTTGGATGGAAGAACCTCAGTTCGGGGAACAACTTTTGATCGTCTGCCGTTGGTTGGCCCGGTTTATCGCGAAGAGCAATATCGTACTGATTATGCTGGCCTGAAAAATGGTGTGAAAAGCAAGCCTCTGTGGCCACGGGGCGAGTATCATGAAAATCTGTTTTGTGCCGTAGGCTTTGGGTCCCGAGGTTTTTTGACGGCACCCTTAATGGCAAACTATCTGGTGAAATTGATAACCGGGTGTAATGCCTTGCCAATCCCGAAGGATATAAGAGATGCAATTCACCCTGCGCGTTTTTTGATGAGAGATCTCAAAAAAGGATTATAAACGGCCGATGAATGTAATGTGGTTTCTCTAACGCCACATTACCCCTGAAATGTTCCGCCCAGGCTATAGCGATCACCCGGGTGAATAAGCTTGGCATAGGTAACGGTTTTCCTCTCTGACCACGTCCGTCGTCTTAGTAACAGACATGGCGTTCCCAGCGGAATTTGCAGTAACTCAGCCTGTTTATCTTCTGGCGCAATCGCAAAAATGCTGTGCTCTGCGTTATCTAACGGCGCGGCTTTCACCAGATAGTCATAGGGGGTGATATTGCTAAAATCCTGATTTAGATAATCGGGTGCAGCGGCGGGGTTAACGAAACGATCTTCTAGTTGAATGGGGACGTCGTTTTCCTTGTGAATAATAATCGAATGGAAAACAGGTGCATTCAATTCAAGATCCATCACGCCCGCGATATGGGCAGAAGCCTTTTCCTGGGCGAGCAGAATGATGTCATTACTATACTCGCTATTACGGGATCTGACTTCTTCGGCAATACTTTTGATTGAAAGTACAGCAGATTGGGGGCGGGGTTCAGCAACAAAAGTACCAGCACCTTGAACCCGCATCAGCCAGCCATCAGCAGTCAATTCTCTCAAAGCCCTGTGAATAGTCATGCGAGACATATTTTGGCTTTGGGTCAGCTCGTTTTCGGATGGAATTTGAAAACCAGGCTTCCACTGACCGGATTGGATGTGTTCAATGATGTGCTCTTTCACCTTTTGGTAAAGAGGTACTTTTTTGTCGAGACTCCCAGCGTCCATATCGAAATTCCCACGCGGTTAAGCGTTACCTGAGGTATTTATTATTTTTTGTCGTTGTGCAATAAATGCATGTTTTTACAGTGTATTTCCAGCAAAAACTCATCTAGTTGCTGAAAATACACTGTATTTATGTCATTCGCCTACAAAAAACAATTATCAGTTATTGAATTTCGTTCGCTTATTATTTCGGCTTTCTGCTCTAAAATTGTCCAAAATCAACTAGGGAGATGTTGTTAAAGGCACTGTCCCATGCTGGGTTTTTGTTGACGCTCGTTTATTTGTAAAAGAAGCGCCAAATAGAAACAGATCCTGTCATGATCCTTCTTTATTTCGATTAGTATCTATGAGAGTTCGGGTTTCAAATTTTTGTTATTAGGTTCATAAATTCAGCTCTAGTGCGGGGGTCTTTTCTGAATAAACCTAACATACGGCTTGTGACTGTACTGGTCTCGGTTTTATGGATGCCGCGTGTCGTCATGCATTGATGTCCGGCATCAATAACAACTGCAACACCCCTCGGTTTTAGTACGCGTTCAAGGGTATCAGCAATTTGAGCTGTCAAGGTTTCCTGAGTTTGTAGGCGTTTAGCGTAAACATCTACCAAGCGAGCAAGCTTACTTATACCTACTACTCGTTTGTCAGGAATGTATGCAACATGTGCCTTACCTAAAATTGGCACAATATGGTGTTCGCAGTGCGATTCCAACCGTACGTTTTTTATGATGACCATTTCATCATAACCTTCGACTTCCTCAAATGTTCTGGCAAGTATCTCATCTGGGTTCATTCCATATCCAGCAAAGAACTCCTTATAGGCATTTATCACACGTTTAGGTGTGTCAATTAATCCTTCGCGATTAGGGTCATCACCTGCCCATGAAATAAGAGTTTTTACGGCTTGCATTGCCTCTTCACGGCTAGGGGAATTTTGATGCTCCGAGGAAACATTAGGCTTCGCTACTTTTGTCATATAATTTTACCATTGATTGATGTTTGTTATGTTATAACATATCATTATGAGGTTGATCTATTGTTGGCAACCCTGAAGTTAAGAGATTAAAGGGTAAAATATACAGAGTTCCAACTAAGCTGTGGTTACTTAAAATACGGGAGAGCGGCATGAATGCCGATATTGCAAAATTAATAAATTATAATGAAGCAGGGTTGGTTCCCGCTATTGCTCAACAGTACGATACAGGTGAAGTACTAATGCTTGCCTGGATGAATAGTGATGCTATTCAAGAAACGCTGGAAACTAACCAGGTTTGTTATTGGTCGCGCTCGCGTAAAAAACTTTGGCGTAAAGGGGAAACCTCGGGCAACTGCCAAAAGTTAATAGAATTTCGTTTTGATTGTGATGACGATACGATCTTGATGTTTGTTGATCAAACCGGACCTGCTTGTCACACGGGCAGACCAAACTGTTTTTATCATTCGGTTCAAGATGGACAAGTTTCGGTTATCAGTGAACCGCTTAAAGAAAACATACAAAGCTAAAACTAATTTTGCTTGTTTAGAACAACCTTTAATGATGCCTTATCTTATTTTGTTGGTGGCGAGATCGATAAATTAGGTAGAGAATTGTAATTTTCAACTTCATTGTGGTTCGATTTATTGTTGATGATAGTCCCTAATTCAGTGGAGTTGGGCGGATGTTATAGCCCCTTTGAAAGGAGCTATAACATCAATGACTAACAATTACAGTTTACAAGTAATTTATTGTTCTAGACTTGGCAGAAAGTCAGCTTTTGATATGTTGTTGAAAGTTCCATCCCAAACCAGATTTTCTGCAGATTCCAAGTCATCCGCAAAATAGCGATCCTGTTCAAAGAAGGCTACGTCTTTACGGAGCCTTGCCATAACTTTCTCCAGTGTCGGAGAGGTCTTCAACGGCTTGAGGAAATCAATACCTTGGGCTGCTGATAAAAGCTCAACTGCTAACACACCTGCTGTATTTTTTGCCATGTCTGACAAACGCCTTGCGGCAAAGGTCGCCATGGAAACATGGTCTTCCTGGTTTGCTGATGTTGGCAGGCTGTCAACACAGGCGGGATGGGCAAGAGATTTATTCTCTGATGCCAGGGCCGCAGCGGTAACTTGCGCAATCATAAAGCCAGAGTTGAGACCGCTTCCTGCAACGAGGAATGGGGGCAGGCCGGACATGGAGCTGTCCATCAAGAGTGCAATACGACGTTCTGACAGAGCACCCATTTCCGAAATAGCAAGGGCGAGAACGTCAGATGCCATGGCTACGGGTTCTGCATGGAAGTTACCGCCTGAAAGAATGTCACCTTCTTTTGTGAAAACCAATGGGTTATCAGATACGGCATTGGCTTCACGTTCAAAAATTGTCGCTGCAAAACGGAGGTGATCAAGGCAAGCACCTAATACTTGAGGCTGACAACGTAGTGAATAAGGATCTTGTACCTTTTCGCAATCAGCGTGGCTGTCTTTAATAGGGCTGGCATTCAGGATGTCTCTGAAAACTTCAGCGACATCGGCCTGACCAATCTGTCCTCGGGCTTCTTGGATACGCGGGTCAAATGGTACATGCGATCCTTTTGCTGCTTCAACGCTCATAGAGCCTGCAACGGTGCTCGCTATCATCAGGTTCTCAGCACGGAATAAACCGACAAGAGCAAGTGCAGTTGAAACTTGAGTTCCGTTTAACAAAGCCAAACCTTCTTTGGGGCCTAGCACCTTTGGTTTTAAGCCAATGCGCTCCAGCCCTTCCTTGGCAGACATAATTTCACCTTTGTACCGGGCTTTTCCTGCACCGATTATCAAAGACGACATATGGGCGAGAGGCGCTAGATCACCAGAGGCTCCAACGGATCCTTTTGAAGGGATACAAGGATAAAGACCTTCGTTGTAGAAGGTGATCAGGTAATCAAGAACTTCCTGTCTGATGCCTGAAAATCCTTGCGCAAGTGACGTCACTTTAAGTGCAAGAATAAGGCGTACAACTTCATCATCAAGCAACGGTCCCATACCCGTTGCGTGAGACAGGACAAGGTTGCTCTGTAATTCTTCCAGCTGTTCGTCATCAATCCGGGTTGAAGCAAGGCGCCCAAACCCGGTGTTGATACCATAAACGGTTCTGCCATCTCTCAGCACATCGCGAACGGTTTCTGTTGATGCCGCAA
The DNA here is from genome assembly GCF_000982415.1 of Kiloniella litopenaei. Classification (GTDB taxonomy): domain Bacteria; phylum Pseudomonadota; class Alphaproteobacteria; order Kiloniellales; family Kiloniellaceae; genus Kiloniella; species Kiloniella litopenaei. Next base: position 124,147 of record NZ_LANI01000004.1, read on the forward strand.
TTTGTGCTTTGCAAGCCGGATCCAGCTCGATTTTGACATTGTCAAATGTCAGAGACCGAAGGGTCGCGAGTGTTAATTGACGGGGTGTCAGGACCAGTGATTTCATTTATCTGACTCCATAGGAAGGTCGAGATTGTTATCCCGAGCACATTTTTTAGCAATTTCGTATCCGGCATCTGCATGACGCATAACACCTGTTGCGGGATCATTCCAGAGAACGCGTCCCAATCGTTTGTCCGCTGCTTCTGTGCCATCGGCACAGATTACCACGCCAGAATGTTGCGAGAAGCCCATGCCGACACCTCCGCCGTGATGAAGGGATACCCAGGTTGCTCCACCGGCTGTGTTCAACAAGGCGTTGAGCAAAGGCCAGTCTGAGACTGCATCCGATCCGTCCATCATACTTTCTGTTTCACGGTTCGGGCTGGCAACGGATCCTGAATCCAGATGGTCGCGCCCGATAACGACGGGGGCTTTAAGTTCGCCATTGCGAACCATTTCGTTAAAGGCGAGGCCTAGTTTATGGCGTTGCCCCAATCCAACCCAGCAAATACGGGATGGCAGGCCTTGGAAATGAATGCGTTCACGCGCCATGTCCAGCCAGTTGTGCAGATGCGGGTCATCCGGGATAAGTTCTTTGACTTTCTGATCCGTTTTATAAATATCCTCTGGATCACCGGAAAGTGCAGCCCAACGGAATGGTCCGATACCCCGACAAAAGAGAGGACGGATATAGGCAGGGACAAAACCGGGGAAATCAAATGCGTTCTCAACACCTTCTTCCAGCGCCATTTGGCGGATGTTGTTACCGTAATCAACTGTGGGGATGCCCTGTGCGTGGAAATCAAGCATGGCTTGGACCTGAACTGCCATGGATTTCTTTGCCGCAGTTGTGGTCCCTTTGGGATCTTTTTGAGATCGTTCAACATACTCACCCCAAGTCCAACCTTGTGGGAGGTAACCGTTCAGGGGATCATGTGCGGATGTTTGATCCGTTACAATATCCGGGCGTACGCCACGTTTGACAAGTTCCGGGAAGATATCTGCTGCATTGCCAAGCAAACCAACCGAGATAGCCTTTTTGTTGGCGACGGCATCGTTGATGATGTTAAGTGCTTCATCAAGGTCACTGCATTTTTTATCCAGATAACCGGTGCGGATACGCATATCAATGCGGTCTTCCTGACACTCGACTGCCAGCATAGAAGCCCCAGCCATTGTGGCGGAAAGAGGTTGGGCACCGCCCATACCGCCGAGGCCACCCGTGAGGATCCAGCGACCGGAGAGGTCACCGTTATAGTGTTGGCGTCCGGCTTCTACAAAAGTTTCGTACGTACCCTGAACAATACCTTGGCTGCCGATATAGATCCATGATCCTGCGGTCATTTGGCCGTACATCATCAAGCCTGCTTTATCCAGCTTGTTGAAGTGCTCCCAGTTTGCCCAGTTTGGTACAAGGTTAGAGTTGGCAATAAGAACACGAGGGGCATCTGGATGCGTCGGGAAAATGCCAACGGGCTTGCCGGATTGTACAAGAAGCGTCTGATCGTCTTTGAGTTTTTTCAGGCTTTCGACGATTTTATCGTAACATTCCCAGTTTCGGGCTGCGCGGCCAATTCCGCCATAAACCACCAGTTCTTCAGGGTGTTCGGCGACATCTGGATCCAGATTATTCATCAACATTCTAAGCGGTGCTTCACTTAGCCAGCTTTCACATGAAAGTTCTGGGCCGTGCGGGGCGCGGATTGTGCGTGTGTTCTTTTTCATTTGTCCAACTTTCCGACTCAGGAATATGTATATACAAAATAACTTGTCTATACATCTTGTCAATATCCTGAATGGTACATCTGCTGTTTTTCCTTTTCTCTTTTGGATATAAGGTGAAAAGCTATTGAGAATATGTGTGTTTTGTTAAGTGGAGTTATTGGTGAACATTACCGCCGATCAAAGAGAACAACAGAGAATCGCTTTTATAAAGAATGCAGGTTGGGAAGGTGCGGCCGTCGAGGCTTTGCCTGTTGATGCTTCTGCACGGTGCTATTTCAGGTTAACCAAAGGACGTGAGACAAGAATTGTTATGGACGCACCGCCGGGGATTGCGGAACCTGTCGCCGTATTCGCGCAGGTCGGGCGTCATTTATTCTCCTGTGGGGTTTCCACACCTGTTATCCATCATGAGGATATTGAGAACGGCTTTCTGTTATTGGAAGATTTTGGCGATAAGACCTATGCAAAGCTTTTGAAAGCAGGGTGGGATGAAGAAAAGCTCTATGAACTTGCCGTTGATGTGCTGGTTACAATGCATTCATCCCAAAAGCTGGCTCAAATTGATATGCCGCCCTATGATCTGGCTTTTTTAATAAAAGAAGCGCTCATAATGGCAGACTGGTATATACCAAGCGTAAAGGGCGAAGCCTTGTCTGTTGAGGCACGACAAGATTATGTATCTGCTTGGTGCCAGGTTTTTAAGTCCCTTCCAGAGTTACCTATAACGTTGGTTTTGCGGGATTTTCATATTGATAATCTTATGATTCTGGATGGGCGCGAGGGGGTTGCATCATGCGGCCTTTTGGATTTCCAGACGGCTGTACTTGGGGCTGCGCCTTATGATCTGATGTCGCTGGTGGAAGATGCCCGCCGTGATATTGACGATGGTTTGAGGATAAGAATGATCAATCGTTATCTCAAGGCGATGGAAATAGACAGAGAAAGCGACGAAGGGCAGACGTTTATGTCCTGGTATTATGTGCTTTCTGCGCAGCGCCATGCCAAGGTGCTCGGGCTATTTACCCGTCTCTATTCGAGGGATCAAAAGGATGCCTATTTAAAACATGTAAAACGAGTTAGCAGTTTGATGAGTATCTCATTGCAAAATGATATTTTAAAACCTGTAAAGAGCTGGTTTGACACATACTTCCCTGATTATGTGGTTGAGCTTGAGTCTCAAACTATTGATCAAGAAAAGGTTCTGAGGTCAGCTACTTTAACGGAAGGTTATCCTGTCTCGCTCTCTTGATTGTGTCTGAAGAGAACTCTGGGAGAAATACTTTTAGTAAGTCAACGGGTGACTGTTGAATGGATGTAAGGGAAATAGCCATGCCATCAATTATTTCTGCCCAGTCTCATGTCTGCTATGGGCATGTTGGAAATTCTGCAGCGGCATTCCCTATGCAAAAGCTTGGGGTCTCTGTTCATTCTGTTCCAACGACAATTCTATCTAACCATCCTGCACACTCTAGCTTTTATGGGCAAGCTGTCGAGTGTGAGCTGTTACAAGATCTCTTTTTCGGGCTGGAAGAACGGGGGGCTTTTCACGGAAGTGCAGGATTTCAGAGTGGTTACCTTGCGACACAGGATAATGGAAATGTCATTGAGAAAGCCGTTAAGCGATTTAAAATTTGTAATCCCCAGGGGATATATTGTCTGGACCCGGTTATGGGGGATGTTGGAAAAGGTTTTTTTGTGCAGGCGGGAATACCAGAGTTAATTGCGCAAAACTTATTGCCGCTAGCTGATATTATAACGCCGAATAAATTTGAGTTTGATTATCTTGCTGCAACGAGCTGTCAGAGACCGGTTTGTCAAAGCCATGGTGATATGGTCGCTACTGCCCGAAAGCTCATGGATGATTTTGCTCTACGCTGCGTGGTGATTACTTCTGCTGATTTTGGCAACGAAGACACAACACATACGTTGGTGGTTCGTCCAAATGATGCAATGTTGTTCTCCACGCCATTTATACAAAACGGCCCTTCGGGGACGGGGGATCTTTTCACCGGCATGTTGATGGCCAGAATACTTCTGGGGCAAGATGAGATTGATGCTGCCGAGCTATCTTTGAATGCTGTGTATTCCATAATAAAGCATACTGTGGTGTCTGGTTTGAAGGAACTGGATATAATCACACATCAAAACTGTATTATTGATGTTGGCGATGAAATTACACGAAATAAAGTGTAGATATGAAAATAATTTTTTCTGGCGGATTTATATTTTTCTTGCTTGAAAGGGGGCTAAAGACCTTTTCTTGTAGAATAGGTTTTTGTTCAAAAAGTCACATATTTTCAAGTAATGTATTGAAATTGTTGATATAAATCATTTTGAACAAAAAATAGAACCTTATTTTTTTAGGTATCTCACTTATTAGTTTTATATTTTACTTATTTTTAGTGTTGAAATTTAAAAAATTTCATTTTTACTTGTAATTTTTTCAAAACGTGTCATCTATTCACTGTGAGTTAATGTAATTGAGAAAATAATTTCTCCAAATTATGTGTAAAATGGATGTGAGGGTGTCATGGATCACTTTCCGATTTTCCTGTCTCTTAAGGGGCAGAAAGTTGTTTTGGTTGGTGGCGGCGACTTAGCTGCAAGGAAACTGCGTCTGCTTCGTAAGGCTGATGCAGCAGTAACTGTGATCGCACCTTCACTCTGTCCTGAGATTGAAGAGCTCGTTGCGCAGGCTGAGATTGATCATGTCGGGCGCAAGTTCCTGAATGACGACGTTACGGGGGCAAGCCTTGTGTTTGCGGCAACCGATATCGAAGAGATTGATGCGGCAGTTGCACAGGCTGCGCGGGCACAGGGTATCAAGGTTAATGCCGTAGATCGCCCGGAGCTGTCTGATTTCATTATGCCTGCAATTGTTGATCGTTCTCCGATTGTTATTGGTATTTCCAGTGGTGGTTCTGCGCCAATTCTTGCCCGTAACCTACGCGAGAAGATCGAAGGTATGTTGCCGCCGGCACTCGGGCGCCTCGCATCTTTTGCGGATAGTTTTCGCGGGGCTGTAAAAGGCACGATTTCTAGTGGTAATGAGCGCAGAAAGTTTTGGGAAAATTTCTTTGATGGCCCTATCGCTGAATCTGTTCTTTCCGGGCGTGAGGTTTCTGCTCGCGAGAATATGCTGGGGCTGATTAATCGGAACTGGAAACAGGAAAATGCCGATGGGCATGTTGCCATCGTAGGTGCTGGCCCCGGTGATCCGGACCTTCTTACCTTTCGCGCGATGAGATTTATGCAACAGGCTGATGTCGTTGTATATGACCGACTGATTAGCGATGAAATTCTGGATTATGTACGCCGCGATGCCGATCGTATTTATGTCGGCAAAGCGCCGGGACAGCACAGTCATAGCCAGGACGAGATTAATGACATCCTTGTTCGCGAAGCACGCAAAGGACTGCGTGTCGTTCGTCTGAAAGGTGGCGACCCGTTTGTCTTTGGTCGTGGCGGAGAAGAAATGGATGTCCTGCAATCTGCGGGAATTGAAGTTGATGTTGTGCCGGGTATTACGGCTGCAGTCGGCTGTGCCGCGGCATCGGGTATCCCCTTAACCCATCGCAAGCATGCATCAATGGTGACTTTTGTTACCGGGCAGGCGGGTGATGATATGACGGCTGCTGATTGGTCAGGGTTGGTCAACAGTCGTCAAACGCTGGTCTTTTATATGGGGCTGAAAAATGCCGGGCAAATTTCTGATCGCTTGATTAAACACGGCCAGGATCCAAAGACCCCAATCGCGATCATCGAGAATGGAACGCGTGTTGATCAAAGGGTTCTTCCCGGACAGCTTTTTGAGGCTGCTGAGATGGTTCAGCGGCATCAGGTTACAGGCCCTTCATTGATCGTTGTGGGATCAGTCGCGGCCTATGCCGATAGATCGGATTTACAGCAGATTACAAATGCTGCGTTGGAAAATAAAAATACGGCTTCCTTTTTGAATGAAGTCGCCGTTGCCGCTCAATAAACGGTACGTTTTGGAGAGAGTAAAGAAAATGTCATTGCAAATTATGACTGCGAACAGACTGCTGGGTGGTGGTGTTGTCTATTTGGGTGAAAATCAAGAATGGACAGATCATTTTGCCGCGGCAAAGGCCGTCGAAGATAATGATGGCGCAGAAGCGTTATTGGCCGAGGCAGAAAAGGCCGAAGCAAATCAGCTTATTGTTGGTCCTTACCTGATTAAAGTTGAGCGAAGTGACACCGGGCTTCAGCCGCTTTCAGTCAAGGAAGGTATCCGGGCGAAAGGCCCAACCGTTGAGTATGGCCACGGCAGCAAGGCCAACTCTCTCGGACAAGCGAAGGAATAACGACATGTATCGCTATGACGAATTTGACTATGACTTTGTTCAACAACGTGTTGCACAGTTTGGTGATCAGGTCGAACGCCGTATTGAAGGTGACTTGACGGAAGATCAATTCAAACCTTTGCGGTTGATGAATGGCCTTTATTTACAGCTCCACGCCTATATGCTCCGCGTTGCTATTCCCTATGGAACTTTCAATTCGGCGCAAATGCGTAAACTGGCCCATATTGCCCGCAAGTACGACCGCGGCTATGGTCACTTTACAACGCGTCAAAACATTCAATATAACTGGCCTGTGCTTAAGGATGTTCCAACCATCCTCAAAGAGCTTGCCGAAGTAGAGATGCATGCGATCCAGACCAGTGGTAACTGCATAAGAAACACGACATCTGATCAGTACGCAGGGGCTGCCGCAGACGAGATCGAAGATCCGCGTGTATACTGTGAGATCATTCGTCAGTGGTCTTCGTTGCACCCGGAATTCACTTTCTTGCCTCGTAAATTCAAGGTTGCTGTGACAGGCGCAACAACTGACCGTGCTGCGATCCGTGTTCACGACATTGGCTTGGCGATTGTTAAAAATGATGATGGTGAAGTCGGCTTTGAAGTTCATGTTGGTGGCGGTCAGGGGCGTACGCCAATGATTGGCAAGGTTGTTCGTGAATTCCTGCCTAAAGAACACCTGTTATCTTATCTTGAAGCCATTTTGCGTGTGTATAACCAGATCGGTCGCCGCGATAACAAATACAAAGCCCGTATCAAAATACTGGTGCATGAAACAGGTATTGATGAAATCCGTCGCCTGGTCGAAGAAGAGTGGAACCGGATCAAGGATACGGCCTTGAATCTGCCGTTGGAAGAAGTTGATCGCATTAACGATTACTTTGCGCCACCGGCTTTTGAGACACTGGATGCGACATCCCGTTCGTTTGAGGTTAAACGCTTTGAAGATCGCGGCTTTGCAACCTGGGTTCGTGCCAACGTTGTAGCACATAAAAAGCCGGGCTATGCCATTGCGAATATCTCTTTGAAGCCTGAAGGCGAAGCGCCGGGTGATATCACTGATGATCAAATGGAAGTCGTTGCAGATCTGGCCGAAAAGTACAGCTTTGATGAAATTCGGGCGACACATGAACAAAACCTTGTTTTGCCACATGTAAAGCTTGATGACCTGTATGATGTGTTCCTTGGTTTACAGGAAGCAGGCTTGGCAACGGGTAATCTGGGTTTGATTTCCGATATGATCGTCTGCCCCGGGCTGGACTATTGCGCCCTTGCAAATGCACGATCAATCCCGGTTGCTCAGGCCATTAGCAAACGTTTTGCTGATATTGAACGCCAATACGATATCGGGGAACTAAAGCTAAAGATTTCCGGGTGTATCAATGCCTGTGGTCATCACCATGTGGGACACATTGGTATTCTGGGCGTCGATCGTAAAGGCGAAGAATATTACCAGATTACCTTGGGTGGAAATGCCAACGAAAATGCTGCGATAGGCAAGATCATCGGGCCGTCATTTGCCTATGATAAAATTGTCGATGCTGTGGAGACTGTGGTGAACACCTATCTCGAAATCCGTGACAGTGCCGAGGAGAGCTTCCTTGATGCTTATAACCGGGTTGGCATGGCTCCGTTCAAGGAAAGACTTTATGCTTAAGGCATCGACCTTGTTACCAAAAGAAGGAAGCGCACGAGAGCGTCTTGAGACGACTAAATCCCGCGCAGCAGAATTGCTGGACAGTGTTCGGAATTTGTCGACCCATGATGCGCTTGTCCGTTTGATTGAAGATGAATTTAAAGGCCGTGTTGCACTTGTCTCTTCTTTTGGGACAGAGTCAGCCATCCTTTTGCATCTGGTTGCCCAGGTCAATCCAAACACGCCTGTCATTTTTATGGATACAGGAAAGCTGTTTGGTGAAACCCATCGGTATCGGCGTCAGTTGACTGAGTTTCTTGGGCTTACTGATGTGCGTCAGATTTTACCCGAAGAAGCGAAAGTTTCTGAAAAGGATCCCAAAGGTATTCTTTGGAATCAGGATACGGATATGTGTTGCTGGGTGCGTAAGGTTGAACCGATGAACCGTGCGCTTGATGACCTTGATGCCTGGATTTCCGGCCGCAAAAGGTTCCAGTCTGTCACACGAGCCAAGTTGGAACTTGTCGAGGCAGAAGGGTCCCGAATCAAAATCAATCCGCTTGCCTATTGGGAACGCGACGAGATTACAGCTTATTTCAATAAGTATAATCTGCCGCGGCACCCGTTGGAAGCTGATGGTTATCCCTCTGTCGGCTGTATGCCTTGTACGGATCGGGTTGAACCGGGTGAAGATCCACGCAGCGGGCGCTGGAAAAATCAGGATAAAACCGAATGCGGTATTCATTTCCTTGATACAGGTGCTGCAAGAAACAAAACAGCATAAGCTTTATGGTTTTTGTTGGACGAAATTTTAACCTAGCCGAAGCTGGAGAAAGTTCTTGGTTCGGCAGATTGAAGAGAAAAGAGAAGTAAAATGCCGCTCATAAAAGATGGTCGTCAGATTGCTGATACATGGACCAAGTTGGATGATGAAGTCGAAGTTCCTGCCGGGGCGTCAATTATTGTATCCCTTGATCGCTGGCAGAATGAAAAAGAGACTTTGATTGGGCTTGGCCTTGAACTTGGCGTTTTGCTCGAAAGTAATCAATCGCCAGAATTGATCGAAGATGATTTAGATAAGCTCTCTTTGGTCGCCTTGAATTTTCCGGCTTTTGGTGACGGTAGAGCCTATTCCTATGCACGCGTTCTAAAAGAGCGTTACGGGTTTGAGGGTGAAGTCAGAGCTGTCGGTGATGTGTTGTATGATCAGATCCAGCTTATGCAACGTTGTGGTTTTGATACCCTTGAAATCGAAAGTGAGGCGACGCTTCGTTCTTTGAACCGGAATAAATCTGCGGATGTGAATGTGTTTTACCAGCCGACAGGTGATGGTGAAGCAACGGCGTCTTCTTTGCGTAAACGCTTGATTGAAAGCCATAAAGAGCTTGGTTACGACAAAGCGTCTTAATTTTATTTTGTCAGTCATTTGCATTTTTGGCTGATCACTGGAGTACGTTATGACCTATGTCGTTGCGGATAATTGCATTAAATGCAAATACATGGATTGCGTCGAAGTTTGCCCAGTAGATTGTTTCTACGAGGGGGAAAATACGCTTGTCATTCACCCTGATGAATGTATCGATTGCGGGGTTTGTGAGCCGGAATGCCCTGCGGAAGCAATCTTGCCGGATACAGATCCTGAAGCTGAAAAGTGGTTGGAAATGAATACCAAGTATGCCGAGATCTGGCCCAATATTACTGAGCAGGGGCAGCCACCCGCGGATGCTGATGAATTCAACGGCATGCCCGGGAAATACGAAAAGTTTTTCAGCCCGAACCCGGGTGGTCAGGAAGCAGAGAAAAAAGCTAGCTAAAGTTTTGTTTCAGTCTGTTAGTTATGAGGGGCATCCTGTCGGGTGCCCCTTTGTGTTTCTTGTTTATGGAAAGCAGTAAGAGAAATAAGGCATTATTGGTTCCTTTACCATTCTGGGATATCAAGAATAATATAGCCGTACGAAATGTGTGGTTTCCTTATGCCTAGAAGCCACGGAATTCTTGATATGATAAATATGTTAAACAAAGCATTTCTTCCACTGATTATCGGAGGGATTATCAGTGGAGTCCTTTGGACCAATCCGGTTTTGGCTGAGTGTCAAAAACCGGATTATGATCCACCTAAATGCACGAACCAGTATATTGAAATTCAATTTCTGGATGCCAAGGATTTTGAGAGCTGTAAAAAAGAAGTCACTTACTTTCTAGAACGTTTGGATATATGGTCGAAGTGCGTTGCCGATGAAGCGCGTCTAAAGGGTGATGAAGCTATCAAATTGTTTAATTGCAAGGTAAATGGGACTGTAAATTGTCTCGAGACTTCTGGTTAGAAGCAATGGGGGATCTTTTCTTGCCTAATCTCTAGATATCTCAGAGTTAGTGATGATATAAGCCTGACATGACTGGCTTACCCATAGATTCCGTTCTTCCTCAAATCGCTCAAAAACTTGCTGAAAACCCTTCGCTTGTGCTTCAGGCCCCTCCGGGTGCCGGTAAGACAACGGGTGTGCCTTTGCATCTTTTAGGATCAGATTGGCTTGGCGATAATAAAATAATTATGCTTGAGCCAAGGCGATTGGCTGCACGAACAGCTGCGACCCGAATGGCAGATTTGTTGGGTGAAGATCCGGGGGAGACGGTTGGCTATCGTATTCGTTTGGAGACAAAGGTCAGTGCCCGAACCAAAATCGAAGTTGTTACAGAGGGTGTTTTAACCCGGATGTTACAAAGCGATCCTGAACTATCAGGCGTGGGACTGGTTATCTTTGATGAGTTTCACGAACGAAGTTTGCAAGCCGATTTAGGGCTTGCACTTTGTTTGGAAGTTCAGGCTGCACTTCGGGACGATCTCAGGCTTTTGGTGATGTCGGCGACTTTGGATGGGCAGGCTGTCTCGCGCCTTATGGATGAAGCACCTGTTATTACCAGTGAGGGGCGGAGCTTTCCCGTTGATATAAGGTACGGACGGGAAACTCAGCGCAAGAATATCCCGTTTGATATGGCTGACAAGATAGAAGATGTTCTTCGGGAAGAAGAAGGGAGTATTCTTGCTTTTCTGCCGGGTGTTGGTGAAATTAAGCGGGTTGAAAGCCTCTTAAAGGCAAAACAGGGGATAACAGGCGTGGATGTCTATCCTCTCTATGGTGATTTGCCTATGGCGAAACAGCGAAAAGCCATTGAACCTGCCGGGAATGGTAAACGCAAAGTTGTTTTGGCTACTTCTATCGCTGAGACAAGTTTAACCATTGATGGCATTAAAATAATTGTTGATTGCGGTTTTCGGCGCAGTCCCCGATTTGATCCGTCATCTGGCTTGACTAGACTGGAAACTATTCGTGTTTCAAGGGCATCAGCAGACCAAAGAGCTGGTCGCGCCGGGCGATTGGAACCGGGTATTTGTTATCGTTTGTGGCCTGAAGCTCAAAACGGGGCCTTGGCATTACAGGACAAACCTGAAATTCAAGATGCTGATCTCTCTTCGCTCGTGCTTGAGCTTTTGAATTGGGGGACGAGTGATCCTGAAGATTTAAGTTGGTGCACGGTTCCCCCCCGGGCCGCATGGAAACAGGCAATGGAGTTGCTCCGGTCCTTGGGGGCTATAGATCATAGTGATCATATTACGGATCACGGCAAAAAAATGTCTGGGCTTCCGGTTCACCCCAGACTTGCTCATATGCTTGTAACCGGCAAGAAAGAGGACGCTGGGTGGCTTGCCTGTATTATTGCGGCGTTATTAACCGAAAGAGATATTTTTCAACAGGGTACAAGTAAAACACCGACCGATCTTTTGGTGCGTATTGGTGCCTTTACATCAAAATCGGATGATAAAGGCTTTCGGTTAGATTCTTACCGCGTGAAACAGGTTAAACGCACAGCAGAACAATATGCCAGAGCGTTGGGTGTAAAACCGGCTAAAGAATTCGATACAGCCTTTGCCGGAGGGCTTGTCTCGCTTGCCTATCCTGATCGTATTGGAAAGCTGCGTAAAAGTGCTGTGGGGCGTTTTAAACTTTCTGGCGGTAAAGGCGCAGAAGTGGACGAGCTTGATCCATTGGCATCAAAACCTTACCTCGTTATGACCGAGATTGGGGGCGCTGGGGCTTCTGCCCGTGTTTATCAGGCAATTGAGGCGTCAGAAAATCAAATTCGGAAGTTTCATGCCAAAAGCATTGTGTCCCAAGACCGGGTACGTTTGGATGATTTAAAAGGCGTTTTCTTGGGCGAGAAGGTCGAACGCATTGGCGAAGTCATTTTAAAGGCAATACGTGTTAAAGAGCCCGATCAGGACGTAATCAAACAGGAAATCCTGACGTTGGTTCGCGGCAAAGGCATCGCGCTTCTTGAGCCTGATGCTGACTTTGAGCATTTGTGTCGTCGGGTTATTTCAGCTGGTGTATTAGCAGAGAAGGGGGATTGGCCCGATTTTTCTGAAGCCGGGTTAATTTCTACTCTTGAAAGCTGGCTGTCACCCTATCTGGATGAGGTTACCACGCTGAAAGCACTACAGTCATTGAACCTTAAAGACATTCTGCTTTCATTTCTGGATTGGGATAAACGTCAGTTTCTTGATAAAAATTTTCCAGAGCGTATAGAGCTTCCAACCGGCAATAGAGCGCGGGTTAATTATGTTGATCCCAAGTTGCCCATTCTCGAGGTCAGACTGCAGGAACTTTTTGGATTATCGGTCACTCCCTCAATTTTTGGCGGGCGTATTCCATTACGTCTTCATCTATTATCACCCGCAAGACGTCCATTGCAGGTAACCAGTGATTTGGCAGGTTTTTGGGCGAATACTTATCATGATGTGAAAAAGGATATGAAGGGTCGGTATCCCCGTCATTATTGGCCTGATGACCCTTTAATCGCTGAGCCAACATCCAAAACCAAAAAGAATATGAATAAGGCGCGCCGTTGATTGACTTCAATTCAAGAGTTCAGTGGCTTATTGAGTAAAGTATTCCGGATGTCAAAAATTTGATTTTTGAAACGAATTATCTTATTTCTTGGATAATTGAGAGAGGGTAATCAGTTTTATGCATTCAACAACAAGACAAAAAGAGATCTTGAAAGCAGTCCGGCATAAGGGGCTTTGTACAATCCTTGAGCTTGCCGATCAGTTTTCAGTATCTGACGAGACCATCAGGCGTGATGTCAAGCCAATGGTTAGTGCTGGGCTTGTTGAGAAGGTGCATGGTGGTATTGTTATTCCTGACGAAGGACACGAGCCTCCCTTTCAATACAGGATGGTTGAAAACCACGAGGCAAAACAACGCATTGGTTTTGAACTTTCCAAGATAATACAAAGCGGTGATTCCTTAATTCTGGATACGGGAAGTACAACCGCTATTGCAGCGCATGCATTACAAGAGCACTCAAATCTGTTGGTCGTCACCAATTCTGTCGAAACTGCACGGGCTCTGGCAACGCGTAACGGGAACAGGGTTTATATTGCTGGTGGAGAATTGCGCGCAGATGATGCTGCTGCTTTTGGACCTTCGGCCATTGCGTTTATTAAGCAGTTTGATGTGAAGTATGCCGTCTTGTCATTGGGGGGGGTGGACCCAGTTAAGGGATTAATGGTTGATCATCTGGAAGAAGCCGAGTTTTCACGCACGGTGATGGAACAGGCACAGAAAACAATTGTTGTGGTTGATCAAAGTAAGTTCAATCGCTCTCGTTTGGTTAAAGTTGCGCCTTTGGATGTTATCGATGTGTTAATTACTGACGGAGAACCTGACCCTGATTTGGCCGCCTGCCTTCGCAATGCGGAAGTAGAAGTGATCGTGACAGGCTAAGTATTTTCTTTGTTTTGTAATAGTTTTCAGCCGAAAGTTTTCAGCCGAAAATTATCAAAAAATTATAGATTTAAAACCTAGGCAGTCTGGATTATTCCAGACTGCCTTTTTTTGTGTGACGTTGGTTAAGTCCTATTAAATCCACAATATTGTTTGGAGCAAGAGGTGAATCGAAAGGAGATGTTGTTTTTGTGTTGACTTGTGATGATATATGTTGATATTTTTGGATATTAAAGGTGTTTATGTATCCAAAATAAATAAAAAAACTCGAAATCCTTACAGGGAGTAGGTTTATGATTAAAACATCGCGGTTTGCATTGGCTTTATTGGGAAGTCTTGCACTGTCAAATATTTCAACAACTGCCTCTTTTGCAGATGTTGAATCGAATGATCCTATCAAGCTAACGTTACATGATTGGACTGGGCAGCTTCTGACAACCAAAATTATGGGGTCAGTGCTTCAAGAAGCTGGTTATAACATTGAATATGTACAGGCTGACTATATTGCTCAGTTTGCCGGACTTAAAGAAGGTGATCTTCATGTCGCAATGGAGATATGGGAAACCACAGGTCGCGAAGCAATGGATGAAGCTACAGCGACGGGTAAGGTTGAAAACCTAGGTGAAACAGGAATGCAGGCCATCGAAGAGTGGTGGTATCCTTCTTATATGAAAGAAGTATGTCCAGGCTTGCCGAATTGGGAAGCTCTGAATGACTGTGCGGAAGAGTTTTCAACCCCGGAGACTGCACCTAAAGGGCGCTATCTCGGTGCGCCAGTAACATGGGGTGGCTTTGACGATGAGCGCGTTGAAGCGCTTGAAATGGACTTTGAAGTCATTCATGCGGGTACCGATGCTGCTCTTTTTGCTGAGCTGGAATCTGCTTATCAAAGAAAAGCGCCTATTGTGTTGTGGGTTTATGCTCCTCACTGGGCGCCTGCAAAGTTCGAAGGCGAATGGGTTGAATTTCCCAAGTATACTGCGGAATGTTACAATGATCCTGCGTGGGGGTCTAACGAAGATTCTGCTTATGACTGTGGTAAGCCCACAGGGCCAGTTTGGAAGGTTGCTTGGTCAGGTTTGAAGGATAAGTGGCCTGGTGCGCACAAAGCAATTGAAGGCTTTAACATTTCCAACGATGAAATGTCGCAGATGATTGTTGAGGTTGATCTCGATGGCAAGGATATGGATGCCGTTGTGAGTAACTGGGTCGACGCAAATAAAGACCGTTGGGCATCTTGGATTAAATAGGATGCTGATTTGCTCGGGGAAGGGGAATCTTTTGTCCTGCGCCCCGGTGTCCCCGAGCAGTCATTAAATATCGGAATATAAACTGTATTAGTATAGGTCCTGTGGGTATGAGCTCATCAGTTAAATTGTCGTGCCGTGGTGTCTGGAAAATTTTTGGTCCTGACGCAAAGAATTTCCTCGCCAAACATAATGGCAAACCTAAATCTCGTGATTTGAAGGCGGCAAACCTTGTTGGCGGTGTCCGGGACGTTAATATAGATATTCATTCTGGTGAAATTTTTGTCATCATGGGGTTGTCTGGTTCTGGTAAATCAACCCTTGTTCGGTGTTTATCGCGATTGGTCGAGCCTACTGATGGCGAAATTCTGTTTGATGGACAGGATCTGCTAAAAGCCAGTGATGATGAAATGATCGAGATCCGCCGCCATAAAATGGGGATGGTTTTTCAGCATTTCGCGCTTCTTCCGCACCGTACTGTTCTGGGAAATGTGGCATTTCCTCTGGAGATACAGGGGATCTCTAAAGCAGAGAGAGAGCAAAAAGCGTTCGAGATCATCGAGCTTGTGGGGTTATCTGGGCGGGAAAATTACTACCCCCGTGAACTTTCTGGTGGACAGCAGCAACGTGTAGGTATTGCTCGTTCTCTTGCTGTGGAACCTGAAATCTGGTTTTTGGATGAACCTTTCTCTGCGCTCGACCCCCTTATTCGCCGTGAGATGCAGGACGAGTTTATTCGCCTGCAAAATGTTCTGAAGAAAACCATTGTTTTCATCACCCATGACTTTGATGAAGCTATTCGTCTTGCTGATCGAATTGCGATTATGAAAGACGGCAAGGTGATACAAATTGGAACGCCAGAGGATTTGGTTATGAACCCGGCGACAGATTATGTTGCTGAATTTACACAACATATACCAAGGGCTAAAGTTCTTACAGCCGGTTTGTTGAAAGATAGTTTTGATGCATCAGTTGCCACGGCCGGATCTGTTTCTCATGATACTGTTATTGCCGATATCGCCGATGATATAGAGCAATCTGATAAGCCATTTACAGTTACTTCAACCCAAGGAACACCAATCGGTCTTTTGGACCGAAAAAGAGTTATGGATGTCCTAGTGGGGCGCGAGGTATCGTTGTGATCACCGCAATGAAGAACAGGGTTCTGGATATCCAGTCCTTTAAATCAGCAAAAATATTTTGGATATTGGCGCTGTTTGTCTCAGTTTTTTTATATCTTGAAGGCAAGGGATTGTTGCCGAAGTGGATGTTTAAGGTGCCACGCAAATCCCAAATCCCTGTTAAAAATTATATCTCTGACTTCATGGATTGGTTGGTTGAAGAGGCCAATTTGGGCTTTTTCACCTTCAAGGAGTTAACACGCGGAATTTCGACCTTACTGGACATTCCCCTGTCTTTTGCCACCAGTCTCTTTTCTTCCGGATTTATGGAGGGGCAGGGGTCGCAGGCAATTCAAGTTCTTCCGCCATTGTCGTGGATTGCAGTGATTGCAGCAGTAATCGCAATGGGACATTTCGCAAAGGATTGGAAACTTGCTGGGTTTATTGGGGGATGTTTTCTTTATCTGGCTGTTTTCGGCCAGTGGGATAGTGCGATGGTTACTTTGGCATCTATCGTCATTGCTGTTCCTTTTGGTGTCTTTGGCGGGTTGTTGTTGGCCATAGGTGCTTATCGTTTTCCATGGTTCGAGAAAACAATCTCGCCTGTTCTGGATTTGATGCAAACGATCCCTGTTTTTGCCTATCTGGTTCCGATCCTGTTTTTGTTCGGGTTCGGCCCTGTAGCGGCAATGATTGCCACGATCATTTATGCGATGCCGCCAATGACACGTATTGCCATTATGTCATTAAGAGGCGTGCCAAGCGAGATCGTTGATTTTGGGAACATGGCCGGGTGTACCAAGCGGCAACTGATGTGGAAAGTACTTGTTCCTTCTGCTGCTCCAGGCCTTATGGTTGGTGTTAATCAGGTAATTATGTTGTCTTTGAATATGGTCATCATTGCTTCGATGATCGGGGCAGGTGGGCTTGGTTACGACGTGTTGTCATCCCTTCGCCGACTGGATATTGGCGGTGGTCTGGAAGCTGGTGTTGGTATCGTCGTTTTGGCCATTGCACTGGATCGTTTGAGTCAGGCTTTTGCAACCAGAACAGAAGCTGTGCATTTGGACGGGCATTTGAATTTTGTCAAACGTCATCCATGGCTTTTGACTGTATCGACTATCGTTTTGTTAACCTTGGTACTGGGAATATTTGTCCCAGCAATCCAAAGTTATCCTAAGTCTTTAGAGCTAGGTGTTGGTACATCGCTTGCCGAGTTCGTGGCATGGATTAATGTTAACTTCTTTGATGCTCTGGAAAGCTATAAGACCTTCGTCTTGGTTTATTTCATGGTGCCTGTGAAACTGGTGTTGTTGAAAATGCCCTGGATCTGGACCATCCTTTTGCTCTGTGTCGCTGCGTGGCAGTTAGGGGGCAAGAAACTGTTTTTTCTCACGCTTTTGTTGAGCCTGTTTATTGTCGCAACAGGGATGTGGGAAAAAGCAATGATCACTGTATACCTCTGTGGTGTGTCGGTTGTGATTGCATGTTTGATCGGTATTCCAATCGGCATTGCTGCGGCGGAAAATGATCGGATGGGACGTGTTGTTCAGGTGGTTATTGATACGCTTCAAACATTACCAAGTTTTGTTTATCTGATCCCTGTTGTCATGCTTTTCCGTGTGGGTGATTTCTCGGCAATGGTAGCTGTTGTTCTCTATGCAATTGCACCAGCTATTCGTTACACGATCCATGGAATACAGCAAATTCCATCGGCCTTGATCGAGGCTGGTATAACATCAGGATGCACGCGGCGCCAACTCCTTTGGAAGATCAAGCTTCCACTCGCTCTTCCCGAAATTCTGTTGGGACTTAATCAGACAATAATGCTTGCCCTTTCCATGTTGGTTATCACCGCATTGGTTGGAACACGGGATTTGGGACAAGAAGTTTATATCGCGCTGACCAAGGCAGATACCGGGCGCGGACTTGTTGCCGGTCTCTCTATTGCCTTCATAGCCATTATTGCAGATCGCATGATTGCTGCTGGCTCTCGTAAAGCAAAAAAACGCCTGGGATTGGGCTAGGGATAGGAAACCCGATGACAAACAAAGAAGATATCATAAGGCAGCTTCCCTGCTGGGATGGTGCGGTAGATCCTGAACCATTGGGGGGCGGGATTACCAACCATAACTATACCGTAAAGGACAGTAGGGGTAAGTACGTCGTTCGTTTCGGGGAAGATATTCCAGTGCATCATGTGATGCGCTTTAACGAACTGGCAGCCAGCCAGGCAGCTTATCAGGCCGGGGTTTCGCCCGAGGTGGTTTTTGCAGAAAACGGCATTATGGTTTTACGCTTTATCGAAGGAACCTGCTTCGATGAGAGTATGGTTCGTGATCCGGAGAACTTGAAAAAAATTATTCCACTGATCCGACAGGCACATAGGGAAATACCAAAATACCTGCGTGGGCCTTCCCTCGTATTCTGGGTTTTCCATGTCATTCGAGACTATGCAGCAACTCTCAAAAAGAGACAGAGCCGTATGGTTAATGAAATCCCTTGGTTGTTGGATAGTTCGGAATCTTTGGAAAAGGCAGTTGGGCAAGTCGACCTTGTGTTCGGGCACAATGATTTATTGGCAGCGAATTTTATAGACGATGGTGACCGTGTCTGGCTTTTCGATTGGGATTATGCCGGCTTTAATTCCCCGCTCTTTGATCTGGGTGGGCTTGTGTCCAATTCAGAACTGGATAAGTCGTCGGAAAAGTGGGTACTCGAAAGCTATTTTGAACGTCCTGTTACGGATGAACTTCTCTATAGATACGAGGCAATGAAGTGTGCCTCTCTCTTGCGAGAAACCATGTGGAGTATGGTATCGGAAATTCATTCCGATATTGATTTTGATTATCAGAAATATACCGAGGAAAACCTCGATAAATTCAGAGTGCAGCTTCAAGCCTTCCAAAAAAGTGAGATACTAAAATGACCGATTCAAAATCTGATACCCTGCCAAAAGATGCTCGGATAGTAATTGTTGGCGGTGGTATTGTCGGGACATCCACAGCCTACCATCTTGGAAAAATGGGATATAGTGACACGATACTGATTGAGCGTGGTAAGCTGACGTCTGGTACGACCTTTCATGCTGCTGGATTAGTGGGACAGTTACGTTCCAATGCAAATATTACCCAGCTTTTGGGCTATTCCGTTGATCTTTATAAGAATCTGGAAAAGGAAACGGAACAGGCAACGGGCTGGAAGATGAATGGTGGGTTGCGTCTGGCCTGTAATCAAGAGCGTTGGACAGAAGTAAAACGCCAGGCAACTACGGCACATTCTTTTGGTTTGGATATGCAATTGCTTACGCCAAAAGAGGCGCAAGAACTGTGGCCGATGATGACGATTGATGATGTTGTGGGGGCTGCTTTCCTGCCGACAGATGGTCAGGCTAACCCTTCGGATATAACCTTGTCCTTGGCTAAGGGCGCGCGAATGAACGGTGTCTCAATTTTCGAAGACACCGAAGTCCTGGATGTTGAAGTTGAAAATGGCAAGGTTGTTGCCGTTGTGACGTCAAAGGGTCGGATTGCCTGTGACAAGGTCGTCAACTGCTGCGGGCAGTGGGCGCGTCAGGAAGCGAAAAAAGTTGGTGTGAATGTTCCCTTGGTATCAGTTGAGCATCAATTTATGATTACCGAAAAAATCGAAGGAATTACACCGGATCTACCGACATTGCGTGACCCGGATCGCCTGACATACTACAAAGAGGACGTTGGCGGTCTAGTCATGGGGGGGTATGAACCCAACGGTATCCCGTGGGCGACAAAGGGCTTTCCAGAAAAATTTCATTTCTCGTTACTGGATTCAAACTGGGATCATTTCGAACAGCTTATGGAACTTGCTTTGGGGCGTGTTCCTGCTTTGGAAACGGCTGGCGTTCGTGAGCTTATCAATGGGCCTGAAAGCTTTACACCAGATGGAAATTTCATTCTGGGTGAAGCGCCTGAACTGAAAAACTACTTTGTTGGTGCCGGCTTTAATGCCTTTGGTATTGCAGCTGGTGGCGGGGCTGGTATGGCTTTGGCTGAATGGGTTGTTAATGGAGAGCCGCCGTATGACCTATGGCCTGTGGATATCAGAAGGTTTGGTCGGGCACATTTTGATACGGATTGGGTGCGCAAACGTACACTGGAAGCCTATGGCAAGCACTACACAATGGCATGGCCATTTGAAGAGCATTCATCAGGGCGTCCAAATCGTAAGTCTCCGCTTTATGACGTCTTGAAAAAACAAGGGGCTTGTTTTGGTGAGAAGCTTGGTTGGGAAAGACCAAACTGGTTTGCTGGCGAAGGGCAGGAAGCTAAGGATATTTATTCCTTTGAGCGTCAAAACTGGTTTAAGAATGTTGGTGAGGAACATTGTTTAACACGTTCTAATGTCACTGTTTTTGATCAATCTTCATTCGCAAAATTCAAGTTGATTGGCCCGGATGCTGAAGAAGCGTTGAGCTGGATATGTGCCAACGATGTTGCTAAAAAAACAGGCGCTTTGATCTATACGCAAATGTTGAATGATCGTGGTGGCATTGAATGTGATTTGACTGTCGTTCGTGTTTCTGAAAACGAGTTTTATATTGTGACGGGGACAGGGTATGCCACACATGATTTCGACTGGATTAGCAAAAATATACCAACTGATTTAAATGCGCAGCTTGTTGATGTGACGTCCGGTTATTCGGTTCTTTCCGTGATGGGGCCTGATGCGCGAAACGTACTGCAGAAGATTTCATCTGATGATCTTTCGAATGAAAACTTTGCCTTTGGTACCATGCAAACTATCGGTGTTGCCGGGGCACCGGTGATGGCCCTGAGGGTTACCTATGTTGGCGAGTTGGGCTGGGAGCTTCATATACCGACTGAATTTGCCATTAATGTTTATCAGGCCTTGATGAGCGCCGGGGAAGAATATGGTATTGGTAATGCGGGTTATCGAGCGATTGAAAGCTTACGCCTGGAAAAGGGGTATCGTGCCTGGTCTTCGGATATTGGACCTGATCATACTCCATTAGAGGCCGGTATGGCTTGGGCTTGTAAGCTCAAGAAAAATATCGACTTTAAGGGGCGAAAGGCTTTGGAGACACAAAGAGAAGAGGGCATTAAAAAAAGTTTGTGCTGTTTCACGATTGATGATGTTGATGTCATTCTCTTGGGGCGAGAAACAATTTATCGCAACGGTGAGCGGGTTGGATGGTTAACATCGGCAGGTTTTGGATTTACGGTTAACAAGAACATTGGTTATGGCTATGTGCGAAATCAGGATGGTGTAAATCGGGCCTATCTAGAATCTGGTGAGTATGAGTTAGAAGTGGGAACCGTGCGCCATAAATGTGAAATACACTTTGGCGCATTGTTTGATCCGAAAATGGAAAAAGTAAAGCAGTAACCGGGCTTTACAGTATAATCTTCAAGTGTTTTCTTTGCTAATGACACAGCCAGTCCAGTCAAAGAAAATGCTTGAAGATTTATTTGTTGGTAATTCTTCAATTTTTGTCTTAGATATCTTCGTTCGATCCCCAAGGTTCGATAAACTTGGAGTTCGATAAATAAGCAAATACGTGAAAAGCGTAACGCCTTCCACTTCATACGGAGAAAAACCGTGAACGATAAAATTGAAAATATGCAGGGTAATTGGAATTACCCGACGACTGTTCGTTTTGGTGTTGGTCGCATCAAGGAAATTGCTGATGTTTGCAGCGGCCTTGGTATGAGCAACCCCCTTCTTATTACTGATGCTGGACTTGCAGCGTTGCCGATGGTTGCGGATGTTGTTGCAACCTGTAAAGCAGCTGGTCTTGGGTGTGATGTTTTCAGTGACATCAAACCTAACCCTATTGGGCAAAACATCATGGACGGTGTTGCTTTCTATCATAAAGGTAAACACGACGGTGTTATCGCTTTTGGTGGTGGTTCAGGTCTGGATGCAGCAAAAGCTGTTGCCCTCATGGTTGGACAGGATCGCCCGCTTTGGGATTTTGAAGATGTTGGTGATAACTGGACCCGTGCCAATGCCGACAAAATTGCCCCAATCGTCGCAGTACCAACGACTTCTGGTACAGGATCAGAAGTTGGTCGTGCTTCTGTTATTACCCATGAAGAAACACACGTTAAAAAAATCATTTTCCACGCTAAGATGATGCCATCTGTTGTGATTGACGATCCTGAGTTGACTGTTGGTCTGCCTGCAAAATTGACTGCGGCGACTGGTATGGATGCGCTTTCACATAACCTAGAGGCATTCTGTGCACCGGGATATCACCCGATGGCGGACGGTATTGCTGTTGAAGGTATTCGTCTGATCCAGAAATCCTTGGTGAAAACTGTCGAAGACGGTACTGATCTGGTTGCCCGTTCCGATATGATGATTGCATCAAGCATGGGCGCGACTGCTTTCCAAAAAGGTCTAGGCGGTATGCATGCACTGGCTCACCCACTTGGGGGGATTTATGATGCGCACCACGGCATGTTGAATGCTATTCTGATGCCATATGTTCTGGTTGCGAACCGTTCTGTTATTGAAGAACGTGCGGCATACTTGGCGCGTTGTCTCGATCTTAAAGACGCGTCGTTTGACGGATTGCTACAGTGGGTGATGGATCTTCGTACAACACTTGATATTCCAAATGCTTTGTCAGCAATTGGTATTGATGAAGATAAGGTTGATGAAATTGGTGTTCTTGCAACACAGGATCCATCAGCTGGCGGGAACCCTATTCAGTTCACACCTGAAGAATATTCAGCTATTCTTCTAAAGGCAATCCGGGGCGATCTTGGATAAGGCCTGAGAGTAAAGATACTCAAAGATTTAGCGGTATTGGAAACCGGGGATGTTAAACATTCCCGGTTTTTTGTTTCTGAATGGCTGATCGTTGATTTCTTAAGACTGTCCCTCCACAGCCCTGTAAAATAATTGATTGCAAAGGGTTCCTAAAGACAGGAGGGGGTGTCGTCGGTGACACCCCTCTTGAGATCAGCCTACCTTGTGAGACACAATTACGATGCAGTTATAATACGGACTTGGAAGTTCTCTCTCTCTGGCTCTCGATACGTTGAGGTTGCACGTATGATCTCGGTTACAAGTAACACCAAAGAATTCATTCTTCTAAAAAAACATTCAACAAATGAACCTTTATGGCTTTTGCTACGACTAAAGTTTAAAGGAGAGATTTTGCCACCTTAATTCTATTCTTTAAATTTATAAATATTGAAGAATAATATGTATCGTATAGGTGTTATTTGGGAATTCGAAAAGTTTCATATAGTCGAAGCTGGATTGAGAAACGGTATAGCTCAGGGAATTGAAAATGTGCATACGGGATCTTGACCTTGGACATCCAGGGTTTTCAGACGTTTACTATCTCCAAAGTGTTTCTATTCAAAGAAAAGAGTTGCTCTACAATAAGGTATGAATATGTGGAAACATCATTTCATTATCAGCGGCGTTCTTATTTTGCTCGCTATACCGATCTATCTTATGGACAAACATTTTCTAAAGCCGTCTCAAGGTAGCTTTATCGCCTTGGATTTTCGAGGGATTCTTGCTCTAGGCTATCTGATTCTTCTGGTTCTGCACTTATCTTTTTCAACAGCGTGGCTGTATTTTGGTAAGGATGTGTCACTGCCTCGCGCCCATTTAATAAGTTTTCCTGTATCGATTGTTCTACTCGCTGTCGTGTCTTACGGGGCTATCATTTTTTTCGAAAGTGCTGAAAGAAGACAACGGGCGGCTATTCTAGAGAACCGAAAAAACCTTTATGACGTCATCAGTCTAAAAGAATGGTGGTATGCCCCAAATGCTGACCACCCAGAAGAAGTGTATGTGAAACTAACATTCGGAAAAAAAGGTCGCTTTGCCGCAACTATAGAGGGGTGGGAAGAAGGGGAATATGGAGAACAGATTTTTGTTGGCTCACTGGATCATCAAATCAAGGTCGAGAAGGGCGAAACAGTGACTGCAATTTTGAAAGTTAAGCATTACAATCCGGGAGATGTAAAGGATATACGAATTTTCTTCTATTTATTTGATAAAGACGTGGGATCTTCTGTAATGGATCTATCAAAATTTTATTTTGATAACCCCAAATCACAGGGGAATGGTAAAGATTTTTATGAACAATTACCCCCGCCATCACCCATGTAAAAGGTTCGTGTTCAAGTCATATAGGCGAGCACCCCGTGACGAGGAAGCGTTTGATTTATAAATCACCCGTTTTTTGAAGTCATGTAAATACACAAACTGTTCGGGGGGGGGGCTGTTTCATGGAACAGTGTTCACTAAGAACATTAGTGGACACTTTAATATTTATAAGCGGGGCAGATGGTTACGACTGTTCTCGCAGATACTGATCAATACCTTGGGCGACATGTATCGCCATGGAAAAACATCCTTGAAGTAAATATCCGCCAGTCGGTGCTTCCCAGTCCAACATTTCCCCGGCAACAAAAATACCCGGCAGTCGCTTTAACATTAGGTCATTTGTGCAAGCGTTAAATTTAATACCACCTGCTGTTGATATTGCCCGGTCAATCGGCCTTGCTTTATGAAGTGTAACGGGCAGGGCTTTTATTTTTTTGACTAGCGTATCTGGGCAGCTAAACTCTTCTTTGTTGGTAAGAGCTTTGAGAAGATTAAGACTGGTGGATGATACACGCAGTTCTTGTTTCAGGAATTTCCCGAGGGCCAGAGTTTTTGCTCTTTTTTTAAGAGCCTTAGCCAATTTTTCTTGGCTATGGTTGGGTTTTAAATCTATGAAGACTGTTGTTGATTGATCTCTGTTTATAGCTTCACGGATTGATTTGCTGAGGGCATATATCGCACCGCCCTCCAGGCCATAGGAAGAAAGCATGATTTCTCCCTTTGTTGTTCTGTCCTCATGAGTGAGAGAAATATTTTTAAGAGGTTGCCCAAAGCAGCTTTCTTGTAACGTTTCGGGCCAATGCGTTTCGTATCCGCAATTTGCTGCTTCCAAAGGCTCTATGTCGATTTTTTCTTTCGCCAGAATTGGAACCCATGCGGCATCAGAGCCAAGTTTTCCCCAGCTGGCACCACCAAGGGCCAGAAGGGTTGCTTGTGGCGATATCGTGATAACTTGATTATCGTTATTTTTGACAAGCAAGTTTTTTTGACTATCAAAGCCGATCCATTTATGCCGCGTAAAGAGCTTTAAGCCCTTATGGGATAAGTCGGCAAGCCAGGCTCGTAAGAGTTCTGTCGCTTTAAATTTGGTTGGGAAAACCCGGCCGCTGGACCCGATAAAGGTTTCCTGACCCAGGGTAAGGCAAAAACCTCTTAGGTCTTTTGGTGTGAATTGTTGTAGGAGAGGGGTGAAGCGGGCTTCATTCTCGTAATAACGCGTGGCAAAGGTATCCAGAGGTTCGCTGTGTGTCAGATTAAGGCCGCCACGGCCTGCAAGCTGGAATCTTCTGGCTACGGAGGGCTTGGTATCATAGAGATGAACTCTGTGCCCCATTTCCAGTAACTGGTGCGCCGCCATAAGGCCAGCAGGGCCGCCCCCTATAATAGCAATAAATTTCGATGTATCGTTCACATAACTCTCCTGCAGAAAGAGTTATATAGGCAATTGATAAAGGCCTGTCATCCGTTTCTGGATAAATTGCTTTTCAGGACATTCGTTGAGCAAACTCTGACATTTGAATTATTTATTGTCTTCTTCCTGATCTTTTTCTTTTAGTGCATTAAGAACTTTCTCTGCAAAAGCCCCTTGATCATGTCTGGCGTGAAGAAACAATTCTACAGTCTTCCGCGCAGATTCTTTGTCATAGGGAACCTGACCATTCATACGTAGCTCTACTTCTTTTAGAATTTTTGGGTCAAGTTTACCACGAAGAGACCTTAAATCGTTGAGGACTTTTTCCTTGATATCTTCATCTGCCATTGGTGGTTCCCTTGAACAGAGGTTATAGGGTTATTGTTATACTACACCATTTTGCCATGGAATGGACACAACTAGGGTATATTTTTCGAAATAACTATTATGTTAGGTACAACACGGTCTTTTCTGATGGATATTCCTATTGTAGCTTTATACTTTGTTCAACAGGGCAAAAGCTGTAATTTAGGTTGCCATTCAGTAAGTTTGTTGTATATCAACGGTTAGGCGCGTAATAGAGGCGCAGCTTGATCTTAACACAATTAGTATGGATAAAAATATAGATGTCTCTCGGTCTTCGTGAAACCCGTCGCCGTCGTTCAAACAATTTCCGTTGGGCGGTTTTCAAATGGACAATCGCATTAATTCTTGTCGGGGCCGCTGGTTGGTATTCCTACCGCGCTGGGCTCGAGCTAGCAAATCGTAAAGTTATAACCCTTAACGATAAAAATAGTGAGTTGGAACAAACCGTTCAAGAACTTATGGAATTAAGAGACGAGCTTAATAGCAATCTAGAAGCGACCAAAGAAACTGCTGCTGGCTGGGAAAGTCGTTATCATAAAGATGTCCCGACGGGCGAGCTAAAAGTTATTGTTACTGACTTACAGGCAAAGATCGAAAACGGGGTTTCTCTGGATCGTCTCAAGTTTTTGATTGCCAGTGCTGAGAACAAGCGGGTATGTGACAACAACCCAATCGAAAAGCGCTTTTATGTAAATACACCGATCTATACAGGTGCTAATGACAATGTTAGTTTTGCCCGCGGTAGTGTGACAATCACAGCTCGGGGTGAGTCTGCTTACAATGCCGAAAATAAAGTTGAAGCATGGTACGACCCGGCCAAGCCGCTGGATTTTGTTTTTACGACATTGGGCGGTAAAGCCGTTAAGTTATCTGGCAAGCTGCCTTTGCATAAATCAATCGTTGTGAATGGTTCTGAGTACAAGTTTACTTTGAAAACAGGCGCAAAGGGCTTTGTTCAGGTTATCGGTGACCGCTGTGATTATCCCTGATTTATTCATTTATCAGAGTTTATAGATGCTATCCGAAGCGTTCAGTTTTCTTTTTGCCAAGTGCGAGAGTAAGTTCAGACGCTTCGGATATTTACATGAAGCCATAGCCATAGATGCCAGATATCGTAGATGTCGGTTGGCATGGTCTTCTCACCTTGAAAATACTCGGGCTGAAATCTCTTCTGCCATTCTTAATGTTTCTCAACACAAGAAGGTTGTTATTCTCGGGGCAGGGGCAGGGTACGATATTCCTCTGGAAGATTTAGAGCGTCATTTTGAAACTATTGTTCTTGTGGATGTGGTTTTTTTAAGCAGCATAAGGAAAAAGGCCAAAAATAGCTCTCAGATTTTGTTGGTTGAAGCTGATCTTACTGGTCTGGTTTCTTTTTTTGAAAATGTAAGTCCTGATTTTGATCTTAATAGTATTCAAACTCAGCCGCCCGTAGGGCTTTTGTCCGGGGCTGATCTTGTGATTTCATGCAATGTTTTATCTCAACTGCCGATCGCCATTCAGAATTGGCTGATTAATGCTGGCTTTGATGAAGACAGTCTCGAGTTAAAGAGATGTTGCCACAAGATAATTCTAGATCATCTCAGGTGGTTGGAAGGTTCTGATTCTGCCGTTTTGTTAATCACAGATCTAGAGCGCCGTATTCTGTCAGTAAAAGAAACAACAGAGAGTGAAATCAGGGATAATGCACTCTTTGGTTTGAAATTTAACAAACTTGATAATAGTTGGATCTGGGATATCGCGCCCAGCCCGGAAATTGATAAGGAATACCATCTGAAGCATCTGGTAGGTTCCGTGTTTTTAGACCGAAATGGGGTTTTTGATGTTTCTTGATAGGTTTTGTCTTTGATCAACAACATAAGTTCTATGATATAGGTGTTACTTAACCAAAGCTTAAGCAGATCTCCGGTACCTTAGCATGTATTTTGTTTTGTGTGTCTGAACGGAGAAAAGATATGTCCTTAATGTTTGCCAAAAGGATTGTGATCCTTGGGGGGATATCCTTTGTGCTGTCTGGTTGTTCAGTGGTGCACGACATTTCATCTGCTGTTGGGATTAAGAGCCCCAAAGACGAAGTTGCTCAAGGAAGTGTCGATCCAGACGAAAAACATGGGTTTGACAAAGAAAGTCAGCAAGTTTTTGATGTTGCCGAAGCTACATACAATCGGGGAGATTACCGCACAGCGATAGGGCTTTATCAGCGGGTGTTTGAATTAAATCCTGATAACCCTGAACCCATGCTGAGAATTGGATCAATTCTCAATAAAAGGGGGGAGCCATTAGCCGCGGGGCAGGCATACAGACAGGTGTTGGCTGTGGATCCAATGAATGTTGAGGCAAAAAGAGGACTTGGACTCTCTTTTATGGCGCGGGGACAGATGGATCTTGCTATTGAGCAGTTCTCGGAAGGTCTTGGTATTGAAAAGAATACCAAGTTATTAAATGCTATGGGCGTTGCCTATGACAAAAAAGGTGAACGTCAAACTGCGCAAAGGTACTACAAAGCTGGATTAGAGATTGATAAGGATAATCTTACTCTTCTTAGTAATTATGGGCTGTCTATGTCATATGAAGGGCGCCATGACGAGGCACTGGCAATCTTGTACCCCTTGTCTAAAAATCCAAAGGCAACTGTTCAGCATCGACAAATTCTGGCGATGGCCTACACCCTTTCGGGCGATTTGGATGCGGCTGAACAAACATCACGTATCGACATGGACGACGCCGATGTGGCGAAAAGAATGCGTTACTTTAATTCTTTATCTCCCAAAGTATCGTCCCCTTCATCTTTGGCTGTGAACGATACGACAATCAGAGAAAAAGCAAAAAGCCCTGTGGAGCCGATTGATAGCGAAGTAATTGATTAAAATTGGCATTTATCAAAGTTTTGTTAGTGCTTTATTACTTAATAACGGTTGATAAAGCTGTCTAGGGTTCGCATGATAGCTGGCCCTAGAAGAACGATAAAAAGGGGTGGTAGAATAAAGACCACCATTGGCACGGTCATAATAGCGGGAAGTTTAGCGGCTTTTTCTTCTGCTTTCATTAAACGTTCATGCCTCAATTCATTACTCATAACCCTAAGTGATTGCGATAAGGGTGTACCAAATTTCTCTGACTGAATTAATGCGTTTACCAAGCTTCGCATCA
Source organism: Kiloniella litopenaei (assembly GCF_000982415.1). GTDB lineage: Bacteria > Pseudomonadota > Alphaproteobacteria > Kiloniellales > Kiloniellaceae > Kiloniella > Kiloniella litopenaei. The sequence continues at coordinate 153,095 of NZ_LANI01000004.1, forward strand.
TGGATATATCAACTCTGCTAGCGAGGTTATTAAGCGCTTTTTTTCTGTCAGGTAAAAAGCCTAACTCAAGCGAAGTAAGGGATAGCTCGTCCGCAAGTTCAGGTGCTGCATCGGCCATTTCTTTGGATACTCTTGCAAATGCTGCATCCAGGCTAAGACCTGCCTCTGTGCAAATAACCATTAAATCCAGCCCGTCTGGCAGTGACTTTCTGATAATTTCTTGCCTTTTAATAATTGAGTTTTTTAAAAGAATGTCAGGAAGCTTTGCACACAGAAGCGTTGCGCCGATCGTAGCAACTGCTTGACCCATTGGGGCAAGGTTTATTGCTTTAAGCACATAGATGTATAAATAAGCAAAAGAGGCTCCAGCGATTGGAGAAATCAGTTTGAAAAAGAGATAACGGTATAGTGCTTCAGGTGTCCGTTTACCGGCTCTGGAAAGCATAAATGCATATTTTTCAGCCTGATCATTTTTCATCAATTTGAAAAAATCAACGACTTGCCGCATTAGATTTTCAGATTTTGGGGTCAGGCTTCGGCGCTGTTTCGGGGTAAGATAACTTGTGCGTAAACCGTCTCGGAGCTTGGCTAGTTCAGCCGTCTTCTTTGTGCTCGGGTCTCTTTCCAGTAAGGAATACCATATCGCAATAAAAATAGCCAAGACGGTCAGGCTTGCGCTTAAAATTAAAAATTGTTCTTCGGTGAAACCGGCTGGGATTATGTCTGGTAAATTCATATTTCAAACTTCACCATTTTGTACATGACCCCACAGCCCAGTGCGATCATAAATAGCCCCACGCCCAGTGCAAAGTGTCCTCTGGGGTCGGTTAAAAGCTGTGATGTATATCCGGGGTTCATTGTGTGAATGAGCGCAAACATCACAAAGGGGAGCGAGCCGATAATATAAGCGGATGCTTTAGCTTCGGAAGACATGGCTTTGATCTTGAGCTGCATCTGTTTCCGTTTACGCAAAATATCGGACAGGTTTGCAAGTGTTTCCGATAAGTTACCACCTGTTTCCATTTGTATGGATAGAGCAACAGTGAAGAATTGAAACTCTTGAAGGTCAAGACGATTTTGCGCCTTGGCGAGTTCATCGGGTAACTTTCCGCCAATCTTTACTCCGTTCGTTACCTTAAGGAGTTCTGTGCCAACGGGATCGGCAATTTCTTCACCGGCGTTTTTTATTGCTTCAGTAATTGGCAAGCCAGCTTTTAGAGCCCTTACCATCAAATCAATTGCATCCGGAAAGAGAGCAAGAAACTTTTTTTGCCGTCTTTTTTTCAATACGTACAGGCCAAAGTGAGGCGCACCAAGTCCAAAAATTACCGCTAATAGTGCTTTAAGTATAAGCGGATGGCTTGTTGTGAGGTGAAACAGGCCAAAAAATAGAACACCTACGATGATGGATATGATTAACAAGCGTCCAAGATTTGGATGCAAACCTGCTTTTTGCATATTTTCTCTTAGTAGGTCAGGCTTTGGCGTTAAATGTCTTATGATTTCGTCTAGTTTTACATTGCCGCTGCCTTCGGTTTGCCGTCGAATACTTACGTGTTCAGTGGGCAAAGAGGATTGGTTTTTGGCATTGTTAACAATGGTATTTATTCTGGCTTTGGTTTGTTTGTTATCTGGTTTTAAAATCAAATAAAGTAAAATCATAAACATAAGTAGTACTGCAGAAATGACTGTCATTATCTGCAAATCAGTGGCGCGGCCGGCGGCAATATCTTGAAATAATTCAATCATCCCATGGCATCCATCAAATGTTTACCCAGACTAAAATACTCTGCTTTCGGGAAGAAGAAGGGTCTCAAACCAGTAGATTTAAAATCTCCAGTAAGATTTCCATCTTTATCCTCACCTGTGAAATTAAAGGTAAATAAATCCTGTGTCGTGACGATGTCACCTTCCATACCGATGACTTCGGTTACATGAGTAATTCTTCGCATGCCATCACGCATACGAGAGACTTGAATTATCATGTCAAGTGCGTCAGCTATTTGGGTGCGCACGGCTTTGGCGGGAAGGTTGATCCCAGCCATACCCACCATATTCTCAAGACGGGTAAGTGCTTCTCTTGGTCTGTTGGCGTGAACTGTACCAAGTGAACCGTCGTGACCAGTATTCATCGCTTGAAGCATATCCACAGCCTCTGATCCACGGATCTCACCCAAAATGATTCGATCTGGACGCATACGGAGCGAGTTCTTAACAAGATCCCGCATTGTGATGGCTCCTTCACCTTCAAGGTTTGGGGGACGTGTCTCCAGTCTGACTACATGAGGTTGTTGTAATTGGAGCTCAGCAGCATCTTCAATAGTGACGATGCGCTCTCCGTGGTCAATCATTTGGGACAGAGCATTCAACAGTGTTGTTTTACCGGAACCTGTACCTCCGGAAATCAGGATATTTAATCTGCTTCGCGAAGCAATTTTCATCACTGTTGCCATTTCCGGGGAAATATTCTTTTGCTTTTTCATCACATCCAGAGTGATGTTTTGTTTTGCAAATTTACGAATAGAGATAGACGAGCCATCAATAGCGAGTGGTGGAATAATAATATTTACACGGCTGCCATCAGCGAGGCGCGCATCACAAAGTGGTGTTGTTTCATCGACGCGACGGCCTACATGAGCAACTATTCGTCTGGCAACATTCATTACATGATCATTATCTCTGAAGATAACGTCTGTTAGTTGAAGCTTACCACCCTTTTCAATATAGACTTGGTTCGGCCCATTAACCATTATATCGGTGACGCCTTCGTCAGCTAACAGAGGCTCTAATGGTCCCAACCCCAGCATATCGGCTATTATAAGCTCTATTACGGCTGTTTTTTCTGGGGCATTCAGGCGCAATTTGTCTTCAAAAAGAATTTCTCCAACAATTTCCCCTAACTGGCTTGCAAGCTCTTCTTTCGGCAACTTTGAAGCCGCAGAAATATCTAGTCTATCCATTACTTTAGGCTGGATAATAGATTTGGCTTCTTCAATTGTACCAGAAGCTGAACTGGCCTGCTGTTCTGTAACTGGTGTTGTATGCTTTGGCTTGTTTAAGGGATAGGGGCGGCTCTCAAATTTTGAAAGCGAGGCCACGGGTACAACTTCTGCTTCTGTTTGGTTTTCTTCGTCTTTGCAAACATCGGTTACATACCAGTCGATAAGATGGGTAATGAGTGCTCGTCTTTGCAATAGATTTAAATCACTACTTTGACGTTCTAGCTCTTCCGTGATTATTTGCCCAATTTTCAAGCTAAGTTCTGGACGCGACATTACAGATGCAGGCTTATCAGCCAACTTTGATTTTAGTAATGCTTTTAGCTGCTCGTTTTGTTGATTGTTGTCGGCTTGCTCAGTATTTTGTTCGTGCTGCATTACGAGAGACCAATTAGTTTACGCCAGGTAGCTTTTTTCGATTGTGTATTATCTGTTGGAGCAACGAGTTTAGCGAGTTTCATAAAGGCTTTTGACAGTTTGGCTTTTGGGTCAAGTGCAACCGATGGCTTGCCATTATTTGCTGCCTTTATTGACAATTTTACGTCTTCTGGAATTTCAACATCGACGTTTACCCCTAAAGCTTTTGTAAACTCTGATGAAGGAATCGCAGACTGGTTGCTACTTGTTTTGTTCGCAACAACAATGACCCGACACTCTTCGTTTATTGTCTTAATCAAACTCTGTGTTCGTATCGTATCCCGCAGACACGGCAGATTGTATTCTGTAACAAGAATAACGGTGCCAGCTTCTGAGAGAATATCTTTTCGCAGTTTTACTGCTGATTTGGGTGTGTCGACAATGAGTTGCTGATGTTCCCTGGAAAGGGCTTCCATCAAAATTGCAATCCCGTCATGTGTAAAGGAAAGGTCTTCTGTTAAATTTTCTTCAGTTGCCATAATGGCAAGATTTTCAGATAGCTTGGCAGTTGTGCTGGATATAAAAAGGCTGTCCAGTCGTTCTGGGTTTTCTAATGCTTCTCTTAGGCCTTGGGTTGGTTCTATGTCCAGCGTGAGAGCGACAGTACCAAACTCAATATCCATATCTAAAAGAGCCGTTTTTATTTTTAACTCTTCGGCGAGCAACCAAGCCAGATTAACTGCAACCGTGCTCGCGCCAACACCACCACGAACACCAAGTACAATCGTTTTATTATTTTCTGATGGAATAATTTCGTCGTCTTGAGAAATATAGACAACATTGGATTTGTCTGCATTGTTAACAGCTGTAAGCAATGCTTTCTCTGTTAGTGGCTTGAGAACATAGTCCGAGACGCCAATTTCAATCATTTCCCTGTAAAAACCGATGTCATTGATTGATCCAACAGAAATAAGCTTGGTATTTTCAGGAAGAGCCGTAACAAGTGAAAACAAAGACGTGGCCGCTGATAGTTCGTCATTCCCAATATCGACTAACAGATATTTGGGGGCCGGATTGTCACCGAGGTAAGACATTGCATCTTGGCATTGCCCATCTCTTACCTCTGCAGCAAAACCAAGTTGTCTTGATACCGCGAGTGCGACGTCATGGGTTTGTCCATCACTAACAAAAGCAACAAGTTCGGCAGCTGTGTCCAGCTCCTCGTTTAAGTCCCCAAAAATATCATCGATTTCATTTGATGCCATTGTGTGTTTATGCCCTATTCCGAAATCCCGCTTGTGCTTAATCCGCTTATCAAAGGTGTTATTTCACCCTTTCTATATCTTTCAATGCCAAGGGATACAGCAGTAGAGTCAGCAGAAGTGATAGGTTGGGTTCCATCCAGTGCATCAGGAGAAACAACCATATTGGCCAAGTTAACTTCCTGGGCGCAGCCAAGGGTTCTTTTTACTGGCCTTGTACCTTTTGGGTGTTTTTTTACGCTGCACTCTGGCGGAACAATAATCTTTCTGTGGATCAAGATTGCAGCATTATGTGTGCCTTCAATAAATATCGCGATAGGCTTTTTGGCTACACTGCTTTGATAACCAAGTTCTGTCAGTGTGAACTTTAGTCTATTGACGGCATTAATCGCAGTTGGGGTTTTTGTGCCTGATCCATCGCGTAAGCCATCCAGAATAATCGTATCTTGTGTATTCACTTTATAGCTTTGAAGGAAGTTCTGTACTTCTTTTTCTAATATAAAGGAGTCTGTTGCATCATTGGGGATGTAGAAGCCTTCTGTTGCTATGTAGCTGTGCGTTCTCGTTCTATTGCTTGTGGAAATCGGACGCCACCGCCCTAAATCCATGAAATTTACCGCAGCTTGAGAAATTTGTTGTTTTGCGGGGACAGTTTTAAATCCCTCTTGAGAGGTGCAGCCCAATGTAAAGGTGGAAAATGAAAAAGCGAACCAAAATCCAGCCGTTGTAGGTGATATTTTTCTCATCATCTATTCCACAATAAAAGTTGGCTCTGAGTTTGGATATAACGTTGTTGTTCCATCGTTTGTCGTCGATGTTGTTGTTTCTAATGTTTTGGGTGCCGTTACGGGATTGATCTGCTCTACATAAGGATCAGTCGGAAGAGCAATTGGGGTATTTGATGGTTTGACGAGATAGGGGGTGACAACAATAACCAACTCGCTTTCACTGTTTTGAAAGCGTTCGCTTTTAAATAGTTTACCAAGTACAGGGATATCCCCTAAACCAGGTACTTTATTGGCAACTTGAGTCTGATTGTTCAAAATAAGTCCTGCAATTGCAAAGCTTTGCCCGGATCCCAGATCTACCGTTGTTTCAACTCGCCTTGTCGATAACGCAGGGATTTCAATGTTTGCTAATACCACAGCTCCGTCAGATGATAATTGACTGACTTCGGGACGTACTCGAAGTGATATTCTATTTTCTGATATGATTGTTGGCGTAAATGCTAAGCTAACACCAAATGATTTAAAGGCGATTGAGACAGTTCGTACCCCATCTTCAATTCCAGAACCAACTGGGACTGGAAATTCACCTCCTGCGAGGAATGTTGCTGTTTCTCCTGATACAGCAGTTAAATTGGGTTCTGCTAGTATCGTGACCAACTCGTCTTGAGCTAGGGCGTCAATAAGAACGTTTAAATTGAAATATTTTCCAATGGTTGAAGTGATGCCCAAAAGGTTTGGTGGGTTGGTTCCCAATAGGGTTGATGTTGTTGTTGTTAATGAAGCGTTTGTTAAGCCATCATTGAACCTTGATCCAGACCAATCAAAACCAAATTGTTCTAGCACGTCGTTTCGCACTTCTGCTATTCGTACGCGTAAATGAATTTGGTCAGAGGCAAGAACAGACATTTGGGAAATAACTTGTTCTGTTTCCGCTGCGATGAATCGTTCTGCAATACGCTTTGCACTATCCGCATCAACTGCATTATTAACTTGGCCAGTTAGAAGAATGCCATTGTTGATAGAGCTTACGTTTATTTTATGGGCAGGTAAGGCAGTATCCAGTGTTTCTCTTAATTGTACCAGATTATGGGTTACTTTTATTGGTATGCTTGCGATGACTTGATCATTTGTGTCTATTGCAAATACGCTTGTTTCGCCTGACTTTTTTCCGAAAACATAAACTAGTTTAGCGGACTTAACATTCAGGTCTGCAATTTCTGGGTTAGCAATAAAGATATTCGACGCAGAGCGGGGGAGCTTTAGTAGCTTCCCTTTTCCAATCTCCACTTCCATGATTTCTGAATTTGTATCAACGGTTTGAAAGGATTGGGCTTGGGCGACATTCAAGCTGGCGATCAGAGCAAAGTTTGTTATGTGTAAGAGGATGACTCTTAGAAAGTTCATTAGTCTCCTCCTGCTTTAACAGATGTGTTTCCTCTAGAAATTACGAGTGAACTTTCTGTTGATCCACCTGTATTGCCTGTTAAGACCTGTGTTGCCTCATAATCCCATGTGTAGCTATCGCCTTTTTCAGGGCTTTCATCTGCCGCAATGTTTCCTGTCTCGATCATTTCCTGTAACTCTTCTTCATCTTTTGCAAGGGGACGTAAGGCTAACGAAATTGTGCCAAGAATTTTTGCGACGGTAACGATTTCAACCTGATCCGGTTTTAGCTCTACCGTGACAGTTTTTGCACTGATACTGTTCTTGCCTTCCGGTGTATTTATCGCCGCTCCGAGGGCTAAAACACGCACATTGGTCATCACAGTTTCGCTGGCTTTTCGTGTTGTCGCCGACTTGTCTTCGTCATATTGAATTGAGAGGGAAACGATAAGATCAACACGATCACCTGGAAAAACCAGTCCACTTACACCAGTTGCACCAGATATGGGAATTGATAAAGCCCGATGCCCTGGCTTTAAGACTGCGGCTAAGAAGCCTCTTTCTCCTGGACGGACAAATTTTTTAATATTAATAGGCTCCCCCGCGGCGATTTCCTTGCGGGCAACACGTCCTATTAAGTCTTCAGTTTTAAAGTTTTCTTTGAGTAGGTGATGGTCTGATGCATAATCTTCGGGCCAGTCTTGCCATATGAAATCTTCTTCACTTATAAATTTTCCGAGGGGAATATCTATTTTTGCAGTCAATATTTGAACAGATTCTTGTGGTGCCAAAGCTACGGTTTGGGCTGACTGGATAGGGCGTTTATTTGCATCAAGCCAGGATTTGGCTAGAAATGCGGTGCCGCCACTTAGCATTAATGCTATGAGTATCAGGATTAATTTACGTGCCATCATATGTGCATTCTATGCGGATATGGTAAACGCTTTGTAAAAGAAGTGTGAGCGACTTACGTAAATTTGTGGATGAGAGTAATTTTAAATCAATTGTTTAAAAAATAAAAACAGCCGGCTATAAAAGCCGGCTGTTTTCTTTAATAAGCCAATTTTAATTAGCTTGTTTTTGCTGCCTTCGCTGCATCGTCCAAAGAACTCTTTGCTACGCCAAAAATGTCTTTAAGTGATGTACCAAGTGCTTCAAGTGTTGCAATCGCGGCAACGGAAACAAGCGCAGCGATCAAGCCATATTCAATAGCAGTAGCGCCAGATTCGTCAGTAAGAAAGTTTTTTGTAAAGTTAAGCATGTTCAGGGCTCCTATTCCTCGTAAACTTGGGATCATAATGTCATTCAACTATTAATAAAGAGTAAAGATATCTGTTAATTGTTGAGAATTTAAGAATAGAATATTTTTACTTATTTAATACTGTTTATTATTAAAGTAATGAGAAATTTTTTAAGCATTATTCTTTAATTAATATAAATTTTTATGTAATTTTTACTTTGTTGGTTTTTTGTTGTTTTAAGGTTGCTCGTGCGTGTGTATTCCTGTGATTAAATATTAAACTCTTCCACAATTCTTTTGCGCATACAGGAATTCTTATGGCTGTTGCAATCATGTTTCAAGGTACTGGGTCTGATGTTGGCAAATCTCTTTTGGTTGCCGGGATTGCCAGGGCTTTCTCTAATCGTGGCCTCATGGTTCGCCCATTTAAGCCACAGAACATGTCAAACAATGCTGCTGTCACGCCCGAAGGTGGAGAGATTGGTCGTGCCCAGGCGCTTCAGGCCAAGGCCTGTCGTGTTGAAACCTCCACGGATATGAATCCCGTTTTACTTAAACCTCAAACGGACATGGGGTCTCAGGTTATTGTGAAGGGGAAGATATGGGGAAATACCAACACAGGCAACTATTGGGGCCGCCGCCATGAATTGATGCCAACCGTTCTTGAGAGCTTTCATCGTTTGGCCGATGAAGCCGACATTGTTCTGGTCGAAGGGGCGGGCAGTCCGGCGGAGGTAAACTTAAGGTCTGGTGATATTGCCAACATGGGCTTTGCGATTGCAGCGCAGGTGCCCGTTATTCTTATTGGGGATATTGACCGTGGTGGTGTCATTGCGTCAATCGTCGGAACGGGAGAACTTTTGCAAGAGGAAGAAAAAGACCTTGTTAAGGGTATTGTTATTAACAAGTTCCGCGGCGATCTCAGTCTATTTAAATCGGGTGTAAGTATTATAGAAGAAAAGAGCGGTTTTTCTTCTCTTGGGGTCGTGCCTTATTTTAAGGACGCGCGTAAATTGCCTGATGAAGATGCGGTATCTGTTCAGTCCGGTATTTCAAATGGTGGTAGAGATACTAATGACAAAGAGGTCATTCGTATTGCCGTACCCTTGATTTCGCGTATTTCCAACTTTGATGATTTTGACCCCCTTATTACAGAAGAAGATGTTGAGTTGACGTTTGTTCATCCCGGCGATGTTATTCCTGCTGAGACGGATTTGATTATATTACCGGGATCAAAGGCGACAATCGGTGATCTGGAGTTCTTCAGGGCGCAAGGTTGGGACATTGATTTGCTCGCACATGTGAGAAGAGGTGGTCAGGTCCTCGGTATCTGCGGGGGCTATCAAATGCTGGGAACTTTAATCTCTGACCCGGAAGGAATTGAAGGGGAAGTGGCGTCCGTACCGGGTCTGGGGTTGCTACCTGTGACAACTGTATTAACGGGTGATAAGAAACTTACAGAAGTTAAGGGACTCGATATTTCAAGCAGAGAAACTGTAACCGGATATGAAATGCATGTTGGTGTGACTGACATTGCCGAGCCCCGAACGGGTGACATATTACCCATGCTCTCTATTGGCGACAGGGAAGAGGGTGTACAGCTTGCTTCCGGGCAAATATCAGGATGCTATCTGCACGGCCTTTTTGTATCCGATAGCTACAGGGCTGCTTTTTTGAACCGTATTAAAAAAAGAGAAGCCAGTACTCTGTCGTTTGAAAAAGAAATTGATGGAACTCTTGATGCTTTGGCCCAGCATATGGAAGAGCATGTCGATCTTGATAAGCTGCTGTCTATTGCCGGGTATAACTAAAAGCTAAGTGAGATAGTAAAATTCTCATTCAACTTAAGTTTCATGTTAGTCGAAATTCGAGATCTGAAAGGCCTTCTATTGAGCAGGTGATTTGATCGCCGGATTTGATTGCCCCGACACCTGCCGGTGTCCCTGTCATGATAATATCACCTGAACGCAGATCAAACAGGCGGCTCAGGTGATAGATGATCTGTTCGACGGGCCAGATCATATCCCCAAGTGTTGCGTGCTGACGAATCTCATTATTCACACCAAGCGAAATCGAGGAAGATCCGGAGAGTAAACTCTCTGTGTGTGGTGTGATCGCACTACAGGGGGCCGAGTTTTCAAAGCCTTTTGCAACATCCCAAGGGTGACGTTTGTCTTTGCAGATTTTCTGTAAATCTCTTCTGGTTAGATCGACACCGGTCGCATAGCCAAAAATATGTTCGCTCGCCTGTTCTGGTGAAATATTGCTGCCGCCGCTTTTTAGTGCGACCACAAGTTCAACTTCATGATGGAGATCTGTTGTCGCGCCGGGATAAGGAATTGATCCGCCTTCGGCAGCTATAGATTCAGCAGGCTTTATAAAGAACATCGGGGTTTCAATATCGGGATTGCCTCCCATTTCTTTTGTATGCTCGGTATAGTTCCGGCCCACGCAGAAGATGCGTCGCACAGGAAACAAGAGATCTGATCCGACAACGGGGAGTGTGACAACGGGAGCGGGATCAAATGTGTAGGACATGGTTTCTTATTAGAACTCTGAACGTGGGCGTGGTGTCAGGGGAAGTCGGTCGGCAGACAGGACAGGGCTAAGATCAGGTAATTAATTCTGCTTTGTTACTTTCGGGAGCAACGTGAAAACTTTCCCCGCATCCGCAACGGCCTGCTTCATTTGGATTGTTGAAAACAAATGAGCTTTGGAATTTGTCCTGAACAAAGTCCATCTCACTGCCAATCAAATACATAACGGCAGTTGGTTCAATAAAGATTTTGACGCCCTTGTCTTCAACAACGTCTTCAAATTTCTTTTGTTCTTTAGCGTATTCCACGACATAGCTGAGACCGGAACAACCTTTTGTGCTGATGCCAACACGCAAACCAAGAACGGCTTCGTCCTGACTTTGGTCCATAAGCATTTTAACGCGATCCGCGGCAGCATCTGTAAGGGTGATGAGTTTTGGCATCATCGGATTATGTCTCTTAATTTCCAGTTTCTGGTCTTACTATATCATTATATGGGGGTAATGCCCCAAATAAAAAGGTTACATAAACAGGCCAAGCGCAAGTTGTGCATCTTCGCTCATCATATTTTGGTTCCACGGGGGAGACCAGGTTAGAATAACGGTAACTTCCCCAACCCCTTCCACAGCGGCAACGGCTTCTGCTACCTGCATGGGTAGTTCACCCGCTACCGGGCAGTTCGGGGCTGTGAGTGTCATACTGACATTAACATTACCTTCTTTATCCATCTCATGGCCGTAGATCAGACCCAGGTCATAAATATTCACGGGAATTTCCGGGTCGTGAACACTTTGGAAGGCATCAATAATGTCGTCTTTGCCGGCAAAGGCAGTTCCCTTGGCCAATGGCGTGCCCGCTGTAGCTTTAAAACCTTCTTCTGCCTTGGGGAGAAAGTCGCTTAAGCTTTTACCATCATCAAACATTAGCTAAAGAGTTCCCGTACTTTTTCAAGGGCGTCGGCAAGGGCGTCAACCTCTTCACGGGTGTTATAGATCCCAAAAGAGGCACGGGCCGTCGCAGGCAGATCAAAGCGTTGCATCAGCGGTTGAGCACAGTGATGTCCGGCCCTGACCGCAACACCTCTGCGATCCAGGATTGTACCGATGTCATGGGCATGGGCTTCTTCCATGGTGAAAGACAGAATACTCGCCTTTTCCTTGGCCCGACCAATGATATTCAGGCCGGGAATTCTGCTCAGGCGTTCTGTTGCATAGGCAAGGATACCGTTTTCATGGGCAGCAATATTATCTTTGCCCAGCGCTTCAATGTATTCAATGGCCGCGCCAAGGCCGATGGCCTCTACAATTGCGGGTGTTCCAGCCTCGAAGCGATGCGGTATCTCTTTGTAGGTGGTTTTCTCAAAGGTAACGAGATCAATCATTTCGCCACCACCCTGATAAGGCGGCATTGAATTGAGAAGGTCTGCTTGTCCATAGAGGATGCCAACACCGCTGGGGCCGTAAACCTTGTGGCCGGAAAAACAGTAAAAATCAGGCTTGAGATCCTGCACATCAATGTGAGCATGCGGGGCAGCCTGACAACCATCAACCAGAACCTTTGCACCATGTGCGTGAGCAACACGGATAATATCTTTGATCGGGGTTACAGTACCAACAGCATTTGAGATATGGGTAATGGCAACCAGTTTGGTTTTTGAAGTAAAAAGACTTTCATATTCTTCAAACAGGAAGTTTGCATCCCCATCAATTGGCACGACTTTGATTTCGATACCAATTTGATCCCTGAGAATTTGCCAGGGAACAATGTTGGAATGGTGTTCCATATGGGAAATGATGATTTCATCGCCCGCTTTGAGGAAGCTTCGTCCATAGCTTTGGGCGACCAGATTGATAGCTTCTGTCGCACCCTTTGTCAGAATGCATTGATCCGGGCTTTCTGCATTTATAAAACGTGCAGCAGCATTGCGCCCGGATTCAAAAGCTTCGGTACAGGCCTGGCTCAGGCTGTGGACACCACGATGAACATTGGAATAATAGGTTTCATAGGCCTCTTGCATCCGCTCTAGAACTTGACGGGGCTTTTGTGCCGATGCAGCGCTGTCGAGATAGACGAGGGGACGGCCATAGATTTCACGTTGAAGAATAGGGAAGTCTTCGCGAATGCGATGGACATCAAACGCCTGTAGTGAATTGTCACCGGCTTTGATGGTTCCCATATCAACGTTCTTTGCTGTACCTATGCTCATTGTGGTGTCCTTATGCCCTTGATTTCAAATCAGGCTGGTTTGTTTGGGTTGTTTTCAAGCCAGTCAGATATTCTAACCAGAAAGAGATCCTTTAGATCTTCATTTTGCACCGCTTCAACTGCATCGGCCAGAAATGCATTCACAAGAAGAGCTTGCGCTTGTTCCTGCGAGAGACCACGAGAACGCAGGTAAAACAGGGCATCTTCGTCGATCTGACCCGATGTGCAACCGTGGCTGCAGATAACGTCATCAGCAAAGATTTCCAGTTCAGGCTTCGCATCTACTTCTGCTTGATCGGACAAAAGCATGGCGCGGTGAGATTGGTTACCAACAGTTTTCTGGGCCTGTTCATGAACAATGATCTTGCCTTGAAAAACACCTCTGGCACTACCGCTCAAGACACCCTTTATGACTTCGTCACACGTTGTGTGGGGTGTCTTGTGATCAACGCGTGTTGTAATGTCACAATGCTGGTCGTCGGTACCCATATAGGTGCCGTTTAAATGACAGGCAGAATTCTCAGCTGCCAGGCTTACATTAATGTCTGATCGTGCCAGTCGTGCACCGGTGTTCAGCAGGAAGCTGTCATATGTCGCGCCTTTGCCAACTTCTACTTCTGTTGAAGAGATCAAAAAGGCCGATCTGTTGCTTTCTTGAACGCGATAATGGTGCAGGGTGGCGTTTTCATCAACGCTGATATCTGTGGCTGTATTAGAGAAATATACGTTCTCGCCATGATCGGTATTGTGCTCGACAATCGTTGCCTTGCTGCCTGATCCAACAGAAATGATATTTCTTGTGTGATGCGTACTTTCAGCCTTACCACTGCCGAGATGAAGTATCTCGATTGTCTTTTCTACAGAAACATCTTTGGCAACAGACAGGATATATCCATCGGCCATGAGGGCTGTATTCAAGGCCACAAGTGGCTGCTCTTCCGCGCGGGGACGTGACATGCGTGTTTGGTCGAGATTAGTGGTCCCGTTATCAAGCACTGCCGCCAAACTTTCCATGGTAACACCGCTTGGCAAAGAAGTGTCTGAAAGAGACGCTGAGTATTTACCGTCGATGAAAACAAGGCGAACAGAGCTTGTTGCATCAAAAAGCCTTGGCAGGTCATCGTTGGCTGCCTGTCCTGAGGTTTCTGGCGCAGAGAAAGCCTGTTTCTTTAGCGGATTAAGGCTGGTGAACTTCCAAAGCTCTGTTTTTGCCGATGGTAATCCGATGTCGTTGAACAGCGCGATGTTTTTCGCTCTTGTTTCATTGAGCCACGCAAGATTACGGCCGGGCAAGTGGTCCTTGGTCTGGTCGTAGTGGGCAACGAATGCCTCTTTATCTGATGGAAGTGTTACCATTAGGCTGCCTCACCAGAATAGTCAGCATAACCCTTTTCTTCCAGCTCAAGAGCCAGTTCCTTGCCACCGGAACGGCGGATTTTACCATGTGCCAAAACGTGTACCTGATCAGGTACAATGTAGTTCAAAAGACGCTGGTAGTGCGTGATAACCAAAATGGCGTTGTTTTCGGCTCGTAGTTTGTTCACGCCTTCGGCAACAACTTTAAGGGCGTCAATATCCAGACCTGAATCTGTTTCATCCAAAACGGCAAGTTTGGGATTGAGAACAGCCATTTGCAGAATGTCGTTACGTTTTTTCTCACCACCAGAAAACCCGACATTAACGGCGCGTTTCAGCATATCATCCTTGATGCCAAGCTCTTTGGTTTTGCCGCGGATCATTTTCACGAACTCCATACCGTCCAGCTCTTCTTCACCGCGGTAACGACGTTGAGCATTCAGAGCTTCTTTCAGGAATGTCGTGTTGGTCACGCCAGGAATTTCTACTGGATACTGAAATGCGAGGAAGATACCTTCGCCGGCACGCTCTTCAGGCTCCAGGTCGGAAATGTCTTTGCCATCGAAAAAGATACCGCCTTCGGTGACTTCATAGTCATCACGACCGGCAAGCACATTTGCAAGTGTTGATTTACCAGAGCCGTTAGGGCCCATGATGGCGTGCACTTCGCCTTTGTTGATATTCAGGTCAATGCCCTTAAGAATGGATTGTCCGTCAACTTCTGCATGAAGGTTTTTGATTTCTAACATCTTTTTGCTCTGTTCTCTTTATCTAGGTGTCTAATTGGAATAGGGCGCTTCGTTATCCGACGCTGCCTTCCAGACTGATTTTGACAAGCTGTTGCGCTTCAACAGCAAATTCCATTGGTAATTCCTGAAGTACTTCGCGACAGAAGCCGTTGACCACAAGACCGACAGCATCTTCTTCAGAGATACCGCGTTGACGACAGTAAAAGAGTTGATCTTCACTGATTTTGGATGTCGTCGCTTCGTGTTCCAGTCTTGCCGATCTGTTTTTGCTTTCGATATAGGGAACGGTGTGCGCTCCGCAGGTATCGCCAACCAAAAGCGAATCACACTGAGTAAAGTTACGCGCTCCTTCGGCCTTTGCGGCAACTCTGACCAACCCGCGATAGGTGTTCTGAGACTTACCAGCGGAAATACCCTTCGAGATGATGCGTGAGGTTGTGTTTTTACCCAAATGGATCATCTTGGTGCCGGTATCGGCCTGTTGACGGCCATTGGTGATTGCAACGGAATAAAACTCGCCAACAGAGTTATCACCTTGCAGGATACAGCTTGGATATTTCCAGGTAATTGCTGAACCTGTTTCAACCTGTGTCCAGCTGATCTTGGAGTTTTTACCCTTACATATACCGCGCTTGGTCACGAAATTATAGATACCGCCTTTGCCGTCTTCATCACCGGGATACCAGTTTTGAACCGTGGAGTATTTGATTTCGGCATCATCCATCGTTACCAACTCGACAACCGCGGCATGAAGTTGATTTTCATCACGCTGAGGCGCGGTACAGCCTTCCAGATAACTCACATAAGAGCCTTCGTCGGCTACGATAAGTGTGCGTTCGAACTGTCCTGTGTTCAGTTCGTTAATTCTGAAATAGGTTGATAGTTCCATCGGGCAGCGAACGCCCTTTGGAATGTATACAAAGGAACCATCGGTAAAGACGGCTGAATTCAAACAGGCATGTTTGTTGTCACCTGCAGGAACAACCGAGCCAAGATACTTCTTGACCAGTTCCGGATATTCCTGAATTGCTTCGGAAATCGGGCAGAAGATAACACCGACTTCTTTCAGCTGTTCACGGAAAGTGGTTGCAACCGATACAGAGTCAAAAACGTAATCAACGGCCACACCCGCCAATACCTCTTGCTCTTTAATTGGGATGCCCAGTTTCTCATACGTACGAAGCAGTTCTGGATCGACTTCGTCCAAACTCTGTGGACGGTCTTCCATGCTTTTGGGGGAAGAGTAATAGTATGAATCCTGATAATCTATTTCAGGAATCTCCAACTTTCCCCATTTGGGTTCAGGCATTGTCTGCCAAAGACGGAATGCTTTCAGGCGCCATTCCAAAAGCCACTCTGGCTCATTCTTCTTGGCAGAGATGAAACGGACAGTTTCTTCACTTAAGCCTTTAGGGGCTTTTTCAGATTCAATATCTGTAACAAAGCCATATTTATATTTGTCCATCTCAAGGGATTGGACCTGTTCGACTGTTTCTTGTGTGGCAGCCATTCTTTTACTCTCCTATCGGACTTTAGTTGAATTGATCAGGTAAGCTCTACTGAGCTCGCGTCCGATTTTTGTTTGTCTATTATGAAACTGTCTTGGAAATCAATCATGTCGGCGAGTGTCACTGTTTTCAGAGCATTGGCGACAACTTGATTTACTTTGTTCCAATTTCCGCGCATGGGGCACATGGTCTCTACTGAACAGTTATCGACTGCGCCCTCGACACAGGCCGTTAAAGCAATTGGGCCTTCGATTGACTGGATGATATCTGCAACGGTTATAGAGGCGGCATCTTGATGGCTTATATAACCACCACCCGCTCCGCGAAGGGATGTTATTAAGCCTTGCCGGGAAAGCAGACCAAGAATTTTGGCAACAGTTGGCAAAGGCAAGCCTGTTTCTTCTGCAATTTGAGGGGCCGTAACGACCTGCTCTTTTTGCGAAGACATTTGCCCAAGAACGACAACTGCATAATCTGTTAACCTCGTAAGGCGGAACATAGCTTTTCTCCATACCGGACTAAAAAGGTCCGATTTTTTAAATAGCTCAAAAAAACGAAATTGCAACCTCTTTTTAAGAGTTTTTTAAAGTTCCAATATACGGTGTAAGGCTCCGTAATTAATCAACTTAGTTATGTATTCGTGGAAAGTATAATAAAGCCAGACTGTTAGAAAAGAGAGAACCATTTGATCGCGACAAAATGTCGTATATGAAATGCATCTTTAAGAGTGTGAGTGCTTAAGCATACGTGGTCTTCTTGTTTCGAGAATAGAGAGGGGGTCGACATAAAGAGCTTAAAAGGGTAAGTAACAAGAATAATTTGTCGACAATAAAACATCAGACGTAAAGGCTATAAATATGAGCGCAAATGTAACCGTGGTTGAGCATCCTTTGGTTCAGGTAAAACTTACTCAAATGCGTTCGAAAGAAACCGCGACCCCTGATTTTCGTCGGTTGTTAAAAGAAATCTCTCACCTGCTTGCCTATGAGGTTACACGAGACCTGGTTCTCACAGAACGTGAGGTTGAAACACCAGTTGAACGTGCAATGTGCCCGGTCTTACGAGATCTAGAACCTTGTTTTATTTCAATCCTGCGTGCTGGTAACGGTATTCTGGATGGGATGATGGATTTGTTGCCGTCTGCACGTGTGGGGCATGTCGGACTATATCGTGATCATGAAACATTAGAAGCAATTGAATACTATTATAAAGTACCAACGGATATGGCCGATCGTGAAGTTATTGTTGTCGACCCCATGTTGGCAACGGGGCATACAGCTGTAGCCGCTATAGATCGTCTCAAGAAAGATGGTGCAAAGAATATCAAGTTCCTTTGCTTGCTTGCGGCACCGGAAGGAATTGAAGAATTCCAAAAGGGACACCCGGATGTTCCTGTTTACACAGCCTCTGTCGATCAGAAACTAAATGAACATGGATATATCGTTCCCGGTTTGGGGGATGCGGGTGATCGTATTTATGGCACCAAATAGCCTCTGATTTTTTTGTCAAAGTGAATAAGAAAGGCTTCATTTTCGAGGCCTTTTTTTATTGATACTTTTTTCTGATTTCTTCGTACGTGCCATTATGCCTGATGGTACGCAGGCCTTGGTTTACATCATCAATAATACTTTGAACCTTTTCAGATTTTTTAGAAAAACAAAAATAATAAGGATGACTGACCAGTTCTCTGTAGGTTACATGCCCGCTTTTGCCACGATTGGCTAAGGCAAATAATATTGAGTCCCTATAGGAATAAACGGCGTCAACGCGTTTGTTTTCTAGTAAGGTTAGCAAATCGTCGTCATTTGTCGCTTCATAAGCCTTGATACCATTCTCGATTAATTCTTTATGGACCGCATAACCTCTTACACTGGCGACTGATAAGTCTTTGAGATCTGCAACTGAATCAAAATTCCTTAAGCTCACATCTTCTGACAAGAACACCCCTTGGCTGTGGTAACCAAGGATATCTGAGAAAAGGAAATTCTCATCTCTGTCTGGGTGATAAGAACACCCGCAAAGGCCATCTACTTTTCCTTGTTCGACTAATTTGACGGCACGTTTCCAAGGGTAAAACGAGTACTCAACATCCCGCCCTGCGAGGGAAAAAATTTCCAGCATTATATCGACATCCATACCTTTGGGACCTGTGCCGGGATTTTCTATTTTATAGGGGGGGAAAGAGCTGCAAGCCATCGTTACTGGTTGAGCATCAGCGGCAATACTTTTTTTTACCAGTGGAAAAATAAGTAAAAGAGACGCGATAGCAAAGACATGTTTAGGGGGTAATTTCAATAATTATGATCCATCAAATTAACCGCAGATATGGATTTAGTTTTCCATCAAAACGCGGCTATCTTTTGTTATTTAAGATAATCCAGTAGAACGTCTCTATTTTAACTAGGGAAATACTAATAATTCTTTACCGTTCAGGGTAGTTCTTGATGCGTATATTCTTTTGCCGGTGGGGCGCTGCTCGGTGGTACAAACTTTGTAACTATCCATATAATAGTCCCGCCAGTTGCAGCCATCCCCACCATTGCAAGAAAAGCATACGAGGGATCAATATCAAACAGCATGCCCGAAACGAAAATTGATAACCCCATCATCAGACCATTTGCGATGCTGGAATAGAGGCTTTGTGCAGAAGCCGAGACATCTTTTGGGGCATGCTTTGTTATAAATGACATGGATCCCAAATGTGTCAGGCCGAATGTCAGGGCGTGTAAAACCTGGATACCAATGATCAAAATCATACTGTCGCTAAAGCCAAGGGTGCCCCATCTGATCATCCCCGCGATACTACCGATTATGATAAGGTGTAGAGAGCGTGCGCTTTTAAACAGCTTGTTGCTAAACGCGAATAAAAGGACCTCAGCCATAACGCCAAATGCCCAGATAAACCCAACGAGGCTTTTGCTATATCCCAGTGACGTTAAGTATAGAGAGCCAAAGGCATAATAGGCGGCGTGGCTACCAATGATCATGCCAGCCCCAAGAATAAAAAAGAGAAAGCTTGGCTTTCTAAGAAATACTCTTGGATTGCCAGATGTTTTTTCTTGTTCCCCAGGCAGTTGGGGCAGGGTTAAGCTAAAAAATGCTACAATAATAAGGGCGCATAGAATAAGCCATAGTGTCCAGTTGATGTCGATTGTATCTAAAAGGTGGCCGACCCCAAAGCTTGTTGCTATGAATGAAAGCGAGCCCCAAAGCCTTATTCGCCCATAATTTAAATCATACAGGCGGACAGCTTTAAGTGTTTGACTGTCACCTAAAGGAATAAGTGAAAGAAAGCAACACGATGCACCTGCTTGGAGCAATAGATAAAAATAAAAATTTTCAGCGAAATAGAAGGTGAAGAAGAACCCGCTGGAGATTAATGCTGTTGTGAAAAGTACGGTCCTGCTATAGCCGCTTTTTTCTGATATGAAGGCAATCAATGGGGAAACCAGTACCATCAGGAACGGCGGGATAGAGAGTATATTGCCTATTTCTGACTTACTGAGCCCCCTTTCAGATAACCATAGAGGCCAAAACACAAGAATGATGCCCATGGTCATGAAAACAAAGATATAAAAAAGGGAGTAGGGAACGCCAAAAGAAAAGGCGGAATCTTTGTTCATATACTGACTCTGAGCTTGGGATGCTTGGTTGGGAATTATTAGCTATGTCGGGCGTGCTCTACTTTTATAAATAACATTTTATCGTTTGGCATCAATATTTATGTTTAAAAGTTTTGTGCAGATGATCTGATCCAGCCATAAAAAAAGGCGCCCGTAAGAACGCCTTTCCCATGATTACGATGCAATCTTTGTTATGCGACTTTTGCTTCACGTAGAATGAAAGCCGGGGTGTGGTCCCCAAAAGAGCTTGTCGGGTTACTTGGTTCTGACGAAGGCTCTCTCTCGCCAATAACAGCCGTTGGTTTTGGTTTACGACGGGGTGTTCTGGCTGTTTTTTTCGCGTTACGTTTTTCTTCGGTGTTGTTGTCAGTATCTGTCGATGCTGCAATCTCAGAAGAAATATCTTCTGAAACGTCATCAGATTTCTTGCGACGACTGCTTGGTTTCGCATCTTTGGTATCGCCACCTTTTGACGAAGCTTTTGCTGGGCGCCGACGTCTGCGTCCTTTTAGTGACGCAGCTTCTTCATCTGTCCAGCTTTCAAAGCCTTCAAGAGAAACAACAGGAATAGCGCTATTAATTGTTGTTAACACGTTGCGTAATGCCTTGTAATCTTCAATTGTCGCGATTGTGAATGCCTTGCCTTCTCGCCCTGCACGCCCGGTTCTTCCTATGCGGTGAACATAATCTTCGGGGTTAATTGGAACGTCAAAGTTAAAGACGTGCGATACTGCGGGAATATCCAGACCACGTGCAGCAACATCTGAACAGACCAACAGCTTAACTTTGCCGTCCTTAAAGTCGTTCAGTGTTTCCATACGGGATGATTGAACCATATCACCGTGGAGTGCTGCAGCAGAAAATCCGTGTACATTCAGTGATTTATTCAGAATGTCGACGTCTTTTTTTCTATTGCAGAATAAAATCGCGGATTGGATTTCACCTTCGCCAGTCATGATCTGGCGTAGTGCTTCGCGCTTATCCTTGGGACCGCCATCAATCTTGATAACCGTCTGTTGAACCGTTTCAGCAGTTGATGCCTGCTTGGTAACAGAGATTTCTTTCGGATTGCTGAGGAACTTGTCGGACAGCTTCTTGATTTCCGGTGCCATGGTGGCAGAGAAAAAGAGTGTCTGTCTCAGTGGTGGAAGCAAAGACACGATCTTTTCTACATCGGGGATAAAGCCCATATCCAGCATCCGGTCTGCTTCATCAATCACCAAAAGTTTAGTGTCGACCAGCATGATCTTGCCTCTCTCGAAAAGATCGAGAAGACGACCAGGTGTGGCAATAAGCACATCAACGCCGCGTTCGAGGAGCTTTGTCTGCTCCGCAAAGGAAGAGCCTCCGATAAGGAGAGCTTTGCTAAGCTTGCTGTATTTTCCATAGTTTTCGAAATTTTCCGAAATCTGATGGGCAAGTTCACGTGTTGGTGTCAGGATCAAAGAACGTGGCATTCTTGCACGTGCCCGACCACTGGACAGCATTTCGATCATAGGCAGTGTAAACGAGGCAGTTTTTCCTGTCCCGGTTTGGGCACAGCCCATTACATCACGACCCATTAACACGTAGGGGATTGCTTGTTCCTGAATAGGCGTAGGTGTTGTATAGCCAACATCCTCGACAGCCTGCAGGAGCTTTGGATTTAATCCAAGATCAGAAAAGCTCATGTATTCCTTAGTTACGCTTGAGCGTTAGTCAAAAAAAAGCAGAAATGCGTAAAAACTTACGCGTGCTTTCCAGAAGCGACGTGCGCATAATACGGAAAGCTTTGAAAAAGTCAATTTGTACTGTGTTTTAGGGGCAGAAAATCGATAAATTACGCCATAAAGTAATATTATTGTTTAATTTTAAGCCGGTGATGTTTAAGTCAATAGAGGTCCGTTAACGTGATAAAGGCGCTTGAAAAATGTTGATGTCTGCAGAAGATTCGGTTGTTGTTGTCATTGATGTGCAGGACAGATTGGCACCTGCAATACCTGAACTTCAATCCATCCTGAAAGCCAATGAACTGGTTTTGAAAACGGCGTCTGAGCTATCTGTGCCTGTTCTGGTGACTGAGCAATACCCGAAAGGGCTTGGGCATACTCTTGAACAACTGCGTGATTATTACACAGATACTAATGTGTTCGAGAAAATTTCTTTCAGCTCTGCGGGCTGTGCGCCTTTTATGTCAGCCTTAAAAGAAACCGGACGGCGTCAGGTTATTGTTACGGGTATTGAAGCCCATGTCTGTGTTCAGCAGACTGTTCTGGAATTGTTGGCAGAGAGATTCGATGTTTTCGTTGTGGCAGATGCTATTGGTTCGCGCGCTGACGAGAATAGAAAGCTGGCGCTGGAGCGTATGATCAGATCCGGAGCCGAAGTTGTTTCAAGCGAAATGGTGATGTTTGAAATGTTGAAAAAGGCCGGAACACCAGAATTTAAAAAACTATCGAACCTACTCAAAGAAAACGATTAATTTCATGCAAGAAAAAGAACGCCTGTTTTTTCTGCCGGGCTTGTTGTGTAACCAACGACTGTGGTCGCCACAGTTGGATCACTTTAAAGACAAATATCTTTGTGAAGTCGCTGATCTTACCCAGGCAAGCTCTATTAGAGAGCTGGCAGTACAGGCTTTGAAACAGGTGCGTGGAAAGTTCAATCTCGTTGGATTATCAATGGGGGGATATGTCGCGCTCGAGATCCTGCGGATTGCGCCCGAGCGTGTGAAGCGTTTGGCGTTAATTGATACAAAAGCACGTGCGGATAGCCCCGAACAAAAGCGGCGTAGACGTGGTCTACTTTCCTTGGCCGGGCGTGGAAAGTTTAAGGGGGTGACACCGCACTTGATGCCTCTGCTTATTCATCCCGACCGAATGGATGATACGTCCTTGACGTCTGAAATATACAAAATGGCCGAAGAGGTTGGACAGGAAGCTTTTGTTCGACAGCAAACGGCAATACTGGATCGTGAAAGCCATCTGGATATTTTACCGAAGATAAAGTGCCCCGTACAAGTCATCTGCGGGCGGGATGACTTGATTACCCCTTTGGACTGCTCAGAAGAAATCGCCTCTTTGACACCAAGTGCCGAACTTCTGGTTTTGGAAGACTGTGGTCACCTGTCAAATATTGAGTTGCCAGCACAAGTTAATAAGGTTCTCCAAGACTGGTTGGAAAGGGATTAGGCTTCGCAGCTTGCTTGGTTTTTGTCACAAAGATTGCCTGGTCAATCAGAGAGAGATTTTTCAAGAAGGTGCCCCTCTACAATATATCGAAGCGGGCCGGGTGTTTGAGCATTGAAAGGCCAGCAAGTTACCAAGGCTATTCGCTTAGACGAATTTTGATTGGTAATGCCAGATTGATCCCATTTGGTAATCCGGATGTTATCCACTCTATAGAAATGATCTCGCCCTTGAGGATCTTTCACTTTTATGATGTCAGTTGCTTTTATCTTTTCCAAAAAAGCAAAATGAGTATCTCTATGAGCTGCATAAACGGCCGTTCCCTGCTGTCCGGGCTGGGCGGTGTTTTCTAAATGCCCTGGCGCGAAGGCCAAGGCTTCCCCACTACTGCCACGCAGGGCGATTACGGGTTCAATCGCCAGATTGGGGAGGCTTATCTCTGCAACAGGGTAGGTATCAGCCCAGGACCATGCTTTTTGTGGTGTTTGGGTTGTTAGGGTCTCTTGCCAGGCTTGTTGCAGCAGGTGTTGCGCCAGGACGGCTTTTAATTTGATGTAGAGGCCGTCTCCGATTAATGCAAATCCTATAATAAACAATGCCAGCAAGAGGAACTTTCTGGTTCCCCTTGCCAGATGCTGGACAGGCCACCCTTTTCGTGAAACGGGTTTGGTGCCACGCGATAGTGCCATGATTATGGACGGTGCCCGTTTGTAAGCATTTTACGTGACACCAGCATGAACAATACGGTGGCAAGCAACAGTAGAATGCCGAGAATCATTTTTAATTCCGCAGTTGTTGCTGTGGCAGGTAAGGGGATCGATTTAGCCTTTGCAAATGTAGGGCTTTCCAACGGGGCATCACTGGCTGCCAAGCTATAGAGCGGTGAGACACTGGCCTCTTTCTGTGGTTCAGGTTCAGAGGCATAATCTGGTCCGAAAACCTTCTCAAAGTCCCATCCTGCCGGCAGATTCAACGCGATTTTCTGGCTAGAATAATCTTTATCAGCTGGCCTTGTCGGTGTGATATCAACGGCAACGAGGCTGGTCATTTTGCTGATTAAACCATATTTCATGGCGGTATTGAGTATGTCCTGATCAAGAACATCCCAGTTATCGGCCTGAAAATACTGGCCTTCTATTTCTGTAATTTTTCTTCTACCCCAAAGTTTACCGATACCAGTGCCTTGCTGTGCACTCTTTAAAGGCAATTTAATTGTCCAGGGCTGATTGGCGAACTGGCCGGAAATATCCAGTGTTTCCTTGGTTGGTTGAGTTGCGGTTTTTGTTTTTGCCAGAATAACGACGGGCTCGCCGCTATAGAGATCAGGCAGTTGGCTTGGACTCATTTCGACGTTGTTTTCTTCGGGCTGGTTTCTTGTCGGCCAGTCTGCCTTGAGGTCTGTGAGTACGGGGGTTTCAAGCTTTGTGAATAGCTCATTCATACGGGATCTGACCTGTTGCTCAGATCCGATGTGGGTAAAGGTGCCTTTACCATAGCTCGACGCGCGGTTCATAAAGTGACTGTTGGGGGCAGAGCCAATACCAACAGTGAAAATTCTGGACCGCCCCCGCTTTTTGACAATGGTGTCAAACATCTGTTTCTCATTGCCAATGGCCCCGTCCGTGAGGAAGATGATTTGGCGCAGGGTGGATTTATCGTGGGGTGTCTGATCTCCGAGTGCAGCCTCCAGCGCGGGCAGCATTTCTGTTCCCCCATCGGCTTCGAGCGATGAGACAAACCTTTTTGCGATATCGAGATTGCCCGTGTTGGCTTCAAGGGCTGAGGGGAAAAGGACTTCGTAGGTATCATCGAACCTGATAACGTTAAAGCGGTCCTGATTTTGCAGCTTTGCAAGCGCTAAA
The DNA here is from genome assembly GCF_000982415.1 of Kiloniella litopenaei. Lineage (GTDB taxonomy): Bacteria > Pseudomonadota > Alphaproteobacteria > Kiloniellales > Kiloniellaceae > Kiloniella > Kiloniella litopenaei. The sequence continues at coordinate 178,071 of NZ_LANI01000004.1, forward strand.
AGCAAGCTTTCCTTTGCCTGTCTCATGGATGGGCCAGCCATAGAGCCAGAGTTATCAATAACAAAAATGACTTCCCTGTTCGGGGTTGGTATCTCGTCCTGCGCAAGTTGTGCGAGTTTTGGCGGGGTAACAAAGGCAAGGAAATAGTCATCCTGACCAATGGTTTCCTTGAAAAGAGCGACGCGTGGTGATTGCTTGGGTTCAGCTTTCCAGTTGAGCTCAAAATCGCGATCTGCTGGTACAACTTGGTCGCTGAGTGACACTTTGACCTGATCTTTGGATTTATAATCGGTCACAATGTTATGAAACGGGCTTTTGATTTCCCCAATAGGAAAGCCTGAAGCCAGATTAACGTTCAGAGATACGGGATTACTTTTAGCCTGTTTTTCGGGATTTAAAACGGGAGAGGTTATCTCTTCGCGATCAGGCACGGGGTCTTTAACTGTTCCCCACTGTTCATCGTTCTCAAAATTGACACTTTCGACGATGCGTGGTTTGGGATTGTAGCGCGGGGCTGCGACCATTGGGAAACGGAGAGAGAAAAGGCCATTTGATTGTCTAACGGTCTCTTGGTACTCAATCTGTACGACGACGATCTCTTGCGGTCCTATGTTTGCGACTGAATTGGTAAAGAGATTGGGGCGCAACTGTTCTACCAAGCTTGCTTTTTTACCTTCTCTTTTGGCGTCGTCATAGATTTTGCGGGCTTCTTCTTTGGGTTTGATCACACCTTCGATAAAGCGATCGCCAATTTGCATTTTTAGTGTATCAACAGCGGATGTTTCGGGCAGGGGAAAAACATAAGTGCCTTCGACCCAACCATTTGACGGGTTTCTAAATCGCTGGGTTACTTTCGTGCGGGCGATTGGTCCATTGATGTCAATTTCGACATTAGTCGCAAGCTGAATGGCCTCGACCATCTTTCCGTCTTCTGTTGTTTTTAATAACAACGAACCCCTTTTCATATCGTTGGGCGAGACCAGTCCGTTTGCCATCGAACTGTTCACGCTGATAGCGATCATGAAAGAGGCTAACGCCATGAGAATAAATGGGAGAATAAATGGTGTTTTTGTAAAAAAGTTGATGTGTTGGGTCGTGATTTTTTTCAGCATGCCGCTGCCCTGCCATTAAAAAATAGAGTTGTTTTGTTTCTTTCTATTTCTTATCCCGCGGCTTTATGCCGAAAGGGAGAGGCTTTGTGACAAAAAAGGGGCAATGTTGCGGTGTGGAATACTGAGATTGAACACAATTCAGATAAAAAAGCACTGCTATCCAGTTGAATAGCAGTGCTTTTTGATTAAAGAATATCTGTAGTGCTAGATATCTATATCAGAAACGAATTTGGCGTTGTCCTGAATAAAATTAAACCGGAGTTCCGGCTTTTTACCCATCAGACAATTGACCCTGTCCGCTGCGGCTCTCTGGCTTTCAGCTGGATCAAAGTCATCATTGTGATGAACGGTAACTCGCAGAAGCGTTCTTTTTGCTGGATCCATTGTTGTTTCTTTAAGTTGTTTCGGCGGCATTTCACCGAGACCTTTAAAGCGACTGACCTCAACTTTTGCCCGTCCTGTCAGCTCGGTTTTCTCCAGCTCCAATCGATGCTCGTCATCCATGGCATAGACTGTTTTGCTTCCTTGGGTCAGCCTGTAAAGCGGCGGCATCGCAAGATAGAGGTGGCCGCTTTCGATGAGACCGGGCATTTCCTGATAGAAGAAAGTCATTAACAAAGATGCGATATGGGCACCGTCAACGTCAGCATCCGTCATGATGATGATACGTTCGTAACGAAGCTTGTCTTTGTCAAACTGTCCCTTGGTACCACAACCCAATGCCAAGGTGATATCCGCAATTTCCTGGTTTGCTTTGATTTTATCAGCCGTTGCAGAGGCAACGTTCAAAATTTTCCCGCGCAGGGGAAGGATCGCCTGTGTTTTCCTGTCCCTGGCCTGCTTTGCCGACCCACCAGCTGAATCGCCCTCGACCAGAAAAATTTCAGTGTCATTTGATCTGTTGCTGCTACAGTCTGCAAGCTTTCCGGGCAGGCGTACTTTACGTGTCGCAGTCTTACGGCTGGTTTCTTTATCCTGCCTTCTTCTGAGCCGGTCTTCACTGCGCTCTATAATACGTTCCAGCAAAATTCTGGAGCTTTCAGGATTACTGGCCAACCACAGATCAAAGTGATCTTTTATTGTTGCTTCAGTGAGTTTTGCGGCAAGAGGGGTTGCAAGCTTATCCTTGGTTTGTCCCTGAAATTGCGGATCTCTGATAAAGACGGAGAGAACCGAAATGCTGCCGTTCAAAAGGTCGTCGCCTGTAATCTGCGCTGCTTTTTTGATGCCTGTAAGTTCGCCATATGCCTTGAGGCCTTTTAATAGGCCGGTGCGCATACCGCTTTCGTGACTGCCGCCATCAGGCGTCGGGATTGTATTACAATAGGAATTGACGAATCCCTGTTCATCCCGTGGCCAGCAGATCGCCCACTCCGCACGCCCCTGACCATCTGAGAATTCTGCTTCACCAGCAAAGGATTCTGAGGTTAAAGCCGGACGTTCCCCGAGCTGCGAATCAATGAAATCTTTCAGGCCGTTGGGGAAGTGGATGACTTCGCTTGATGGAATGTTGCTGCCTTCGACAAGGGAAGGGTCGCATGTCCATCGAATTTGAACGCCTTTAAACAGATAGGCCTTTGATCTTGTCATCTTATAGAGACGGGCAGGCTGGAATTTACAGCCGGGTTCAAAGATTTCCGCATCAGGGTGGAATGAAATTGTTGTCCCACGCCTGTTGTTGGTTTTGCCAATCAGTTCCAGTTTGGTCAGCGGGTGACCTTTGCTGTATTCCTGTCGATAAATCTGTCTGTCCCTTGCCACCTCAACATACATTGAATCAGATAGGGCATTTACAACGGAAACACCGACACCATGAAGACCCCCGGATGTTGCGTAGGCATCCTGTGTGAATTTCGCGCCTGAGTGCAGGGTTGTCAGGATGACTTCCAGTGCAGATTTGTCTGTATATTTAGGGTGGGCGTCGACGGGAATACCACGTCCGTTGTCTTTGATCGTTATCTGGTTATCCAGGCCAAGCTCAATATCGATTCGTGTCGCATGCCCTGCAACAGCTTCGTCCATGGCATTGTCAAGAACCTCTGCAACAAGATGATGCATGGCGCGTTCATCGTTCCCGCCGATATACATGCCGGGGCGATGTCGAACAGGTTCCAAACCTTCGAGAACTTGAATATCCTTGGCTGAATAATCAACCGTGGTTTCATTAGTGGGGGCTGACTGAAATAGATCTGACATAAGAACATTATGTGTTGATGGCAGGGCTAAGGCAAGTTCGAGATGATGCTGAATTCACCTTTTGTTTCCCTCGTCAGTATTTTTTGTTCCTGATGGATATTTTAAAGGCTTCGTTGGCCTTGTGATTTCGCTGGAATTGCTTTCTTCTGTGTTTGGGTTCTGTGCTTGGATTCTCAAATATTTTCCTTTTCCAATGCTTGGGTTCTGATTGGTGAGTACTTCACCGGGTTGTGAGGAGTATTGTTGGGGTATCTCTGTTATAGATGGCTATCTGTAATAGGTTACAAGAAGCTCTTAGAGGGGAATCCATGCGGCGATTTGTTATTATTATCCGTTGTGCTTTGTTACCGCTGTTGGTGATTTTGGCTTTGCTCAAGCCTGTTGTTGCCGGGGAGGCGGATGTCGTTAAAGTTGAAGGGCATAAAGAGGGTGATCGGGGGTGGCGCTTTAATGTGACGGTGCGTCATGATGACACAGGGTGGGATCATTATGCCAATCGATGGGAAGTCATAACCGAAGACGGGACGATACTGGCCACGCGTGTGCTTCATCATCCCCATGAAAACGAGCAACCCTTTACCAGATCTTTATCCGGTGTTGAGATTCCCCAGGGCGTAAAAAAAGTTTTTATCAGGGCCCATGATAGCGTGCATGGCCATGGAGGACAGGTAAAACCTTTCGTTGTGGAATAAAATATTACAGAAAAACGACGGAAAAATACGTTGACATCGCCAAATTTTACACGACGGTAGTTGATTTTTTTTCTCACTTACATTATTTAATACTTGTGCATTGCACAAAGTGCCTTTGTTGAGTCTCCGTTCCGTTTCTTACTGCATAAGTCTCTATGTAGTCGACTGTCGGAATCGCCACAATTTGAGACGCTTTAAAAGATGTATGGATACAGAGCCATTTTATGATTTGAGATGGCGTTGTTTCTGACGTCTTTGCCCACGAAGGGTGTCAGGTTGTGATGGCTCTTGACGAGCTTTGGAGACCTTATTCTTCTACGGAAGAACTTAAATAATTATCTATTTACCTAGGACTACGGTTCTTGAGGTTATAAGTTGCCGGATCCTACGGAGGGATTAATGAGCGATCAGTCCAATACAAAGCCGGTTTCTGACCGGGTGTATGAGAAGAAAAAACGTAATTGTCTTAAGTGTCGGGAAAAGTTCGTGAGCGAATGGCCTGGCGAGCGTATTTGCAAGACCTGTAAGTCTTCTACCGCTTGGCGTGAAGGCATTGCAGCGTAAGTTTTGCAAACGATGACATACAACAAAAGCGCGTTCGTCTGATCGCGCTTTTGTTGTATGTGGATATTAAAAATCAGGTTTGAATTTGTTATGTGATTGATGTTTAAGGTTTTAAAACGTATTCAGATCAAAACTGTTCTAAACCCAAGTATTCTCTTAAACTAGAATATCAACACGGCTGCCTCGTCCGTCAGTTGGGGGAGCGAGCAGCTTTTTTCCTGTTGTATTTTCCGAATTTATGGTTTTGATCGTCTTTATTTCATCGCTAGGCTGTGTCGCAGGTTTAAACCCTGGGCCTCGGTTAGCTTGAGGTTCAGGGGTAATGATTGTTCCCGTCCGTGTGTAGAGAGGCGGAATATACATTAAAGCCTGCGAATAAAATTTTTGGTTATTAAATTTTAATTAAAATACCATGTAAATTTTTTCGTGTCCTGATGTTTTTGTCTTTTGTATATTTATGGTTGTTATTTTTGCGCAAATTTACCTTCTTTATATTGGAATTATAAAGGGCTAACATTGATTTTAAACTATTATAAATAGACATATGTGATGTAGTAAAATTTATGCTTTAGTATAAGGTATGTTAGAAAGTTCACAAGTAATGTAATTTAATAATTATGTTTTGTTGTGTGGTTTCTTATTAAAAGAATTTATATTATTCAGAGCTAAGTTTTTTGCTGATATGGTTTTATATAAGTTATAAAGTGTTCTTTGTTTTCTGGGGTTTTTACTTCTTATCCTATTTTGTTGACCAAAAGAATAAAGGTTCTCCTTTTGGTTATTGATTGAAGGTTGTGAAACTATGTTTCTTGTTAAAAAATTACGCGTTTCTTTTGTAACGTTAGCTCTTTTTTCTTTGCTTTTTGTTGCCCCTACAGGGGCACAGGCAGATGAAAATGCCATTGCATATGTGAAAGTGCTGAATGGCGCTTGCTACGTAGAGAGTGCAGGGGCCGAGCGAATTCTTCAAATCGGCGACCCTCTTTACAAAGATGATATTGTGAAAACCCGAAATGAGTCTTCGCTAGGGGTATCATTCAGAGATAATACCCTGGTTTCTTTGGGGAGTAATTCGTCTTTGAAGCTTAATAATTTTGAATTTGATCCTGATAACAAGAAGCTTGCATTTGCAGTTCAGCTTTTTGAGGGAACACTTTTATATATATCTGGAATTATTGCCAAACTGACAAAAAACCCTGATGAAGATTTGCAAATAACAACGCCTGCTGGAACGATTTCTGTTCGCGGTACTAAAATGTTTGTGCGTGCAGAATAATGTCAGTGGATAAGAGGGATCATTTTATGCCTAAATTAATGTCAAAAATCCTATTGTCAGCTTTATTTCTGGTGTTGGCTGGTTGTTCTGCACCTCGCGGTAATTATGTTATTTTGTTGCCCGAAGAGGACGGAAGCGTTGGCGAGGTCAGTGTTCGAAATGATGCTGGCGAGCAAACGATTTCATCTGTTAATACTGTCGTTGAAATTCCAGATAAGAAAGCGCCCAAAAAGCCAAGAGAACTGTCGAGTGACCTTGTTTCTAAGTTGGTTGCAGAAACGGAAGCAGCGCAACCTCCTAAGCCATTATCATTCTTTTTCTTTTTTGGGTTTGATAGCGCTGAGTTGACAGAAGAATCCAATGTAATCTTTGAATCTGTTTTAGCGGAAATTGCGACCAGAGAAACGGTAGATATCAGCCTTATTGGGCACGCAGACTCTATTGGTGCTACTGATTACAATAAGGAACTTGGGCTTCGCAGAGCTGGTAATTTACGTGATAGATTAATTGAAAATGGAATTGATGGCGGTTCTATTGATATTAAATCTCTGGGCGAGGAAAATCCGCTTGGCGATGGTGAGGGGCAGGGGGGAAGAGCCTTTAATCGCAGGGTAGATATGGTTTTACGGTAAAGTGCCAGATCGATATCTAACAGATAATTTCTAGTGATTAAGGGGGAGAGTAAACTTAAAGGTTGCTCCCCCTTTTTTGTTGTCTTCTACCCATAAGTTACCGCCCCAAGCCTCTATAATTGAGCGACTGATTGCGAGGCCGAGCCCTGTACCCTGTTCCTTTGTCGTAAAGAAGGGCTTGAAGAGATCTTTTTTCTGATCGGGGGTTAGTCCAGGACCGGTGTCGCTAATGGCGACCTCAATCATTCCCTTGGGATTTTCGCGGGTTGAAATCAGCAGTTCATGATCATTTCTGTCGATTTCTTCGGTTGCTTGTTTTGCATTTCGTATAAGATTTAACAGCACTTGGTGTAGTTGTATTTCGTTTGCTGTGCCGTTAGGAAGCTCTAGGGAAAGGTCTGTCTTTATATAAAATTTCTCTCCTAAACTTGAATCATTAAACAATTCAATTTCTTCTAAAATTATCTTATTGATGTTGAGTGCAGAAAGGTGGGATTTACCCGTCTCTGCTGCATCTCTGATTGTTCGTAATATTTCGTTGCCACGGTCAGCTTGTTTAAGAATTTTTTCTAAAACGGGTTTGATCGTTTCTTGATCAAGATTATCCTTGTCGAGGATTTTTTTTGCTGCGTTGGTAAAGTTATAAATGGCTGCAAGGGGTTGATTTAGTTCGTGTGCAATGGATGAAGACAGTTTTTGCACCGAACTTTTACCAATTGTATGTAGTAATTCATTTTGTAGTTTTCTGATCCTTGCTTCTTTTTCTCGCTCTTTTTGCGTTGCTATTTTAGCCTCTTTTCTTCTGCGTGCTTGTTCAGTTACAAAGCCTGTAGATACGGAAATCACGAACATGATTAATGTGAATATCAAAGGCAGGGAAAGGTCAAATAGAGCTGACCTAAAGACAAACAGACTGGAAGAGATAAGTACGGATGCCCAGCACATCACTGCAAATGTTACAGTGACTTCCAATGCTCCGTGTCGTTTGTGAACTACAAGAAAAATAATACCGATTAGAAGTAAATAACTTAGTTCTATCCAGAAAAAAGAGGATGGGCGCTCAAGAAGACTGTTGGTCAGCATGTTGTCTAATGCTTGTGCATGTATTTCCAAGCCGGATAAATTTGATCCGACAGGTGTCAGTGTATAATCAGCTATACCAAGTGCCGTTACACCCAAGATGACAATTTTATCCCTGAACAAGGTGTTGTTAATGGTGCCTGTAAGGATATCGTTGGCAGATACCTTGCTGTAATCAGAATTTTTGCTGAAATAAATCCAGGGTTTACCACGGTTGCTCTTAGCCAAGTTGAATGAATTTAATTCAATATTTTTGAGTTTGTTGTTTTCTGCTGTCAGTTTTATTTCAGTGGCATCATTAATAAGGCGCAGGGTTTCAATCTCTAGTGATGGAATGATTGTGCCATTTACATTGTAAAGTAATGGGAGTTGGCGAATTATACCGTCTCGTTCTGCTGCCAGGTTGTTAACGCCTTGTGTCGTAACTTTTTCCAGTTGTTCTATATTTCTGAGAACATAATTAAAACGCGGTAAAGTGGATCTGACGTCCCCTCCATACATTGTTATACTGGTCGTGGTCTCTATTGGGGCTCGTTGATCTGTGCCGTAACCTGTAGCCATGCCCAGAATTACAGGGTGTCCCTGAAGAGAGCTTGCAAAAATATCATCGTAGGAAGGGAGATTATGTTTGTGCAGCTTGAGTTGTCTTGCGAGAGCCGGATTGTTCTCGATGATTAGACTGGGTGATGTTCTGTCAAGTTCAGGGAAAACAATATCAATTGCCAATGCGCGGGGTGATTGCCCTAGTATATTATCTGTAAGTTCTGCAAGAATATTTCTCTGCCAAGGCCATTGTCCTTTTGCCTTTAGGCTCGTTTCATCAATTTCGACTAAAACTATTTCTTCAGTTCTGGTCTGATTTGGGTTTATTTTTTGAAATACATCAAAGGTGTTGTGGCGCAGGATTCTAATTGCCCAAGGGTCTGAAACTTTAAGGGCGATCACACAAAGCAAAACCACTACCAATATCGTAGTTGTTTTTGAAACGGCTTTGGTCGCAAATGTCAGCATTTAATATTGTCGATTGTCCTAGGGGTAAGATTTTGGCCGAGTTGTTTCAGAGTTTGTCGGGGTCAAATTTATGCAGGTTGTGCTTCGGAAGGCAAACTAGAACTTGTTGTCTTTCTTATTGTTGTAAATAATGCTTAGAAGGCTTTGGAATATTTGAATACCTATATGATGGTTTGTTGTAGAGTTATACTAAGATCAAAGGGTTTTGCAGAGAAACGATATGTATATATACATTATTGATGACGATGACGCTGTACGTGAATCTACTGAATTGCTTTTAAGCACATCTTCATTTGAAGCTTCTATTCGGACCTTTGCATCGGCTGAGGAATTCTTTGCTGAAGACCTTCTTGGTCATTCCGGTTGTATTTTACTGGATATCAGGATGCCGGGAATGGATGGTGTTGAGGCGTTAAAGAAAATTACGGCATCAGATAGTAATCTTGTTGTTGTTATGATTTCAGGACATGGGGATATTCCAAAAGCTGTAGAGACAATGAAGGCTGGTGCCTTTAGCTTTGTTGAAAAGCCTTTTTCCGATACTGCAATTACCGAGATTGTGACCTCTGCGCTAGAGCAAAGTGAAGCGCAACAGGAGGAAGCAGAACTTAGAACTCATGCTGTTAGTGCTATCGATAAGCTTACGCCACGAGAAAAAGAGGTTCTTGATAAGCTTGTTCTGGGGCTTTTGAACAAGGTTATAGCTTATGAGTTGGGTATTAGTACCAGAACAGTCGAGGTTCACCGGGCCAGAATAATGGAAAAGTTGGATGTCAGAAGCTTGCCGGAAATGGTCAGGCTCTGCTTATTGGCCGAAGGAAAAGATAAAGCCTTGGCAGCTAATTAAGTACCTTTTCTTTGTGGCGCTAGATACACCCTCTGCAAAAGGGGGTATCACTTCGGGGGGATCTGAAGTGACTTTGCTATAGGGCATACCTAGCTACTCAAGAAATAAGAAGAATAGCTTTCGTTTGTAATTGATTGATTTACGTAGATAGAATTACCTATAAAGCACAAAAGCCCCCGATTATTCGGGGGCTTTTGTTTCATATATTATCCCTTCAAGTCGTAACTTTAAGTCAAAAAACTTGGGGGTAATCGTTTTATTTAAGCATTAGGCGCTGTAATACATATCGAACTCAACAGGGTGAGGCGTCATTTCAAAGCGCTGTACTTCTTCCCATTTCAGGTTGATGTATGCTTCGATTTGATCTTTCGAGAATACGTCACCTGCAAGCAGGAATTCGTTATCTGCTTCCAGCGCTTCCAGAGCTTCTCTAAGAGAGCCGCAAACTGTTGGGATATCTTTGAGCTCTTCCGCTGGCAGATCATAAAGATCTTTGTCCATCGCATCACCAGGGTGGATTTTGTTGCGAATACCGTCAAGGCCAGCCATCAGAAGGGCTGAGAATGCCAGATATGGGTTTGCAACTGGATCCGGGAAGCGAACTTCAACACGTTTTGCTTTCGGGTTTGAACCGTGTGGAATACGACAAGATGCAGAACGATTGCGTGCGGAGTATGCAAGAAGCACAGGTGCCTCAAAACCAGGAACAAGACGCTTGTAGCTGTTTGTTGATGGGTTTGTGAAAGCGTTCAGGGCCTTTGCGTGTTTGATGACGCCGCCAATGTAGTGCAGGCAAGTTTCGGACAGGCCTGCGTAGTTTTCACCAGCAAAAGTTGGTTTGCCATCTTTCCAGATTGATTGGTGACAGTGCATACCGGAACCGTTATCGCCAGCGACTGGTTTTGGCATAAAGGTGGCGGTTTTACCATAAGCATGCGCCACGTTTTGGACGACATATTTATAGATCTGCAGCTCATCAGCAGCACGTACAAGTGTGTTGAATTTAACGCCCAGTTCATGCTGTGACGGGGCAACTTCGTGGTGATGCTTTTCTGCTTCAACGCCCATAGCTTTAAGAACTGTGGTCATTTCTGCCCGAAGATCGATACCGGTATCAACGGGACCAACAGGAACGTAACCACCTTTAACGCGAGGACGATGACCAGAGTTGCCGCCGTCAATTTCTGCGCGTGTCATGTGTGGAGATTCTTCATCATCGAGCTGGAAGAATGTGCTGTGGCTGTTTGTGTCGAATTGAACATTATCAAAAACGAAGAATTCTGCTTCTGGGCCGAAGTAAACGGTATCACCAATGCCTGTGGATTGAAGGTAAGCTTCTGCACGTTCTGCTGTTGCGCGTGGGTCACGATTGTAAAGTTGGCCTGAATCCGGCTCGTAAACAGTACAAGTCAGAATCATTTGAGCTTGAGCAGAGAATGGATCCATAACTGCTGATGACAGATCTGGTTTGATGATCATGTCAGATTCGTTAATTGCTCTCCAGCCTTCGATAGAAGAGCCATCAAACAAGATGCCGTCTTCCAGTTCGTCTTCTCCAACTGCAGAAGCACACATAGTCATGTGGTGCCATTTACCGCGCGGGTCTGTGAAACGGTAATCAACGAATTCAACTTCATTTTCCTTGATCATATCAAGGACTGTCTTTACGTCAGCCATAAGCTCTTTCCTTTGTAGTAAAGTATTTCTTTATGGGATGTGTTGTTATTTGGTGTGATTAGATGGCGTCGCCGCCGCGTTCGCCAGTTCTGATGCGAATAACTTCTTCGATGTTGCTTACAAAAATTTTGCCATCACCGATGCGACCCGTTTGGGCTGCTTGTTGTATTGCTTCGGTCGCGCGTTCTGCCAACTCGTCTTCAAGAACGATTTCAACTTTTACTTTGGGTAAAAAGTCAACCACGTACTCAGCGCCACGATAAAGCTCTGTGTGGCCCTTTTGGCGGCCGAAACCTTTGGCTTCAGTCACGGTGATACCATTAATACCGACTTCATGAAGGGCTTCTTTCACTTCGTCGAGTTTAAAAGGTTTAATGATCGCTTCGATCTTTTTCATTTGTCCGAATGCTCCAGCATCAGTAGGGGGCGGCTCTTTCGTCCATATTGTTATGCCCCCTTTACTGCATGATGCATGCCAACTTTGGAATCCTTAATTTTAGGGATATATAAAATCCAACAGAGTATTGGTGGTTATTTATTAGGCAGTTTTTGCCTAATACTTAGGCAAGGTGACTTTTGTTGATTATATTCGGGTCATTCCATGCTAGGCGAGGGTTATAAGGATAACGTTATGGGGCTAGGGGCGGTGCGTTGTTTTAATGATTCTATTCAGTGCGAAGATGTGTGTCGAATCCTGCATTTATTATTTCTTTCGAAAAAAAAGAGAGACCATAAGGCAATTGATATATTGCTGATATGTTAAGTTTTTACTTTATTTCACTCTTATTCCGGCTCGGTTGTTCTCCTGAATAATAAGTGGAGAGAGAAAACAATTTTCTTTACCTGTGCAGTAGCGCTTGACGGCTTCGCTCTATGTGTATAAAAGCTCGCTCATCGGTAACGAAATTGCGTTACCTCGTTGACCTTGTGGTGGCTGTAGCTCAGTTGGTTAGAGCACCGGTTTGTGGTACCGGGGGTCGGGGGTTCAAGTCCCCTCAGCCACCCCATGTCAATGTTGATTATTATGATGCGGTAACCGATTGGGTGGCCGCTTTTTTTGTATCTTCTTTTAATCACAGTTTAGTTATCGACAGCCCTGTTTTTATTAACGACTGATTAGCTTGTTTTGATTTATCATTAATTTGACATAATTGTTTCATTAATGAAGGCATGTGTGATGGAAAATAACGCGATCGCTGGTGAAGACAGACGCCAGGCTCCCAGATTTCCGGCTTCTGAACCGATTTCCCTTAAAGTTGTTGATAGAGATGGTCAGGCAGTTATGACAACCATCGCTGATTTGTCTTTTGGTGGATTTTGTCTCAAGGGTAATCTTGGGGCCGATGTCGGTGAGGAAGTTACGTTGACCCATTCTATTGCAGGCGAATTCCTGGGCGAGGTGATGTGGCAAAGGGAGAATCAGATTGGCGTTCGTGTCATAATGTCTTCTGGTAATCGTGAAAAACTACTTCAATACACCTGTTTGGCGCTGTATCCAGACAAGGATATCCCCGAGCAAATCAGACCCTAAAGAAGTTTTAAATAATTTAATGATCATTAAGTGAAGGTCATTGTTGAGCCATATTGATCTAATATGTAGGTTCACTAACATAATTTAGATTCGTAGGTTTCAATCGTATGCGTAAGTCCCTTTGTAGTGTCTTTCTTGCAGGTGCAATGACACTCTCCTCGTTTAGTATCGTAAAAGCAGATGACTATCTGAATGGTGTTACTGCTTTCGAGCAAGGGGATCACGCGCTTGCCCTGTCATTCTGGTTGCCGCTGGCTGAGAATGGGCATGGAAAGGCTCAATACAGTCTGGGTAAGCTATACGAAACACCGGAATATGGTAGCGAACCGAAGTATGTTGAGGCAATAAAGTGGTATGAGGCTGCGGCGAATCAGGGTGTTGCTGCTGCTCAAAATAATCTTGGGCGTTTGTACGCTCAGGGGAAGGGTGTCGATGTAGATCGGGCAAAAGCTGTTGGTTATTGGCGTATGGCTTCGGAATCGAATCATCCAATGGCGCAATACAATCTTGGCCTTGCCCTCTTTCGCGGGGAAGGTGTTCCGCAAAATTTTGAGCGAGCTGTTTTCTGGTTTCATCAATCAGCAAATAACAACGTTTCTGGTGCTCAATACGCTCTTGGTGAAGTCTATCGTTTAGGATTATCTGTTCCTGTTGATCATAAGCAGGCCGAGAAATGGTATAGGGCTGCAGAGAAAAATGGTAATAAATCTGCGTCTGGCAGGCTGGTTGAACTTGCTCGTTTGGATACTGAACCAGAGATGAAGCAGGCTGTTGCCGGGAATTTGCCCCCTGAAGAGCCGGATGCATCATTTGCTCTTAAAGAAGAGAGTGATGACAGGCCGGGTGGTAGCAAAGAGAAGTCAGAGGTTAAGGTGGAAGCTGAGGTTGAAGTAATCGTTCCCAAGCCAGAACCAAAACCTGACTTAGAACCAGAACCTATTGAAACGGCCTCTGCTACATCTATTGATTTAATTGGACCGCTTAAGGATGATCGTACTTTTAGGCCCAAGAAAAATCCCCGGGGCTATGCTGGTGTTGGCAGTTTATTGGTACCAAAGCCCAAATCTAATCCGAGAAGATAAACTTTTTAAGCAATGTTTTTACAGGCTAATTTTGTCCTGTCGAAAACTCTTTGATCCTTTTGCCGCATATATCACCTAATAGGTGTCTATGTCATAGTCGCGGTGTGCACACGTGTTATGCTATGGGTTAGAAAGAATTTCTAACTGTTGTGGTTGTATAAAATGCTCGGGATTGATCATTCTCTTCTTAGTGTTCGCGATATGTATCTTGCTGATGATCTGGCAATGAAATCCGGCGTATCCGGCATTTCATTGATGGAAAAAGCAGGGCAGGCGGTTGCACGGGCCGTTTGCGATATGGTTCCTGAGGGGAGGGTGCTTGTGCTTTGTGGTCCCGGTAACAACGGCGGCGATGGTTTTGTCGCAGCAGCAGTGTTGGATGATCTGGGGTATGAAGTAAAACTCTATTCTATGGTGTCGATATCGGCGCTTAAGGGGGATGCGCTTTATTTTGCGAAGCGGTGGCAAGGAGATGTCGTGCATGAGCTTGGGGAGGCGAACTTTCAATCGGCAGATGTTATTGTTGACGCGCTTTTCGGGGCAGGCCTTGCGCGGCCTTTGGATCGAACGTGTTGTCGCTTCGCCGAGTGGTCACGAGGGCGTCGTGTGGTTTCTGTCGATATGCCAAGTGGCGTATCCGGTGATACGGGTGAGATCGTTGGGGATATTGCTTTTAGTGCAGAAAAAACAGTGACGTTTTTTATGAAAAAGACAGGGCATTGTCTTTATCCCGGTACAGATTTGTGTGGTGACATTATTGTTGCTGACATTGGTATTCCGAAAGAGGTCGAGGTAAAGCTGTCTTCACTGTCTGAAGAGAATTATTTGGCTAGAGAGAACCATCCGGACCTATGGTCAGACCAAATCCCTAGTTACTATTACAGCCGACACAAATATCATTTCGGGCATAGTCTTGTGTGGGGTGGGGAGATGTCGGGTGCCGGGCGTTTGGCAGCTATGTCAGCCCTGCGGGTTGGATCCGGTCTTGTGACTGTCTTGTGTTCAGAGGCCGACAGATTGGTTTATGCGTTAACTTCTCCGAGCCTTATTGTTGACGATCATAAAGATCACACTGAGTTAGTGGTGTTTATGAGGGATAGAAAAATCAGCGCTTTTGTTCTGGGGCCTGGGGTTTTGGGATCTAGGGCTGGTCGAGGTGATGATTTCAAATCTTTTGTTTCTGATGTTTTGAAGTCATGTCTTGTGCCTGTGGTCCTTGATGCTGATGGTATCAGTGTTTTTGAAGATAAGCCGGAACAATTGCTCTCTTTGTTAAGTGAGCAAGTAATCATTACGCCTCATGAAGGGGAGTTTAAAAGGATTTTCCCTGATGTTCGGGGAGGAAGGCTAGAGCGGGCGCGTTATGCTGCGGTCAAGGCTGGTTGTATTGTTGTTTTAAAGGGGGCAGATACCATCATTGCTGCGCCCGATGGTAGGGCGGTGATAAATACTAATGCGCCTTATTGGTTGGCCAAGGGCGGAACAGGGGATGTTCTTTCGGGTATTATTACGGGATTACTTGCGCAAGGGTTGTCTATATTTGATGCTGCTTGTGCAGGGGTGTGGTTGCATAGTGATGCTGCGTACAGGGCTGGTTCTGGGATGATTGCTGATGATTTGATCACTTGCATTGGGGCAAGTATGGCGCCCTTTAAGGACCCCAAATAGGTAGTGTAAATCTGTAACCCATTAGAGTTACAAAAAAATATATGGTTTTTGATCTATTTATTTACTTTTATTTAATAGCTATCGGCGATTATTGGTGCTGTCATGTATAGGAAGTGTTCGTATTTAGGGTTTAATTATGTCATTCGTTGATAGTCTATATAAGTTCAAACGCGACTCTGATGAAGTCAAAGTTGGTCACAAATATCGTTATGTGAATCCTCATCGTGTTGTGGAAACAGCTAGGGTTATTAATGTAAAGAAAGATACCTTTGGCATCCCACACGTACACTTTTCGATCTCTGTTGATGGAGATTCTAGCACCGGGTTTGAAGACTTTAGGACTCTTGGTCTTTCAAGCTTTTCCGAGCGTTACTGCGAAGCTGTTTAAGCTCTACTTACCTAGTTGATTACTCACCAGTAAATCCTCTTTTGGGCCTTGGACGGAATGTTCAGGGCCTTTTGCATGTGTGCCGTTTGGCGTGAGATGTGATTTATTTGGGTTTAATGTTTTACGTATATATACGCGCTTTTCGAATCTGTTATATGTGTAGATGTTTAGTTTCGCTCTTTACTCCTAGTTGTTTCATTGTTTGCGTCAGGAAATGTTTGTGTCTGGAAATCTAGACTTCTTTCTTTGCGCATTGAGTGAAACTTAAACTCAAGATCAACCATGAGCTACCTTCCGTAGGTAATTTCTTCATCAGGTTCGGAATTTTTTTATGTTCAATAAATCCATCACATTGTCTGCTGCTCTATCAATCTCTCTTTTTGCTTTGCCGGTACAGGCTGATTTGTTTAGCGAAGGGCTTAAGATCCTCAGTGGAGGGGAAACTAAGCAAGAAGGACAAAATCAAAGTAACTTGAGTGTCGGAGAGATTTCTTCCGGTCTGAAAGAAGCGTTACGTGTTGGTTCTGCTCGGGTCGTTGATCAGGTTAGTGTGAAGGATGGTTTTAATGGGGACAATAATATTCACATTCCTTTGCCGGAGAATCTAAAGAAAGTTCAGGGCGCATTGCAGACTGTTGGTTTGTCTTCTTTGGCCGATGATCTGGAACTCAAGCTTAATCGCGGTGCAGAAAAAGCATCTGTTGAAGCACGTGAACTTTTCCTGGATACGATTTCTGAAATGACACTGGAAGATGCACGGCGAATTTATGACGGGCGTAATGACGAAGCGACAAGGTATTTTCAGGAAAAGATGAGTCCTGAATTAAAGGAAAAATTTAAACCGATTATTGATCGGACGCTTTCTGAGGTCGGTGCGGTGAATAGCTACGAAGAAATGATTTCCAGCTATAAAGCGATTCCTTTTGTTCCGGATGTTAAGGCCGATTTGACGGATTATACCGTTTCAAAGGCGTTGGAAGGACTTTTTTACTATCTGGCAAAGGAGGAAGAGCAGATTCGTCAGAATCCGGTAGCTCGGACAACAGAGATTCTTGAAAATGTTTTTGGATCTTGATCATAAAATTAAGATTGGCAGTATTCTGGGGTTTTTTAACAAGTTGCCGAAAAACGTGATGAGAAAATCAAAAAAAAATTACAAAATTGAAAAGTCTTAGTTGCGTCCTCCGTAATGATGTATTAAACCCCTCCAAATCGAGACGAAATGCGGGTGTGGCGGAATTGGTAGACGCACCAGATTTAGGTTCTGGCGCCGAGAGGCGTGGAGGTTCAAGTCCTCTCACCCGCACCATTTCGAAACTAATTTGTTTGACCCTGGAAGGCCAGCGCTGCCCGGGCAGCTTGCTTTTGTCCTCCCAGGTCTTTTTTACGTGAAAATGAAAGGCGTCGCCGGCAAATGCAGGTAACTGAGACTAACGCGGAAAATCTGAAACGCGAATTTACGGTGGTCGTACCCGCCAATGACATCGACGCAAAAATCGATAGTCGTCTGGTTGAGCTGAGTTCTCAAGTCAAGCTCCCAGGCTTCCGTCCTGGCAAAATTCCAATGAAAATGATGAAGCAACGTTTCGGTAAATCCGTAATGGGCGAAGTCCTTGAAGCATTGGTGAATGAAACCTCTCAGGAAGTGATTTCAGAGCGTAGCCTTCGTCCTGCGATGCAGCCTAAAATCGAAGTTACTTCTTTTGATGATGGTAAAGATCTTGAGTATTCCATTGCTTTTGAAATCATCCCTGATATCGAGCCAATGGATTTCGCTAAACTGAAGCTAGAAAAGCTCTCTGTTGATGTTCCAGAGAAAGAAGTTGACGAATCTCTCGGTCGTATTGCTGAAAACCACAAAACAACTCAGCCGCTGAAGCGCAAGCGCAAAGCAAAAGAAGGCGATGTTGTTACTATCGACTTCAAGGGTACTGTTGGTGGTGAAGCTCTTCCTGGTATGGCCGGCGATGATTTCAAACTGGAACTTGGTTCTGGTCAATTCATTCCAGGCTTTGAAGAGCAAGTTGTTGGTGCGAACATCGATGATGATGTAACTGTAAACGTTACTTTCCCAGAAGGTTACGGTAACGAAAAGCTGTCCGGTCAGGATGCTGTCTTTGAGGTCAAAGTAAAAGACATCGAAGAAACTGTTGCTGCTGAAATCGATGACGCACTTGCAGAAAAGCTTGGTGAAGAGAACCTTGAAAAGCTTAAAGAGCGTGTTGCTGAGCAGGTTAAAGCTGAATATGACCGTATCGCACATTCTCACCTGAAGCGCGAAGTTCTTGATCAGCTTGCTGATAACCATGACTTTGATGTTCCTGAAGCAATGGTTGAAGCTGAATTTGACGGTATCTGGAAACAGATCGAAGCCGACAAAGAGCAAGGCAAGCTTGACGAAGAAGATGCTGCAAAATCTGAAGATGAGCTAAAAGCTGAGTACCAGGATATTGCTGTACGTCGTGTTCGTCTTGGCCTGCTTCTTTCAGAAGTTGGTAGCAAAAACGAAATTGATGTGACGCAAGAAGAACTAAACGCTGCTCTTCTTCAGGAAGCACGTAACTATCCAGGTCAAGAACAGGCTGTTTTCGAGTTCTATCAAAAGAATCCGCAGGCACTTGCCAACCTTCGTGCGCCTGTATTTGAAGACAAAGTTGTTGATTACATCGTTGATCTTGCAAAGGTTACAGAGAAGTCAATTTCTCCGGATGATCTGCGTAAGCAGATTGAAGCTGAAAATGAAGCTGTAACAAAAAAGAAGCCTGCTAAAAAAGCAGCAGCTAAAAAAGCGCCGGCCAAAAAGCCAGCTAAAAAAGCCGCTGCGAAAAAGGCAGATGCTTAAGGTCTAGATCGCCTTAATAAAACTAAACGTGTTGTATGGGTTGTGCGAATCTCTCGCGCAACCCATATTACTTTCTAGTGAGATATAGTTAACGAGCTTTATTTGTTAATTAATTATGCGACACGCGAATTACGTTGAGGGGAAGCTATGAGTGATCCACGCGATATATATATGAATACTCTCGTTCCTATGGTTGTTGAGCAAACAAGCCGCGGTGAACGGTCTTATGATATCTACTCAAGGCTTCTAAAAGAGCGAATTATCTTTCTAACTGGTCAAGTGAACGATCAGGTAGCAAGCCTTATATGCGCTCAATTGCTGTTCCTTGAATCTGATAATCCAAAGAAAGATATTTCTTTCTACATCAACTCTCCTGGTGGTGTAGTAACATCCGGTCTAGCAATGTATGACACCATGCAATACATAAAACCGGAAGTTTCCACTGTGTGTGTGGGGCAGGCTATGTCTGCGGGATCTTTATTGCTGATGTCCGGCGCAAAGGGTAAGCGTTTTGCTCTGCCGAATTCAAAGGTCATGATCCATCAACCTTCTGGAGGATTCCAGGGGCAGGTCACAGATATTGAGATTCATGCAAAAGATATCATCGATACCCGAGCCCGCCTGAACGCCCTCTATGCCGACCACTGTGGTCAGCCGATTGAGGTTATCGAGCAGGGAATGGAGCGTGATAACTTTATGACGCCTGAAGAAGCCAAAAATTTTGGTTTGATTGATGAGGTGATTTCTCATCGAGAAGCGGATGCAGGCGATAAGGACGATGCATCTAAATAATTAGTAATTTGATCAGCACTGGGAAGAGTTCATTAACGAAGCTTTGTTATCCTCACTATAAATGGCAGGTACTTTATTGGTAATTGTCGAGGTATTTTGCTTATTACATGGATTTTTCCCATTGTGCGGGTCGGGTCTGTCTGTCAACATGACCTATATTGGGAATTGATTTCGAGGCTCATAGGTAATGTCAAAATCGAGCGATAACGACTCGAAAAATACTCTCTACTGTTCCTTCTGTGGCAAGAGCCAGCATGAAGTTCGCAAGTTGATTGCGGGGCCCACCGTCTTTATTTGTGACGAGTGTGTCGAACTATGTATGGATATCATTCGTGAAGAACATAAATCATCATTGGTAAAATCTGGTGACGGGGTACCTTCGCCACAGGATATCTGTGATGTGTTAAACGATTATGTCATCGGGCAGGGGCACGCTAAAAAAGTCCTCTCTGTTGCTGTGCATAATCATTACAAACGTCTGGCACATGGGAACAAGTCTGGTGATGTAGAACTTGCCAAATCCAATATTATGCTCGTCGGGCCGACCGGTTGTGGTAAGACACTTCTGGCGCAAACACTGGCGAGAATTCTGGATGTTCCCTTTACCATGGCTGATGCGACGACATTGACCGAAGCAGGGTATGTTGGTGAAGATGTTGAGAATATCATTCTCAAGCTTCTGCAGTCTGCTGATTACAATGTTGAACGCGCTCAACGTGGTATCGTCTATATTGACGAGGTCGACAAGATCAGCCGGAAGTCTGATAACCCATCTATCACACGTGATGTGTCGGGTGAGGGGGTTCAGCAGGCGTTGTTGAAAATTATGGAAGGCACTGTTGCGTCTGTACCGCCACAGGGTGGGCGAAAGCATCCGCAACAGGAATTCCTTCAGGTTGATACAACGAACATCCTCTTTATCGTAGGGGGGGCTTTTGCGGGGCTGGATAAAATTATTTCTGGTCGTGGCAAAGGTTCGTCTATTGGTTTCGGGGCTGATGTTCAGGGGCCAGACGAGCGCAGAATGGGTGACATTCTTCGTGAAGTTGAGCCAGAAGATCTGTTGAAATTCGGTCTGATACCAGAATTCGTTGGTCGTCTGCCAGTTGTTGCGACGTTGGAAGATCTCGATGCGGATGCATTGGTTGAGATTCTGTCCCAGCCAAAGAATGCATTGGTTAAGCAGTATAAACGTCTGTTCGATATGGAAGATGTTTCGCTGACCTTTACTGACGGCGCTCTTTTGGGGATTGCTGAAAAGGCAATCGAACGAAAGACAGGTGCGCGTGGCCTGCGTTCTATCATGGAAGGTATTCTTCTTGATACCATGTATGAACTGCCAAGCCTTAAAGGTGTCGAGGAAATTGTTATTAATAGCGAAGTTGTAACCGGTAAGGCGCAACCTCTCTATATCTATGGTGATAGCAAGGAAGAGACCGGCACGGACGCGTAACTTTTAGAGGCCATTATTTCTTTAATGGCTTGAAGGTTAAGTACCTGTTCTTATCTATATAGTTGTTTATTTTATGGGGGGTGAGTGATCACCCCCTAGACTCTGTTTTTAAGCCAGCGAGCTTGTGAGGATATATGTTGGAAATTTCTCACGGTGATGTTTATCCCGTACTCCCTTTACGTGACATAGTTGTCTTCCCGCATATGATTGTTCCCCTATTTGTCGGACGTGATAAATCGGTTCGTGCGCTTGAAGATGTGATGAAGGAAGACAAGCAGATCCTGCTTGTGACACAAAAGAATGCATCCCAGGATGACCCAAGTCCGTCAGATATCTATACTGTCGGCACAATCGGTACGGTTCTTCAATTATTGAAGTTGCCTGATGGTACCGTGAAGGTTCTGGTCGAAGGCGCGCGTCGTGCGAAAATAACCAAATTTTCTGACAACGAAGATTTCTTCCAGGCTGAAGCTGAACCATTAGACGATGACGAGGGCGATGAAAGAGAACTGGATGCGCTTTCGAGAAGCGTTGTTTCCCAGTTCGAACAGTATATCAAGCTGAATAAAAAGATTCCGCCTGAAGTTCTGGTGTCAATTAATCAAATTGACGAATCTGGCAAGCTTGCTGATACAGTTGCATCACACCTTTCACTTAAAATTTCCGAGAAGCAGGAGCTTCTTGAGTGTGAAACGATTGCGGAGCGACTGGAAAAAATCTACGGCTTTATGGAAGGTGAGATTGGCGTCCTTCAAGTCGAAAAAAGAATCAGAAATCGCGTTAAACGCCAAATGGAGAAAACCCAACGTGAGTACTATTTGAATGAGCAGCTTAAAGCCATTCAAAAAGAACTTGGCGAAGGGGAAGATGGTCGGGATGAGCTTGCTGAACTTGAAGACAAGATCGCAAAAACCAAACTGACCAAGGAAGCCAGAGAGAAATCCACGACGGAACTGAAAAAGCTGCGCAACATGAGTCCTATGTCAGCGGAAGCAACTGTTGTGCGTAACTATCTCGACTGGATGCTTTCTATTCCATGGAAGAAACGTAGCAAAATTAAAAAAGACATTCCCAATGCTGGAAAGGTTCTGGATGAAGAACATTTTGGTTTGGAGAAAGTCAAAGAGCGTATTCTGGAATATTTGGCTGTTCAGCAGCGTATGCGTAAGGTCAAAGGACCGATTCTTTGTCTTGTTGGGCCGCCGGGTGTTGGTAAAACATCTTTAGGTAAATCGATTGCACGGGCGACCGGGCGTAACTTTGTCCGCATGAGTTTGGGTGGTGTTCGCGATGAATCAGAAGTGCGTGGCCATCGTCGTACCTATATCGGATCTATGCCGGGTAAAGTTATTCAGGGAATGAAGAAAGCGAAGTCTTCTAATCCGCTTTTCTTGTTGGATGAGATCGACAAACTGGGCAATGACTGGCGCGGTGATCCTTCTTCGGCATTGCTCGAAGTGCTTGATCCAGAGCAAAACAACACATTTAACGATCATTATCTCGAAGTTGATTATGATCTTTCAGACGTGATGTTCGTGACCACTGCAAACTCATTGCGTATGCCGCAACCTTTGCTTGATCGAATGGAAATCATTCGAATCCCCGGCTATACCGAGGATGAAAAGCTACAGATTGCAATCCGCCATCTGATTCCAAAACAGATGAAAGATCACGGTGTCAAAAAAGATGAATGGTCAATTGATGACGAAGCTCTTCGCAAGTTGATCCAGCATTATACCCGCGAAGCCGGGGTTCGTAATCTGGAGCGTGAAGTTGCGAAACTGTTGCGTAAAGCAGTCAAAGAAATCGAGATGGGAACAACCGATACCGTTCACGTGACTGTTGATAACCTGGGTGATTTTGCTGGTATTCAGCGTTATCGCTATGGCGAAGCCGAGCAAAAAGATCTTGTCGGTGTTGTTACTGGTCTTGCCTGGACAGAGGTTGGTGGTGAATTACTGACTATCGAATCTGTGACCGTTTCCGGGAAAGGTAAAGTTTCTGCGACGGGTAAACTTGGCGATGTGATGAAAGAATCCATCCAGGCTGCAGAATATTTTGTGAAGAGCCGTAGTTTGGAGTTTGGTATCAAACCATCTCTATTCGATAAAAAAGACATTCATGTGCATGTACCAGAGGGGGCGACTCCCAAAGACGGACCTTCGGCTGGTGTGGCAATGGTGACTTCTATCGTCTCAGTTTTGACGGGAACACCGATTCGACATGACGTCGCAATGACTGGTGAAGTTACATTGCGTGGCCGTGTGCTGCCTATCGGCGGTTTGAAAGAAAAAATGATGGCTGCTCTTCGCGGAAACATCAAAACGGTCATTATTCCGAAGGAAAATGAAAAAGATTTAGCTGATATTCCTGATAATGTACTTCAGGGACTCAAGGTAATACCTTGTTCTTCGGTCGATGAGGTCCTTAAAGAAGCGCTTTCAGAGAATCTGACGCCTATTGAGGATTGGAACGAAGCAAGTGATGCAGAAAAGCATCATGAAAGCGATCGTGAGGGGGTAATTACGCACTAGTTGTGCTTTTTGTGGGGCAAGATAGATAAAATGCGACCAAAACCCTTGGGATTCGGACGTTTCTTGCATTGACGTCGCTGCCATTAGCGATCTACAATTGCTCCACAATCAAGAAGTCGTTAGACACTTTTTTTCAATCTTACCCGTATAATTAGAGGGGGGGTCAACCATGAATAAAAATGATTTGGTCGCAGCTGTAGCTGATAAAACTGGTCTATCCAAGGCCGATGCAGGTAAAGCTATCGACGGTGTATTCGAAGCTGTAACAGATGCTCTAACTGGTGGTGACGAAGTTCGTCTCGTTGGTTTTGGTACTTTCAGTGTTGCAGCACGTGCTGCTTCTCAGGGTCGTAACCCACGTACAGGTGAGGTTATCCAGATTCCTGCTTCTAAGCAGCCTAAATTTAAAGCCGGTAAAGGCTTGAAAGACGCTGTAAACAAGTAATAACTGTTTGTAGTTGTTAATAAAAAACCGGTTAGCGATAAGCTAGCCGGTTTTTTTTTGTTTATTGTCAATTTTGTGTAATTTTACCCTTGCCAAGGAACGCGAATCACCTTAAAAGCACCTTCATCAGACGGGACGTCTGGTGGGCGATTAGCTCAGTTGGTAGAGCATCTCGTTTACACCGAGAGGGTCGGCAGTTCGAGCCTGTCATCGCCCACCAGACGTCTTTTAAAAACGGCGCTTCATTATTTGAGGCGCCGTTTTTGGTTTTCAATCAGTAAGTTACGATTCTTTTCGCTGATTGAGTTTGAACGTCATAAAGAGCTTGTAGAGGCTAACGCTGGCTTTGTGTCGATCATTGTTAGCAAGTTCAATGGTAGGCGATGTGGTAACTATAATTGTTACCTCCTCACTGACTGGCGATAGCCTGTCGGGATGCCCTCTAGAGGCTAATGGCAAAGTTGTACAAACGTAAGGTCAGAAAAACTTAACCAACGACAAGCTGTTTAAGTTGCAAGGCCTCGTATTCAAGTTCATTCAGGCGGTAGTTCACAACGTCCCCTATAGTAACGACACCAACGAGTTTTTTGTCTTTCATGACGGGCATATGACGAAAACGTCCATCGGTCATACGACGGAGAACTGATACCAGAGTTTCGTCCAGCGTACAGACTTCAACATTGCTGGTCATGACCTGTTCAACTTTATGGGGAAGGGTTTTTCCGGGCGTTTCTGCTAATTTACGGACAATATCACGCTCAGAGAGAATCCCTAGTAAGGTGCTGTCTGAGTCTGTGACGACTAAAGCCCCAATTCGTTTTTCGCTGAGCAGTTCAACCGCTTTTCCCAAGGTGTCTTGAGGGCTAATAGAAAAGACATCATCGCCTTTATTTGCGATAATATTCTGCACCGTTGCCGTTCCTGCGGCAAAGTTGGATTGTGTCGATTGACTGACTGTTTTCTTTGGCTGGTTATCGCTTTTTCTAGGGCCTTGGTAGGTAGTAGGCATAAGAAGCATCCTGACTTGATTGTCATAATGTACTGTGCTTAATAACTATAAGACAAATCATTTACTTAGGGAAGTCTTGCTTTTTGATCACGATAACACTGGCGCCCTGGAGCGCGACGTTGATTTTCGTAATTGCTTGCTTGGCTGGTTATAAATATCGCCGGGTTTGGAAGGCCGAAGGGCCTAGGTGGCAGCTGTGGGTTTCTGGCCTTGTCGCTGCATGCTGCCTTTTACTGTTAGGCTTCGTACCGCTTTCGACGGGATCTTGAGGTAATTGATCTTTAGAGACAAAACCAAAAGATAAGCCCAAAAGATAAGCCCAGATTACTTGAATAACGTCAGCAAGTTAATTGGTTTCTGGTTTACCACTTGGCATAAAAAAAACTCTCTGACACGACAGCCAGAGAGTTTTTCTCAATAGATAACTTGCTCTTTCCTAAGTAGGCTTAATTCTTTTTTTTAGGTTTTTTCTTGAGCGCGTGGACAATTTAATCTGTCCCGTAATGGGCTGTTTGGATCGATTTCTTTATTGCATACCAAACAGTGATCGGCATCACTGATCGCATTAAGGCCACCACAACTGCCTTTGATCGTTTTTCCTTGCATAATGACGCCAATTGCCATTCCAAGTACAAGTAAGGCCAGAATGCCGAATGCTAAAAGAAAAGTTGCCACGGGTTTATTATCCGATCTCTAAGCTTGCATTTCACTAAAACGCGTACTTGGCGTTGTGATAAACTTAGTATGGGTAGCATTGCTGTCGCGTTCAATGAACAAAACGGCCATATTGCGATTATTCGCTATTTCCAGACCACGTTCTTTACCCAGAACAAGCATAGCCGTTGCCCAAGCATCAGCCAACATGGCATTTTCTGTCAACACAGTGACAGATGCTGTTGTATGTGTGATTGGGCGACCCGTTTGGGCGTCAATGATGTGTGAATAGCGTACGCCATCTTTTTCGAAGTAGTTACGATAGTCACCTGATGTCGCCATGCCCATGTTCGAAAGGCCGACAACTTCGTGCATGGTACGATCATGTGCGTCTGGTGTTTCTATGCCGATCTGCCACGGCGCCCCGTCTGGATTAAGGCCAGCGGTATAGAGATCACCGCCAATTTCAACCATGAAGTCCTTGATGCCATAGCTTTCAAGTTTACGGGCAATGACATCAACGCCATAACCTTTACCGATTGCAGAAAGATAGATTTCTGTTCCTGGTACTCGTTTCTGCAGAGACTGATCAGAAATACTTAAAGTCCGGCTTTGACCTGATGTACGCAGAGCTGCTTCGATTGCTTCGGCAGATGGTTCATGGGCGCTGTTATCAGCTGCACCAAAACCCCAAAGATCTATCAAGGGGCCTAGGGTAACATCGAATTGACCGTCACTCGCTACATGCACAGTATCTGCTGCATTCATAACCTCTGCCAGGGCAGGTGATATCGAAGCCGAGTCGGTTGATGTTGATGCGTTGAAACGTGAAATTTCTGAAGTGGCGTCCCAGTTTGATAACTGTGCGTTTACATTTAATAACGCGTTATCAATGTCTGTCCGCAGTTTTTCTTCTGTTAAAGACTGGGTGTGATCAACCGCTACAATAGAGTAGTTCGTGCCCATGGTGTAACCGGCGACTTTTAACACCGATGCTGATGATCCCAGTTTGCAAGCGCTAAGAGCAGCTAGGCAAGCAGGCATGATCATGAAATTTCGGCGCGAAATGAGGAAATTATCCGGCACTATTAAGGCCTCCGTGCTAATATAAAAGCTAGTTTCATTGGCTTATGGGCGAGTTTTATAGCAGATTCAACAAAAAATTAAGTCTTTATGGTCAAAAAAGTGCTTTAAGAGGCAGCATAATTGTCGCATAAGGGCTAAAAATTTTTTACAGGACTGCATGAACGTGCCGAAATTCTCGTTACGAAAAGGTCTTGATGTTCCTGTGCTGGGGGCACCCGAGCCTGGAATCAAAGATCCTGCTACTGTTGGCTCCGTTGCTATATTGGGCGCGGACTATATTGGCCTGAAACCGCGTCTTGCGGTTCAGGAAGGGGACGTCGTAGGGGCAGGTACCCCTATTTTATCCCATAAAGATACACCAGAGGTCATGGTCACCTCGCCAGTTTCTGGTCGAGTTAGAGCGATCAATAGGGGTGCACGACGTGTACTGGTTAGTGTCGTTATTGATATTGACGAGGCGGCGGCTGAACCGGTTGATTTTTCTGATGTAGGTGATGTTTCTACGGCAGAAGGTTTAGCAGAACGCCTTTGCGCTTCCGGGCTCTGGACATCATTTCGCACCAGACCCTATTCCAAGGTTCCGGCACCGGGTACCAAACCAGCAGCTATTTTTGTTACGGCGATGGATTCAGAACCACTTTCGGCTGATCCAGCAGAAATTATCGCTGATGAAACAGAAGCTTTCCGTAAGGGCCTCGAAGCGATTACTCTGCTTACAGAGGGTAATACATATCTTTGCCAATCCCCTGATGTTGATATTCCGGGGGCAGACATTTCTGATGTCACTGTTGCAAGTTTTTCTGGCCCACATCCGGCTGGTTTGGCTGGTACACATGTACATTTTCTGCATCCGCCAAAGGGGGATCAGGCTGTCTGGACGATTGGTTATTCAGATGTGATTTCTATTGGTAAGCTATTATTGACGGGGCGTTATGATGCCAGTCGGGTGGTGGCTTTGTCCGGTCCACTTTGTGCTAACCCCCGTTTGGTTCGTACAATTGCAGGCGCATCCATGGCGGACCTGGTTGAAAAAGATATTCCCGGCGATGTTGCTGTTCGCATGATTTCTGGCTCTATCCTGAGTGGCCGTATGGGTGAGGGCGAGGATGGTTATCTGGGGCGTTATGCGCGTCAAATCACGTTGATTGAAGAAGATCACAAACAGATCCCCTTGGGCTGGATCCGTCCGATGGCGTCGAAATTCTCTGTGCAGCCTGTGTTGGGATCGGCGTTTTCAAAGAAACTTTATGCTTTGACGTCAAACCTTAACGGTGGGCGCAGGGCCATGGTGCCGCTGGGTACCTTTGAAGAGCTTATGCCGCAGGACTATCTGCCGACGCAGTTGTTACGCGCGCTTTTGGTTATGGATACGGACCAGGCTCAGGCCCTTGGTGCGATGGAGCTGGATGAGGAAGACCTGGGTTTGGTTGGCTTTGCCTGCCCAGCCAAATATGAATATGGCATCGCCCTGCGCGACTGCCTTAACAAGATTGAAAAGGAGGGCTGATCACGTGGGTATTCGCAACTTTTTCGATCGTATAGAACCTCATTTCACTCATGGTGGAAAATACGAAAAGTTCTTCCCAATCTATGAAATGGTTGAGAGCTTTCTTTATACACCAAAAACAGTGACGAAAGTCGCACCGCATGCCAGATCTTATGTAGATATGAAGCGGATCATGACCTATGTGGTCATTGCGACGATTCCATGTATTCTGATCGGCCTATATAATGTTGGCTTACAGACCAATACGGCAATGGAAGTTCATAGCGCATCAGGATGGCGCGTGTGGCTTCTGGATTTGCTCGGGGTCGGCTTTAATCCGGAAAATCCCATAGCTAACTTTTTGCATGGACTGCTTTATTTTCTCCCGATCTATATTGTGACACTGGTTGTCGGCGGTATTTGGGAAGTTATCTTTGCAACGGTTCGCGGGCACGAGGTTAACGAAGGCTTTCTTGTTACCTCAATGCTTTATGCGCTGATCTTGCCGCCGAGCGCTCCTTTGTGGCAGGTGGCTCTCGGTATTTCCTTTGGTGTTGTTATTGGTAAAGAAGTATTTGGCGGGACCGGGAAAAACTTCCTGAACCCTGCGTTGACTGGACGTGCCTTTCTCTATTTTGCTTATCCGGCTCAAATGTCGGGGGAAACAATCTGGACACCTGTTGATGGCTTTTCTGGCGCGACTGCGCTTTCTGTCAGTGCCTCTGAAGGCTTTACGGAACTTGCTACACGCGGGATTGACTGGACAAGTGCTTTCATTGGCACGATTCAGGGATCTATCGGTGAAACCTCTACACTTGCTTGTTTAATCGGGTTGGGCTTCTTGCTGATTACCAAGATCGCCAACTGGCGTTTGGTCGTTGGCTGCCTGGGCGGAATGATCGGCTTTTCATTGCTTCTCAACTGGATCGGTTCTGACAGCAATCCCATGTTTGCAATGCCTTGGTACTGGCACCTTGTTACGGGTGGTTTTGCCTTTGGCCTTGCTTTTATGGTGACTGAGCCTGTTTCCGCCAGCCACACCAACGTGGGACGCTATATCTATGGCGCACTGATTGGTTTTATGGTGGTGATGATCCGTGTGATTAACCCGGCCTTCCCCGAGGGCATGATGCTCGCCATTTTGTTCGGAAACGTCTTTGCACCCTTGATCGATTATTTTGTGGTGCAGGCCAATATTAAGCGGAGGGCAAAGCGTAATGCCTGACGAAAACAAAAAACCTGGATTGTTACGCCGTTTTCTTGACACCCCCCCGGATTCCGTGGGCAAGACGATATTTGTGGCTGTAACACTTTGTCTTGTGGCTTCAATGATCGTATCTGCTGTAGCGGTTTCCTTGAGACCTGTGCAGGAGGTTAACAAGCTTAAAGACAAGCAGATTAATATCCTGCAAGTGGCCGGGCTTTATAACCCAGACACTGACGTGACAGAGGCATTCAAGGTTTTCGAACCACGTGTATTGGAACTGGCAACAGGTCAGTTTACGGAACAATTTGATGCGGCCACGTTTGATGATCGTGCGGCAGCTGATGATCCTGAACTGTCTGTTGCCTTGACTGATGATCCTGCATCTATTGGGCGTCAGGCCAAATTTGTGACTGTTTATCTTCTGAGAAATGAAGATGGCAGTCTGGACAAGGTTGTCCTTCCACTTCATGGTTATGGCTTGTGGTCGACTCTTTATGGTTTTATTGCCATAGAAGAAAATGCCAATGATATATTTGGACTACAGTTTTACAGTCATGGGGAGACACCCGGGCTTGGGGCCGAAGTTGATAATCCACGCTGGAAATCACTGTGGCGCGGAAAGAAGCTCTATGATGAGAATGATGTATTGCAGATTACAGTTGCCAAAACGGCACCATCTGCCGGGCAGGAATTCCATGTCGATGCTTTGGCCGGGGCGACACTAACGTCAAATGGCGTGGACAATCTGGTACGTTTTTGGATGGGTAAGGCAGGATATGCTCCCTTCCTGACATCCCTTAAAGCGGGAGAGATCTAATGGCGCAGACTCCTAAAGAACTTATCCTTGACCCGATGGTCGATAACAACCCGATTACGTTGCAGGTTCTGGGTATCTGTTCCGCGCTTGCGGTTACATCTTCCCTTCAGGTGGCGTTTGTTATGGCCCTAGCCGTCACGGCGGTTACAGCATTCGCATCGATGTTCATTTCCATGATCCGAAATCAGATCCCCGGTTCCATTCGGATTATTGTTCAGATGGTCATCATTGCGTCACTGGTTATTGTGGTTGATCAGGTTCTCAAGGCCTATGCCTTTGAGATTTCCAAAACCTTGTCTGTTTTTGTCGGCTTGATCATCACTAACTGTATTGTGATGGGACGTGCCGAAGCCTTTGCAATGAAGAATCCACCGATTGCTTCTTTCATTGATGGAATTGGTAATGGTTTGGGCTATGGCCTTATCTTGATGCTTGTCGGTGTGATTCGTGAACTGTTCGGTTCTGGTTCTCTTTTTGGTGTGACAATACTTGAGACAGTTAATAATGGTGGTTGGTATGTACCAAACGGCCTCTTGCTGTTGCCACCATCTGCTTTCTTTGTGATTGGTTTGATTATCTGGGCTTTCCGCGCCTGGAAGCCAGAGCAGGTCGAAGAACGTGATTATAAAATTCAAGTGGTTGAGGAACACTAATGGAAGAGCTAATCTCATTAGCCGTAAAGGCGATTTTCGTTGAAAATCTGGCGCTTTCATTTTTCCTGGGCATGTGCACATTTATTGCTGTGTCGAAAAAGATTGCGACTGCTATTGGACTTGGTATTTCTGTGATGATTGTGCAGGCCATTACTGTGCCTGCAAACAATCTGATCCTGACTTATCTACTGGCTCCGGGCGCTCTCTCTTGGGCAGGGTTTGATAATGTTGATCTGACTTTCCTGGGATTGATTTCCTACATTGGGGTTATTGCTGCGTTGGTTCAGATCCTTGAAATGGTCTTGGATAAATATTTCCCACCGCTTTACAATGCTTTGGGCGTGTTCCTGCCGCTGATTACAGTGAACTGTGCCATTCTTGGCGGCTCGCTCTTTATGGTCGAACGTGACTATAACTTTGCAGAGGCGACAACCTATGGCATCTCTTCAGGTTTTGGTTGGGCTTTGGCGATTACGGCGATGGCAGGTGTACGGGAAAAGCTAAAGTATTCAGATATACCAGATGGCCTTCAGGGTCTTGGTATTACTTTTATCACTGCCGGCCTTATGGCGATGGCCTTCATGTCCTTTAGTGGCGTGAAACTGTAAAGGGGAGGCTCAATTGATCACATTTGGATTAGGCATCCTGCTTTTTACACTGATCGTTCTGGCGCTTGTTACGATCATTCTCGCTGCACGCTCAAAGCTGGTTTCTACCGGAAATGTTAACGTTACCATTAATGGTGAGAAAACGATTTCTGTCCCTGCTGGTGGAAAGCTGTTGCAAACACTGGCCGAACAAAAGCTCTTTGTTCCTTCTGCCTGTGGTGGTGGTGGTACCTGCGCTCAATGTCGGGTGAAAATTTTCTCTGGTGGTGGTTCCATTCTGCCAACCGAAGAAAGCCATATCACAAAACGCGAAGCCTCTTGCGGTGACCGTCTATCCTGTCAGGTGGCGGTTAAGCAGGATATGGAAATCGAAGTTCCCGAAGAAGTTTTCGGCGTTAAAAAGTGGGAATGTACTGTTCGTTCAAATGAGAACGTGGCGACTTTTATTAAATCGTTGATACTTGATTTGCCCGAAGGTGAAGATGTTAACTTCCGTGCGGGGGGGTATATTCAAATCGAAGCGCCTGCGCATAAGCTGACATATAAAGATTTTGATGTTGGTGAAGAGTATCGGGAAGATTGGGATAAATTTAATCTTTGGCAATACGAGTCGACAGTGAATGAGCCTGTTGAGCGCGCCTATTCAATGGCGAACTACCCCGAAGAAAAGGGCATGATTATGCTCAATGTTCGTGTGGCATCACCGCCACCGGGAACGCAGGGTATTCCTCCGGGACAGATGTCATCCTATATCTTTAATCTGAAACCGGGTGATAAGGTAACAATCTCGGGGCCGTTCGGTGAATTCTTTGCCCGCGATACTGATAAGGAAATGGTCTTTATCGGTGGTGGTGCGGGTATGGCGCCAATGCGCAGTCATATTTTTGATCAACTTAAGCGCCTTAAGAATAAAGATCGCAAAATCACATTCTGGTACGGTGCACGGTCAAAGCGGGAAATGTTCTTTGTCGAGGACTTTGATCAGTTGGCTGCCGAGTTCCCGAATTTTACCTGGCACGTTGCACTGTCTGATGCGTTGCCTGAAGATGATTGGGATGGCTATACAGGATTTATTCATAACGTTCTTTATGATGAATATCTTAAAAACCATACGGCGCCTGAAGACTGCGAGTACTATATGTGTGGTCCTCCGATAATGAACTCGTCGGTGATTAACATGCTCTTGGAGCTTGGAGTCGACCGAGAGGATATTATGTTGGATGATTTCGGTGGTTAAAATCGAAGTAAAAAATGGCCAGAGTGATACTCTGGCCATTTTTGTATGCAGTTATTTTTTCTGAAACCATTCTTATAAATATTTTTCCAGTTCTCTGGGCTTTATCCGGGATTTAATTTCTTTTTAAATCATCATTCTTCTCGTGAGAGGTAGATTCAGAACCACGTAAAAGAGCTGCTTTTAGATTCTCTTTAAAATTACTGCCTAATTTATATTTCCAACGGGTAAGTTTGATTGAGTTTTACAACTACTAACGATCTAAATTCGATTCGTTAGATCATTGATGCGAAAGGATTTTCTTCTTATTTCAGGCTTTATTAAAAAAACTGGAAAAAAACTGTCAAAAATCTATTCCGTCGCTTGACAGGGAAGGGGGACTACATTAAACAAACCCTCGTCCGCAGGGACGGTTTTGTGGGGGTGTAGCTCAGTTGGTTAGAGCGCTGGCCTGTCACGCCAGAGGTCGCGAGTTCAAGTCTCGTCATCCTCGCCATTCAACCGTTCACCGATGGCACTCTTCTGCGGGGGTGTAGCTCAGTTGGTTAGAGCGCTGGCCTGTCACGCCAGAGGTCGCGAGTTCAAGTCTCGTCATCCTCGCCATCATTTCTTATGATACTCCTCTTAATCTTTAATACATTGCAAATATTTATCCTGTAGAACGTAAAGTGATTTTTTGTTCTTCGGGTAATACTTGATTCCGCTACTGGGACATCACGATTTTTTTGAAATTGTGGCGATTCTATGTTTGCTTATGTCGCCTTTGGGCGATATTTAATACATACTTAAAAAATAGGGCCATAAAGGCCTCTTGTCATATTCGACATGAAAGGCGATTTGTACGGTAACCCTCGTACAGATTGTATGGAGAGATGGGCTTAGATGGGATGTTGGCTGAATATCTGCCAATTCTGATCTTTCTCGGAATTGCAGTGGGTCTGGCAATCGCAATGATGCTAGCTTCTGTAATCATGGCTAAACAGCACCCTGATTCAGAGAAAATCAGTACTTATGAGTGTGGCTTCGAAGCATTTGATGATGCACGAAGCCGGTTTGATGTGCGCTTCTACCTAGTGGCAATCCTCTTCATTATTTTTGATCTTGAAGTCGCCTTCCTGTTTCCTTGGGCTGTATCTCTTGGTGATATCGGCCTCTTTGGTTTCTGGTCGATGGTGATCTTTCTGGTCATTTTGACGATTGGCTTTGCATACGAATGGAAGAAAGGGGCACTGGAATGGGAGTAATCTCTAATCCGGCTCTCAAGCAAGGGGCGCCACTGCCACCGGGACCAGAACAGGATCTTGTTCTGCAAAACGTAGGCGAAGAACTTGCCGAGCGTGGATTTGTTCTGGCGCGTATGGATCAGCTTACAGGCTGGGCACAGTCGGGGTCCCTATGGCCCATGACTTTTGGTCTGGCCTGTTGTGCGGTGGAAATGATGCATGCGGCATGTAGCCGTTATGACATGGACCGTTTCGGAATGGTTTTCCGCCCGTCACCTCGTCAGTCAGATGTAATGATTGTGGCTGGGACACTTACGAACAAAATGGCACCTGCCTTGCGCAAGGTTTATGACCAGATGCCGGAACCTCGTTGGGTTATCTCGATGGGATCTTGTGCAAATGGTGGTGGCTATTATCACTATTCCTATTCTGTCGTTCGTGGCTGTGACCGAGTTGTCCCTGTAGATATATATGTTCCTGGGTGCCCGCCGACGGCTGAGGCGCTGATTTACGGTATTCTACAGCTTCAAAAGAAAATCAAACGAACTGCGAAATTCCGCAGATAGCCTATACTCAGGCATTCCTAAATACTGGTGAACCATATGAATCAGGCTTTACTGGACTTGGGCGATCATATCGCCACTACCTTGGGAGAGGCAGTAACTGAATCTGAACTTGTTAATGATGAGCTCGTCATTTGGACAAAGTCAGATAGCCTCCTTAAGGTTATAAAGTTCCTAAGAGACAACCAAAACTGTCAATTTAGGCAGCTGGTGGAATTGACTGCGGTCGACTATCCGGCAAGAGAAGATCGTTTTGAGCTTGTTTATTGTCTTCTATCTCTTACTCATAATCAGCGTATCAAGGTCAAGTTTTCAACAAGCGATGAAACGCCAGTTGAATCTGTATCAGGGCTGTTTAGTTCAGCAATTTGGTACGAACGTGAAGTGTGGGATATGTACGGCATCTTCTTTGCCAATCATCCGGATTTACGTCGCATGTTGACTGACTATGGTTTCGAGGGGCATCCTCTTCGCAAGGATTTCCCGCTTACTGGTTATGTCGAAGTCAGGTATGACGAAGCGCAAAAGCGCGTTGTCTATGAACCTGTAAAACTAACACAGGAATTTCGGAACTTCGATTTCTCTAGCCCTTGGGAAGGTATTGTGAACTTGCCTGGCGATGAGAAAGCTGAACAGGAAAATGAAGAGGGGGCTGCTTAATGGCTGAAGCAACGATTAAGCCGCTTACGCTGAACTTTGGTCCGCAACATCCGGCCGCGCACGGTGTTCTTCGTCTTGTCATGGAAATGGACGGCGAGATCATCGAACGTGCAGATCCGCATATTGGTTTGCTGCACCGTGGAACTGAAAAGCTTATTGAATATAAGACCTATTTACAGGCCATTCCCTATTTTGATCGCCTTGATTATGTAGCGCCGATGAACCAGGAGCACGTTTTTGCTCTTGCTGTTGAAAAGCTGCTTGATATCGAAGTGCCAAAACGCGGTCAGTATATTCGTGTTCTTTATTGCGAAATCGGACGTATTCTAAACCACCTGTTGAACATCACGACCTTTGCGATTGACGTTGGTGCGATGACCCCGATCCTTTGGGGCTTTGAGCAACGTGAAATCCTGATGGAATTTTACGAACGTGCTTGTGGCGCCAGATTACATGCGGCCTATTTCCGTCCCGGTGGTGTGCACCAGGATCTTCCAGCCGGATTACTGTCAGATATTTCTGATTTCTGTGATAACTTCCCGTCCTTTATTGATGATCTCGAAGGTTTGTTGACTGAAAACCGGATTTTCCGTCAAAGAACCGTTGATATCGGGATTATGAATTTTGACGAAGCAATGGATTGGGGGCTTTCTGGCCCGATGCTTCGTGGTTCGGGTGTTGCTTGGGATCTTCGTAAATCGCAACCTTACGATTGTTATGACGAACTGGATTTTGATATTCCAGTTGGCAAGAACGGTGATTGTTTCGACAGATACCTGGTTCGTGTCGAAGAAATGCGTCAATCCCTGCATATTATGAAGCAGTGTATTGAGAAAATGCCCGAAGGGCCTGTTCTTGCACCAAATCACAAAGTTACCCCTCCACGTCGTGATGACATGAAGCGTTCTATGGAAGCGTTGATCCATCACTTCAAACTTTATACAGAAGGTTTCCACGTTCCTGCCGGTGAAACTTACATCGCGGTTGAAGCTCCCAAGGGGGAGTTTGGTGTTTATCTAGTCGCTGACGGATCAAACAAACCATATCGCTGTAAAATCAAAGCACCGGGATTTGCGCACCTTGCCGCCATGGATTATATGTGCCGCGGGCACATGCTGGCGGATAGTGTTGCTATTCTGGGTTCAATGGATATTGTCTTCGGCGAGGTTGACCGATGAAAACCAGTAGTTTTCCAAAAGCCAAAACTGGCGACTTTAAGTTTACTGAAGAAAATCTTCGTGAAGCTGAAAAGATTGTTGCCAAATACCCAGATGGTCGTCAGGCCAGCGCGATTATTAGTCTTTTTTATATCGCGCAAAAACAGAACGACGGCTGGCTACCGCCAGAAGCAATTGAATACGTTGCCGAATATCTTGAAATTGCGCCAATTCGTGCACACGAAGTTGCAACCTTCTATACGATGTTCAACCTGAAACCTGTTGGTAAGTATTTTATTCAGGTTTGCCGGACAACGCCGTGTTGGTTGAACGGATCAGATAATATTCTGAAAGCGGCGATGGATAAAATTGGCGTTAGCAAAGTTGGTGACGTTAGTGAAGACGGTCTTTTTTCGGTCGTTGAGGTTGAATGTCTGGGGGCATGCTGTAATGCCCCAATGGTTCAGATCAATGACTGGTACTACGAAGATCTGTCACCGGAACGCATGATGGAAATCGTTGATGAGCTTCGTGCGGGCAAAGATGTTCCAGTAGGTTCGCAAATTGGGCGTCTTACATCTGCACCAGAGGGTGAGCGTACAACCCTAAAAGGGGGTGAATAATGCCACTTTTAGAAGATAAAGATCGTATTTTTCAAAATCTTTATGGACAGGACGATTGGGGTCTTGAAGGAGCCAAGAAACGCGGCATCTGGAAAGATACCAAAGATCTGGTTGCGCTTGGACGTGAAGAAATTGTCAATCGTATGAAGGATTCAGGCCTGCGTGGCCGTGGTGGTGCGGGTTTCCCGGCTGGCATTAAATGGTCTTTCATGCCGAAAGAAGATCCAAGTCGTCCTAGCTATCTGGTTGTGAACGCGGATGAATCCGAGCCGGGATCCTGTAAAGATCGTGAGATCATGCGTAATGATCCACATACGCTTATCGAGGGCTGCCTGGTTGCTGGTTTCGCTATGGGCGCTCATACGGCTTATATCTATATCCGTGGTGAGTATTATCTGGAATCCACGCGTCTGGAAGCTGCTGTTGAGCAGGCCCGTGCCGATGGCTTACTTGGTGACGATGCCTGCGGTTCCGGCTGGGCGTTTGATGTTCATGTCCACCGTGGTGCCGGGGCTTATATCTGTGGTGAGGAAACCGCGCTTCTGGAAAGTCTGGAAGGTAAAAAAGGCCAACCACGCCTGAAACCTCCATTCCCTGCTGCTTGTGGTTTGTATGGATGTCCAACAACTGTGACCAATGTGGAAACAGTTGCGGTATCGCCGACCATTTTGCGCAGAGGTCCGGATTGGTGGAAACAGTTTGGTCGCGAAAATAACACCGGTACAAAGATTTTCTCTATCTCTGGCCATGTGAACAAGCCCTGTAACGTTGAGGAAGCAATGAGTATTCCAATGCGTGAGCTGATCGAAAAGCATGCAGGCGGTGTTCGTGGCGGTTGGGATAATTTGCTCGCGGTCATTCCGGGTGGTTCATCGGTTCCTATGCTGCCAAAGCATGTTTGCGATACCATGACCATGGATTTTGATGCCTTGCGCGAAGCTGGGTCCGGTTTGGGAACTGCGGCGGTTATCGTGATGGATAAATCCACCGATGTTGTCGAAGCGATTTGCAGACTTTCACATTTCTATCAACACGAAAGCTGTGGCCAGTGCACACCGTGCCGCGAAGGAACGGGATGGATGTTCCGTCTTATGCAGCGCATGGTTCGTGGCGAAGCCGATGTTGAAGAAATCGATATGCTTTGGGATGTTACCAAGCAGGTAGAAGGTCACACGATTTGTGCACTTGGTGATGCTGCAGCTTGGCCGATCCAGGGTTTGATCCGGAATTTCCGTCCGGAACTAGAGCGTCGGATTAACGAATACAAGCAATCGCGCCAGGCAGCGGAGTAGGAGAGACTGATGCCAAAGTTGACGATTGACGGTAAAGAGATTGAAGTCGCAGACGGCCTGACAGTTCTTCAGGCCTGTGAACTTGCGGGCGCAGAAATTCCACGTTTCTGTTACCACGAACGTCTTTCCGTTGCCGGTAATTGCCGGATGTGTCTGGTTGAAATGGAACGTGCGCCAAAACCGATTGCATCCTGTGCGATGCCGGTGGGTGAGGGCATGGTTATCAAAACCGATACCGAGGTTGTTCAAAAAGCCCGCAAAGGGGTGATGGAATTCCTTTTGATCAACCATCCGCTTGATTGCCCGATTTGCGATCAGGGTGGTGAGTGTGATCTTCAGGATCAGGCCATGGCCTTTGGACTGGATCATGGACGTTACAAAGAAAGCAAGCGTGCTGTAACTGAAAAATACATGGGGCCGTTGATCAAGACGATCATGACCCGCTGTATCCAGTGTACGCGTTGTGTACGCTTCTCGACCGAAGTGGCCGGTATTGAAGAAGTCGGTCTTTTAAATCGTGGTGGTCATGTAGAGATCACAACGTTGGAAAAGGCTGTTAATACTGAACTGTCCGGTAATCTGGTTGATGTTTGTCCTGTTGGTGCGCTGACATCTAAACCCTACGCCTTTAATGCCCGTCCCTGGGAATTGAAAAAGGTAAATTCCATTGATGTGATGGATGCTGTCGGTTCCAACATTCGTGTTGATGTCCGTGGTCGTGAAGTTCTGCGTGTTCTTCCCCGTATTCATGAGGATGTGAACGAAGAGTGGATCACCGATAAAACCCGTTACATCACTGATGGTTTAAGCCGCCAGCGTATCGACCGCCCGTATGTGCGTGTTGATGGTAAACTCAAAGCAGCTTCTTGGGATGAAGCTTTCTCTGATATCAAAGAAAAGCTCTCCTTCTTAAAAGGCAATGAAATTGCGGCGATTGCTGGTGATCTTAGCGATGCAGAATCAATGTTAGCCCTGAAGGATTTCATGACAAACCTCGGTTCTGAAAACATTGATTGTCGTCAGGATGGCGCCAAGCTTAATGCTTCGGACCGTTCCACGTATCTTTTCAACAGCTCTATTGCTGGTATTGAAGAAGCTGATGCCGTTCTACTTGTGGGAAGCAATCCTCGTTGGGAAGCAGCCCTTATCAATGCGCGTCTGCGTAAACGCTTCCTGGAAGGCGGTTTCAAGGTTGGAATGATTGGCGAAGCAGCTGATCTGACATATGAGTACGACTACCTCGGTGCTGGCCCTGATACGCTTAAGGAAGTAACTTCGGGTAAAAATGTCTTTGCTAAGGTTCTCAAAGACGCGAAGAAGCCTATGATCATTGTTGGTATGGGCGCATTGACCCGTACTGATGGTGCAGCAGTTCTGGCAGAAGCCAAAGCAATCGCAGACAAATATGGTTTGGTTCAGGATGACTGGAACGGCTTTAACGTCTTGCACACAGCAGCAGCCCGAGTTGCTGGTCTCGATCTGGGGCTTGTACCTGGTTCAAAGGGCAAGGACGTTGCTGGTATTCTCGAAGGTGCTGAAAATGGCTCTGTTAAGGCCGTTTATCTTCTTGGCGCTGATGAAGTTGATACTTCCAAGCTGAAAAATGCTTTTGTGATCTACCAAGGTCATCACGGTGATGCGGGTGCTTCTTGCGCCGATGTTATCCTGCCAGGTGCGGCTTATACAGAGAAAAACGGAACTTATGTGAATACAGAAGGTCGCGTACAGCTCGGTCGTCTTGCTGCATTCCCGCCAGGTGAAGCAAGAGAAGACTGGACAATCCTCCGGGCTCTTTCCGAGCAGGTTGGTGATGCCCTTCCTTATGACAATCTTGGGCAGTTACGTCAGAGAATGATCGAAGTAAACCCTGTGTTTGCTGCTATCGATCAGGTTTCTACGACAGGCCTAGGTGATATTGCTGGTGATGGAACGAAACTGTCATCTGATCCTTTCAAAAGTAATATCGAAAACTTCTATATGACTGATCCTATCAGCCGTTCATCCGAAACGATGTCAGCCTGTACAGAGCAATTTGTATTGGGTAAAGAGCAGGGAGCTACTGGAACAAATGGTTGAATTCTGGGAAGGATACGCTCTGCCAACGATCATGATCGTTGCGCAAATTATGATTATCGTCGGTCCTCTGTTGATCGCGGTTGCATATCTGACACTTGCCGAGCGTAAAGTAATTGGTGCGATGCAGCTTCGTAAGGGGCCAAACGTCGTTGGTCCTTTTGGTGCGTTGCAGCCATTTGCTGATGCGGTCAAGTTGATGATGAAGGAAACCATTCTTCCTTCGGGATCGAACAAGATCATCTTCATCATGGCACCAATGCTCACCTTTATCCTTAGTCTTGTTGCCTGGGCCGTTATTCCCTTTGGCGAAGGTCTAGTGGTGAGTGATATCAACGTTGGTATTCTCTACCTCTTTGCGATCTCGTCACTCGGTGTTTACGGTGTGATCATGGCGGGATGGGCTTCTAACTCGAAGTACCCCTTTATTGGCGCACTTCGTTCTGCGGCTCAAATGGTGTCATACGAAGTTTCAATGGGCTTGGTGATCATCACAGTCTTGTTGTGTGTGGGATCATTGAACCTGTCAGATATCGTAATGGCGCAAAAGGGTGATTACGGTCTTTTGAACTGGTATGCATTCCCGTTGCTGCCAATGTTTGTGATTTTCTTCATTTCTATTCTGGCTGAAACAAACCGTTCGCCGTTTGATTTGCCCGAAGGTGAGTCTGAAATCGTGGCTGGTTTCATGGTTGAGTATTCTTCCATGAGCTTTGCGTTGTTCTTCCTTGGGGAATACGCAAACATGATCCTGATGAGTGCGATGGCTGCAATTCTTTTCCTTGGCGGTTGGTTGCCACCGTTGGATATTGCGCCGCTGAACTGGATACCTGGGCCGGTGTGGTTCTCGTTGAAGATTGCAATGGTTCTTTTCTGTTTCCTATGGGTTCGCGCTACCTTTCCGCGCTTCCGTTATGACCAACTGATGCGTCTGGGGTGGAAAGTCTTCCTGCCGTTCTCGCTGTTGTGGGTATTCCTGACGGCTGGTGTTCTGGTTGGCTTTGACCTGTTGCCAGTAGCTCAATAGGGGATCTGGTTAATGGATAAGAAAATAATAATAAGAAATATGGAGAGATAGAGGACGATGGCTTTTATGAAAAACCCAGTCCGCAGTCTTCTTTTGACCGAACTGCTTTCCGGTATGGCCTTGACGCTTAAATACTTCTTTAAGCCAAAGGTTACCCTTAACTACCCCTACGAAAAAGGGCCGATTAGCCCACGTTTTCGTGGAGAGCATGCTCTGCGCCGCTACCCGAACGGGGAAGAGCGTTGTATCGCCTGTAAGCTGTGTGAAGCTATCTGCCCGGCACAGG
Source organism: Kiloniella litopenaei (assembly GCF_000982415.1). GTDB lineage: Bacteria > Pseudomonadota > Alphaproteobacteria > Kiloniellales > Kiloniellaceae > Kiloniella > Kiloniella litopenaei. Next base: position 219,551 of record NZ_LANI01000004.1, read on the forward strand.
CGATTACAATCGAAGCTGAGCCGCGTGATGACGGCAGTCGCCGTACAACACGCTATGACATTGATATGACGAAGTGTATCTATTGCGGATTTTGCCAAGAGGCTTGCCCGGTGGACGCTATTGTCGAGGGACCAAACTTTGAGTTTGCGACCGAGACACGTGAAGAGCTTTTCTATAATAAAGACAAGCTGCTCGAAAATGGCGACCGTTGGGAAACCGAAATTGCGCAGAACATCGCGCTGGATACTCCTTACCGCTAAGAGCTTGGGATAAAAAAAGTGTTTATGAAAAAAATCATATGCCAACACCAGGCCTATAAAGAAAGGGTAGCCAAATGATTATTCAGGCGCTCGTCTTCTATCTATTTGCAGCAGTTACCATCGCTTCGGCGGTTATGGTGATTTCTTCCAAGAACCCGGTTCATTCGGTTCTTTTCCTTATTCTTTGCTTCTTTAACGCGGCTGGCCTTTTTGTCCTGATGGGGGCTGAATTCCTGGCGATGATCCTGGTGGTTGTCTATGTCGGGGCTGTGGCAGTTCTCTTCCTGTTTGTCGTTATGATGCTTGATATCAATATCGAACGTGCGCGACAGGGCTTTAAACAATATCTGCTGATCGGTGGCTCTATTGGTCTGGTTCTTTTCCTGGAACTTGTTCTGATCCTGTCTTCGACCTTTACCGCGCCTGATGCAGTTGCTACCGCGGCTGTGCCAATTCCGGATATGGACACTGTTCATAACACACGGGCTTTGGGGCAGGTGCTTTACACTAAATACGCATATCTCTTCCAAGCTTGTGGTTTGATCCTGTTGGTTGCGATGGTCGGGGCAATTGTTCTGACACTCCGTCAGCGTGACGGCGTTCGTAAACAGGTTATTTCTGATCAGATCAACCGTAGCCGTGAAGAGTCCGTTGAAATCAAAAAAGTATCCAGCGGGAGTGGAATCTAACCATGTTAGAAATTGGTCTAGCCCATTACCTGGTTGTCGCGGCTGTTCTGTTTACCCTGGGCATCTTTGGTATCTTTCTGAACAGAAAGAACGTCATTGTTATCATGATGTCTATTGAACTTATGCTTTTGGCCGTGAACATCAACTTTGTGGCTTTCTCTACCCATATGGGTGATCTGGTTGGTCAGGTCTTCGCCGTCTTTATTCTGACTGTTGCTGCTGCTGAGGCGGCGATTGGTCTGGCGATCCTGGTTATCTACTTCCGTAATCGCGGGTCAATCGCGGTTGAAGATATCAACATGATGAAGGGCTAATCCGACGATGGAAAACTTTATAGTCTTTCTCCCGCTTTTAGGTTCGTTCATTGCTGGCCTGTTTGGCAAGTGGATCGGTGATCGCGGAGCACAAGTCGTAACCACAGGGCTACTGCTTGTATCAGCTGTTTTATCATTCGTTGTTTTCTTTGATGTCGCCATTGATGGAAACGCGAGAACAACGCCGTTGTTTACATGGATTAACTCTGGGGACTTCCAGCTATCCTGGGCGTTGAAGATTGATACGCTTACTGCTGTTATGCTGATTGTTGTAACTGTTGTTTCTTCAATGGTTCACCTTTATTCAATCGGTTACATGTCTGAAGACAAGTCAATTACGCGCTTCTTCTCGTACCTGTCTCTTTTCACCTTTTTCATGCTGATGCTGGTTACTTCCGATAACCTGGTACAGATGTTTTTTGGCTGGGAAGGCGTTGGTCTGGCGTCATATCTGTTGATTGGCTTCTGGTATGAAAAGGCTTCGGCCTGTTCGGCCGCAATGAAAGCATTCCTGGTCAACCGTGTTGCCGATATTGGCTTTGCCCTTGGTATCATGGGCGTTTTTGTCCTCTTCGGTTCTGTAAACTTTGCCGAAATCTTTCCTCAGGCTGAGGGCCTCTCGACAGCTCAGTTCACGTTCCTTGGTTTTGAAGGGCATGCCCTGACCATTGTTTGTCTGTTGCTCTTTATCGGTGCGATGGGTAAATCAGCTCAGTTGGGTCTTCACACGTGGTTGCCTGATGCGATGGAAGGGCCGACACCTGTTTCTGCACTTATCCACGCGGCGACAATGGTGACTGCGGGTATCTTCATGCTCTGCCGTTTCTCACCGGTGTTCGAATATGCCCCTGTTGCGTTGGAAGTTGTGACCTATGTTGGTGCCGGAACGGCCTTCTTTGCCGCGACAATCGGTCTGACGCAGTTTGATATCAAACGTGTTATTGCCTATTCAACCTGTTCTCAGCTTGGTTATATGTTCTTTGCAATCGGTGTATCTGCATATGGTGGGGCAATCTTCCACCTGATGACACACGCCTTCTTTAAAGCCTTGTTGTTCCTTGGTGCAGGTTCTGTAATCCACGCGATGCACCACGAACAGGACATGCGCAAAATGGGCGGTATCTGGAAAATGATTCCGGCGACCTATCTTTTGATGTGGATCGGGTCAATTGCCCTTGCCGGTATTCCGCCGCTTTCAGGTTTCTATTCCAAAGACCTTATTCTTGAAGCTGCCTATGCTGACCATTCGACCCAGGGCATGTTTGCTTTCTGGGCAGGGACAGCGGCTGCCTTTATGACCGCGTTCTATTCCTGGCGTCTGCTTATCATGACTTTCCATGGGAACCCGCGTGCTGACGAACACACAATGAAAGGTGTTCATGAGTCACCAATGGTGATGATGATACCGCTTCTTGTTTTGGGTGTCGGTGCGCTTTTTGCCGGGATGTCTGGATACAACTATTTCGTCGGTGATGTGAAAGCTGAGTTCTGGGGGGATGCGATCTTCGTTCTTGCTGGGAACGATACGGTTGAGGCGGCTCACCATGTTCCGACATGGGTCAAGCTTGTGCCGCTCGCGGCTGCGGTTAGCGGAATTGTACTGGCATATGTTTTCTATATGTTTGTGCCAAGCCTGCCAGCGACTTTCGTGTCGATCATCAAGCCAATCCATACTTTTGTTTACAGAAAATGGATGTTTGACGAACTTTACGACTTCCTATTTGTCCGTCCTGCGGTCAAGATTGGGCGTTTCCTCTGGAAATCTGGGGATGGTGCCGTAATCGATGCTTATGGTCCGGATGGGGTTAGTTCTCTTACGCGCATTCTTGCGGGTAAAGCGAGCCGTCTGCAAAGCGGATATGTCTATCACTACGCATTTGCCATGTTGATTGGGGTTGTTGCCCTGGTCACCTGGTATATCGTTTCCAACGCAGGTTAAGGGCTATGCAAGATCATATTCTCTCAATTGTGACCTTTGCGCCTTTGTTGGGTGCGCTTATCATTCTTCTTATCCGGGGGGATAATGAAGAGGCCGTAGCAAGAAATTCTCGCTGGGTTGCCCTTTGGGTATCCGGAGTAACGTTTGTGGTTTCTCTTCTTCTCTGGACAGGGTTTGAACGCGGAACTGCCGAGTTCCAGTTTGTGGAAGAAGTTGAATGGATGCCATCACTTGGCCTGTCCTACCGGATGGGTGTTGATGGTATCTCTGTCCTTTTTGTTCTGCTCTCAACCCTTTTGACGCCAATTTGCATCATCTCTTCATGGGGTGCTGTGACCAAGCGTGTAAAGGAATACATGGTTTCTTTCCTTATCCTTGAAACCATGATGGTCGGTATGTTCTGTGCGCTGGATATTGTTGTCTTCTACATCTTCTTCGAAGGTGTGTTGATCCCCATGTTCCTGATCATCGGTGTCTGGGGTGGGGCGCGCCGTGTTTATGCAGCCTTTAAGCTGTTTCTTTACACACTGGCTGGTTCTGTCTTGATGCTGGTTGCCATTCTTGCAATGTATTCCTTTGCAGGTACAACCGATATTACGACCTTGATGACAACCACCTTCCCATCGGAAATGCAGAAATGGCTTTGGATTGCTTTTTTTGCGTCCTTTGCCGTGAAAGTACCAATGTGGCCTGTTCATACATGGTTGCCTGATGCCCACGTGGAAGCGCCAACGGCCGGGTCTGTGATCCTTGCCGGGGTTCTCTTGAAAATGGGGGCCTATGGCTTCCTAAGGTTCTCTCTTCCGATGATGCCTGAAGCTTCTGTATACTTCACGCCGTTGGTCTATGCGCTCTCTATTATTGCCGTGATCTATACATCACTTGTTGCTCTTGCACAGGAAGATATGAAAAAGCTGATTGCTTATTCCTCTGTTGCGCACATGGGCTATGTGACAATTGGTATCTTTGCGGCGAACCAACAGGGGATAGAAGGTGCGATCTATCAGATGTTGTCACACGGTGTTGTTTCTGCGGCACTCTTCCTTTGTGTTGGTGTCGTCTATGACCGGATGCATACACGTATGATCGAAGCCTATGGCGGTGTTGTTGACAAGATGCCTGTTTATGCCCTGATGTTCATGGTCTTTATGCTGGCGTCTGTCGGCTTGCCGGGAACGGGTGGCTTTGTGGGCGAGTTCCTGGTTCTAGTCGGGGCCTTCAAGGCAAACACCTGGGTTGCTGCTCTTGCGGCAACAGGTATGGTTCTGGGCGCTGCCTATATGCTGTACCTCTATCGCAAGGTTATCTTCGGGAAACTGGAAAAGGACGATGTGAAAGCACTTCTGGATCTGAACTGGAGAGAGAAGGCTGTCTTTGCACCTTTGATTGTTCTGACGCTTTGGATGGGTATTTACCCCCCAAGCTTCCTGGACATCATGTCTGCATCCGTAAGTAATCTTATCACTAACTATGAGACTGCAATCGCAGCCTCGAACGCCGCGCCGATGTTTGCGCAGGTCTTTGGTCAATAGAGGGGCTATCAAGATGATCACAACAGATCTATCAATGGCATTGCCCGAGATTTTCCTGGCATGTTCTGCAACGGTGCTACTGATTTACGGAGCTTACGCAGGTAACAAAACAGCGGGTTTTGTATCAGCTTTGTCCGTTGCTGTTATCGCTGTCGCTTTTGGTTTGATTTTCTTCGGGGATCAAAAACAAGGGCTGGCATTTGGCGGCCTCTTTGTTGTTGATGCCTATGCTAATTATATGAAGCTTGTTGCTTTGACGGCTTCCGGCTTTGGTATTTTGATGACCCAGCGTTTTGTTGAACGCGAGGGAATGGCAAGGTTTGAAATTCCTGTGCTGATGGTTCTGGCGACACTTGGCATGTTGATGATGATTTCATCAAATGACTTGATGTCACTCTATGTTGGTTTGGAACTACAGAGCTTGGCACTCTACGTCATTGCTGCCATTCGTCGTGAAAATCTGCGTTCTTCCGAAGCAGGTCTGAAGTACTTTGTACTTGGTGCCTTGTCTTCCGGTATGCTTCTTTACGGTTGTTCCATGGTTTATGGATTTACCGGAACCACTGACTTTGACACATTGGGAACGGTTATTTCCGGCCTTGCGGCTGGTGATCAATCTCCGCAGGTTGGCCTTGTTGTTGGTCTGGTTTTTGTTTGTGCAGCCATCGCGTTCAAGATTTCTGCCGTACCATTCCACATGTGGACACCAGATGTGTACGAAGGTGCGCCAACTCCTGTGACAGCATTTTTCGCATCTGCGCCAAAGGTTGCTGCCATTGCACTGTTTGCCAGATTGTTAAGCGATCCCTTTGGATCTTTGGTTTCTGAATGGCAACAGATTATTGTGTTTGTCGCGCTTGCGTCCATGATTCTTGGCTCGCTTGCTGCGATCAAACAAACCAATATCAAGCGTCTGATGGCCTATAGTTCCATTGGTAACATCGGTTATGCACTGGTTGGTTTGGCTGCCGGAACGCAGGCAGGTGTAGAAGGTCTTGTTATCTACATGACGATCTACATTTTTATGAATATGGGAACTTTCGCCTGTATTCTGAGTATGCGCCAGAAAGGCAACATGGTCGAAGGCATTGATGACCTCAAAGGTTTGAGTAAAACCAGCCCGGCAATGGCATTGGCCTTGACAATATTCATGTTCTCTATGGCTGGTATTCCCCCCTTGGCAGGTTTCTTTGCCAAGTATGTGGTATTTGCTGCTGCTGTGGATGCGGGCCTGACAACATTAGCTGTGATTGGTATCCTGACTTCTGTGATCGGCGCGTTTTATTACCTCCGTATTATTAAAGTCATGTACTTTGATGAGCCAAGCGCATCTTTCGACAAACCGATTGGTGCTGAAATGACAATGGTATTGACAGTTGCCACTGCCTTTATCGTTTTCTTTATTCTTTTCTCATCACCGATCATGGATGGTGCAGCGATTGCTGCGTCGGCTCTCTTTGCCGGGTAACGATATGACAGAGGGAACCTCATCCCTTGTAATTCCGTCTTCTTTTTCAGTGACCTGTAAGGAAGAGGTTGGCAGTACAAATGATGAGATTCGCCTTCTTGCTGAACAAGGGGCCCAGGACGGCACGATCGTCTGGGCCCTTCGTCAATCTGCGGGGCGTGGACGACAGGGACGAACATGGGTCAGTCCTGTCGGTAATCTTTACTTCTCAACTCTTTTACGTCCCGAGAAATCCATTGCGGAAGCTGCCAATCTAAGTTTTGTTGCGTCTTTGGCCTTGTCTGATGCCATCCGTCAACTGGACAGGCGGCTTGCCCCCGGCTTGAAGTGGCCAAACGATGTTTTGCTTTCGGGCAAAAAGGTGTCAGGTGTCTTGCTGGAAAGCAAAGCGGATCGTTCCGGCAAGCTTGATTATCTAATCATGGGCATCGGTGTGAATATTGAACACTATCCCGATGATGCCCGCTACCCTGCGACGAGTTTACGAGAACAGGGACTTTCAGGTGAAATCGGTGCTGATAAATTGTTGGAATGCTTTATCAATAGTTTTGACGCCAGATACAAACTGTGGAAGAAAGAAGGCTTCGAGAGTGTGCGTTCAGCTTGGTTGGATCAGGCGCATGGTCTAGGTGAAAAAATTTACGTCAGGCTTCCCGGCGAAACCCTTTCCGGACGTTTTGTTACCATCGATAAAGATGGTGCGCTGGATTTGGATCTGGAAAATGGTAACCAGCGTTTGGTTACCGCGGGGGATGTCTTCTTTGCTTCTTGAGATCGAGACAGACAATGCTGCTTGTTATTGATTCTGGTAATACAAATGTGGTTTTTGCCGTTTATGACGGGCATGAGCAAAAGGGCTATTGGCGCGCGACTAGTGACAGTAAAAAAACGGCTGATGAATATGCCGTCTGGTTAACGCAGCTTATGGCCTTGAAAGGTTTGGAGCCCAAAGACATAACAGGGGCCATTCTTGCCAATGTCGTGCCTGCGTCAAACTACAATCTCAAGACACTGTGCCAGAGCTATTTTTCCTGTACGCCATTGATGGTCGAATTGGGTAAAATCGATCTGGGATTAAGGGTCAATATCGATCATCCGGAACAAGCGGGAGCTGACCGTCTTGTCAATGCTGTGGCCGGTTATCAACGTTATGGTGGTAACCTGATCCTGATTGACTTTGGAACCGCGACGACCTTTGACATTGTCGGTGCTGACGGTGCCTATGAAGGGGGCGTCATTGCCCCGGGCGTCAATCTGTCTATTGAGGCACTTTATATGGCCTCGGCCAAATTACCCCGTATAGATATCAAAGCACCGTCCCAGGTTATTGGCAAAGCAACAGTCCCGGCCATGGAATCCGGTATTTTCTGGGGCTATATATCTATGGTCGAAGGTATGGTGCAACGTATCCGTGATGAATACGGTGCCCCGATGAAGGTTATTGCGACCGGGGGCTTGGCGCAGTTATTTGATACGGCGACAGATGTCATTGACCATATTGATAAAGATGTAACGCTACGTGGCTTGATCGCCATCTATGAATTAAACAGTCAAAAGACTTAAGTTAGGTAAGAAATGCGTAAAGCGGTTGTCGCTAAAAAAGACGAACTCTTTTTTCTGCCCCTTGGGGGGACAGGCGAAATTGGGATGAACTTGAACCTCTATGGCCATAACGGTAAATGGCTCATGGTGGATTTAGGGATTTCCTTTGCTGATGGAGCAAAGTATCCGGGGATTGATGTGATCATGCCGGATCCAACCTTTATTGAAGAGCAGAGGGAAAATCTTGTTGGTCTGGTTCTGACCCATGCGCACGAAGATCATATCGGTGCTGTTCCTCATCTATGGTCTGATTTGCGTTGTCCGATCTATTGTACGCCTTTCACCAAATCAATGGTCTATTCCAAACTGGTTGAAGCAGGTATCGAAGACGAAGCCGAGATCACGGTTATTCCGGTTGCAGGCAAATTTACAGTTGGTCCCTTTGAAATTGAATTGGTGTCCATGACCCATTCTATTCCGGAACCGGCTTCTTTGCTTATCAGAACCGCTTGCGGGACGGTTTTCCATTCCGGTGACTGGAAGTTTGATCCAGAGCCTCTGGTTGGGCCGCACTATGATAAAAAGCGTCTTCAGGCTTTGGCTGATGAAGATATTCTGGCGATGATCAGTGATTCCACCAATGTGATGTCTGCCAGTGAGTCCGGTTCTGAAGCATCTGTACGCAACGGACTTGTTGACGTTATTTCAAAATGTACAGGCCGTGTCGCCGTGACGTGTTTTGCCAGTAACGTCGCACGGGTTGAATCGGTTATGAAGGCAGCTGAGATTTGTGGTCGCCGGGTTGTCTTGCTTGGGCGCTCTATGCACCGAATATATGCTGCGGCGCGTGAAAACGGTTATCTGAAAACTGTCGCACCGCTTCTGTCCGAGGATGAGTTTTCCTATATGCCCAAGAGCGAGGTTCTTGTACTTTGTACGGGTAGTCAGGGGGAACCACGCTCTGCGCTGTCACGCTTGTCAAAAGACGGCTTCAAGCATGTCTATCTGGAAGAAGACGATACTATTATCTTCTCGTCCCGCATAATTCCGGGAAATGAGACATCAATTTTCAGACTGCAAAACAATCTTTCCGAATTGGGTGTGCGCGTGATCACGGATCGGGATGAACATGTTCATGTATCCGGCCACCCGGGGAAAGAAGAAGTTCGCAAGCTTTACGAGTGGGTACAACCCAAAGTTTCTGTGCCGGTTCATGGTGAAGCAAGACACCTGCGCGCCCATGCCAAGCTGGCTGCTGAATGTGGTGTTCAAAATCAGATCGTGGCGAAGAATGGGGACCTTATTCGATTGGCCCCCGGGAAAGCAGAGAAGGTCCAAGAAATAGATTCCGGGCTTCTTGCCATAGAAGGCCGTCGTCTTATTCCAATTGATAGCCCGATTATCAAAGCACGTCAGAAAATGATGTATAACGGATCGGCAGTTGTTTCGCTGGTTATTGACGAAGCAAACAGGTTAGCGGATACACCTCAACTGACTGTTCAGGGAATTCTCGATCTTGAGGAAGAGTTTGAGGATTTTGAAGATGTTGTTGACTATCTGAGAGATATTCTTGGTACACTCAAGAAATCTGAAATGAAAAATGACGCGATTGTTCGCGAAGTTGCCATTCGTGCTGTTCGGCGTCACTTTAACAAAATTTATGATAAGAAGCCTGTAACGGATGTACATATTATCCGTTTGGCTTCCTATCTGGATTAAAGGGAATGTTTCTATGATTGGTCGTTTGAATCATGTTGCGATTGCTGTACCGAATTTGAATGCAGCAGTTGCTCAGTATCGTGATGTTCTAGGGGCAGAAGTAACCGAAGCCGTAGATCAACCTGATCATGGTGTGACTGTTGTTTTTGTCAATCTTCCCAATACTAAAATAGAGTTTCTTTATCCATTGGGTGAGAGTTCTCCCATTGCCAATTTTCTGGAAAAGAACCCTGCGGGTGGTATTCATCATATCTGCTATGAAGTTGATGATATTATTGCCGCACGGGACAAGCTAAAGGCAGAAGGCGCAAGAGTACTTGGGGATGGTGAGCCTAAAATAGGGGCGCATAACAAACCAGTCCTTTTCCTGCATCCAAAAGATTTTTGTGGAACCCTTGTTGAGCTGGAACAGGCTTAGGTTGAGAGAGAATTAAAGATGAACTGGGTTACGGGTATTCTTGTTTACGTTATTATTTGGTGGTTGATATTTTTTATGGCGCTTCCTTTTGGCGTTAAAGCTGAAGAGAACCCCGAGGTCGGTCACGAACCGTCAGCACCTAAAAATCCGATGCTTTGGCGCAAGGCTCTTATTACCAGCGCCATCGCAGGTGTTCTGTGGGGCGTTGCTTATTATGTCATTACCAACAAATTGATCTCAATTGGTGAGCTTGCCTATTAGTCAGAGATGGCACGTAAGAAAGCATTATAGATTTATAAACGGCCTGTTGATATTATTGTTAGCAGGCCGTTTTTTTGACTCATTTTCTTAATATGGTGTGATAATGCCTTGTTATCATTATTTATATGCACGGGTTTTTCTTCGATTTTTGGCAATGATGTCCATGTTGTCCTTGGGCATGATCGCGGCTGCACATGCGGAAGTAAAGTCATCGGAAGATGGTGTGATCACGATTGAGGAAGAAGATTGTCGCCGTTTGATGTTGCATCATCCAAACGATGATGTTGCCTATACGCCGGGAGTTACCAAAAGAGGCAAAAAAGTTGTTCCGGCCGATTTGAATGCACAGCCTATTGTTCTGCCAGAAGTTATTCGAATTCCAATTACTGTTGATATGTTTGAGCGTTATAATATCCCTGCCAACAAAGCGAATTTTGAAGCAAACGCAGAAATCGGTGTTGTTGAGGTACACAAAAATGGGGAGGCCTTTTTCAATGGCCAGCGGCTTCAAAGCGAAGAACAGAGAGAGTTATCCCTGAAGTGTCAGGAAATATTAGACAGCAAGTAGTTTTGTCGTTCTTGCTCGATATCTTGAGAAGCTTAAATTTCATAGGAAAAGCTTGTTCTTCTGTCATGGACAAGTGCCATTTCATCCCATATATATGACCGCATACATTTCAGCCTTATAGCTGAATTGTTCCTTATTTATTATTGATCTCATAGCATTTCAGGATATCCAGATGCGCCTTTCTGCTTATTTCCTTCCAACACTGAAGGAAAACCCAACCGAGGCACAGATTGTCTCTCACCGTTATATGCTGCGTGCGGGCATGATCCGTCAGGCCACATCTGGAATTTATTCTTGGTTGCCGATGGGCTTGAAAGTCCTTCGTAAAGTTGAGCAGATAATCCGCGAAGAGCAAAACCGGGCAGGGGCACAGGAAATTCTGATGCCGACTATTCAGCCTGCTGATCTTTGGAAAAAATCTGGCCGTTATGATGATTACGGCAAAGAAATGCTGCGCATCGAAGATCGCCATGGCCGCGATATGCTCTATGGGCCAACCAACGAAGAGATGGTCACAGAAATCTTTGCCAATGCGGTGAAGAGCTACAAAGATCTGCCGAAGAACCTTTATCACATACAGTGGAAATTCCGGGATGAAGTTCGTCCGCGTTTTGGTGTGATGCGTGGTCGCGAGTTCTTTATGAAAGATGCCTATTCTTTCGACATTGATTTTGAATCGGCCAAAGCCGCATATAACCGGATGTTTGTGTCCTATCTGCGAACCTTTGAACGTCTGGGATTGCGGGCCATTCCAATGGCTGCTGATACAGGCCCAATTGGTGGTGATCTCAGCCACGAATTTATTATTCTGGCTGATACAGGTGAGTCCGAAGTCTTCTGTCATTCTGACTTCTTGGAAAAAGTATCACCTTCTGCGGATGTTGACTACAGTGGCGACCTGCAGCCGATTGTCGATGACTGGACAAGCATCTATGCGGCAACGGATGAGATGTACGTGAAAGAAGACTTCGAAGGTTCTGTTCCTGAAGACAAGAGAATGCAGTGCCGCGGTATCGAGGTTGGGCATATCTTCCATTTTGGCACAAAATACTCTGAGCCAATGGGGGCTTATGTCCTTAACAGCGAAGGTGAAAACGTTCCTGTCTTTATGGGTTCATATGGTATCGGCGTTTCCCGTCTCTTGGGCGCAATAATCGAAGCCAGCCACGATGAAAACGGTATTATCTGGCCGGAAGCTGTGGCGCCTTACAAGGTTGGCTTGATCAATCTGAAAGCCAAAGACGAAGACTGTGCCAAGGCGTGTGATGATCTCTATCAGAAGTTTAATGCCGCTGGTGTTGATTGCCTTTACGATGATCGCGATACCTCAGCTGGTGCCAAATTCAAAGACATGGATCTGATCGGTTTGCCGTGGCAAATGGTTGTTGGACCACGTGGCCTTAAAAATGGCGTAGTTGAGTTGAAAAATCGCAAGACCGGTGAGAAAGAAGAGCTAACATTGGAAGCTGCGCTTTCTAAATTGGGCCTTTAGGATTTAGACGGGAAGAGAGATAGTTGATGGTTTTTGGTGCTTTTGAGCGCATGGTGGCCTTACGCTACCTCCGTTCCCGTCGTAAAGAAGGATTTATTTCTGTTATCGCGGGCTTTTCCCTTGTTGGTATTGCCCTGGGCGTTGCGACCCTGATTATTGTTATGGCCGTGATGAACGGGTTTCGCCAGGAGCTTCTTGGACGCATACTCGGGGTTAACGGTCATCTGGCCGTTGTCGGTGTTCAAGGTGATCTGGTCGATTATGAAACCATTGCGGAACGTGTCAGTGCCTTGTCCGGCGTAACCAGTGCGACCCCTCAGGTCCAAGGGCAGGTTATGGTGACGGCAAGTGGGACAGCTACCGGCGGTTTGGTACGCGGTATGGCCCCAAAAGATCTCAAGGCACGCAAGCTGATCGCGGAAAAGATTGTTGCCGGATCACTGGATAACTTTACGGGCGATAATGTTGTTATTGGCGAACGCCTTGCCAGAAGTTTGCGCCTTGGTGTCGGGGATAAAATTACCCTGGTATCGCCGAACAGCTCTGTCACTGTATTCGGGTCTATTCCGCGTCTCAAAGCCTATACGATTGCAGCACTTTTTGATATCGGCATGTACGAATACGACAGCAGTTTTATCTACATGACACTTGATGCCGCGCAGATCTTTTTTGAATTGCCTGAAATGGTAAACACGATTGAGGTCTTTGTGGATAATCCTGATCTGACCAATGTGGTGCGCCGCGATATTCACAATGAAATTGGTACGGGGATTGTCACACGGGATTGGCAGCAAAGTAACGCCAGTTTCTTTAATGCCATTCAGGTCGAACGTAATGTTATGTTCCTGATTCTGTCGCTTATTATCCTTGTTGCGGTTTTTAATATTGTTTCCGGTCAAATTATGTTGGTGAAGGACAAGGGGCGGGATATTGCCATTCTCAGGACAATGGGTGCAACCCGGGGAATGATCCTCAGGGTTTTCTTCCTGAGCGGTGCGTCCATTGGGGTGATTGGGACGCTGGCTGGCTTTGTTCTCGGTCTGTCTTTCGCTGAGAATATCGAAACGATCCGGCAGTGGCTGGAAGGCTTGTCGGGAACTAATCTTTTTGATGCCGAGATTTACTTCCTTTCCAAGCTTCCGGCTGTTGTTGAAACGTCTGAAGTTCTTCAAGTGGTTGGTATGGCGCTGTTCTTTTCTTTTCTTGCCCCGATTTTTCCGGCATGGCGTGCCGCACGTTTAGACCCTGTGGAGGCAATTCGCTATGAGTAAGGAAATGAAAGGCCTGTCCCTTGTCGGTGTGAACAAGACCTATAAACAAGGGGCCAAAGAGCTTCATGTGCTTAATGATGTCAGCTTTGATATCAAGCCGGGGGAACTGGTTGCGCTGATTGGCCCTTCCGGGGCGGGAAAATCAACGCTGTTGCACAGTGCGGGGCTTTTGGAAAAGCCTGATAGCGGCGACATTCTGGTTAATGGAACGCCATCGGCTTCCCTGAACGATAAAGACAGAACAGCCCTGCGTCGTGATACCATTGGCTTTGTTTATCAATATCATCATTTGCTCCCTGAATTCTCGGCAGTAGAAAACGTTATCCTGCCGCAGATGATTACCGGACTGTCCCGTAAAAAAGCACAAAAACGGGCCAGCGAACTTCTGGAGACTGTCGGCCTTGGTGAACGTATGGTTCATCGCCCAGCCGAACTTTCTGGTGGTGAACAACAGCGCGTTGCAATTGCACGCGCATTGGCGAATGCGCCGTCTGTTTTATTGGCCGATGAGCCAACAGGTAATCTGGACCCGGAAACAGCAAATAGAGTTTTTGAACTGCTTCTAAAGCTTGTTCGCTCTGTCGGTCTTACAGCTTTGATTGCAACGCATAATCATGAATTGGCGGGACGCATGGATCGTGTGCTTCATTTTGAGAATGGTAAAATTCACTAAGTTTATTTTTTAAATCTTTATGTTGTGAATGCAGTTTATGCATCTGTTTTTAAAATAAAATTATTGAAACTTATAGGAACTCGATGCCGAATGGTGTCGGGTTTTTATTTTGCCTTTTTCAAGCAATCTGGAGTATGACTGATCCTGAAATTTTTGCGTTACAGTTTTATTTAGTTTGAGAGTTTCTTTATGGCGTATGCTGACTTTGTTCATCTTCGGGTTCATACAGCTTATTCCCTTTCCGAGGGTGCTATTAAGGCTAAGGAACTTGTCGAGCTATGCCAGAAACATGATATGCCCGCTGCTGCCATTACGGATAGCAGTAACATGTTTGGGGCGCTTGAATTTTCACTGACTGCCAAAGGTGCTGGCGTCCAGCCAATCTTGGGGACCCAGTTGATGATTGCCCGCCCTGATGCGGACAAACGAACCGGTGCCATTGTGCCCGAGCCGGATCAGTTGGTGCTCATTGCCCAAAATCAAAAGGGCTATATGAATTTGATGCACCTGATTTCTCATGCCTTTATGGAAACCGAAACAGGTTTGACGCCACAGGTTACGCTGGTAGATCTGGAACGGTGTAATGAGGGGTTGATTGCTCTCAGTGCAGGTCCCAAAGGGGCTGTTGGCCGTCTGTTGTTGGAAAACAGGGATACCGATGCCGAGGCTGTTTTCACGCAATTGGCGGGTATTTTTCAGGGGCGTTTTTATGCGGAGCTGATGCGCCACGGTCTGGCGGAAGAACAGGCGATTGAGGATCGTTTGATTGATCTTACTTATAAACACAACGTACCACTGGTCGCGACAAACGAAGCCTTCTTTGCCGCTGACGATATGTATCTTCCGCATGATGCCCTGATTTGCATTGCAGAGGGTGCGTATGTTTCCCAGAGTGAACGTCGTCGGCTGACGTCTGAGCATCGGTTTAAATCCGCTGATGAGATGAAGAGGCTTTTTGCTGATATACCAGAGGCTATTCAGAACACTCTGGTGATTGCGCAGCGTTGTTCATGGTTTGTCGAGCCGATTGCACCGATCCTGCCGCCGTTTGATACCGGGGACGGTCGCTCTGAAACAGAAGAGTTACGTCATCAATCCGAAGTCGGACTGGAAGATCGTCTCGAAAAGCACGTCTTTACGTCTGACATGGATGCCGCAAAACGCGAAGAGATCGCAAAACCCTATCGTGATCGTCTTGATTACGAACTGGGGATTATCGAACAGATGGGTTTCCCCGGTTACTTTCTTATTGTTGCCGACTTCATTATGTGGGCCAAAGACCACAATATCCCGGTTGGTCCCGGGCGTGGATCTGGGGCGGGGTCTGTGGTGGCCTGGGTTTTAACCATTACCGATCTCGATCCCTTGCGCTGGGGATTGCTTTTCGAGAGGTTCCTGAACCCGGAACGTGTTTCCATGCCTGACTTTGATGTGGATTTCTGTCAGGACAAACGCGATCAGGTTATCACCTACGTACAGGATAAATACGGGCGGGATAAGGTCGCGCAGATTATTACCTTTGGTAAGTTGCAAGCGCGGGCGGCTTTGCGTGATGTCGGGCGCGTTTTGCAAATGCCTTACCCGCAGGTAGATCGCCTGTGCAAGCTTGTGCCGAATAACCCTGCCAAGCCGACCTCATTGCCAGAGGCAATTGCACAGGAACCTCAGCTCAGGGAAATGGCCAGAACGGATGAGACTGTCGATAATCTTTTGAATATAGCGCAAAAGATCGAAGGCTTGTTCCGTCATGCGTCAACCCACGCTGCTGGTGTCGTGATCGGGGACCGACCGCTTGATCAGCTGGTACCGCTCTATCGCGATCCGCGTTCAGATATGCCTGTGACCCAATTCAACATGAAGTTTGTTGAGCAGGCCGGGTTGGTGAAGTTTGATTTTCTTGGTTTGAAAACCCTGACCGTTTTGGAGCGCGCTTGCGAATTTATCCGATCTGCGGGAACGCCGATTAATCTGAGTGAAGTGCCTCTGGACGACAAAGCCTCTTTCGATTTACTGGGGCGGGGTGACACCGTTGGGGTGTTTCAGTTGGAATCCACGGGGATGCGCGATGTGCTCAAGCGCATGAAACCTGATAGATTCGAAGATATTATCGCGGTGGTGGCCCTTTACCGTCCGGGTCCAATGGAAAACATTCCAAGTTACATTCTTCGTAAAAAAGGCGAAGAAACCCCGGATTACATGCATCCCTTGATCGAGGATATCCTGAAAGAAACTTACGGGATCATGATCTATCAGGAACAAGTGATGCAGATCGCGCAGAAGCTTTCCGGCTATTCATTGGGTGGTGCGGATTTGTTGCGTCGTGCGATGGGTAAGAAAATTCAGGCGGAAATGGACGCGCAGCGCAAGATCTTTGTTGAAGGTGCTGTGAAGAATGATGTGAAAGCCGAAAAGGCCGATGAGATTTTTGATCAGGTCAACAAGTTTGCCGGCTATGGTTTTAACAAAAGTCACGCCGCGGCTTATGCACTGGTTGCCTATCATACAGCTTATCTAAAAGCGAATTATCCTGTGGAGTTCATGGCGGCGACCATGACCTATGATATTTCAAATACAGATAAGTTGAATATTTTTAGACAAGAGCTGTCTCGTCTTGAAATTCCGTTACTGGTGCCGGATATCAACAAGTCCTATGCAGAGTTCATGGTTGAAACCATGGATGATGGTAACAAAGCGGTTCGCTATGCGATGGCTGCGGTTAAAAATGTTGGTGAGCAGGCCATTGAAAACATCACTAACGAGCGTAATGAAAATGGTCCCTTCAAAGACCTGACTGATTTTGTTGGCCGTGTCGATTCAAAGACGATCAATAAACGGCTTGTTGAAAACCTCTCTAAAGCGGGGGCCTTTGACAGTTTGTCACCCAACAGGCAACAGGTTTTCCTGGGGGCGGAGAATATTGTTCGCAACATTTCTGCCGCGGCACAGGAGCGAGAGAGTGATCAGGTTAACCTCTTTGGGGGCGAGGATAATACGACCATGATTGATCTGGCGTTGCCGAAGGTGCCGGACTGGCCTGATCTGGAAAAGTTAAAACATGAGTTCGATGCGATTGGCTTTTATCTCTCTGCGCATCCTATTGACACCTACACTCAAATCCTAAAGCGGTTGCGCGCCGTTAATGTTGCAGAGGCTATTGACCAAACAAAAAAATCCAAAGGGCAGGGTGGCCCCCTTAAAATCGGGGCCATTGTTGTTGGTAAACAGGAACGTATTTCCAAGAAGGGATCCAAGTTTGCCTTTGTGCAGATTTCGGATGCTCATGGCACAATTGAGGCAATGGTTTTTTCCAATGTGTTGCTGGCCAGTCGCGAAATTCTGGAAAGCAATGTCCCGATCTTGGCAACCCTGACCGGGGAGATTAAACCCGGCGATGATGAACCGCGATTTCTTCTTCAGGCCGTCACACCACTGGATGACGCAGCTTCCCTTACGGATACAGGCCTCAAGTTGTATATAAATTCGGATAAGCCATTAGAACCATTGAAAACGATACTGGATAATCACGCTGTAAAGGGACGGGGTCGCATATCTGTTGTTCTTGGTTTGAAAGATGGTCAGGAACTGGAATTGGAACTGCCAAAGGGCTATACAGTTTCGCCTTCTATTCGTCAGGCAATCAAAGCAATAGAAGGCATCGATCTGGAAGAGGTTTAATGCCAGTTATTTCGTACTTTTTATGATATAATTGTTATGAATGCATTTATGGGTGAGAAAAGACTTGCATCCTTTGCTATAGAAGAGTATCACCCGCAACATCACTAAGACAACACGCAGGTCTAACGAGAACAGTTTGTTCGTCGTTTCTGGTGTTTCCATCCTGGATGGAGATTACGGCCTGCGGAAGTTTAACCGGAAGAGAAAAGGTTTTATTCTATGGCGCTTCCTACATTTACAATGCGTCAGCTTCTAGAAGCTGGTGTTCACTTCGGTCACACAACCCGTCGTTGGAACCCGAAAATGTCTCAGTACATCTTTGGTTCACGTAACGGTATCCACATTCTTGATCTTGAGCAGAGCGTACCAATGCTCCACAAAGGTCTTGCCTTTACACGTGAAGTTGTTGCCGGTGGTGGTCGCGTTCTGTTCGTTGGAACAAAGCGTCAGGCAAGTGAGAAAATGGCTGAAGCAGCAAAACGCTGTGGTCAGTACTATGTTAACCATCGTTGGTTGGGCGGAATGCTGACTAACTGGAAAACAGTTTCTAACTCTATTCGTCGTCTGAAAGAGCTTGATGAGCGTCTTGAAAACGATCAGGCTGGCCTGACTAAAAAAGAACTTCTTAATCTTACTCGTCAGCGCGACAAGCTAGAGCGCGCTCTTGGCGGAATTAAGGAAATGGGTGGTATTCCTGATGTGATCGTTGTTATCGACACAAACAAGGAGCACCTTGCAATTGCTGAAGCGGCGAAATTGAAAATTCCTGTTGTTGGTATCCTTGATTCAAATTCTGATCCAGCTGGTATCACGTTCCCAATTCCAGGTAACGATGACGCCATCCGTGCGATCAGCCTTTACTGTGATCTCTTTGCCGACGCGGTTATCGATGGTCTTCAGGAAGAGTTGACTGCTTCTGGTGCAGATATCGGTGCTTCTGAAGAGGCTCCTGCCGAGCAGCTGCCTGAAGAAAATGCTGCTGAAGAGGCACCTGCTGCTTCTGAAGAGAAAGCTTCTGACGAAGCTGTTGCTGCCGAAGCTTAAGCTGTTCGCAAATGAACAATTGGAACGGCGGCTCCTATGCCGCCGTTCTTGTACTTGTGTCTATGTTGATATTTAATTTCTGAAAAGAGATAGAAAATGGCCCAGATTACTGCTGCTCTGGTTAAAGAACTCCGGGATCAGTCCGGTGCCGGCATGATGGATTGTAAAAAAGCCCTTGCCGAAACTGATGGTGACTTAGAAGGAGCCGTTGATTGGCTTCGTAAAAAAGGCCTTGCTGCCGCTGCTAAAAAAGCTGGCCGTGTCGCTTCTGAAGGTCTTGTTGCTGTTTCTACAGATGGTGCCAAAGGTGCTGTTGTAGAAGTTAACGCTGAAACAGACTTTGTTTCCCGTAACGAACAGTTCCAGTCTTTTGTTAAAGCTGTTGCCCAACAGGCACTGACTGCTGGTGGTGATGTTGAAGCGCTTGCAAATTCCGACTACCCTGGCGGCGAAGGTACTGTTGCTGACGTTTTGACAAAAAACATCGCAACTATTGGTGAAAACATGAGCCTGCGTCGCACAGCTTCTTTGGAAGTTAGCGAAGGTGTTGTTGCTTCTTACATCCACAACCAGACTGCTCCTGGTCTTGGTAAAATTGGTGTGTTGGTTGCGCTAGAATCATCCGGTGATGCGGCCAAGCTTGAAGCATTTGGTAAGCAAGTAGCGATGCATGTTGCTGCTGCAAACCCACAGGCGCTTGATCGTGATTCTGTGGATGTTGCTGCTCTTGAGCGCGAGAAAGAAGTTCTTTCTGATCAGGCGCGTGCTTCTGGCAAGCCTGAAGAAATTATCGAAAAAATGCTCGTTGGTCGTCTTCGTAAGTACTACGAAGAAGTCTGTCTGCTAGAGCAGGGCTATGTTATCGACGGTGAGAATTCTGTCGGTAAAGCTGTTGAGCTTTTTGCTAAAGAACTTGGTGCTCCTGTAAAGCTAACTGGTTTCGTACGTTTCCAGCTTGGTGAAGGTATCGAGAAAAAAGAAGAAGACTTTGCTGCTGAAGTTGCTGCGACACTCGGTAACTAAGTAAATCACGAATTTGGCCGCGATCTGTTCTTTCAATAGAGAGAGCGATCGGGGCCATTTTTGTATTCAAAATCACTTGCTTCCACTATGATTGTCTTTTTTCGAGCACATTTTTACGCTAGAAGAGTGTTCTGATAATTGGATGATTTGGTATCGCAGTGGACAAAGGAGATCTCTGTGACAGACGCACCCAAATATAAACGTGTTCTTTTAAAGCTTTCTGGTGAAGCACTAATGGGGAATGGCCAGTTCGGTCTTGACCCTGAAACAGTCAATCAGATTGCGCACGATATTAAAGAAGTCGTCGATATGGGCGTTGAGGTTTGTGTTGTTGTCGGAGGTGGGAATATCTTCCGCGGTCTTTCCGGTGCGGCTGCTGGTATGGAGCGTTCAACTGCGGATTATATGGGGATGCTCGCAACGGTGATGAACTCTCTGGCGATGCAGAATGCGCTGGAGCAAATCGGGGTTGAGACCCGTGTCCAGACAGCTATTCCGATGGATACTGTTGCTGAACCTTACATACGCAGACGTGCAGAGCGCCACCTGGATAAAGGCCGTGTGGTTATTTTTGGCGCTGGTACAGGTAACCCATACTTTACGACCGATACGGCTGCCGCGTTGCGCGCCTCGGAAATGGGATGTGAGGTCTTGTTGAAAGGTACCAAGGTTGATGGTGTTTATTCAGCAGATCCTGTAAAAGATCCAAGCGCAGAACGTTTTGAAACTCTTTCCTATAAACGTGTCTTTACAGATGATTTAGGTGTTATGGATCATTCTGCTATTGCGCTGACACGGGAAAATAATATACCGATTATTGTGTTTTCTATTTATGAAACTGGTTCTTTCGCCAAAGCTGTTGGTGGCGAAGGCTGTTTTACTATTATTAAATAAGAAGGGGATAGGCTGTGTCGCAAGATGCCCTCATGAAAGATTTATCACGTCGTATGGATGGTGCGCTTGAAGCACTGAATAAGGAATTCACCGGCTTGCGGACAGGGCGTGCTTCTATTGCACTTCTCGATCCTATTATGGTTGATGCCTATGGCGCTTCTATGCCTCTTAATCAGGTTGGAACTGTTACAGTGCCTGAATCCCGTATGCTTGCGGTACAGGTGTGGGATAAATCAATGGTTGGCGCCGTTGAAAAAGCCATCAGAGAATCTGGCCTTGGGTTGAACCCGTCCCCTGATGGACAGCTTGTTCGCGTTCCGATCCCACCGCTTTCTGAAGAGCGTCGTAAAGAGCTGACGAAAATTGCGGGTAAATATTCTGAACAGGGCAAGGTCGCGGTTCGAAATGTTCGACGCGATGGCATGGAAGCCCTGAAGAAGATGGAAAAAGATGGTGAAATCTCTCAGGATGAAATGCATAGCTGGGGTGATGATATCCAAAAGATAACAGATGCTCATATCAAAAAGATTGATGAAGCAACTGCGCAAAAAGAAGAGGAGATCATGCAGGTTTAAAACTGCGTGATTGTTCTGATTTAGCGATGACAAAGGGAATACCAAAACATATTGCCGTCATAATGGATGGGAATGGGCGTTGGGCTAATGCAAGGCATCTGCCCCGGGCATTTGGGCACCGTAAAGGCGCCGAAGCTTTACGTGAACTACTTAAGTCTGCAATTAAGATTGGTATTCCCTATATGACTTTTTACAGTTTCTCGTCTGAGAACTGGAATCGTTCTGAAAGTGAAATCAATGATATAATGGGATTGTTGCGCAGGTACCTGCAAAGTGAATTGGCAACATTCCACAAGGCTGGTATTCGCCTAAAGGTCATCGGGGATCGTTCCAGGCTTGCCGCAGATATTGTTCGGCTGATCGAAGATGCCGAGGTGCAAACCTGCGACAATACAAAGATGACAGTTGTCATGGCTTTGAGTTACGGCGGGCGACAAGAGATTGTTGAAGCAGCAAAAGCGATTGCTCGTAAAGTTGAAAATGGCGACCTGAATAGCGACGAAATTACAGAGACCTGTTTTGGACAAGAGTTGTATACATCAGAGATACCCGATCCAGATCTTCTTATTCGCACCAGCGGTGAAATGCGTATAAGCAATTTCCTGTTATGGCAGCTTGCCTATAGTGAAATGGTTTTTGTTGAAAAATACTGGCCTGATTTTTCTGAAAAAGATTTGATCCAGGCTATTGAGGAGTACCAGAAACGTGAACGACGTTATGGATCCGCAGCCGAAACGGCCTAAAAAAAGCGACCTTCTTGTCAGGTCGCTTTCTTCTATAATCCTTGGTCCGCCTGTTCTTGCTGCTGTTTATCTGGGGTCTCCCTATAGCGACGAGCTTATCGTCTTGTCCGGCCTTATTCTTGCCTGGGAATGGGCTTCGCTGTGTTATCGACGCAAGATTGAAGCACCGGGGTGGTTTCTTGTTGTTTCTATCACCGGGTTATTGACCCTTAGTGCTTTTGGGTACACTGACTTTTTTGTGCCGGCGCTTCTATCCTGCGCTATTATGCTTTACCTATATACGCGATTTGCCAATCGGAAGTCTGATCTAGCATTCTGGCTGACGCTAGGGCTAGGCTATCTTTCGGTCACTACATACTCGTTGCTCTGGTTGCGAAATAGCTCTGGAAACGGTTTTGAAATTGTTCTCTGGATTTTACTTGTTGTTTGGTCGACGGATATCGGCGCGTATTTTTCTGGAAAATCGATTGGCGGGCCCAAGATAGCGCCTGGTATAAGCCCCAAAAAAACATGGGCTGGATTGATTGGTGGAATGGTTTCTGCTGCCCTTATTAGTTATGTGTTTGCAGAATTTACAGGGCTTTATAATCCTCTTATCCTAGGTCTTTCCGGGGCAGGTTTGGCCGTTATTTCTCAAATGGGTGATTTTTTTGAATCCCATATCAAGCGCAGGTTTGACGCAAAAGATTCAAGTAACCTGATTCCTGGTCATGGCGGTTTGTTTGATCGGGTCGATGGGCTTCTGGCTTGCGCGCTTTTGGTTTTTCTTATTCATATTGTGTATTAAGCTAATCGTAATAATGTGCGTTGATCAAACACACGCCGTCTCAAGGTAAGGGTGCTGTAGTGAAAAAATCTATAACTGTCATGGGCTCTACAGGTTCAGTTGGCACCAGCACCGTCGACTTGCTAAAACGATCGCCAGAATTGTTTAATGTTGAAGCTTTAACTGCAAATAGAAACGTTGATTTACTTGCGCAACAAGCCGTTGAGCTCAACGCGAAAATGGCTGTTGTTGCTGATGAGGCGGCGTATAAAGACCTTAAATCCGCCTTATCCGGTACAGGTATTGAAGTTGCTGCTGGTGCAGATGCATTACTGGACGCAGCTGAACGTCCATCAGATCAAGTGATGGCGGCGATTGTTGGCTTTGCTGGTCTGGCGCCGACTTTAACGGCGATAAAACGTGGGGCGACCATACTTCTTGCAAATAAAGAAGCACTTGTTTGTGCTGGTGATTTAATGGTTGAAGAGGTCTCTAAGAACCAGGCGACGCTTCTACCTGTGGACTCAGAACATAACGCTATATTCCAAGTTTTTGATTTTGAGAATAAATCTGGTATCGACCATATTACCCTGACCGCTTCTGGCGGGCCCTTTCGCTGTTTTTCATTACAGGAAATGGAAACTGTGACCCCACAGCAGGCTTTGGCTCATCCTAATTGGGATATGGGTGCCAAAATTTCTATTGATTCTGCAACAATGATGAACAAGGGGTTGGAGCTTATTGAAGCGGCTTATTTGTTCGGTTTGTCAGAAGATAAGATAAAAGTTCTAATTCATCCGCAATCTATTATTCATTCTACGGTTAGTTATATTGATGGATCTGTACTTGCCCAGTTGGGTGATCCGGATATGAGGACGCCTATAGCCTGTGCACTGTCTTGGCCTGAAAGAATGAAAGCGCCCGTTAAACAGCTTGATTTGGCAGAAATATCTAAACTTACTTTCGAAACTCCGGATCATCAAAGGTTTCCAGCTCTTGATATTGCCAGAGAAGCATTGCGTGAGCACAAAACCATTGTGTTTAATGCGGCAAATGAAGTTGCTGTAGAGGCTTTTTTACAATCAAGAGTATCTTTCTTGGGTATTTCAGATCTTGTTGGAAAAGCGGTTCATACTTTTGCTTCAGCTAACAAAATGACACTGGAAGCTGTTCAAATGCTTGATCAGGAAGTTCGTGATTGGAGCAAAGCTCAGATTAATTAACTGATTTGCGTGATTTGTTCTGCAAAAAAGCTTTTGAATAGGGAGGCAAACGGCTAATATGCCGTGCTTCTTAGGCAACGTGATTACATAGCGAAGGTTACAAGATTTATCTAATGGGATTTATTATACCACTTCTAGCATTTTTAGTGCTTTTAACCATCCTGGTTTTCTTCCACGAGCTCGGACATTACTGGGTTGCGAGAAAGAATGGTGTAAAAGTGGATGTTTTTTCCGTCGGTTTTGGCCCTGAACTGTTCGGGTTTAATGATAAAAATCAAACACGTTGGAAATTCAGTGTTATCCCGTTGGGCGGCTATGTAAAGATGTTTGGTGATGCTGATGTCACCAGCTCAACATCTAATGGTAATTCCGATTTATCTCCGGAAGAGCTATCAACAACCTTTAAGGCTAAATCTGTTGGTCAGCGCGCTGCGATTGTCGCTGCTGGACCAATCGCTAATTTCATTTTGGCAATTGTTCTTTTAACGGGTCTTTACAGCTTTGTGGGGCAACCATATTCCGCGGCGGTCGTTGCTAAAGTCATGGAAGGTAGTGCTGCTGAAGTAGCAGGGTTTCAAGCCCAAGATTTAATTGTAGAGGCCGCAGGAACTAAAATTGATCGCTTTGAACAGCTACAGAGGCTTGTTCAGCTGGGGTCAGGTGATCCTATTGATGTTGTTGTCGAGAGAGATAGCCAACTTCTTAATTTGACAGTTCAGCCAAAAGTGGATGTTTACACTGATCATAATGGCCGGGAAGCTAAACGGTGGTTAATTGGAATTTTAAGCGATAGGTCATCCTTAAAAACGCATGGTTTTTTCTCTGCTGTTGGTGCAGCCGTTGTTGAGACCTATGATGTCTCAATCGGGACTTTTAAAGCCATCGGGCAAATGTTTACTGGACATCGTTCTGTTGAAGAACTCGGTGGACCAATTCAAATTGCCAAGATGTCTGGTATGGCAGCTGAAGCTGGATTAGAATATTACATTGGTCTGATGGCAATGTTGTCTATCAATCTGGGGCTTTTGAATTTGTTGCCCGTTCCAATGTTGGATGGCGGGCATTTACTTTTTTATATGATTGAAGCCGTTTCAGGAAAGCCATTAAATGAACGTGCTCAAGAATATTGTTTCCGAATTGGGCTGGCTCTGGTATTGAGCTTAATGTTATTTGTGACCTGGAACGATTTATGGATTATATAGGTCGTTCTAAATCTGCTTGTGAAGTCAAGATCATACGGGTTACCCGGGGGTAAATGTGTTTCGTAAGACGCTTTTTTCGCTATTAATTGGGGGATTGTTTCTGGTTCTAGAAGCTGGAAATAGCCAGAATGTTTTTGCTCAGGCTCTTATGTCTGGGGGAACCATTGACAATATTGTTGTTGAGGGAACGCAACGAATTGAACCTGAATCTGTTCGTTCTTATATGGAAGTCAATCCAGGCGATACTTTTGACCCCGTACTTTTGAACAGATCGTTGAAAAGTATTTTTGCGACAGGACTCTTTGCTGATGTTTCTTTGAAACGTCAGGGCGGGGATCTAATTGTTGTTGTTGTTGAAAATCCAATTATTAACAGAATTGCTTTTGAAGGTAACCAGCGCCTGGATGATGAAATCTTGGCAGCGGAAACATCCTTAAGGGAAAGAGTCGTTTTTACCCGCACAAAAGCACAAGCAGACGCTCAAAAGTTATTAGAACTATACCGTCGTTCCGGTCGCTTTGCTGCGACGGTTGAGCCAAAAGTCATTCAGTTGCCACAAAACAGAGTTGATTTGGTTTTCGAAGTTGTTGAAGGTGACCGTAGTTATGTTACGACTGTTAACTTTATCGGAAATAGAGAGTTTTCTGATGGTAAATTGCAGGGCGTCGTATCAACATCTGAAACTGTTTTTTGGAATTTTCTGACGGATAGTGATACCTATGATCCAGACCGTTTAACCTTTGACAGAGAGCTTTTACGTCGCTTTTACCTAAAAGAAGGCTATGCTGACTTTGAGGTTCAGTCTGTTATTGCAGAACTCACATCAAGCAGGGAATCATTTGTTGTAACCTTTACGATTAACGAAGGTGAACGTTATAAATTTGGTGTCGTTGATGTTGAAAGCGCTTTGAAAGATTTTGATCCGACAACTGTTGAAGATCAAATTCTACCTGAAGAAAATGAGTGGTATAACGCAGATCTTATCGACAAGACTGTTGATAATCTAACGGATGCTGTCGGTGATTTAGGTTATGCTTTTGTTGATGTAAGGCCGGTACCCGAAAAAGATACTGAAAGCAAAGTAATTGACCTTGTCTTTAGTATTTCCGAGGGTTCTAAAGTATATGTTGAGCGCATCGATATTGAAGGTAACAGCCGTACACTGGATAAAGTTATTCGTCGGGAGTTTCGACTTGTAGAAGGCGATGCCTTTAATAGTTCGAAACTCCGAAGATCCAGGTCCCGGATTCAACGACTTGGCTTTTTCCAGTCTGTGAATGTTAATAATGAGCCTGGAAGCACTCCTGATCGAACTGTTATTAAAGTTGATGTTGAAGAGCAATCAACTGGTGAGTTGACATTTGGTGCGGGTTTTTCATCTTCTTCTGGCCCTCTTGGATCAATTGGTATTCGTGAACGTAACCTTCTTGGTAAAGGGCAGGATTTACGATTTAATGTTGCCTTGGCAGGATCTGGATCTGAAGCCGATATCAGTTTTACCGAACCTTATTTCCTGGATAAAGAAATCGCAGCAGGTTTTGATATCTTCAGAATCACTAGGGAAGAGGATAGCCTTGCTTTCGATGAGAAAAAGACTGGTGCAGCGCTTCGGATTGGCTATGATCTGTCCGAAGAATTACGTCAAGTATTGCGATATCGGTTTGAGCATATTGAAATTGAAAATATAGATTCTGATGCTGCTGCACTTGTTAAGGAACAAGAAGGAACTTCGATTAAATCAGCGATATCTTCTACCTTAACGTATGACAAGCTGGACTCACGGATTTCACCGACCGACGGTTATTTACTAACACTTGAAAACGAACTTGCAGGACTTGGTGGTGATGTTCAGCATTTGAAAGTCACACTCGGGGGAACCAATTACTACTCATTCACTGAAGATTTAATTCTAAAAACACGAGCCGAAGTTGGAAATATCATTGGATTAGACGAAGACACGCGTA
Source organism: Kiloniella litopenaei (assembly GCF_000982415.1). Classification (GTDB taxonomy): domain Bacteria; phylum Pseudomonadota; class Alphaproteobacteria; order Kiloniellales; family Kiloniellaceae; genus Kiloniella; species Kiloniella litopenaei. The sequence goes on from NZ_LANI01000004.1 coordinate 246,806, forward strand.
TCGTTGACAGGTTCTTCCTTGGTGGCGACAAATTGCGAGGGTTTAAATCGGGCGGCGTTGGCCCTCGTGATCAAGGTAGTGATGATGCTCTTGGTGGAAAACATTTTTATAACGGAAGTGTTGAGCTAACATTCCCGCTTGGTTTACCAGAAGAGTTTGGTGTTAAAGGACGTGTTTTCTCTGACTTTGGTGCGACTTGGAATATTGATGGTAATGATTCCGGGGTCGATGACTCATCAAATCCAAGAGTGAGTTTTGGTACAGGTTTGACTTGGTCTTCACCTTTTGGGCCTTTGGCAATGGATCTTGGTTTTGCCGCATTAAAAGAAGATTATGATGAAACTGAAATATTTAGCTTTAGCTTTGGGACTAGTTTTTAACTGATGATTTATATGAAAAAAATTGCTGCTCTTTTTGTTATTATTACTGCATTCGGTGGGTTATTGGGAGCTAACTCTGATGTGAATGCTCAAAATCTGTCGCTTAAAATTGCGGTCGTTGATACAAAAAAGGTGTTTCAATCTTCTAAAGCAATGCAACAGGTTAACCAAACTGTTGTCGGCCGCAAAAATCAGTTCCAGCAGGAGTTTCGTCAAAAAGAGCAAGGTTTACTTAGTAAACATCAGGAACTGGTTCGACAAAAATCTATTCTTGCGCCAGAAGTTTTCGCGCAACAGAAAGCAGATTTGGATAAGCAGGCTGCGATGATTCGTAGTGAAGCTAAAGAACGTAACAAAAGTCTTACTCAGCTTCGAAATTCAGGGTTAAATGAAATCAAGAAGCACCTTGATGTTGTTATCAAGCAGATCGTTGATGCCAAGAAACTCGACTTGATTTTAGCAAAAACATCTCTCGTCTATTCACAAAATAGCCTTGATATTACTGATGAAGTTATCCAAAAGCTAAATGCCTCGTTACCCGCATTAACATTAAAATAGTATTTGAGTACCTCTTATCATGGCTGATTCTCGGTTTTTTCATAATGCGGGTCCTTTTTCTTTACAAGAGCTTTGCGACCATGTCGGGGGAGAGCTTTCTGAAGGATCAGATCCGAGTTTTTTGGTCACAGATGTTGGGTCATTGGAAGAGGCCAATGAGACAGAAGTAAGTTTTCTTGATAATAAAAAATATGTTTCTGCTCTAGCTGAGACTTCGGCGGGAGTTTGCATTCTGGAAAAGAAGTTTGCAAATAAAGCGCCTGTCGGAACGCGTCTTATTCTGACCGAGAAACCTTATAAATCTTACGCTTTGATTGCCCAAAAATTTTACGCAACTGGTAAAGATGCTTCTGGTTCGGTTCACTCATCTGCCGTTATTGCTGAATCGGCTTTTGTGGACGATAGTTGCGTTATTTCAGCTGGTGTGGTGATTGGGGAAAATGTAGAGATACTCGGAGGATGTTATCTGGCGCCTAACGTTGTTGTCCATGATAGTTGCAAAATTGGAGAAAATACATCAATTGGTGCCAATGCGACAGTTGAGTATTCTTTTATAGGTAATAACTGTCAGATCCATTCTGGCGTCAGAATAGGTAACCGCGGTTTCGGCTTTGCTATGGAGCCTGATGGGTATGTTGATGTTCCTCAATTAGGGCGCGTTATTATCGGTAATAATGTTGAAATTGGTGCAAATTCGACCGTTGATAGGGGAGCCGGACCTGATACCGTTATTGGCGATGGCACCAAAATCGATAACCTTGTGCAAATTGGTCATAATGTTCAGATTGGCAAGCAATGTGTAATTGTTGCGCAGTCGGGTGTTGCTGGAAGTAGCGTGCTTGAAAATTATGTTGTAATGGGCGCTCAATCTGGTGTCAGTGGACATATTAAAGTTGAGACAGGTGCCCGTATTGCCGGTAAAGCAGGGGTAATGCGATCAGTCGAGGCTGGACAATCTGTTGCAGGTGCTCCTGCGATGCCAATAAAAGACTTTTTCAGGCTTTGCACCATTTGGCAAAAGCAACTAAAGACGAAGAAAGGTAATTAAATGAGTGAAGAAGCTGTAACAACGGGTGAGGGGCGCTCAGTAGGCATCCTTGAAATCAAGGAAATGATTCCCCATCGTTACCCTTTCCTACTCATTGATCGTGTTGATAATATTATCAAAGACGAAGGTGCGGTAGGTCTTAAAAATGTGACCATTAACGAGCCTTTTTTCGAAGGTCATTTTCCTCGACAACCGGTAATGCCTGGGGTGTTGATCATTGAGGCCATGGCACAAACAGCTGCGGTACTTGTTGTTGAAACGCTAGATGGCGAAGCTGCTGGTAAACTGGTCTATTTTATGACGGTTGATGAAGCACGTTTTCGTAAACCGGTTACACCTGGGGATCAGTTGAAAATTCATGTTACCAAGACGCGTAGCCGTGGTGCCGTTTGGAAGTTTGAAGGCAAGGCGATGGTTGATGGAAAACTTGTTGCCGAAGCCAAATTTGCCGCAATGATTATGGACGACTGATTGTGACTATTCACTCCACCGCTATTATTGAAGATGGTGCAATCGTTCATGAAACAGCTGAAATCGGGCCGTATTGTATTGTTGGATCAAATGTAAAGCTTGATGAAAATGTTGTTTTACATAGCCATGTAGTTGTTGCGGGGAATACCTCTATTGGTGAAGGAACGGTTATTTTTCCCTTTGCCTCAATTGGGCATCAGCCGCAGGATCTCAAGTTCGATGGAGAGAAATCAGAGCTGATTATTGGCAAGAATAACCGCATTCGTGAGCATGTAACAATTAATCCAGGAACGACTGGTGGCGGATTGGTCACAAAAATCGGTGATAATTGTCTTCTGATGATGTCGGCCCACGTTGCACATGACTGTATCATTGGCAATAACGTGATACTGGTGAACAATGCGACATTGGGCGGCCATGTTGAGGTAGATGATTTTGCCATCATTGGTGGGCTTTCTGCTGTGCATCAATTTGTACGTATCGGACGTAATGCTATGATTGGTGGCATGTCTGGTGTCGAAAACGATGTTATTCCCTTTGGCATGGTTATGGGAGAGCGAGCGAGATTAAGCGGCCTTAATCTGGTTGGCATGAAACGCCATGGATTACCACGGGATGATATTTCCAGCTTGCAGTCTGTTTTCAAAATGCTTTTCTCAGAAGAAGGAACTCTCTCAGAGCGGCTTGAAAAAGCAAAGAAAACCTATTCTGATAACCCAACAGCGAAAGAAGTCCTGGACTTTATTGGTACGGACTCTTCGCGTGCTATTTGCCAACCAAAGTAAATGTCCGGGAAACTTGGAATTTTAGCCGGGGGAGGGGAACTTCCTCGGCGTCTTATTAAACTTTGCCAAGATACTGGACGAGATTTCTTTGTCGTTGCTTTTAAAGGGCAAACAGATAATGAAACTGTTATGGACGTTGAGCACCTCTGGTCCCGGTTGGGGGCTGCTGGTGACATTATTTCCAGGTTAAAAAAAGAGCAGGTAACAGACCTGATTATGATCGGGCCTGTTAAAAGGCCGTCAATGGCTGAACTGCGCCCTGACTGGCGTGCGCTGCAGTTTTTTGCAAAGATAGGCGCGAAGAGTCTCGGGGATGATGGCCTTTTAAAATCAGTCGTATCTGCCCTTGAGACTGAAGGTTTTAACCTTTTGGGAATTGACGATATTTTGCACGATCTTTTGGCGACCAAAGAAATCTATGGCAAATTTTCTCCTGATGCGCAGGCACAGACAGATATCAAGCGTGGTGTAGAGGTTGCACGTTTGATGGGGCTGGCCGACGTTGGGCAGTCAGTAGTTGTTCAACAGGGACTTGTTCTTGGGATTGAGGCAATTGAGGGAACTGATGCACTGATTGATCGTTGCGCAGGTCTGAGGCGGGATGCAGCAGGTGGCGTGTTGGTGAAACTAAAAAAACCGCAACAGGAAAGGCGTGCCGATTTACCGACGATCGGTATTGAAACGGTGAAAAGAGCTGTTAAGTCTGGATTAAGAGGCATCGCAATTGAAGCTGGCGGTGCATTGGTTGTTGACCGGGATGCTGTTGTTCAACTCGCCAATGAATCCGGGCTTTTCCTAATTGGTATTGAACCTGCTGATTATGACTGAGCCCAAAAGCGACGTTCCCCTAATCTACCTTATAGCCGGAGAACCATCGGGTGATCAGTTAGGTGCGCGTCTTATGGCGGCGCTGAAACAAGAAACCGGGGGGAAGATCAGGTTTGCGGGTATTGGCGGAGAGCGTATGTCCGCTGAGGGATTGGAAAGCCTGTTTCCGATTTCAGAAATATCCGTTATGGGCTTGGCCGAGGTTTTGCCACACATCCCCAATATTCTTCGACGTATTAAGCAGACAAAAGAACATATTCTGAAAATAAAGCCATCTGCACTTGTAACAATCGATGCGCCGGGCTTTAGTCTAAAGGTCAGCAAAGGCCTCAAGGGGCAGTCTATTCCTCTTATTCACTATGTTGCGCCGTCTGTGTGGGCATGGAAACCAAAGCGCGCGGAGAAGGTTTCCAGGTATCTGGATCATTTATTGACACTCCTTCCTTTTGAACCACCTTATTTTGAGAAGCATGGCCTAGAGACTACCTTTGTTGGGCATCCCGTCCTTGAAGGAGAGCAAATAACTGAAGCTGATAGAGACGCAATATGCGATGAGTTCTCGTTAGACCCCAGCGCACCTATCTTGACCGTACTGCCGGGTAGTCGGCGAGGAGAGGTTTTACGCTTAGGGCCTCTTTTTAAAGAGGCTGTCATAGAATTAAGGAAGTCATTACCTAATTTACAATGCGTTATCCCCACCGTGAGTAATGTTCGCCCCTTTATCGATGAATTGATTGAACAGTGGCCAACTCCTGTTCGCGTTATTGAGGGGGTAAAGGGTAAACACAAGGCGTTTAAATGTTCTGATGTTGCTTTGGCTGCGTCCGGCACGGTTGCTTTGGAGTTAGCTGTTGATCATGTACCGACGGTTGTTGCCTATAAAGTTTCGCCGGTAACAGCTTTTTTTGCTAAATTTCTTCTTAAAATCAAATATGTCAGCCTTGCAAATATTCTATTGAATCGTGAAGTCCAGCCAGAGTTAATACAGAAAAATTGTAATGTTCCTGATATTGTAAAACATATATCGTCTCTCTTTCGCGACAGGCAGAAAAGAGAAGATCAAATCAAGGGATACACCGAGGCTGTTGCGAAGTTAAAGGCAGAAAACCATATGCCGAGTATAAAAGCAGCGAAGACCATTTTATCTGTTATTTCTGCATCTAATAAGTAACCTATTATCAATAACATCTTTATTACTAAGGATAGCGAAATGTCTCAAAACACTTCCTTTCGTTTTTTACACACAATGATCCGTGTTCTGGATCTTGATAAGTCGATTGATTTTTACACACGTCATCTCGGGATGAAACTCTTACGGAAAAACGAATACCCCTCTGGTAAGTTCACGCTCGCCTTTCTTGGATATGGTGATGAAGAAAATAATACTGTTATTGAGTTAACGCATAATTGGGATCAAAATGATGCTTATGAGCTGGGGAATGGATTTGGTCACTTAGCGCTTGGGGTGCCAGACATATATAAAACTTGCGAATTACTGGAAAAAGAAGGTGTAAACATTCCGCGTAAGCCAGGTCCTATGGCACATGGCTCTACGGTCATTGCTTTCATTGAAGATCCTGATGGCTATAAAATCGAACTTATCGAGAAGAAATAAATTCGGAGTCTTATTCCAAGTTTTTTACAAGTTGTTCAGCGCTTATTCATGAAAAAATGCATCCAATACTTTTGCTATACCTTGCTTGCTCTTCTTGGGCCTATCGGTCTTGTCAGCTATGTTCATGCGGGGGAGGTTCGAGACAGAATTGAAGATAGAGGGTATCTTCGCTGTGGAGTCATTGATACTGCATTTTTCAACAAGGCGCCTGTCAAAGATATGGGAACAGAACTTTGTCGAGGTCTGGCCTTAGCTCTGTTCCCTAATCCAAATGCAGTGAAATTAGTAACTATTACCGAAAGTAATGCAGGTCGAATCTTGGCTGAGGGGGCGGTTGATGTTCTCGCATTGGCAGACAGTAAGCGTTTGTCGCACCAAGGAAGCCATGAAAATATAGCAACACTTTTTCACAATAGCCTTGATGTTGCTATCCTTTTCAAAGGATACCGTGTTGCAGATCTAAATGGTAAGAAAATTTGTTCACTTGAATCCGTGGATAAAACGAGTCTGGCTATATTCGGACAAAAATACCAGATCAGTTTTGGAGTTGTGAGCCAAGCATCTGAAACCGACCTTTTGAAATTGGCCAAAAGCCAACGGTGCAGAGCTGTTGCATTGCCCCGCGTAGAGCAGTCGATTTTCTTAAACAAAGTATTCAGTGTTTCTTCTGATCCGCTCATTTTTAGTACGACGTCATCAGCTAACAATTTGGGAATGGTTGTGTCGTCTTCCGACAAAGAGTGGCAGGCAATTGTGAGGCTTTATGCTCAGGCCTTGTTAGAAAGTGAACGTCGAGATATTCATTCTCAAAACGTGGATTATGTCGCATCATCAACAACTAACCCTGAAATCCAAAAGTTACTGGGTGTCAAAGGCTCATTCGGAGACGTTTTGGGGCTTGATAATAACTGGTTTTACCGGGTCTTGCAGAGGCATGGTAATTATCAAGAGATTTATCAGCGTCATTTTAACAATAAAGGTATCAATCTTGAACGTGGTCCAAACCAACTAACTGCAAAGGGTGGCAAACTTAGAGTTAATGGTTTCATTAATTAAAATACCTTCTTTTTTATACCCTGAGAAAAAGTTCTTTTAAGCTTGGTTATATTTAGGATCATCAATCGTTTTGACGTTTCTGTCATAGTTAGTAAATCCACATTTTTGGTAAACGCCCAGCGCTTTGGGGTGATCAAGGCTACAGGTATTAACAGTCAGACGTTTGGGTTCGTATGACCAGGCAATGTCAATAATGGATGACAAAAGATATGGGCCTAGTTTCTGTCCAATAAAATCCGGTATTAGCCCCATATAGGCGAGATCTATTTCCTTTGGTTCTCGACGGTCCAGTTCTGCATACCCGGCGGGAACACCGTCGTAATAGAGAACGTAAATTTCAACGTTATCATCCTGAATTATCTGCGCCAGAGCATCATCGGACAACATGCGTCTTTCCCACCATAACCAAGGCTCTCCAATTGTATTATAGAGATACCGATAGAAAGACACCGTCGGTTTATAAGCCCGAATAAGTGAGGTCTTTTTTCCCTGTGGAGAGTGAAGAAGTAAATTATGTGGTCTCTCCAGCATTTCCAGATAAGAGATCGTTACCTCAATTTGTGGGGCTGTCGTCATTTACTCACTCTTTCTTTTGCCGGGGCAGGATAGATAAATTGGTTATATCCAATCTGGGAAGACTAATCATTCTTTTCTTTATTGCCATGCTCTGTATTGCCTTGATCTGCATTCCACCGTTCTTCCATAAATCTCTGCCAGCCAAACTGGGGTAAGATTGCTGGCAGCCAAGCACCGAAATAGCGTGTCCTGTCGTCCCGTTTATCTGTAATTTTCATTGGGCTGCTTACGATTTTATAGGCAACGATAATGGTGATTATGCCAAAAAGAACAGAGCCAATGGCCTGACCTGCGATAATGCCTTTTGCACCCGCCAACTCACCACCGACCCAGATGAAGGGAATGGTTCCTACTGTCGCTTTGGCCCAGTTGGCAAAGGTTGACCAGGTTGCTTTGTTCATATTGTTAAATGCAGCATTTGCAATGAATTGTGCGCCGCTGAAGACAAAGCTCCATGACGTAAAGATGCAAAAGAAAACCACCAACTCTGCGCTTAGGCCAGAGGCGTTAAAAATTTCTGCAATCGTGTCTGCAAAGATCGACATGATGAGTGATGTTGTGCAAACAACGACAAAAATAACAAGAAGCGAACTGTTAAGAGCAGATTTAACTCGTCCTGTTTGTGCAGCACCAATGTTTTGACCAACGATTGGCCCAATCGCAGCTGATAAGGCAAAGACAGCAGCAAAGGCAAAGGGAGTGATTCGCCCGATAATGGCTAGGCCTGCAACGGCATCTGCACCAAAGTCCGCAACAGATGTCGTGACATAGGAATTGGCAAAGGGAGTTGCCAGACTTGTCAGGGCTGCAGGGATAGCGATTTTTGAAATTGATGATATATCACTGTTTAGCCCACCCTGAAATTTGAACACAGAAAGGCCAAGCTGGCGAGCCAGGACCCATGCGGCGACAATCGCCATTGTTAAACGGGCGACAAGGGTGGCATAGGCCGCGCCTTCGATATGGAAGTCCAGAGTAAAAATGAACAGGGGATCAAGTACGATGTTAACACCCCCGGCCAACACGGTAGAGATCATGGATGCCTTGGCGGCCCCAACAGCGCGCAGAACTGCCCCCATAGACATACCAATGGAAATGATGGGCAAGGAGATCACTGTGATTTTCATGTACCTTACTGCAAATTCCAGTGTTTTTCCTTCGGCCCCGACAAGGGATAAAAGCTGTTCGGTATAGAGATAAACCGGAATTGCAATAATGGACATCATAACGAATGACGTCAGCAAGCCGTTAAAAATGACTCTTTTTGCCTGATCCCCTTGCCCGGCACCGATAACTCTGGCGACAACGGCGGCAAGCCCAATCGACAGTCCGATACTGATTGAGAAAATAAAAAAGGTTATCGCACCTGAAAAACCAATTGCAGCGGCCAGAGATTCTTCACCAAGCAAACTGATGAAATACATATCAACCAGTTCGACAAAAAAGATCGACATCAACCCGATAGAGGTCGTTGCTGTCATGTTGATTACATGTCGAAGAATGCTTCCTGTTACAAAGCGTGCATTAATTGTTTCTTGCTTTTCTGAACCGGTTTGCTTTTCAGATTTCATAGTGTTTATTGGGGCCAAGGCATGATTGTTTTATCTCTGTAATGCTCTTTCTTCCAAGCATCAAGGAGTCCAGACCTTACATTCTAAGGGCTGCTATATTAAAAGAGTAAGCATAGGTGATAAGTGTTTCAAAAATAAGAACAGTTATCCTGTGACAACTGGTGTATCACCTTCCTGTCCCCATTCTGACCAGGATCCGTCGTAAAGCGATGTTTTCTTATGCCCTGTCAACTCCAGGCCGAGGCTTAGAACGGCTGCGGTCACCCCTGAGCCACAAGATGTGACCACAGGCTTATCATAATCAATTCCGGCTTTTTCAAATGCGTTTCGAAGGTCTTGGGTATCTTTTAACGTGCCATCTTCTCTGAAGAGATCGGTAAAAGGAAGATTGAACGAATCAGGGATGTGGCCCGAACGAATACCAGCGCGAGGTTCTGGTGCTTCCCCCTTAAATCGGCCGCTTGCCCGTGCATCAAGAACCTGTTCTTTGCCGGTTTCTATATTGCGAAGAAGTTGTTCTTTGTCGCGAATAAGAAAGCTGTTGAAACGCGGCGTAAAGTGTCGTTCTCCGGGGTGAACTGTATTGTCATCAACCGGACGATGTTCTGATAGCCATTTGGGAAGCCCCCCATCCAGAACAGCAACATCCTTGTGTCCAAAAAGTCGGAACATCCACCAAACACGTGCGGCTGAAAAAAGCCCTCGCTGGTCGTATACAACGATCCTGTTGCCGTCCCCCAGACCAAGCTTTCTTACCTTGGAAGCAAACTTGATGTCGCTTGGGATCATATGGGGAAGGGGATTGTCGGTGTCAGAAATATCATCGATGTCAAAGAAAACTGCATTACGAATATGGGCTTCTTCATATAGCGCGCGTGCATCTTTGTTTTCATTGGGCAGATAGTAGGTGCCATCAACAACTCTGACATCAGGGGCATCAAGGTGATCGGCAAGCCATTCGGTTGAGACGACAGAGTTAAATTTTTCAGACAAGATAATATTCCCCCAAGGTAATGTTTACTCTGTTTTATGATGCAAATGTCAGGTTGATACGGCGGTTCTGTTTGCCTTTGTTTTCAACCTTGCCAATTTTGATCGGGCCAATTTCACCCGTTGATTTAACATGTGTGCCGCCACAGGGCTGCAGGTCAACATCGTTACCGATTTTCACCAAGCGTATTTTTCCTGATCCACGGGGTGGCTTGACCGACATTGTCCGAACCATTGACGGGTTGTTGTCGAGTTCTTCGTCTGAAATCCAGTCCTGCGTTATCGCGTGGTCTTCAGCAATCAACTGATTAATTTTCTCTTCCAGTTCGGCTTTGTCAATCGCTGTATCCGGCAGATTAAAATCCAAACGCCCTTTGACGTCACTGATTTGCCCGCCTGTTACATCGCCAACCACAGAGGCACATAGCAGGTGTAAACAGGAATGTATCTTCATATGGGCATAGCGACGCTCCCAATCCAGAACGGCGGTTACCTTGCTGCCCACCTGTGGGGCGCTGGCATCTTCTGCAAGATGCAGAACGACATCTTCGTGATTTTCACCTTTTCTGGCTTCAAGCACTTTGCTTTTTGTTCCATCGGAAAGTTCCAGCCAACCACTGTCACCGGGTTGTCCGCCACCTGTGGGGTAAAACAATGTTTGATCCAAACGAACTTGACCATCTTCAGAATAGGTCACTATTGCGTCGCAGGATTTCTGATAAGCATCTTTGTAAAAGAGCAAGTCCATTAGGGTACCTCTGGGGAACTGAAAAATGATTTATTATTTGATTATGAGACCAAGCTATCACGAGCATTTGGGAAGGTGTAGCTTTAAGCGGTTAATTTCAGGAAATTATTATCATGATACGTTATCAGATGCTCAAAAAGATCCTATAACTAATTATCTTGAAAAGACTAAACCCTAAGCTAGCAATTTATAATTCTTTCTGTAAGTAACTCATAAAAGTATTTGTATGCTTAACCTTAAGTTCGACATACATGGCTTTAGCATCAGTTCGGTCAATGTCGCCGTAATAATCATCTAGAGATCGCGCCAAACACTCTGCGAGGGTCTCATGATCGTCTGGATTATTAAAGAGTTCATGATAAAATCGTTTTTTTTCAACATATGGTACGGGACCTGAGTTCACCAATAAACGCTCTTTCGCTTTTTTATTAGGATTTAAACTCATAATACCATTCCAAGCTTTGGCAGAAGTTGCTTGAGACTCAAAGAAATCGACCCAAAGCACATATTCGATGGTTCTACGTTGCAGCGGACTTCCATCTTCTAAAATTAACAGCATCTGTTGCCAGCAAAATGTCTCTGCTTCAGAACTTACTCCATCCATATGTAACCGAGGCAGAAAAGTCGCAGTAGAATAGCACGGCCAAAGTTGAATAACCTCAAACAGGCGCTTGAACTTTTCTATATCGGTAAGGATTTCCCAGCGTTCTGAGAGAATACCTTCGCATAATTCGTTATTGAAATCCCAAAACGAATCTTCAAGAACGCTGCCATTATTATCTTTAATCCATTTTGTGATATCAGATGCCTTCACAGCTTGATTACTTAGATTGTCCAACATGTGTTGGATTGTAAGTTCAGGTTTCATCGAGACACGCCAGAAATTTTTATTAATATCTAATGCATATTATGCTTAAAAATCAGAGTCTTTAATATAAAAAAAGGCCGCTCAAAGAACGGCCTTTAGAAATAAAGTTGTGTAAACTCAAAAGAGTTTAGGCAACCCATTTGGGGACAGGTAGGCCGCGTTCTTTGAGGAACTCTGCGTTATAGAGCTTGCTGGTGTAACGCGTTCCTGAATCACAGAGCATTGTTACGATGGTATGGCCCGGGCCCATTTTCTTGGCGAGTTCGATTGCGCCGGCAATGTTTACGCCGCTGGAACCACCCAGGCAGAGTGCTTCTTCCTCAAAGAGGTTAAAGATCATCGGAATAGCGGTTTCGTCACTGATACGGAATGCCTCGTCAATCACGGCGCCTTTCAGGTTGGCAGTGATACGTCCCTGACCAATACCTTCTGTGATGGAAGATCCTTCGGATTTCAGTTCGCCGTGTTTGTAGTAGCTATAGAGGGTCGCACCATGAGGGTCAGCCAAAGCGATCTGAATGTTTTTGTTGTGCTCTTTCAGGCCCATTGAAACACCCGCCAGTGTTCCGCCGGTACCAACAGCACTGACATAGCCATCGACCTTGCCATCGGTCTGTTTCCATATTTCCTGGGCCGTGGTTTCAATGTGGCCCTGACGATTGGCGACATTATCGAACTGATTGGCCCAGATCACACCATTGGGTTCCTGTCCTGCAAGTTCCTGTGCCAGTCTTTGAGAATAATGAACGTAGTTGTTCGGATCTTTGTAAGGGGCCGCAGGTACCTCATAAAGCTCTGCACCGCTGAGGCGCAGCATATCTTTTTTCTCTTGTGATTGCGTTTCGGGGATAACAATTGCACAGCGATATCCACGTGCGCGCGCCACAAGAGCCAGACCAATACCGGTGTTTCCAGCTGTGCCCTCGACAATGACACCACCGGGTTTCAGGATGCCTTTTTCTTCAGCGTCTTTTACGATGGCCCACGCGGCTCTGTCCTTGATTGATCCGCCGGGGTTCAGGAACTCTGCCTTGCCTAGGATTTCACAACCTGTTTCCTCTGATGCCCGTTTCAGGCGAATGAGAGGTGTGTTACCAATGCTGTCTATAAATCCGTCGCGAATATCCATTTTTGTCGTCCGTAGGTGTAAGTTAAATTCGTTTTTACTCTTGCTTACTTCTAAGTTTAGGCATTCTGTGTCTCATTAGACCACACAGATGTAAGTGATGTCTGGTTTAATTCCAACCATTGCAGTGCAATTGCGGTGATGGCATTGGTGATTTTACCTTCGACCAAAAGCTCAAAGCCTTGTTCTGCTTTCATTGTGTGGGTGCGAATATCTTCGCCTTCATGATCCAGACCGTATGACTCTTTTTTCTCGTGGTGCAAAATTTCGCCGCAGAAGAGGGTAATGGTTTCTGAGCTACCGCCGGGTGTCATCAGAAAGGTCCCAATCTTTTTCAGGCGACCTAACGTGCAACCAGCTTCTTCCATGGCTTCCCGGTGGGTGAGGTCTTCCGGGTTTTCATTCTCTTCGATAATACCGGCAACGACCTCTAGTAGCCATGGGTCTTGAGAGGCTGCATAGGCACCGGGGCGAAATTGTTCGATTAGGATGATTTCACCGGTTTTGTGATCAAAGGGCAGTACGGCTGCGGCGTGACCGCGTTCGAAAATTTCACGCGGGATCTCCTCTGACATGCCACCCGCAAATAGGGTGTGGCGAAACCGATAGGAATCAACCTGAAAATAACCTTTGAATGAGGTCGTTTTCTTAATGACTTCTACCTGTCCGGTTTTGTTCAATTCGCCGATTATATGTGCTGTGTTATCCATGGTCAGAAATTAGGGGGGCTGATACTAAATTACAATAGAAAATGTGGTTTATTTTATAATACAAAAAATAAGTGTGTTTATTCCAAGATTAATCCTTTGCAACCGCGTAAGTCAGCTTTTTCAAGATTAGCACTGCGCAGATCAGCACCCGTAAAGTCAACGTCGACACACTTTGCATGTGAAAGGTCGGCATTGGCCAGGTTTGCAAAGCGGATACGGGCACCTGTTAAGTCAGCATAACGAAGGTTGGCACTTTCCAAATCTGTTTGATCAAGACAGCAATTTTTTAGGTTGGCGGATACAGAATTACCCTGGGTACCTAAAATCACCATGGGTGAGAGGCGACAATGCCTCAGGCTTGCCCCTGTAAGGTTTGCTTTTTCCAATTTTACACCCCGTAGGTCAGCATCACTAAAGTCTGAATTTAGGGCCATAACACCGAACATATTGGCCATATTGAGACGGCTTGCAAGGAAAGTACAGTTGGACAAGTTGGTTAAGGATAATTCTGCAGCTTGAAGATTGATCCCAGCCAGATCGTTGGCTTGCAGGTCGTACTCCGTCAAAATGGCTTGTTTTCCTTTGCGACCAAGAGAATTAATCCAGACGAGGTGATCTTCGAGAATATCTCGGATTGATCTGTCCAAGTCTTCGATACTTCTGGGGAGGCTGGCCTGATGGGTGTTGGCATAGGTCATGTCATTGTTGCTGAAATGTGCTGCGGTCAGATCGGCGCCTTCCATATTGGTGTTGTTCAACAGGGCACCACTCAAGTTTGCGCCGTGAAATACACAACCGCTAAAATCAGCGTCGGTTAAATCCGCACCAGTAAATATAGATCCGCTGACGTCTGAATTGGCCATCACAGCCCCCGATAAGTCAGCATTCTTGAAGTTGACGTTGGTAATATTGGTTCTACGGCCAATGACACGACCAAGCTTTGCATCACTCAAGTCTGCATCTTTTAGATTAATGCCATCAAAATTAGATGTTTCATCATGTTTTACCGGAACGTAAGTTCCATCCGGCTTTCTTATGAGAATAAATCCGTTCCGAATGTCTGCTCCGGAAAGCGTTGCATTTTCAAGGTCGGCGTTTTCAAGGCAAACACCCCGCAAATCACTTTTGCGAAGGGAACAGTCCTTCATATCTGCCCCGGTTAAATCTGCCCCAAACAGGTTCACCCGCTCTAACTTCGTTTTTGTAAAATTTGTGTTTACTAAATCAGCACCCACCATTTCAGCAGTATCGAGAACAAGGTCAGAAAAATTCAGTTTTCTGGCATCTTTGAAAGAAAGAAATAACCGTGCACCACCCACTCGTCCATCCAGATAATTACGATGAGAACTCACAGCCTCGTCAACCCAGATTTGGTTTACGCGATCCAGGGTGTGATTGTTATCTTCTTTCATTCAAGCTTCCATATTCGTACAACCGACCCTAAACGTCAGGAAATCAGAGAATACCTTTGACCAAGAAATACCATAGAACCATTACGAAGACTTATTGTTTTTTTGTGTTCTGATACTGCTAGGGTATAAACTGTTTTCTCGTTTACAATATCTTAGCTTTGGTTCTGATAGAATTAACAACTATGTTATATAGAATGAAATTTCGTGCCTGTAAGTATTACATAATACCCTTCGCACTTTGGTTTTCGGCGTTTGCAGGGCCTATAAATGCGTCTGAACCATCTGGCTTTCAAAGTTGGGAAAAGTCTTCGTTGTTGCAGAACTGGGACCAATGCGGTGCAGACTACACGCCGCCGGATTGGTGTTCAGAACTGCCGGACGAAATAGATATTGATAAATCTTACACGCACCATCGCGATACGATGGAAGATAATAAAAAGGCTGAAGCTGAAAGAATGCTAAAGGCGGCAAAAATACTTGAGAGTAGGATAGGGGCCGCAAGAAATATTCAGGGGGGAAAGCTCTATAAGCAAGACTTGATCACAATCAGCAAGCAGGCAACATCAGGTGATAAAGAAGCGATGGAATTATTGGCCTGGATGTATGTTCAGGGAATGATGCCTAAAACAAAAAAAGATCTCGACCCCAATGAGGCAGCTTATATTTGGTATGGGCGGGCCTATTTGGCAGGTGCGAAAGAGGCAAAAGAAAACATGGATAAGATTTGGCCGACGCTTAGTGTGACCCAGCAACGTCGCATCGCGAAACTTTTCGATCAGAATAATAGCCGCTAACGCAACTGATTAATCTGAGCAAAGCTTGTTTACACATATATCTTATTTTGAATAATTATCTGAGGGAACTATTTGACTAGGCCAAGTTCTTTAAGTTCTTTTCTGTACTTTTTTTCTTGTCTGTTAATGCTATAGGCCATTTGAAAATCGAATGAGGCATTATTGTTGTCGCCAAGACTTTTATAGAGGCGTCCCCGATTATAAAAAATTTCCGGATTATTCGGCGCGTAATGCAGGGCAAGATCAAAGGCACGAATAGCTTTGTCATAAGCGCCTTGTGAAAAGAGAATAATTGCCTTGGCTTCATAAGCATCAAAAGATTTTGGTTCTAGTTCTATAACATATTCCACATCGGCCAATGCTTGTTCCAAAAATCCGGTACTAAGATAGGCTTTTGCGCGTTTAATATAGGCATCCAGCGATGGGGGTTCTTCTGAAAGAATAGTGATGAAATGATCGATCGTTGCGTAATCTATATATGTGCCTAAATATACATTACTTTCATTGATTAGAATTTTACCTAGTTCAGGATTGATCAAAATAGCTTGAGATACGTCTTGAAGTGCAGCTTCAATTTCATTTTGCTCTCTGTAGAGTACACCTCTTTTTAACAAAAGTTCGGCATCTTCCGGTATTTCAGTCAGGGCTTTGTTTAGCCAGGATAATGCATCATCATTTCTTTCTTGTGCAAGGTAGAGAGAAGTCAAATTGAAGTATGCATCACTGTAATTTGGCAAAAGTTCAGTGGAACGAATAAAATCTTGTTCTGCCTCTAAAGGGCGGTTGAGGTCCAGAAAAAGGGTGCCTCGGTTATTTAAAACATAAGCCTGATGCTTTTTTGAAAGATCACCTTCTTGTAAAGCTTGAGTATAATATTCTATGGCGAGTTCCAGGTTACCATTGTTTTGCTCTTCCTGGGCTGTGCGCGCAAATAAAATACCGTCAGCAGATGTAACGGTAGGGGCGATTAAAAGAATTATGGAAAAGGCCAGTGCCGAAGTTTTCAAGAACTTTAACGCCATATGTCTGTCGCTGATCATAAGCCTGAAATTATAGTTAACGAATTTTTATCTTTATATAACTCTAGGGATAAATTGCAAAATTGATTTTATCGTAATCAGTGTAAAAATTATGCGACGTTCCTCTGTTTCGCTTTTGTTCAATGAATTTATCATTGTAAAGACGTTATTGCTGTCACTTATTTCTCTTTTAGGTTGTTTGCTTTGTTTGTCGTGTGTAAAGGAAAGGGAATTTTCATAAACATTTTGTTTTCAATTTTTGTTAAAAAAACGGGGGGCGTAACTGTGAGACGATTAGTTGTACTATGTTTGGTGTTATTCACTATGGGGTGTAAAGGGGCTACGACATCTGCTTTGGTCGGTTCTGGACCAATAACGTTAAGTTCAAGTGCACAAAAGTCTTATGAAAAATATTTAAGATCTAATCCGCAAGCCTTTGCCGTTACAAAAGATGGCTATACCAGCTGGGGTTGGTACTATTGCCGTGACATTCAGTGTCGCGGAACGAAGCTACAGTCGATGCCAAAAGCCATTAAGGTTTGTGAAGAGTATTCAAATGGTAAGCCCTGCAAAATCTATGACGTTGGTGGCAAGATCGTTTGGGAAAAACAGACCAGGCCTGAAAAGGAAATCAAGGTAGATTTATACGATCCAAACAACTTTGAAATTACTTCCGGGCAAAAAACTGCATTCGGCAGGTATCTGGACTTGGTTAGTATCAAGAATGATGATGTTAACCTTGCCTTTGCAATCAGCAAAGACGGTACGACAGCGCGGGCCAGATCTCAGGAAAAGGCCCCATATAATAAATTGAAGTTAACAGTCCTTGAAATTTGTAAGGCGAAGTCTTCTGACAACGAATGTGTGTTGTATGCGATTAATGATACAGTCACTGAGGTGAAGTAGAAGGTACGTTTCATATGATATTTAAGGCCCTTCGGGGCCTTTTTTCATGATCTTGTGTATCCCTAAAAGGAGAGGTTATCGTAAATAGGTTTGATAGTTATGTGGCGAGCATGACCGGAGATTCAGTCGTGATGTTATTCAGTTTTCAGATTGGAAGATGCGTCAGAGGATGGTATCACCAAAATACGCGACAAGACGGGCTGATATGCCGGATGTGTTTTGATCATAACAGGAATTTGTGCCCCGTTTTGTGCCCCGTATTTTAAGAAAAAGCACAGTAATTTCTTAACAAAAAACCCTAAGTCATTGATATTCAACAACTTAGGGTTTTTGTAATGGCTCCGCGAGCAGGACTCGAACCTGCGACAGGGTGATTAACAGTCACCTGCTCTACCAACTGAGCTATCGCGGATTAATGTGTGTGCCGCCTCGTTGGCGACGGGTTGGGTTATAACAGCGGTGTTACATGCTGGCAATAACTTTTATGCATTTTTTTTAATTTTTTTTGTTCCTTTTAAATCAAAGGCTTGTGGCCCTTATGACTCCTCTGGTTTTGTCGTGGGTGGAAAATAGATTCTTAATCTTAATTTCCTGCTTTTGCGAAAAGAGAGAGACTGGGTGAGGGAGGTATTTGTTCTTATTAATGAGAGAGCTGGGGCGAATCATACACGTATTTTTACGCGAAAAGAATCTATCCCACATAGTTACCAGGAAAATTTGTATTTCAATATTGAGGAAAGCAAACGTAAAGCTAATTCAAATTAGCGGACTGGCTTTAGGTTGTTGAAAGGCTTAAGAAATCAGAAGATTGAGAAATTTTGGAGGCCCGGGCCGGAATCGAACCGACGTACAAGGATTTGCAGTCCTCTGCATCACCACTCTGCCACCGGGCCATCCTGACGAATAATCATTCGTTGGCAGTGCCGCAGTGTATAGTAGTGGTTATCGTGAAGGTCAAGAGATCAATCTCGATTCCAGTTTCAATTTATAGCCTTTATATTGTGGTTTTGTTCTTTGGGGCTGATTTTGATCTTAAAAGATGAATAAAATGGGCCTTATTGTTCTTTTGAAGTTTGTTAGAGTCTTTATTAACCAGATAAAAATAATAAAAACCGATACTTTGTCTGGAAAGGTGGGGATCACTTGGTTATTATCCCACAAAATTTTTACTAGATAATCGGCGTTTCTAACGATGAATACCTATGAACAAGCACGCATGAACATGATTAATTGCCAACTGCGTACAAATAAAGTGACGCATGACGGTGTTTTATCGGCGTTTGAAAATGTGGCCCGGGAAGAATACGTGCCGGAATCTTCAAAAGCTATCGCCTATGTAGATGAAGATTTGGCGCTGGAACACGGTCGCTACCTGATGGAACCAATGGTCCTTGCGCGGATGCTTCAGACAATTGACCCTCAGGAAAATAATACTGCATTGGTTGTTGGCGCAGGCACTGGTTATACGGCGTCTGTATTGGCCAAACTTGTTAGTGTTGTTGTGGCAATTGAAGATACAGATGATCTGGTTGATTCAATGAACGATCGCTTTACATCTCATGGTACAGAAAATGCTGTGGCTGTTAAGGCTGATTTGATTGAAGGATATCCGAAGCAAGCTCCTTACGATTTGATCGTTTTTGGTGGTGCTGTTTCTGAAGTGCCCGAGACACTTTTGGAACAACTCGCTGAAAAGGGACGTTTGATTGCTATTGTTCAGGATGCGAATGCCAGAGACAAGCAGACATTGGGACATGCAACATTAATTGAAAAGCACGGTGGTAAATGTTCTGGTCGTGTCGTTTTTGATGCAAATACGCCTTTGCTGCCAGGTTTCGAAGCCAAAGAAGCATTTTCATTTTGATTAATTAGGAGCGGTCTGTCCCAAATAGTGACGACAGGTTGTCTTAGGATAAAACGTTAAATTTTGTGAAGACTGGCGCTGTTCGCGCCAGTTTTTATCTATACAAAAAGTTGTAAATTGCCTGTGACCCGTTTAATAACTTTTTACAGGCTCTTTATTTAATAACTTTTTACAGGCTCTTTAAAAGACACAGATATAAACCACATATACGGTTTCAATTTATTCTATAGGTAACCGCACAATGCGGAACCGTTCTTAACGTTAAATTTGGCATTGGATTAATTTTGGACAACGTAATGATTAAATCTATCGGAAACACAAAAAAAGCGCTTTTAAGTCGATGTGCCATAGTTGGGGTTGCTATTTACACGGGCTTTTCCGGTGGGGTTATGGCTCAAACCTTGAACGAGTCTCTGGTTAAGGCCTATGAAACCAACCCATCTTTGTCCAGTGCGCAAACAGGGCTTAAATCAGTTAACGAAGGTGTCCCGCAGGCGCTATCTGCATGGCGACCAGATGTCCGAATTACTTCTTCTGCCGGAGTTCGTCGAACCGATACAGATACTCCGACAGGGGATTCGACGGATACAACGCATCCTTTGAATGCGACATTGCAAGTGAGCCAGTCCTTTTATCAGGGCGGGCGTACACAGGCGGCGACAGAGCAGGCCGAAAACCTTGTGTTGGCAGAAAGAGCATCCGTTACATCTGTTGAGCAGGATGTTTTGTTGAGAGCTGTAACGGCCTATGCCGATGTATGGCGGGATCAGGCTATTCTGGAGCTTAACATTAACAACGAAAAAGTTCTGGCCAGACAATTCGAAGCAACACGCGACCGCTTTGATGTAGGTGAGTTAACCAGAACCGACGTTGCACAGGCAGAATCCAGATATTCAACTTCGACAGCCCAACGTATTGCATCTGAAGGCACATTGAACTCGTCAAAGGCTGTGTTTGAAGAAGTAATCGGTGAATATCCAGAGGGAACATTGGATCGGCCAGATCCTTTTGCTGTTTTGCCTGCAAATGAAGGTGAGTTGCTTGGCGTTGCGTTAGAAAATAACCCAGCATTGCTCGCTGCAAAATATAATGAACTGGCTTCTCAAAATGAAGTCAGGGAAATAACGGGTGAGTTGTATCCCGACCTGTCGCTGGTGGGACGTGTTAGCCGTTCTGATGAAACGTCCGGTAAGGATGTCGATAGTACGTCCGGTGAAATCCTGGCACAGTTGGTTGTTCCCATTTATCAGCAGGGGCTGGTCAGCAGCCGAGTGCGTCAGGCAAAGCAGACTGCAAATCAACGAAGAATCCAGATTGTTGAGCAAAGGCGCGCGGTTGAACAACAAGGCGTGTCTTCATGGGAAAACCTGGTTAGCTCTCAAGCTCAGATCAAATCCTTTACCTCTTCAGTTAATGCTGCAGAAATAGCCTTGGACGGTGTCCGTCAGGAAGAGGAAGTCGGCGAGAGAACCGTGTTGGACGTGCTTGATGCGGAACAGGAACTACTTGATGCACAGGTTAATCTTGTGCGGGCGCAACGAGATGAAGTTGTTGCGACCTATCAGGTATTGAGCACAATGGGTCAGATGACAGCGCAGTATATTGGCTTGCCCGTTAATGTCTTTGATCCCACAGGTGACTATAATAACGTGAGAGATAAGTGGTTTGGGTTGGGTATTGAAAATTAGACGTGCAAAAGCCCTTCTTTTTCAATAATATCTAACGTATATTACCGAAATTGTATTGGTAACAGGTAATGTTCGCAGTTAAGGAAGTGGTGGGACAGCATTTCAATGAGTGATCAAGAAGCCCAGGGTGAACCATCAATGGAAGAAATTCTGGCGTCAATTCGCCGGATTATTTCCGAAGACGATCCTGAAGGTGATGGAGCTAAAGGTGAGGGTGGCGAAGCCCAGGCGGAAGAGCCTGTTGTCGACGAACCCGAAGCAGAAGATGACGATGTTCTCGAGCTAACCGATGAGGTTGCCGAAGACGAAGAAGTTGTCCCCGAAGAATCTGATGCCCTCGAAGAATCTGATGTCGAGGAGGAAGCTGTTGAAGCCGTTTCCGAAGAGGATTCGATTGAGGATGACTTCCGTTCTTCTATGGAAGAGCCTGAAGAAGATGAACCAGAGGCGAATGAGATCGAAGTTGAAGAGGCTGCTGAAGAAGAAACAGAGCTCGAAGCCATGGATGATGACATCGGTGACATTTCATTTGATGAAGTTGAAGATGAAATAGAAGTTGCTGCTGCGGTTACTGAAGCACCCGAAGATGATGTTGATATCGGGGATGATATCGATCTCGATGCGCCTGATGCTGAAAGTATTCTTCAAGCTGAAACACAGGATTCAACATCTTCCGCGTTATCCGAAATTGCACGTGCTGCTGTTGTCCAGCGTTCTCTTGCTATTGGTACCGGAAAAACGTTGGAAGATATTGTTCGTGAAGCTCTCGTTCCAGAGCTCAAGGCATGGCTTGACGTCCGCTTAGGCCCAATGGTTGAACGGATCGTTCGTGAAGAAATTAAAAAGATGGTGCGCCGGGCCGAAGATTTATAAGGCCCGGACTTTCTTTTTTCTTCCGAAACTGCTAGCAAATGCTAGCATTATTTCACATAGAATATTTAGTTAAGAGGAACCCAGTAATGCTGGACAAAACCTATTGCCCTGAAAAAGTCGAGGCAAAGCATTACGAGCGTTGGGAAAAATCCGGAGCTTTCTCGGCAGATCCTAATTCCCCGTCTGACCCTTATACCATCATGATGCCCCCACCGAACGTCACGGGGAATCTGCATATGGGGCATGCCTTGACCTTTACCTTGCAAGACGTCCTTGTACGGTACAAGCGCATGAAAGGTCACGATGTCCTCTGGCAACCAGGAACTGACCACGCGGGTATTGCGACCCAAATGGTTGTCGAGCGACAGTTGGCTGAAAAAGGGATCTCCAGACATGATCTTGGTCGCGAAAAGTTCCTGAATTCTGTTTGGGAATGGAAAGAACAGTCTGGTGGAGCGATTGTTAAACAGCTTCGTCATTTGGGTGCATCTGCGGATTGGCCGCGTGAACGCTTCACAATGGACGAGGGACTTTCAGAGGCCGTTCGCAAGGTCTTTGTTCAGCTTCACAAAGAAGGTTTGATTTATAAAGACAAGCGTCTTGTTAACTGGGACCCTAAGCTACTGACCGCGATTTCCGACCTTGAAGTGGTCCAAAAGGAAAGCAATGGCAAACTCTGGCATTTCCGTTACCCAATTGAGGGAGAAGAGGGCAAATATATTGTTGTTGCAACAACGCGCCCGGAAACAATGTTGGGCGATACAGGTGTTGCCGTTCATCCTGATGATGATCGTTACAAGGATCTTGTTGGTAAAAACGTAAAACTGCCAATCGTCGGGCGTCTGATCCCGATTGTTGCAGATGAATATGCTGATCCTGAAACAGGGTCAGGGGCTGTTAAAATTACGCCCGCTCACGATTTCAACGACTTTGAAGTTGGACGTCGCTGTAATCTGGAAATGATAAATGTTTTTGATAAATTTGCGCATATTAATGAAAATGCGCCGGATGATTATCAGGGACTGGATCGTTTTGTCGCGCGTAAGAAGATCGTGGCCACGTTCGAAGAGCTTGGGCTTTTGGATAAGATCGAAGACCATTTGAATTCTGTTCCTTATGGTGACAGATCAAATGTTCCAATCGAACCTTGGTTGACAGATCAGTGGTATGTTGATGCCGCGACACTGGCCCAACCAGCTTTGGAAGCTGTTGAAACGGGCAAGACTCAGATTGTTCCTAAACAGTGGGAAAATACCTATTATGATTGGATGCGCAATATCCAGCCATGGTGTGTTTCTCGTCAGTTGTGGTGGGGGCACCAGATCCCGGCATGGTATGGTCCGGATGGCGAAATCTTTGTTGAAGAAACCGAAGAAGAAGCCAAAGCTGCTGCATTAGCGCACTTTGGCAAAGAGGTTGAATTGACCCGGGACCCGGATGTTCTGGATACTTGGTTCTCATCTGCTCTTTGGCCTTTCTCTACTATCGGGTGGCCAGAGACAACCAAGGAACTGGACCGCTATTATCCCGGTGATGTGCTGGTGACCGGATTTGACATCATTTTCTTCTGGGTTGCCAGAATGATGATGATGGGCATGCATTTTATGAAAGAAGTGCCATTCAAAACAGTTTACATCCACGCCCTTGTGCGTGATGAAAACGGTCAGAAAATGTCCAAGTCCAAAGGTAACGTTATCGACCCGCTGGAAGTTATTTCGGAATACAGCTGTGATGCCTTGCGTTTTACGCTGGCGGCAATGGCGGCCCCGGGACGTGATATCAAATTGGCATCTTCACGTGTTGAAGGCTATCGCAACTTTGGAACGAAGCTCTGGAATGCGTCGATCTATAGTCAGATGAACGGTGCTGTTTACGATCCGGGTTTTGATCCGCTGAACTGCAAGGAGCCGATCAACAAATGGATTGTCGGTCGTGTTGCGGCTGCGACTGCTGCGGTTGATAAGGCGTTGGATGACTATCGCTTTAACGATGCGGCCAATGCACTTTATCGTTTCTTCTGGAACGAATACTGTGACTGGTATGTGGAATTCACTAAACCTGTATTGGCTGCTGGGGACGAAGCAACGAATACTGAAACGAAGGCAACAATTGCCTGGGTTCTGGCGCAGACGCTTCATTTGCTACATCCTATCATGCCTTATATTACCGAGGAGCTATGGGAAAACCTTGGTAATGAGGGGGCAACACCACTTATTTCCTCGTCCTGGCCAAAGTTTGATGAACGTCACACTGATGCAGATGTTGAAAAAGAGATGGACTGGGTTATCAAGCTCATCTCTGATATTCGTGCGACACGTGCAGAGCTTAATACGCCGCCAAAACTAAAGGCACCGCTTTTGCTCAAAGATGGTTCAAATGCTGTTAAGGCAAAGGTCGATCAGTACAAAGATGTTGTGAAGTGGCTCGCGGGTCTTTCTTCGGTTGATTTTACAGACGAAGATTTACCACAAGGGGCTATTCAGATTGTTCTTGATGATGCGACTTTTGCTTTGCCGCTAGAGGGTATTATTGATGTCGAACAGGAAACGGCTCGCTTGAATAAAGAGATGGAAAAAACACTCGACGAGATTGCAAAAATTGACAAGCAGCTCTCGAATGAAAATTTTGTTTCCCGGGCGCCTGAACATGTGGTTGCAGAAAAGAAAACCCGTCGGGAAGAGTTTATGTCTGTAAAAACAAAGCTGGATGAAGCGTTGGCGCGGATTGCCAATCTTTAGAAATAGTCTTTGCCATCTTTGATTTATTTATAAAAGCCGCTCTTTCGAGCGGCTTTTTTTGTGTGTTGTTACTCGATAAAAGCGCTGGTTTAAGGGCTGTATACGTTTATCTACGTATATAAAACTGTCTCTGGTCTTTGTATTCTCTAAAAAAGTGATAACCAAAGATTTATGAGATGACTCCAAGCCCTACATTAGTCCGGCGGCGGTTGCCAGCCCAAGAGAGATCAAAGCAGCGTGTTGAGAGAATTCTGCTTGCTGCATCTACTTTGTTGACAACCAACAGTGTGGACAAGTTGACCACACGCCGTATTTCCGAACTTGCCGATGTAAATATAGCCACGCTTTATCAGTTCTTTCCCAACAAGGAAGCCATTATTTTTGCCCTTTATCAAAGGTGGCTGAATGAGATGGATGAAGCTTTTGATCGCATGGAAATGAAGCAGTCTCGCCAAATGGGGTGGCGGAAGCTATTTGGTAGAATATTTGATGCACTTAATCAGGTTCAAACTGATCTGATCGTCCGTGATCGACTCTTGAAAGCCATGGGAATGAATGAAGACCTGAGGCAACTGGATCTTGATCGTAGCACTCTTCTGGCCCGACGTCTGGCCCGGTTAATGGCTAATCAGGGATCGCATCTATCAGAGCAGGAGTTGAAAGATCATGGAACGTTAATTTTTCATTTTGAAAGAGCCTTGGTTACCCCTTTGGCAAACGCTAAAGGAGAAGATCAGGATGTTCTATATAAGAAGGGCAGGGATTTCCTGCTGGAAATGATTTCTCTGGCATTTAGATAAAAAATCTTACCTATGGATATAACAAAGGCCGCAAAGTTAGGGTTCACTTTGCGGCCTTTGTTTGTCGATGACAGGATTTTTATCAGTCGTATTGATCTACGTCTCGGTAGGCACCTTTATCGGCTGATGTAGCAAAGTGAGCGTATGCTCTGAGTGCAGAACTTACTTTGCGCTCGCGAGGTTTTGCAGGTTTCCAGCCATCTTTGCCTTTTGCATCCATGGCTTTGCGCCGCATGTCGAGTTCTTCGTCACTCACCAGAACATTAATTGTCCGGTTCGGGATATCGATTTCAATGGCATCGCCTGCCTCGACAAGGCCGATAGCCCCACCTTGGGCTGCTTCTGGTGAGGCATGACCAATGGACAGGCCGGATGTCCCGCCAGAGAAGCGACCGTCGGTTAACAGGGCGCAAGCCTTCCCAAGTCCCATGGACTTGAGGTAACTGGTCGGATAAAGCATCTCTTGCATGCCCGGTCCACCTTTGGGACCTTCGTAGCGGATAACAACAACATCGCCAGCGACAACTTCACCGCTAAGAACACCGGCAACGGCAGCGTCCTGGGATTCAAAGATACGCGCGCTTCCAGTGAACTTGAGGATAGAATCATCAACCCCGGCCGTTTTGACGACACAGCCATCCAAGGCGATGTTTCCAAAAAGAACGGCAAGGCCGCCTTCCTGACTAAAGGCATGTTCACCGCTGTGGATACAGCCGTTTTCGCGATCATCATCCAGGGATGAATAGTACCGGTCCTGACTGAAAGCTTCTGTTGTGCGTACACCGCCAGGGGCAGCAGAGTAGAATTTCTTCACTTCCGGGTCATCTGTTTTCATGATGTCCCATTTGTCGATTGCATCCCCGATCGTTTTTTCATGGACAGTCGGACGATCACGATGGATCAGACCACAACGGTCCAGCTCTCCCAAAAGTCCCATAATACCACCAGCACGGTGGACATCTTCCATGTGATACTTTGTGGTTGATGGTGCTACTTTGGCAAGCTGAGGTACTTTTCTGGAAAGGGCATCGATATCTGACATGGTAAAATCAACGCCGCCTTCTTTTGCCATGGCAAGGATGTGAAGGATCGTATTTGTTGACCCCCCCATGGCAATGTCGAGTACCATGGCGTTTTGATAGGTTTCAAAGTTAGCTATACCGCGTGGGGTTGCACTTTCGTCGCCTTCTTCATAATAGCGTCTGGTTAATTCAACGATACGACGTCCTGCTTCCCTGAACAGTTCACCGCGTTTTTTGTGTGTCGCAAGCAATGATCCGTTACCCGGTAATGACAGCCCCATGGCTTCACTCAGGCAGTTCATGGAATTTGCCGTAAACATTCCAGAGCAGGAACCACAGGTTGGGCAAGCGGAACGTTCGATGGCCGCAACATCTTCGTCGCTGACATTTGGATCGGCAGCATCAACCATGGCATCAACAAGATCGAGTTTACGCTCGTTACCGTCCAAGATGATTTTACCTGCTTCCATAGGGCCGCCGGAAATAAAGATCGCCGGAATATTCAGACGCATTGCAGCCATGAGCATACCGGGGGTGATTTTATCGCAGTTAGAAATACAGACAACTGCATCGGCACAGTGCGCGTTACACATGTATTCAACAGCATCAGCAATGACTTCGCGGGATGGCAGACTGTAAAGCATACCGTCGTGTCCCATGGCGATACCGTCATCGACAGCAATGGTGTTGAACTCTTTTGCTACACCGCCTGATTTTTCGATTTCGTCGGCAACAAGACCGCCAAGATCTTTCAGGTGAACATGACCGGGAACAAACTGTGTGAATGAGTTAGCAATGGCGATGATTGGTTTTCCAAAATCATCATCTTTCATACCAGTCGCGCGCCACAGTCCGCGGGCACCTGCCATGTTTCTGCCGTGGGTGGAGGTTCTTGAACGATACTCAGGCACAGTAATAATCCTAACGTTACGTCGTGTCTTTAATTAAGCTTCTTGTAAGATAATTAGGTAATCCAGCCCCTCGCGTCCATGGTTATTTCGCAAAAGAATAAAAAAGTTACCAAATCTGAGGAAAAATTGAGGGATGGGAAGGTGGTGGGGCTTTGTTTTTCGCTTATCGCCGATAATATCTTGATCTATTCCGTATCTTAATGCCCCGAGGGAGCTCGTCGGGACAAAGAAGGGGCAAAGTCTTGTGTCTGAAAAACGGAAATAAAGCCATACCGCCAAAAAAGCCAATAATATGTGCCCACCAGGCCACACCAGACTGGCCGGGAACAAGGGCTGAAAAAATTTGAAATCCGATCCAGAAAATCAGCAGAAGATAGGCGCGTACAAAGACAGGTATCATAAATATTGGAATGAGGACTTTTGCTTTGGGGTATTGCAGTAAGTAAGCCCCTAGAATACCAGAAACTGCACCACTTGCGCCGACAATAGGTGTTTGAGAATCCCCGGTAATAATTGTTTGCCCAATACCAGCGATAATTCCACAGCATATAAAAAAGGCAAAGAAGCGTCTGTGACCCATGGCGTCTTCGACATTGTCACCAAAAACCCAGAGATAAACCATGTTCCCCACAAGATGCATGAAGCCGCCGTGCAGAAAATTATAAGTCACAAGTGTGAATATGGGGGCGATCCAGTCTATGGATGGGGGGCGTTTAGCGTTTCCGAGTAATACATCAGGGATGAGGCCCAGAGCATATATCATCCGTGCCATAAAGAGTTCTGGTGATATAGCCTGAATTAGATAAACAAAACAACAGCAGATAATGGCAGCTATAGTTACCCATGGCCGATCGATAAGAAGTCTGGGAAGGTTATCGAAAAGGGGAAAGAACATCGCGTTTATCTGTGTTGTTTACCCAGCATCAGACCGATAGCTCACAAATCACAGGGGTATGGTCTGAGGGGGATTCTTTGCCGCGGGGGTCTTTATCAATATGACAACTTGATAGAATATCTGCTGCCTGTGGGGATAACATCATTAGATCAATGCGGATACCGTTGTTGTGAGCAAAAGCGCTCCGTTGATAATCCCAATAGCTATAAACATGTGCTTCTTTATTCAAAGCTCGCCATGCTTCTATGTAGCCCAGGTTTTCCATTACCCGGAAGCGATCTCTTGAACTTGGGTGGGTGTGTGCACTGCCTTCAAAGCGTTTTGGTGAAAAGACATCGTCATCTGTCGGGATCAGATTGAAGTCACCGGCAAGGACAATGGGTTGTTCCGTCTTTAACAGCTTTTGCGCGTGGGCATTCAGGCGATCCATCCATTTCAGTTTGTAGGGAAACTTGATTTCGTCTGTAAGATTGCTGTTATTGTTGCCATTGGGCAGATAGATAGAGGCAACCCTTATGCCAAAAGTTGTGCCTTCGACATATCGGGCGTGATCATCTTCCAAATCGCCGGGAAGTTCTCTGATAACATCAGTAATAGGTTCCTTGGATATCAGTGCGACACCGTTATAGCTTTTTTGCCCAACAACTTCGACATGATACCCAAGCTCTTCAAATTCCATGTAAGGGAATTTTTCTGTCACTGTTTTTAGTTCTTGCAGCAAGAGGACATCAGGGGAAGCAACTTTTATCCAATCAAGAACATTTGGAAGTCGTTTGTTAATAGAATTCACATTCCAAGTCGCGATCTTGACCATTGGATAAGGCTCACACTAGATATTTAAAGATAAGAAAGTGGGCGCAATGCTGGGGCAATTTTTATGCGCACCACTTTTAAATGGCAAAAGAAGTTCCACAACCGCAAGAGGCGGTCGCATTGGGGTTCGTGATACGAAAAGATGCGCCCATCAGATCTTCGACAAAGTCGATCTCGGAACCATTTAGAAGATCAAGGGACATTTCGTCGATCACGGCTTTGGTGCCGTCTTTTTGAAATGTTTTGTCATCCTCGTTAACAGAACTGTCAAAAGAGAAACCGTATTGGAAACCGGAACAACCGCCGCCAGAGACCGTTATTCTTAACATCAAGTCTGGCTTGCCTTCTTGTTCTGCTAACCATGCCACTCGCTTTGCAGCGCTGCTTGATAAGGAGATAAAAGGATCTTGATTGTCTGTTGTCATATTCTACTCATAACCTATAAACCTCATGTACCAAATTTTTGTACGTAAGGTTTGTTGTTAATCTGACTCTATAGATAGGTTATCCGGTCTGTGAAATCTATTCATTTTTTTAATTGAAGCGCAGAGATTTCCTTTTAAAAGACGCAGCTTTTTTTATAACCAAGCAATTTTGTATAGAATTTTTCCTTTGCCGGGATCTAAATGGTTCAAATTACTTTACTAAGTCTCTTTGCAAGTTAGTCTTTCTCTATGACGCAAAACGATTCGAAAAAATTATATGCATCTTATCCTGAAAGCAGTAGGGGCCGCTTGCTGAAAGAACCTGAGAGCAAGACGAGAACCTGTTTTCAGAGAGATCGTGATCGTATTATCCACTCTGTGGCGTTTCGGAGGCTGCAATATAAAACCCAGGTTTTTGTCTATCACGAAGGTGATCATTTTCGAACTCGTTTGACGCATTCGCTGGAAGTTGCACAGATTGCGCGGTCTTTAAGCCGAACGCTTGGTATAAATGAAGATCTGGCAGAAGGTGTTGCACTTGCCCATGATCTCGGGCACACGCCTTTTGGGCATGCGGGCGAAGATGCCATGCATGATGTCATGGAACCTTTTGGCGGGTTTGATCACAATGAACAGACTTTTCGCATTGTGACGCAGTTGGAACGGCGCTATGCGGATTTCAATGGATTAAATCTGACGTGGGAAACTCTAGAAGGTCTGGCAAAGCACAATGGTCCTGTTGAAGGACCAAACAGTCGGGAAGAATATGTACCGGAATCCATGACAAAATATTGCAAAAATGCCCGGGATCTGGAACTAACATCCTTTGCAAGTCTTGAGGCACAGGTTGCGGCGATTGCAGATGATATCGCCTATAACAATCACGATATCGACGATGGGATCCGGGCCGGACTTTTTACTGTTGATGATCTTTTGCCCATTCCGGTGGTCGGTGATATATTCCGCGAAGTTTTGAAGAAATACCCTAATCTGGAAACGGAAAGTCTTGTTCACGAAGCGGTACGGCGTCTGGTTGATTATATGATCAGCGATGTTTTACACGAAACGCGGACAAGGTTAGAGACGGCAAACCCAAAGACAGTTTTTGATATTCGTTGTCAAAACAGGGCAATGGTTGCCTTTTCAGATCAGTTTCGTGTAGCGGAAAAGCAATTACGCGCATTTCTATTTGAACGCATGTATCGCCATGAAAAGGTCAAAGAAATGCGCAAACGTGTAAAGCAGGTTGTGAGAAACCTCTTTTCGCATTATTCAGAGCACCCAGAAGAGCTTCCTGACTATTGGCGTCTTGAGGCTGGTACTAAACTAACAAAGCGTAGCGCACGATTGATTGCAGACTATATCGCTGGTATGACCGACCGATACGCTTTTGAACAACATAGACAGATTTTTAATCTGGATTTTGAGATAAAATGAACGTTTTCAAAGACCTAAGAAGTAAAGTTGTTGCGCAACTAGAAGATATGGTTGCTGCCGGGGAAATTCCTGCCGGTCTCGATTTCAGTCGTGTTGCTGCTGAACCGCCTCGAGATTCTTCGCATGGGGATGTTGCGACCAATGCTGCCATGGTTCTTTCCAAGGTGGCTGGTATGAAGCCGCGTGATCTAGCGAGTCTTTTGGCAACACGTCTCGAAAATCTGGATGTTATCACATCGGTTGAGATTGCCGGACCAGGCTTTATTAATCTGCGTCTTGATCAAAAATTCTGGTTTGATCAAGTTGGAACGATCCTTAAAGCAGGAACATCATATGGTGATTCTGATATGGGGCGGGGTGAAAAAGTCAATGTTGAATACGTTTCAGCAAATCCGACTGGCCCTTTAACCGTAGGGCATGCGCGTGGCGCTGTTGTTGGGGATGCCCTCGCAGCTTTGTTATCCAAGGTCGGCTATGATGTGTGTAAAGAATACTACATCAACGATGCTGGCAATCAGGTCAATGTTCTGGCGAACTCTGCTTATCTAAGATATCGCGAGGCGCTCGGCGAGGATATCGGGGAAATTCCCGAAGGTTTTTACCCTGGTGAGTACTTGAAAGCTGTTGGTAAAGCGCTGGCTGATCGTGATGGTGATAAGTGGCTGGGCAAGGAAGAAGCCGACTGGATTTCTGAAGTACGGACATTTGCGATTGATCAACTACTTGATCTTATTCGCAGCGATCTTGCCGCGCTGGGTGTTGTGATGGATGTCTATTCGTCCGAACGCGCTTTGGTCGAAGCTGGTGGTGTTGACGAAGTCATGAAGTTTTTGAAAGCCAACGATCTTGTTTACACTGGAGTGTTGGAACCACCTAAGGGCAAAAAGCCTGAGGACTGGGAAGCGCGTCCCCAGACACTTTTCAAATCAACCGACTTTGGCGATGACGTTGATCGACCCATCAAAAAGTCTGATGGTAGCTGGACTTATTTTGCCGGGGATATGTCTTATCATCTGGATAAATATCGCCGTGGCTTTAACAACATGATTAACGTTTGGGGCGCAGATCATGGTGGTTATATCAAACGGATGCAAGCCGCGGTTAGCGCGATGACCGAGAAGAAAGGCAGCCTTGATGTCAAGGTTTGCCAGCTGGTTAATCTTATGCGCGGCGGTGAAATGGTTCGTATGTCAAAGCGGTCCGGGAACTTTATCACCCTCAGGTCCGTTATTGATGAAGTCGGCAAGGATGTTGTTCGCTTTATCATGCTGACCCGTAAAAATGATGCCTCGCTTGATTTTGACCTTGAGAAGGTTGTTGAGCAAAGCCGCGATAATCCTGTTTTTTACGTGCAGTATGCGCATGCTCGTTCCTGTTCCGTGTTGAAACACTCGCAGAACGAATTCCCTGATATGGATCTGTCGATTGATGCACTGGAAAAAGTTGATCTGTCTCAGCTAAACAGTGAAGGCGAGTTAAGTCTGATCCGCCGCCTTTGTGAATGGCCGCGCCTTCTGGAGAGTGCTGGTGAAGCACATGAGCCTCATCGGATTGCTTTTTATCTCTATGATCTGGCTGCAGAACTTCATGGTCTTTGGACAAAAGGGAAAGACAATGCCCGGTTACGTTTCATTGTGACAGATGATCAGGATTTGACACAGGCACGCATGGCGCTGGTCAAGGCAACGTCGCTCGTGATCGCTTCCGGATTGGATGTCTTTGGTATTGAACCTGTTGAGGAGATGCGCTGATGTCGTCAAACTCTTCTGATAATGATCTGAAAGATTTTGAGAAAGTTCGCCAAAACGAGAGTATGCGCATAACAGCTGATCGTGATGCGCAGGATATTCATGACGATTTTTCAAATGAAGAATATTGGGAAGACGATCTGGACTTTGATGATGATCCTGGTGCGGGGCTGTTTAAAAAACTGGTTCCTATTGGCCTCGGCCTGATTGCGGTTGCTGTCGTCGGTGGCGGTATTCTGATCATGCTTGGTGATAACAAGCCAAGTAATAATATCCCCGATGCGATCCCTCTTATCGAAGCCGAAACCACGCCCGAGAAGACCAAACCGGAATCGCCGGGGGGAATGGTTATCCCGCATCAGGACAAACTTGTTCTTAACAACGATTCCAGTGCAAGCGGTAACATTCAGGTTGAAAAGCTGCTGCCACCACCGGAAGTCCCTCAGCCGCCCAAAGCTCACGAGCCAGAAGCTAATAGCACCGCTGAAACGCTCACTCAGTCCTCAACCAGTGAGCCTCAGGCACAGATTACTGCCACCGAAGAGGCTACAGAGTCTGTTAGAAAAGAAGTTGAAGCAGCCAAGATCGAAGAACAGCCTTTGGCGAATACGGGTGAGGAGAGTTCTATTCCAAAGGCGCCTGAGTTAAAAACACCTGAAGTCGAATCTGTTTTAGCGCCAAAGCCAGAGGCTGGGGTGGCTAAAAAAGTGGAAACACCAAAGGTACCAGAGCCTGCTGTGTCCGAGCCAGCAGCGACGACGACTGCTAAAAAAGCTGAACCGAAAGAAGCTGCGCCAGCCGCAGTTGCGCAAAAACCTGTATCAGGTCAGTACGTCTTGCAATTGGCCTCCTTGAAGTCCAAAGACGGTGCAATGACTGAATGGAACAACATGCAGCGTAAGCTGAGTGATCTTTTGGGGAGTAAGCAGCCGATTATTGAGAAGGCATCTATTTCAGGCGTTGGTGTTCGTTATCGCCTGCAAACCGGACCTTTTGATAACAAACAGGCTGCGAGCGACTTTTGTACAAAGTTGAAAGCAGCTAAACGAGATTGTTTGGTCAAGAAGGTTAAATAAAGTTCAGGAGTGAGAACGTGGGGTTGAATTCAGTTATCTTTGGCTGTGAAGGCCATAGCTTAACAGGCTGGGAAAAAGGTTTTTTTTCCGAGGTTAAGCCCTATGGCTATATTCTCTTTGCCCGAAACTGTGACAACCCCGATCAAATAAGAAACCTTGTTTCTGAGCTAAAATCGCTTTCTGGTAATGATGATCTGCCTGTTCTGATTGATCAGGAAGGCGGGCGTGTTGCCCGTTTGCGCCCACCACATTGGCGCAAGACGCCACCTGCAGCTATCTTTGGGCAGATATTTGATCAAGACCGGGAGAAAGCGCTTCGCGCGACTTATCTCAATGTCTGTTTGATTGCTTATGAACTCAATGAGCTTGGCATAACCGCTGACTGTGCACCTGTTTTGGATCTGACAATACCGGGCGCACACGAAATCGTCGGGGATCGGTCCTACGGGGCGACACCAGAAAAGGTCTCGACCATAGGCGCAAAGGTTATTGAGGGCTTCCTTCACTGCGGGATAATGCCTGTCATCAAACACTTGCCCGGACATGGTCGTGCGACGGTTGACAGCCATAAGGAGCTGCCAAGGGTTGATACGCAGCGGGACGAGCTTTCAAGTCATGATATCAAGGCTTTTAAGCTGTTGAATTCAGCGCCTTGGGGGATGACGGCTCATGTTATTTACGAAGAGATAGATCCCAATCATATTGCGACGGTTTCGCCAACAGTGATCCAGCAAGTGATTCGTGATGAAATCGGCTTTGGTGGCATTTTATTGTCTGATGATCTGTCGATGAAGGCTATGGCAGGTACTTATGAAGAGCGAGCAAAGGCTGCGCTAACTGCTGGCTGTGACCTCGCTCTGCATTGTAACGGAGATCAGCAGGAAATGATGTCTGTTGCCAAGGGGCTACAGCAAATTGACACCGCTAAGGAAGGGCGTTTGGATTTGGCTTGGAAACTGCGCCAAAATAACGA
This sequence comes from Kiloniella litopenaei, assembly GCF_000982415.1. Taxonomy (GTDB): domain Bacteria; phylum Pseudomonadota; class Alphaproteobacteria; order Kiloniellales; family Kiloniellaceae; genus Kiloniella; species Kiloniella litopenaei. Next base: position 281,530 of record NZ_LANI01000004.1, read on the forward strand.
TATTGAGTGGAATGATACACTTGATGAACTTACAGAAATAATCTCCCCTTACTGGTCGTAAATCATTGGCTCTGAATTTCAGGGTTATCCATTTCTAAAACACAGGTATTTTCTTTTCATGGATATTAACGAGTTTCTTTTAGGTGCATCAGTTTGGGTGTTGCCTGTTCTGTTGGCGGTTACTCTCCATGAAGCTGCACATGCCTATGCCGCACGTCTTCTTGGGGATGATACGGCATCAAAGCTCGGCAGAGTAAGCCTGAACCCGGCGAAGCATATTGATCCGTTTGGTACAATATTGCTCCCGAGTATGCTGATATTTATTGGCTCTCCTTTTATCTTGGGGTGGGCGAAGCCTGTGCCTGTTGTTTTTGGACGCTTAAACAACCCAAAAAGGGATATGATTTTTGTGGCCTTGGCTGGGCCTGCATCAAATATTTTGATTGCCTTGATTGCGGCATTTGGCTTTGCCGTTTTCGGATTGGTGCCTGATGTTGCTGCGGATTGGGTTGGGCAAAATCTTGAAAATGCAATCAAAATTAACTTAATGTTGGCTGTTTTTAATATGCTGCCGATACCGCCGCTCGATGGCGGTCGTGTCTTAACCGGGCTTTTGCCAACATCATTGGCTATTCCGTTTTCCCGCTTGGAAAAGTACGGCATGATTATTCTGATTGGCTTGATTTTTGTTCTCCCGATGATTGGCCGTCAAATTGGCATGGACCTGAATTTAATCAGCTATGTGATAATTGAATCTATTCATGCTATGCTTCCTTTTTTTCAGGCTATTGCAAATCTAAACATTATTTAGCTGCTTAAAGGAAATCAGTGTCAGAAACACTTCCCTTTGAAGAAGATGACAGGTCAGAACAGTCGGAAGGGCTAAAGGCCCTTCATCCGCTTGTTCTGGAGTTGGATGGCTTTGAGGGACCTATTGATATTCTGCTGCAGTTGGCGCGGGATCAAAAGGTTGATTTGACACAGATATCCATTCTTGAGCTTGCTAATCAGTACATAAATTTTATTCAGCAGGCTCATGAACTAAGGCTGGAGCTTGCCGCAGATTATTTGGTGATGGCGGCTTGGCTTGCCTATCTGAAATCGAGATTGCTTCTGCCAGAACCAGAAGGTGAAGAAGAACCCAGCGGGGCTGAACTGGCGGCGGCCCTCAAATTCCAATTGCAGCGATTGCAGGCAATGCAGGATGCTGGCAAAACCTTGATGTCACGACCGCAGCTTGGCATTGATTTCTTCGCGCGCGGCTTGCCGGAAAATACCGGGGTCATTCATAAAACAAGCTATGACGTCTCGCTCTTTGATCTTTTGAAGTCCTATGCAAACAGCCAGATGCGGACTGAAGAAAAAAGTCTTCTTATCGAGCACATGGAGCTTCATTCTGTGGATGAGGCGATCAAGCGATTGTCTGCTTTTCTGGGCACTATTCCCGATTGGCAGAATCTTAGTCGTTTTTTGCCAGTTAAAGTGGAGCAGGGCATTCTTGCGCGATCTGCGGTTGTTTCTTTGTTTGCGGCCAGTCTGGAAATGTGCCGAGAGGGACAAATTGATCTGAGGCAGGATGAAATCTATGGCCCGATCTATATCAAAGACGGCACGATAACAAGACGCGGTTAGTTGCCGTTAACTGAAATTAATTTTGTTTGGTAGGAAAGGGGGGTATATGGAAACGCGCTTTGATGACCTTCGGCTTTTGGAGGCGTTACTCTTTGCATCTACGGAACCGGTATCTGTTGAACAACTTTCTAGGCACTTCCAAAAAGACAGAGATCTGAAGCCCCTTTTGGAAGAATTAAAATCCTATTATGAAAATCGCGGCGTTAATCTGATTAAGGTTGAAGACAGATGGGCTTTTCGCACGGCACCTGATATGGCGCCTTTGCTTCGGGTTGAGCAGAGCCAGTCCAAACAATTGACACGGGCGGGCGTCGAAACACTGGCAATCATTGCCTATCATCAACCGGTGACAAGAGCAGAAATTGAAGAAATCCGGGGGGTCAGTTTATCCAAGGGAACATTGGATACGCTTTTGGAAATTGGATGGGTCAAACCAAAGGGGCGACGACGTACGCCCGGACGGCCGGTTACCTGGGCGACCAGTCAGGCTTTTCTGGATAACTTTGCTTTGGAAAGTCTGGATGATCTACCCGGTTTCGATGAATTGAAAGTTGCCGGGCTTCTTGATGCAAGACCTGCGATTACTGCCCTTGGTGATCATGGTGACCTTTTGTCTGTATCGGGCGATGGCGTCGATCTGGAAAAAGGTGATGATCACTTGAGCAATGAGTTTGGTGAAGATTTGGCGGATGAAGAAAGCGAACAATCTTCACTTCCTGTTTAAAAATTACCTGTAAAAGAAAGAAATCAATCAACTTGCTGCGACATTTTGGATTAAGGTGTCAGTTGATATTGATTTTTAACTGCAGTTCTGCGAGGTTGCTGCAAAGATTGTATATGAATTTAGACGGTTACTAAATGTCGGCCCTCTGTTTAGAGAATGTAAGCCATAACTTTGGCGCCCTGTCAGCTGTGAACAATGTTAATCTGTCGATTGATGCTGGTGAGTTCGTATGCCTGTTGGGGCCATCCGGATGTGGTAAAACCACTATCCTTCGTTTGGCTGCGGGGCTGGAAAGATTACAATCTGGGAAGATCACAATGGATGAAGCCATTGTTGCCAATGATAAGGCTGATTTACCGCCTGAAAAAAGAAGTGTTGGTCTGGTTTTTCAGGATTACGCTCTTTTCCCCCATTTGGATGTTTCGAAAAATATTGAATTTGGATTGAAACATCTCTCGGCCCCCGAAAGAAAAGAACGGGTGCGAGAAACCTTGGCTCAGGTTGGTATGGCCGATTATCTCCATTCTTATCCGCACACCCTGTCAGGTGGGCAGCAACAGCGGGTTGCTCTGGCCCGGGCAATCGCTCCACGTCCGAAGCTGGTTTTGTTGGATGAACCTTTTTCTGGCCTTGATGTCAGGCTTAGAAATCAGGTTCGAGAGGAAACGCTCAGGGTGCTTAAGGAAAATAACATTGCCACCTTGATGGTGACTCATGACCCGGAAGAAGCGATGTTTATGGGGGATCGTGTCGCCATAATGAACAAGGGGCAGATTGTTCAATTTGCACCGCCTAATGAACTCTACACGAACCCGGCAAATGCTTTCGTTGCACATTTTTTTGGTGAAGTGAACGAATTTAAAGGCGTTTGTAATGACGGACATGTCGTCACGCCCTTTGGTGCGCTTGAAGTGCCAAATATGAGCCACGGCACTGTCGTAGATGTATTGGTGCGACATGAAGGGATTGTTATTGGCGAAAAAGTCAATGGAACAGGGGTTGAAGCCAGTGTTCTTAAATCACGAATGCTTGGGAAGTCAAACCTTGTAGATTTTAAAATTTCCAATAGCTTATCCAATGATCTTTATGTAAAAGCTCGGCTTGATAACCACGCTGTTCCACTTGCCGGTAATGACTGTGTTCTCGAATTGGATAAACGCCTGACCTTTGTCTTTTCATCACAACAATCGAAACAAAATACAGCTGACGACTAAAACACTCTGTCTCATGGCGTATGAATCGTTGCTTGCGCCTTTTCTTTTTGCCATAGTCCCTACAGATTAAAGGTAATTGTCTCTAAGGAGAGAGTAATGGGTGCGTTCAGCATTTGGCATTGGCTGATTGTTTTAGTTGTTGTTTTGGTTCTCTTTGGTGGGGGCGGAAAGCTCAGCAAACTTATGGGCGATGCTGGTTCAGGCATTAAAGCCTTTAAAAAAGGCCTCAAAGAAGAAAATAAAGATACAGCTGCTTCTGATCAGGAAGAAAGCAAAACAATCTCTGAAGACAAAGACAAAGCATAAGTCAGTCTTCTCAGACTGTTTTGTTAGGTCCATGTGTGTTCAGGGATCCGTAATTCCTAGGGAGCAGTAACCAATGTTCGACATCGGTTGGTCGGAAATGATGGTCGTTGCAGTTCTTACCCTTTTGATAATGGGGCCAAAAGAGCTGCCGAATACCCTTCGCAACGTTTCTAAATGGGTACGTAAGGCAAAGGGGCTTGCCCGGGAATTTCAATCCGGTGTCGATGAGGTTATTCGCGAGTCTGATCTTCAGGATGCAAGAAAAGCGCTGGAAGGGGCCAATAGCGAATCAATCCGCAAAACGGTTGAGGATGTTATTGATCCAACACAGGCGCTAACCAAAACAACACAGGAAGTCAAAGACGGTGTTGAAGCAATAACGAAGGAAGACAAAGAAGATCACAATCCCTTTGCTTCTGTTCAAAAGCCACTTGCAGACACACCATCGGCGACAACTGAGTCTGTGAAAACTTCAGAAACAGTGAAACCTGAGGCAGTTCAGGTAGATAATACAACTTCTTCAAAAAGCAGCTAAGCAGTGAGTGATACAACCGAAGAACAGAAGATGCCGTTACTTGAGCATCTGATTGAACTTAGAAGGCGATTGTTGTGGAGTGTTGTCACTTTGCTGGTCGCTTTTTTGGCCTGTTTTGCTTTTGCTGAACAGCTTTTTGAATACCTTGCGGCACCTTTGGCCGAAGTTATGCGGGAAAATTCGGTTAGTGAAAGTCATCAAAGGCTGATTTTTACGGACCTTACTGAAGTCTTTTTTACTTACGTAAAAGTTGCATTCTTCTTTGGTGCTTTTATCAGTTGCCCTATTTTCCTGTCTCAAATCTGGTTGTTTGTTGCGCCGGGTCTATACAAGAATGAAAAATCAGCCTTTGCGCCGTTTCTGATTGCATCACCTATTCTATTTTTTGTTGGTGGGGCCTTGGTTTATTTTGTGATCTTCCCACTCGCGGCAGAGTTTTTTCTCGCGTTTCAGGTCGAAGGTTCCGAAAGTTCAATTGCGATTGAATTGGAAGCCAAGGTTAATGAATACTTCTCGCTAATGATGAAGTTGATTTTTGCCTTTGGTCTTTGTTTTCAGTTACCTGTTTTGATGACACTGTTGGCAAAAGTTGGTATTGCATCGTCCAAGGGAATGGCTGAAAAGCGTAAATATGCAATTGTTGGCGTCTTTATTGTTGCCGCTATCTTTACGCCGCCTGATCCTCTGAGCCAATTGGCGTTGGCTATTCCGATTGTACTTTTGTACGAAGTCTCGATCCTGATGGCAAAAATGGTGGAACGCAAACGCGCCGAGGAAGAAGATGCTGAGTCGACGGACGTTACATCTGATTAAGATAAGTTCGTAGACTGAAACCGAAACCTTTTAAAGGCCTTTAGCAGCGAGATTTTGCTTATTTCAGACTTACGTATACCCTGTTGATAAGTACATTCGTTTTAATTGAAATTTGTCTCTCTCAGTACAAGGACAGAGATACCCATGTATGACCTAAAATTGATCCGCGAAACCCCTGACGTTTTTGATGAGGGGCTTAAGCGCCGTAATATGGAACCAATGTCTGCCCAGATTCTGGACCTGGATAAACAGCATCGTGCGTTACAGGCCGAGTTGCAGGAAATGCAGGCACGCCGTAATGAAGCGTCGAAACAAATTGGTATTGCAAAGCGTAATGGCGAGGATGCGTCGGACCTTATGGCAGAGGTTGCGGGTATCAAAGAAGGTATGTCTGAAAAAGAGACGGCTGAATCTGATCTGGGTAATCAGATTAAAACGATCCTGGCTGGTATTCCTAATCGCCCAAAAGATGATGTGCCTGTTGGCGAAGACGAAGACGATAATGTTCTGGTCCGCACCGTTGGTGATAAACCTGAACTGGGCTTTGAAGCAAAGCAGCACTTTGAACTGGGTGAAGAGCTTGGTGAAATGGACTTTGAGCTTGCCGCAAAATTGTCCGGATCCAGATTTGTGGTGCTTAAGGGAAGTGTTGCCCGTCTTTACCGTGCCTTGTCACAATTCATGATTGACATGCATGTTGATGAGCATGGCTATACAGAAGTTGTTCCACCTGTTCTTGTGCGTGATCACGTCATGTATGGGACCGGGCAGTTGCCAAAGTTTGCCGAGGATTCTTTCAAGACGGAAGAAGGATTCTGGCTTATTCCAACTGCTGAGGTGCCGTTGACGAATACAGTTGCTGGCGAAATTCTAAAGGAAGATGAACTACCAAAGCGTATGACTGCCTTAACGCCGTGTTTCCGTTCCGAAGCTGGCTCAGCCGGACGTGATACCCGTGGTATGTTGCGTCAGCACCAGTTTGATAAGGTTGAAATGGTTTCTGTTGTTCATCCGGATAAATCCGATGATGAGTTGGAGCGGATGACCAGTTGCGCAGAAGATGTTCTTAAGAAACTGGGGCTGCATTATCGTGTCGTTGTCCTGTGTACTGGCGACATGGGATTTGGCGCGCGTAAGACGTATGATATCGAGGTCTGGTTACCGGGACAGGATGCGTACCGTGAAATTTCCAGCTGTTCTACCTGTGGCGATTTTCAGGCGCGTCGTATGAACGGCCGTTTCAGATCTACGGAAACCAAGAAGCCAGCCTTTGTTCATACTTTGAACGGTTCTGGTGTGGCAGTTGGACGTTGTTTGATTGCAGTGATGGAAAACTACCAGCAGGCTGATGGTTCTATCACTGTTCCTGAGGTTCTTAGACCATACATGGGGGGTAAAGAAAGTATTCGCCTGAATGACTAAGACCTTAGAAAACCTTGCGAATGCGCGGATACTTTTGTCAAACGATGACGGTATCCACGCCAAAGGTTTATCTGTTCTAGAGGATATCGCTCGACAACTATCTGATGATATCTGGATCATCGCGCCAGAATCAGAACAATCGGCCTCCAGTCATTCTTTGACCCTTCGACGTCCCTTGCGCGAACGCAAGCTAGGCGATAAGCGCTATTCTATTGATGGGACACCAACAGACTGTGTTCTGATGGCCATGAAATATCTGATGGCTGACAAGTCTCCTGATTTGGTTCTGTCTGGCGTAAATGTCGGGGCAAACCTGGGGGAAGATGTTATTTATTCAGGTACTGTCGCTGCTGCTATGGAGGGGGCTATCCTTGGTGCGAGATCCGTTGCATTAAGCTTGAGGCCTGATGATCAGGATGAAAGCCTCTTTCACTGGGATACAGTCACCAAGTTTGCACCTGATATCATTGCGAAGCTTGCGACATGGTCTGAGCCTGGAAATCTGTTGTTCAATGTGAACTTCCCGGGCATTCCTGCTGATCAGGTCAAAGGTATTAAGGTCTGTGCCCAAGGACATCGCGACGAGGGCACAACAGTCGTAGAAGGGAATGATCCCAGTGGGCGACCTTATTTATGGGTTGGACAGTTTATCAGTCATCATACCTCGGTTCCCAATGCAGATCTGACAGCAATAGCCGATGGATACATTACGGTTACACCGCTGAAATACGACCTGACAGATAATGCTGTTTTGAAGAAAATGGGATTTTTGTTCCCATGAGTCTGGAAGCACGAAAAATCAGACTTATTATGGAACTAAGGCGCGGCGGTATTTCAGATACTGGCGTTCTTTCGGCAATTGAGCGTATTCCAAGAGAGGCCTTTGTCCCCGGACCTTTTCAAGATCAGTCCTATGAAAATATGGCGCTTCCCATTGGTCGGGGGCAAACCCTTAGTCAGCCGCAGGTTGTTGCGATGATGACCCAGGCGCTTTCTGTAACCAAACGCATGAAGATTCTCGAGGTTGGTACGGGCTCTGGATATCAGGCATCAATCCTGTCGCGTTTATGTCGGCGTGTTTATACGATTGAACGTTATCGGGAGCTATTGGGCGAGGCGGAAGAACGCTTTACAAATTTACGTCTCCACAATGTGACCACAAAGCTAGGGGATGGTTACAAAGGGTGGAAAGAGCAAGCACCGTTTGAACGCATAATTATCACAGCTGCACCAAAGGAAATTCCCGAAGCTCTGCTTGAGCAACTGGCAATTGGTGGTATTCTTGTTTTACCGTTGGGATCACAAGGTAATAATCAGGAATTGATCAGAATTACGCGGACAGAAAGCGGGTTTGATCACGAAAACCTTGGAGGGGTGCGTTTTGTGCCTCTTGTTCATGGAATGCCAAAGGACAGCTGATTGGCTTTGGCGGTGTGTTGTACAGGAAACGCTCGTAACTAATTTGATGTTTAACCGGACCAGCTTATCAACTTTAAAATTAGGATTTATACTGTTAAGCGCAGGGCTATACGGGTGTACGATAAATCCATCTTCGTTTCCGACGACGACCACAACAAAGAAAACGACGACGGCAACAGTTTATAATTATCCACCTTCTATTTTACCAAAGAGAAAACCAACGCCACCTCCGAAACCTTCCGACACGGGGCAGGCGACAGGCAGGGTTGCGGGTGTCTCAATTCCTGCATTGCTACCAGAAAATATTCCGCTGCCTAAACGAAACCCAAGAAGGCAGGTTCGGCAAAGCAGCTCATCGCCTGTTGTGCAAGAGGCAAGAACGACGTCGCAGACTTTGAATGACCCGTCGCAGGTTTCAACGACTCAATATACAGTAAATCGCGGCGATACAGTCTATTCCATATCGCGAAAACGCCGGGTCTCTATTCGCGAGCTTATTATCCTGAACAGGCTTTCCCCGCCCTATAAGCTATTGGTTGGGCAGGTTATCAAGCTACCGGTTTCGAAAGAACATGTCGTGATTGCCGGGGATACACTTTATAGTATCTCTCGTCGTTATGGTGTCGAGACAACGGCGCTGGTAAAGCTGAACAAAATTAACCCACCTTATGCTCTGTATATCGGGCAGCGTTTGAATTTACCTGCGTTACGAGAGGGGAATACGGTACGTTCCGCGACTGTTTCTCCGGTGACGAATAGTCCAAATGTAACAACTAAAAATAATAAGAAATCGTCACCCAAAACACCTGTTCGAAATGCTATTCCTGATAGCCCCAAAAACTTTACAGGCCCGGTTCCCAAACCGTTGCCGCGATCATTCAGTAATTTCCTGCGCCCTGTTAAGGGGAAGGTCATTTCGTCTTTTGGCCCAAAAGAAGGTGGCATACATAACGATGGTATCAATATTTCTGCGCGTCGTGGGACACCTGTTAAAGCAGCAGAGAATGGTGTGGTCGTTTATGCGGGAAGTGAGCTAAAAGGTTTTGGACAAATGTTGTTGATCAAGCATTCTGATGGATGGGTGACAGCCTATGCCCACACGGATCAGCTATTGGTTGGACGCGGTCAACGGGTGAAACGGGGGCAAGATATCGCCAAGGTTGGCAGTACAGGCAATGTCTCTAAACCCCAACTTCACTTTGAAATTCGCAAAGGCTCCCAAGCCGTCAATCCAAACAAGCTTTTAACCAATTAGATTTGTTTGAGAGAACTTTTCTCAAGGCACTTTTCTCTGGGAATCTTGCTCAGGGAATCTTGATAGACATGCGTCCGGCGAGGTCCTGTATAAACTGCCAGGCAACACGGCCAGATCGGGACCCGCGAGTAACCGACCATTCCCGGGCTTCGGCATGAAGTGCCTCTTGATCAATTTTGATACCGTATTTTTCGACGTAGCCTTCGATCATGGCAAAGAAAGTATCCTGATCACAATTGTGGAAACCTAGCCACAATCCAAAACGATCAGATAAGCTAACATTTTCTTCTGTTGCCTCAGAAGTATGAATGGCCGACGATCTTTCATTTTCGATCATATCACGGGCCATAAGGTGCCTGCGGTTTGACGTCGCGTAGAAGAGTACGTTTCTCGGGCGACCTTCTATGCCTCCCTCCAGGACAGCTTTGAGCGACTTGTAGGTATCATCTTGGCTGTCAAAACTTAGATCATCACAGAAAAGAATACAGGGACGATCTGACGTTTTTAAAATTTTCAATAACCTTGGTAGAGAAGGGATATCTTCACGGTGGATTTCAACAAGTGTCACTTTGTCGAAATTTCTCTTCTTTGCGAGTGAATTGACCTTGTCATGAACTGCTTTGACAATTGAGCTTTTTCCCGTGCCTCTTGCCCCCCATAACAACGCATTATTTGCGGGAAACCCTTCGACAAATCGCAGTGTATTGTTCAAAAGAGATTCTCTTTGGCGATCAATTCCCTTGAGTAGATCAAAATCAACCCGATTCACATCTTCAACAGGTTCCAAAGTATCTGGATTAGTCTGCCATACATAGGCATCTGCCAAAGAAAGGTCCGGGACACTATGTTGTTGTGGGGATAGTTTCTCGAGTGCCGTAGCAATACGTTCGAGTATTGGGTATAAGTCTTTAGAATCAGTCATTTAAATTACTCCGGCGCACGAACTGGCTGTCGATCATTTTGCGAACCCTAGCGAGCGTACCCAAGTCAGTCAAATGCTCTGTCTTGCCATGAGGTTTTCTTTGTTTTTCTGTTCGTTTGCATTTCCGGGCCAGACAGTTATAGTCCGCGGGTAATTTTTTTTGGGGGGTTGCTTGGCAACCGATTCCAAGTTCTTAAGTTTTGGAGGGATTAATGTTGATTTCCACAGCCTATGCCCAGGCAGCTGGTGGTGCTGGTTCGTCGAGTGAATTGTTTGCGACACTATTCCCACTCGTTCTGATCTTTGCGGTGTTCTATTTTCTGATTATTCGCCCGCAAAGCAAGAAGATGAAACAGCAAAAAGCGATGATTGATGCCATTCGTCGTGGTGATAAAGTTATCACTGCTGGTGGTATTGTTGGAACTGTTGCAAAAGTTCAAGACGGTGGCGAAGTTCAGGTTGATATTGCTGAAAACGTTCGTATCACTGTCATTCAGAGCACGATTGCAAGTGTTATCAGCAAGACAGAGCCTGCTGATAAATCTGCAAACGACGACAAAGAAAAAGACAAAAAATCTAAAGATTAAGCTGCTCTTAGTTTTCCTTTGAGAGGAAAATTTATAAAAAAGCATCTTTAGAGGTGGTTTTTACCTGCTCTGGTTCTATATCCAGAGCAGGTTTATTTCATATTTAACAGATAATACGGCCCGTTATGGTTCAGTTTTCCAAGTGGCAGATTTTTGCAGTTATTGGCGTTCTTGTTCTCGGTATTTTTTATGCCATGCCGAACTTGTTCAAAGAACAAACTCTTGAAACGTTCCCTGATTGGGTCGCGAGTGATCAAATTAACCTGGGGCTTGATCTTCAGGGTGGCTCATATCTCTTGCTGGAAGTTGATTTGGAAGCTGTCGAAGAAGAACAGCTAACGAATTTGGTTGAAGGGATCAGGGCAAACCTGCGTTCTGAACGCATTGGATATCAGAATCTGGGTGTCGAAGGCAAAGCCGCAGTCTTTACATTGCGCGATGCAAGTGAAGAGATGATCGGGCGTGTCCGCCAGATGATTTTTCAAAATAACCCGGGATTATTGATTTCAACAGATGATGCCAAGGTTATTTCCGAATACAGTGATCAAGTCCTGAGAGAGCGCCGAATTGCGGTCATTAACCAGTCAATTGAAGTTCTTCGGAAACGTCTGGATGAAACAGGTACAAAAGAGATCAGCCTGCAGAGACAAGGTGAAAGCCGTATCCTAATTCAGGTGCCGGGTGTTAAAGATCCAGATGAAATTAAGCGCTTGATCGGTAAAACTGCGAAGTTGACGTTCCACTTGGTTGATCAAAATGCTGACCCTTATTCAGGCAAGGCACCTGTTGGTTCACAAATTATGTTGTCGCAAGAAACACAGGCAAGTGGCCAACCACAACGTTACGTTATTAAAAAACGGGTGATGGTAAGTGGCGAAAACCTGATCGACGCACAGTCAACTTTCCAGGATGCTCAGCCTGTTATCTCGTTTACTTTTGATACAACAGGGGCGCAAAGATTTGCGCGGGTAACCCAGGAAAATGTAAACCGTCCTTTTGCCATTGTTCTGGATGGCAAGGTTATTTCAGCCCCTGTTATCAGGTCTCCAATCCTAACGGGTAATGGGATCATTTCAGGTAACTTTACACCGCAATCTGCAGAAGAACTCGCTGTACTTCTCAGGGCTGGTGCTCTACCTGCGCCGCTTGATATTCTCGAAGAACGTACAGTTGGTGCCGGGCTTGGTGAAGATTCAGTCAATGCAGGTAAGATTGCGAGTATCATTGGCCTGGTGCTTGTGCTGATCTTTATGGGATCAGCTTATGGCCTGTTTGGTGTCATGGCGAATTTTGCACTGGTTGCGAATCTTGTTTTGATTGTCGCCGTTCTGTCGCTGTTTCAGGCGACACTTACGCTGCCGGGGATTGCGGGGATTGTGTTGACGATTGGTATGGCCGTGGATGCCAACGTACTTATTTTTGAGCGTATTCGCGAAGAAATACGAAATGGTCGGGGACCGGTTATGGCGGTCGATGCAGGTTATAAACGGGCGATTGCAACGATCCTGGATTCAAATATTACGACCCTCATTGCGGCTGTTTTGCTGTTCCAGTTTGGGACAGGGCCGATCAAAGGATTTGCCGTCACACTGACCATCGGAATTGTTACATCTATGTTCACAGCGATTATGTTTACAAGATTGCTTATTGTGACCTGGTTGCGCCGCCGTCGGCCGCAATCGCTTGGTATATAAGAGGAGGCTGGAATAATGGCGTTAATTAAAAAGCTTCCGACAGATCTTAACATCAACTTTATGGGCAAAAGAAAGCTCTTTATGGCTTTCTCTGCTCTTATGATTGCCTTGTCCCTGGTGTTGGTGGCAACACGAGGATTGAACTTTGGTGTCGATTTCCGGGGTGGTATTCTGATTGAAATCAGAACATCGGAACCTGCAGATTTGTCCTCTCTAAGATCTCGTATTGGTTCGCTTGGTCTGGGTGAAATTAGCTTACAGGAATTTGGTGCGCCAACAGATGTTTTGATCAACATCCAGAAACAGGATGGTGATGAAAAAGAACAGATGAAAGCCATTCAGTTGGTCAAGGACGAACTGGGGGCTGCGGTTGAAGAATATCGCCGTGTTGAGTTCGTTGGTCCAAAGGTAGGTGCTGAACTTAAAGAAGATGGGGCTTTAGCCACGCTTTTTGCTTTACTGGGGATCGCTTTTTACATTTGGTTCCGGTTTGAATGGCAATTTTCGGTTGCTGCCTTGATGGCATTGACACACGATATTATTACGACAATCGGTTTCTTTGCCCTGACACAGTACGAATTCAATCTGGCGACGCTTGCGGCTGTTTTGACGATTGCGGGCTATTCGATCAACGATACGGTTGTTATTTTTGACCGTGTGCGTGACGAACTACGCCGCTATAAAAAGATGGAAGTAATCGACGTGCTCAATATGTCGATTAACAGAACACTTTCCCGGACCGTATTGACATCTGTTACCACATTACTTGCCCTTATCGCACTCTTTGTGTTTGGTGGCGAAGTCATCAGAGGGTTGAGCCTTGGACTTATCTGGGGTGTTACCATCGGGACCTATTCTTCTGTCGGGCTTGCTGTTCCACTGCTTTTTGCAACGAACGTCAGATCCTCTATTCCTGAAGAAGAGGAAGAGGGACTTGTGGACGAGAACGGTGATAAGATCGAACTCGTTCAGGAAAATGACAAAGCCAGTTAGGAGTTAACCTTCGTGGAAGTCTCGCTTAAAATTCCAGAAGGAAAACAGGTTATTGAAAAATATGGTAATGGTCGGTTCATGGTATCCGACCATTACCATGAAGGTTCAATTTTGGTACTACCGGATTTGACTGAATCCTGGTCCGTTCAGCGCTTTTCCGAAGTATCTTTGAAAACCCTCAGTTCTTTTGTCGAAAAGGCAGACGAGATAGAGGTATTGATTATCGGGTGCGGAGCCAAAGGTGAATTTATTACACCTGCTTTCCGTAATAGCTTGAAAGAAAAAGGTCTAATTGTAGATGCTATGGATACAGGTGCTGCCTGTCGCACCTATAACGTCCTTCTTTCCGAGGGCCGGAATGTTGCCGCTGCTTTGATCGCAGTTGATTAAGATTTTCGCAGGCGCTTATCATATGTCGAATGAAACTGGCCTTTCCTATTGTGGTGAAGACATTAAAAAGAACGACTATGATCGTTATTTAACCTGTCTTTTTGCAAAGGATACTGTGCGGGAAAATCTTTTTGCCCTTTATGCTTTCAATCAGGAAATAGCCAAGACTGCTGAAGTTGTCAGTGAGCCCTTAACGGGAATGATTCGTTTGCAATGGTGGCGAGAAGCTATTGAAGGAATTTACGAGGGAAAACCTCGGAAACATCTTGTTGTTGAAGCATTAGCCAAAGCCGTGACCGAGCATGAGCTAAAGCGTAATAAACTTGATGAGTTTATAAATGCCAGAGAATTTGATCTAGAAGAGGCGGTCCCGCAAAATTTGTCAGCCTTGGAAAAGTACGTTCGAAAAACGTCTTCGGAACTGCTGGCTTTGGCAAGCGATATCGTCATTAATAAAACAAGTTTGGATAAGAAAACAACAGCGTCTCTCGATCAAGTTTGTCGGTCTATGGGGATAGCCTGGGGATTACTTGGTATTGTTAGAGCTACGCCCTTTTATGCTGCAAAAAAACGAATTTATTTACCCCAAGATCTTATTAGTCAGTGTGAACTGAACACGGCTACGCTTTTTGAGTTAAAATCCTCACCAGAGCTATGCGAGATTACCAAGGTTTTAACGATGGCGGTCAAGAACCACCTAATTCAGGCGCGTGTTCTTTCAAAGGAAGTACCCAAGCAAGTCAAATCCCTGCTATTACTGGGTGTGTTGGCAGATCAGTATATCAAAAAATTAGAAGCCAATGGTTATAATCCTTTTGATAAGGCACTTCATCACCCAAAGACGTCTGCGACGTGGCAGCTTATGTGGGCCAATATTTGGGGACGTTACTAAATAAAAAGGTCGCTCACCAAAGCGACCTTTTAAACTGAGTAAACTGGTTTCCCAATTCTATTGGTTTTCATCCAGCCAGGTTTTTAAATCTTCCAGTGCGCGCTTGGAATAAAGCGGCTTACGATCTTTCTTTTTAAGCTTTTTACCCGGTCCCTTTGGAATGTTTGGGAAAATCCCGAAATTCACATTCATGGGCTGAAAGGTTTTTGCATCAGCGCCGCCTGTGACGTGATTTATCAGTGCGCCGTGGGCCGTGGTAATTGGGGGGGCGGGCAGATCTTTGCCCAAACGTTCCGCAGCGGCAAATCGCCCGGCCATCAAACCTGATGCGGCTGATTCCACATATCCCTCAACACCGGTAATCTGCCCGGCAAATCTGAGGCGCGGCATTGGCTTCATGCGCAGAGAATGATCAAGTAGCTTAGGTGATTTCAAAAAAGTATTACGATGAAGGCCCCCAAGGCGGGCAAACTCAGCTTCTTCAAGACCTGGAATTGCACGAATAATTTCCATTTGCGCGCCGTATTTCATCTTGGTCTGGAAACCAACGATATTATATATGGTGCCCAGTTTGTTGTCTTGACGCAGTTGAACAACAGCATAGGGTTCCTCGTCGCTGTGCGGGTTTGATAATCCAACGGGCTTCATGGGACCAAAACGGAGTGTTTCAACACCTCGGCTTGCCATGACTTCGATTGGCAAGCAGCCTTCGAAATAGGGAGTGTTTTCTTCCCACTCCTTAAAGTCTGTTTTCTCACTGTCGATCAAGGCTTGAATAAAGGTTTCATATTGTTCTTTATTCATCGGGCAGTTGATGTAGTCGGCGCCATCGCCGCCGGGTCCAACCTTGTCATATCTGGACTGGAACCAAGCCTTGTCAAAGTTGATGGAATCTTTGTACACGATGGGGGCGATTGCATCGAAGAAGGCGAGGTACTCTTCCCCGGTGATTGAAGCAATGACCTCGCTCATGCTTTCGGATGTCAAAGGTCCTGTGGCGATAATGACAGAATCCCACTCTTCAGGGGGAAGGGCTGAAACCTCTTCGCGTTTGATGGTCACGAGGGGGTGATCTTCCAAGCGCTTGGTGACTTCGTCTGAAAAGTCGTTTCTGTCAACAGCCAAAGCACCACCCGCAGGAACCATATGTTTTGCGGCACAGGACATGATGAGCGAGTCCATTCTGCGCATTTCTTCGTGCAACAGACCAACAGCATTATTTTCATAATCATCTGACCGGAAAGAATTGGAGCAGACCAGCTCGGCAAGACCTTCGCCCTGGTGTGCTTCTGTTTTCCGAACCGGACGCATTTCATGAAGAACTACGGGAACGCCTGCTTGTGCGATTTGCCAGGTTGCTTCTGTTCCGGCCATACCACCGCCAACGACGTGGATCTCTTTTAGGTCACTCTTGCTCATGATTGTCTCTTTACTATTCATTGCGCCTGCAATAATAAAATTTTTTGTGTTATATCTACTAAAAAGCTGCTTTGCACCCATATGTTTTAAATAAATATATTTTCTTTCTCAGACCGTAATAATAACACAATAAACCGGAGCTCTTTAATTTCATGCAACGAATTGATGATCGCGTAAGGCGTGGTGGCGATGAAGACAGTCTGATCGGCTCTGTGGTTGATTGGGTAATGGCGCAGGCACTTCGTGATACGACGATTGAAGCGTTATTCGAAGGCTGCTGCCTAAGGCTGAGGTCTGCGGGGTTACCTATTGCTCGCGGATATATCGCTTTTCGTACTCTGCATCCTCTATACAGCGCCATGGGGTTGACCTGGGAGCTTGGTAACGGCGTGAAAACGGTCGGTATGTCACACGAAAGTTCCGGCTCTGAAGAATGGCGCAGAAGTCCGTTCTATTTCATGTTGAGTAAAGAGATCGGCTTGCTGAGACGACGTTTAGTTGGCGAAGGTGCTATCCATGACTTTAAGCTTATGGAAGATCTTCGTGACGATGGTTATACAGATGTCTTGTGTTACGCGATCCATTTTGATCAGGAATCTCTGGGTGATACAGATGGCAGGGGCATTCTGGGAACCTGGTCGAGTGACATTAAAGCGGGATTGAGTGATACAGATATCAAATCGCTTATTCGCGTGCAAAACCGTTTGGCTGTTGCCTGTAAAGTTATTATTACCCAGCAAATTGCCCATAATATCTCAACAACATATCTAGGCCGTAATGCGGGACAACGGGTTCTCAAAGGGCAAATCCAACGTGGGGACGGTGAAAAAATTCATGCGGTTATCTGGTACAGTGATCTCAGAAATTCGACCGCCTTGGCAGATATGATGCCGGAAGAGGATTATCTGGATCTGCTCAATGGGTATTTTGAAAGTACGGCTGGGGCCATTATTGATAATGGCGGAGACGTTTTATTACTGATCGGTGATGCGGTTTTGGGCATTTTTCCGTTCTCAGAAGATAAAACACAGGCAGAAACCGGGGAAATGGCAGTAAAAGCAGCCCATGATGCGGTGGAACGTATCAAGGAACTTAATGCCTGTGCCTGTGATAATGGCAAATGCGAGGCCTCTTTTGGTCTTGGTTTGCATGTTGGTAATGTGATGTTCGGCAATATCGGATTGCCTGATCGGCTTCAGTTCACAACGGTTGGTCCTGCGGTGAACGAGGTTGCCAGATTGGAAGCACTGACCAAAGACCTTGGTAAGCGCATTTTGATGAGTAAGGAATTTGCCGAAATCGTCGGACGGAAATGCATGCCAATGGGCGAGCACACATTGCGCGGGATCGAAGAAGTACGTGAGATCTATACGCTGGATGATCAAATAAAGGTATGATTTATTAATCTGATTTATTGAAAAAGGCCGGATAGCTTGTTTTCTATCCGGCCTTTTTTGTTACTTCAGGTAAGGTTTTAAATATTCACCTGTGTAGCTACCCTTCGTCTTGGCGACATCTTCCGGTGTTCCTGTCGCGACAACGCGTCCGCCTTTGTCTCCGCCCTCGGGACCCATGTCGATAATCCAGTCGGCAATTTTGATGACTTCAAGATTATGTTCAATACACAGGATGGTGTTGCCTTGATCAACCAGGGTTTGCAAGACTTCCAACAGTTTTTTTACATCGTCAAAGTGCAGACCTGTTGTCGGCTCATCCAGAATGTAAAGTGTTTTACCCGTTGCACGTCTGGAGAGTTCTTTTGCCAGTTTAACGCGCTGGGCTTCCCCGCCGGAAAGTGTTGTGGCTGCCTGACCAACCTGCACATAGCCAAGGCCAACTCTTTGAAGTGTTTCCAGCTTGTTCCGTATCGAAGGGACGGCCTTAAAAAATTCCAGTCCGTCATCTACGTTCATCTGTAAGACATCAGATATGGATTTGCCCTTATAGAGAATTTCAAGTGTCTCGCGGTTATAGCGTTTACCCTTGCAGACATCGCATTCAACATAAACATCGGGCAGGAAGTGCATCTCGATCTTGATAACACCATCGCCTTGACAGGCTTCACAACGCCCGCCCTTTACATTGAAAGAGAAGCGTCCGGGTTTGTATCCGCGGGTTTTCGCTTCGGGCAAGCCGGCAAACCAGTCTCTGATCGGAGAGAATGCGCCAGTGTAAGTCGCGGGGTTTGATCGTGGTGTTCGGCCAATAGGGGATTGGTCGATATCAATTACCTTATCGATAAACTCTAACCCTTCGATGGCATCGTGGCTTCCGGGTTGTCCCTTTGCATTGTGGAGTTTCCGGGAAACCGCTTTGTAGAGTGTCTCCAGAATGAGTGTTGATTTCCCACTACCGGAAACGCCCGTGATACAGGTAAAGGTTCCAAGGGGAACATCAATAGAAACATTCTTCAGGTTATTCTCATTGGCTTTGAGGACTTTGATGGTTTGCCCTTTGTGGCCTTTGCGCCGCTGTTCCGGCAGGTTGATTGCCAATTCACCCGTCAGGTATTTCGCGGTTAAACTTTCTTTTGTTGCCATGACTTCATTGGGGGAGCCACAGGCGACAACCTGCCCACCATGGGTTCCGGCACGCGGCCCCATATCTACGAGGTAATCTGCGGTTCGAATAGCGTCTTCATCATGTTCGACTACAACAACAGTATTACCCAAATCTCGCAAACGACGCAGTGTTTCCAGCAGTCGGGCATTATCCCGCTGATGCAGACCGATTGAAGGCTCGTCCAGTACATAGAGAACCCCGGTCAGGCCCGACCCAATTTGCGAGGCCAGTCGAATGCGTTGGCTTTCACCACCCGACAGGGTTGCGGAAGAACGGGAAAGTGTCAGGTAATCAAGGCCGACATTTACCAGAAAATAGAGGCGTTCGTTAATTTCCTTGAGAATTCTGACCGCAATTTCATTTTCCTTGTCGCTGAGAATATCCGGGAGTTTATTGAACCATTTTTCAGCCTCGGCAATAGAAAGTTGGGCAATCTCGCCAACGTGTTTTTTACCAATTTTAACGGCCAGAGCTTCCGGTTTGAGGCGATGCCCATCGCATGTCTGGCAAGGCTGTTTTGTCTGGTATTTTGACAGCTCTTCGCGAACCCAGTCACTGTCGGTTTCGCGAAAACGTCTTTCCATGTTGGGAATAATGCCTTCGAAAGGCTTCTTGGTCTGATAGCTTCGGTTGCCATCTGTATAGGTTATTTCGATGACCTCTTTACCTGAACCATGCAGAAGCAGTTTTTTGATTTTTTCAGGTAGGTCGTTCCAGGCGAGATCAAGAGCAAAGCCGTAGTGCTCGGCAAGACTTTTTAGGGTTTGCAAATAGTATTTAGAAGTCGAATTTGCCCAGGGAGCAATGGCCCCTTCTTTTAGGGTAACACGTTGGTCCGGTACGATCAGATCACCGTCAAAGATCAGGGTTTTCCCCAATCCGTCACAGGCGGGACAGGCCCCAAAGGGATTGTTGAAAGAGAACAGTCTGGGTTCAATCTCGTCAATGGTAAAACCTGATACCGGGCAGGCATAACGGGCCGAGAAAATTGTCTGTTCACCTGTCTTGGCGTTTTCAGCAAAGGCGATGCCATCGGCAAGGTTCAATGCGGTTTCCAGGCTGTCAGCCAAACGTGTTTTTATGTCATCCTTGACCACCACACGGTCAACAACAACCTCGATGTCGTGCTTTTTCTTTTTATCAAGCGCGGGAACGTCGCCGATTTCGTAAAGCTCTCCGTCAACTTTGACGCGTTGAAAGCCTCGAACCTGTAAATCGGCCAGTTCTTTACGGTACTCGCCTTTACGCCCCCGGACAATTGGCGCAAGCAGATAGAGGCGGGTACCACTTTCCATTTCCATAACCTTGTCAACCATCTGGCTGACGGACTGGCTTTCAATGGGAAGGCCCGTTGTCGGTGAGTAGGGAATGCCAACCCGGGCAAAGAGAAGGCGCAGGTAATCGTAAATTTCTGTGACAGTACCAACGGTAGAGCGTGGGTTTTTGGACGTTGTCTTTTGCTCGATTGAAATCGCTGGCGATAGTCCTTCGATAGAATCCACATCCGGCTTTTGCATCAGTTCCAGGAACTGGCGAGCATAGGCGGAAAGGGATTCGACATAACGTCGCTGTCCTTCGGCGTAGATCGTATCAAAGGCGAGAGACGACTTGCCGGACCCACTGAGGCCTGTGATAACAACGAGTTCGTTTCTGGGTAAATCAACACTGACGTTTTTCAGGTTATGTTCTCTCGCGCCACGTACGGAAATAGTGCGGGATTCCTGTATTGAACTCATTTTGTCGCCTGTAAATGTTTTGCAAATGTTCTCGTTGGAATATATATGGACGAACAGTGAACAAAATGCATCCTTTTTTATAAAAACGGATGAAAAATTTGCTGAAAAGCTTTCTGAAAAATGCGAAGATCTTGCAGAAAAGAGATCGATCTTTTATTAGACGTTGGCTCTGAGCGACCCGACTGATAGGGTTTCAGATCAAATTTTTTAGATTCTAAAGTAAATCATAGGGAAGAAGCCATGGCTGGTAGTGTTAACAAGGTGATTCTGGTTGGTAATCTGGGGCGAGATCCTGAAATCCGTTCCATGCAATCAGGACAGCGTGTGGCTAATTTGAACATAGCAACATCAGAAAGCTGGAAAGACCGCAACACGGGCGAACGTCGGGACAAAACCGAATGGCACCGTGTGGTGATTTTTAACGATCGTCTGGTTGATGTTGCCGAGAAATTCTTGCGCAAAGGCTCCAAGGTTTATCTGGAAGGCCAGTTGCAAACCCGTAAATGGACGGATAACGCGGGTGTTGAAAAATACACCACAGAGATCGTTCTACAGAACTTCCGCGGCGAACTGACAATGCTTGATGGTCGTAACGACGGTCAGGGCGGCGGCTTTGGCGATTCTTCCGGTGGTGACGCTGGTGGCTTTGGCAGCAGCGGTAGCTCAGGCGGCGGTTACGGCGGCGGCTTTGGCGGTGGTTCCTCTGGTGGTGGATCAACAGGCGGCAGTGCACCAGTTGACGACCTAGACGACGAAATCCCGTTCTAAGTTTGTTGAAATACGTTAATGAAAGCGGCTCTTTGGGGGCCGCTTTTCTATTTGAGGTAGGGATAAGAAAGCTATGATCAAAACAGATCTCCTTCATTTTGAACAGCTTTCCACGGAACAGCTTTATCAGATTTTACAACTTCGTTCGGATATCTTTGTTCTCGAACAGACATCCCTATACCGGGATATGGATGGGCAAGATACAGTTGCCTGGCATGTTCTTGCTGCTGATGATGAGGGCCACCTTGTTGGCGTTCTCCGCATTCTGAAAGATCCTAAAGATCACAGCTGTTACAAGATTGGACGGGTCGCGGTTGCTAAGGCAGCGAGAGGGCAGGGGATCGCTGTTGATTTAATGGAGCGGGCACACAGCTTTATTGCCAAGCAGGACGCTGCCGAAAGGATTGAGATTTCAGCACAGCAACATTTGCAGAAGTTTTACAATAGCCTTGGTTATGTTACCGTTTCTGAAGAACCTTATGATGATGCGGGTATACCACACGTAGACATGATCCGGGCTGTATAAAATGGTGGAAAATTGTCCCTTGACAAATTAAAATAAAGTAGAATTTGTTGATTTGAGGTCGGGATCAAAAAATTATTTAAATTCAACCCTGTAGAACGGTATTTTTCCCTCTCTTTTTACACACATTTTGTTGTGGCTCTGCGATGAATTTGTTACATTTCATGTGATTTTTTTTACGCCTGAAATAACTGGTGTTTTGGCTTTGTGCTGTTCCCGGTTTTAGAGGGCATTTCTGTTAAACAGAAACAGGATAATTACGTGACTTCGAACTCTGATACATCATCCGATAATCTGGATATTTTTCCGGTAACAATTGAAGACGAAATGAAGCGGTCGTACCTCGATTACGCCATGAGCGTTATCGTGTCGCGTGCGCTTCCCGACGTCAGGGATGGCCTTAAACCGGTACACCGTCGTATTCTCTATGCGATGAAAGAGTCCGGTTACGACTGGAACAGAGCTTATCGTAAGTCTGCCCGTATTGTCGGGGACGTGATGGGGCAGTATCACCCGCATGGTGACCAGGCCATTTACGATGCAATGGTTCGTATGGCGCAGGATTTCTCTATGCGCCTGCCACTGGTTGATGGCCAGGGTAACTTTGGGTCCATGGATGGCGATCCACCCGCGGCGATGCGTTATACGGAATCCCGTCTGCAACGGGTTTCCAGCGAAGCGCTTTTGGAAGACATTGACCGCGATACGGTTGATTTCCAGGACAACTATGATGAATCCACAAAAGAGCCGATTGTTCTGCCAGCCCGTTATCCGAACCTTCTGGTCAATGGTGCCGGCGGTATTGCGGTTGGTATGGCAACGAACATTCCGCCACATAACCTTGGCGAAGTGCTGGATGCCTGTTGTGCCTATGTGGATGATCCCGAGATCTCTATTGATCAGCTGAACGAGATTATCCCGGGACCTGATTTTCCAACGGGCGGTGTTATCCTTGGTCGTACGACAATTCGCGATGCCTACCACACTGGGCGCGGTTCAATTGTTATGCGTGGTAAGGCCGAGGTTCAGGAAATCCGCAAGGACAAGATGGCGATTGTTGTTACCGAGGTTCCTTTCCAGGTCAACAAAGCCAGAATGCTAGAAAAAATCGCGGATATCGCCCGTGAGAAGACAATCGAGGGCATTACCGACATTAGGGATGAAAGCGACCGTCACGGTGTCCGCGTTGTTATTGAGTTGCGCCGCGATGTCGAGCCGGAAGTTATTCTCAATCAGCTTTATCGCTATAGCCCGCTGCAAACGTCCTTTGGCGCAAACATGTTGGCGTTGAATTCCGGTCGTCCAGAGTTGCTGGACCTGAAATCAATTATTTCGGCATTTATCGCATTCCGCGAAGAAGTCATTACACGCCGCACAATTTTCGAACTGAATAAAGCGCGTGATCGCGCCCACCTTTTGGTTGGTTTGGCGATTGCCGTTGCGAACATTGATGAGGTTATTGAGCTTATCCGGGCTGCTTCTGATCCTGTGATCGCGCGTGAACAGCTTATGAGCCGTGCGTGGCCAGCCAAGTATGTGGAACCACTCATTAAATTGATTGATGAGCCGGGCCGTAATGTTGATGCCGATGGCAATTATTTCCTTTCCGAAGCACAGGCAAGGGCTATTCTGGAGCTGCGTCTACAGAGATTGACCGGGCTTGAGCGGGATAAGATTGCCAAGGAGTTGGAAGAGATCGCGGATCAAATTCGCTTCTATCTCGAAATACTCGCATCGCGCGAAAAGCTTCTTGGTATTCTTCGTGAAGAACTCACGGAAATGAAGGCAAAATACGCCACGCCACGCCGGACAGAAATTCTGGATGGAGTGTTCGGGTATGATGATGAGGATCTTATCCAGCGTGAAGACATGGTGGTCACGGTCAGCCATAGTGGTTACATCAAACGTGTTCCGCTAAGTACTTATCGTGCGCAGCGTCGCGGTGGTAAGGGCCGTTCAGGTATGGCAACAAGGGACGAGGATTTTGTCTCCCAGATCTTTGTTTGTAACACCCATACGCCGGTTCTGTTCTTCTCTTCCCGTGGTATGGTGTACAAGATGAAGGTTTATCGCTTGCCACCGGGAACCCCGACATCACGCGGTAAAGCCCTGGTAAACATGTTGCCTCTGCAGCCGGGTGAAACCATCTCCACAATGATGCCACTTCCCGAGAACGAGGAAGCCTGGTCAGAAATGTACGTTATGTTTGCCACATCGACTGGTGGTATTCGTCGTAACAAGCTGTCTGATTTTACCCGTGTTATGGCGAACGGTAAGATTGCCATGAAACTGGAAGATGAAGACAGCAGATTGATCGGCGTGCAGACCTGTACCGAACACGATGACATCATGCTGTCGACAGCGCGTGGCAAGTGTATCCGTTTCCCTGTGAATGGTGTTCGTGTCTTTGCGGGCCGTACATCCACTGGTGTTCGCGGAATTTCCCTGGCTGAAGGGGATTCGGTTATTTCCATGGCCATTATCAATCACATGGATGCGGATTCAGAGACCCGTGAACAGTATCTTCGTTATGCCAATGCAAAGCGTCGCAGCGAAAACGCGGAAGAGGGCGAGTTTGATCCTTCAGCGCTAGAGACAACATTGTCTCAGGAGCAGCTTGATAGCATGGCAGAAAGTGAGCAGTTTATTCTGTCTATTTCTCAAGACGGTTTGGGTAAGCGTTCATCGTCCTATGAATACCGTGTGACCAGTCGTGGTGGTAAGGGCATTGGAAATCTTGATCTTTCCAGAGCAAAAGGAAAAGCAACGACAGTTATTTCCGTCTTCCCCATTGATGAGACAGATCACATCATGCTGGTAACTGATGGCGGCAAGCTTATTCGCTGTCCCGTGCACGATGTCAGAATTGCAGGGCGTTCAACACGTGGCGTTAATCTGTTTAATGTTGCTGATGATGAGAAAATCGTTTCTGTATCCAGATTGGTGGATGACGGTGAAGACGAGGAAGATGAAATCCTTGAAGGTGCCGAAGGAACAGAAGGTGTTGAAGCGACCGATACGCCAGAAGTTGAGGTAGCAGAGACTGCATCTGAGGCATCTGAAGAGGAAAAGGGTGGGGAGTAATCCTCACGTCCTGATAAAGAAGAGTTTAGGGGCATGACGAAAAAACACGTTGGGCTTTATCCCGGAACCTTTGACCCTGTAACCAAAGGGCACATGGACATCATTACCCGTGGGTGCCGTGTGGTTGACAAGCTGGTCATTGCTGTTGCGCGCAATGACCGCAAGGGACCGCTGTTCAATACCGAAGAGCGTGTGAACATGGTTTTACATGATACAGCTCCACTGCGGGACAAGGGGTTTGAGATCGAAGTTTTGCCTTTTGACAATCTTTTGGTGAACTTTGCACGGGAAGTTGGTGCGGGGGTCATTCTGCGCGGGTTGCGTGCGGTTTCTGACTTCGAGTATGAATTTCAAATGACGGGGATGAATGCTCGCCTTGATGCCGAAATTGAAACCGTATTCTTGATGGCTTCTGAGAAGCAGCAGTTTATTTCGTCTCGATTTGTCAAAGAGATTGGTTATCTCGGTGGTGATATCTCTTCTTTTGTCAGTGCCGAGACGAAATTGAAGCTGGAAGATAAGTTTGAAATTATGCGTAAATCCAAGGATTAATTGGCTTTTTTGCATAATTCTTCTCACTCGCTTTAAAAATATTCCTTTTTTTGGGGCAGAAGAGAAAAAGGCTGTTGACCGAATCAATAAGTGGTTCTATCTTCCGCCTCGCTTACCGCATTACACTTTAATGTCGATAAGCAAATGAGAATGGGCCCTTAGCTCAGCTGGTAGAGCGTCCGACTTTTAATCGGCAGGTCACAGGTTCGAATCCTGTAGGGCCCACCATTCTCCCCAGATTATTCTGGATTATACCATACAGAATGGGCCCTTAGCTCAGCTGGTAGAGCGTCCGACTTTTAATCGGCAGGTCACAGGTTCGAATCCTGTAGGGCCCACCATTCTGTACAAAACACCCCGCTTTCAGGCGGGGTTTTGTTTTTCTACTCTCAAAAGATCATAACTTCTCTGGCCACTTTCTTTTATCAATACTCTTGTTCACTTTCTCGGGGAATAATAGTCTGAACAGGTGGTAGAAATGTTGATGCTTTTAACATTCTGCTGAATATGGTTATTTCAGATTAAAACACGCTGCTTAAAAGGAAAAATCGTGTCCCAGAAACCACTTGGCCTGATTTGCGCTATACCAAATGAAATTCAGCATTTCGGATCGTCTTTTGAGAAGAGGGACGAAAAGCTGATAGCAGGTTTTTCATTCTTATTGGGAAAACTGGATGGCGTTGAAACGGTGCTGGTCGAAGCGGGCATGGGCAAGGTTAATGCCGCCATTGTTACAACATTGCTTCTCGAACAATTTAATTGCCGCACAGTCCTGTTTTCCGGGGTTGCTGGTGGTGTTGACCCTAAACTTGGGGTCGGTGATGTTATCATTGGCGCCAAGCTCATACAGCATGACTATGGGATGATTGTGTCTGATAAG
This sequence comes from Kiloniella litopenaei, assembly GCF_000982415.1. GTDB lineage: Bacteria > Pseudomonadota > Alphaproteobacteria > Kiloniellales > Kiloniellaceae > Kiloniella > Kiloniella litopenaei. The sequence continues at coordinate 307,852 of NZ_LANI01000004.1, forward strand.
CTGACAACCTATCAGCCCGGACATTTGCCTATTCACATGCCAACCGAAAAGCTTGGGTATGATGCAGACGCCGAACTAATCGACAAGATTTTTGGTGAGTTGAAAGATTTCGAACTCCCGATTATTTCTGCGGAGGCTGCTGGTGGTAAAGCCCGCAAGCCAGCTATTACATCGGGAACCATTTTGACCGGAGATCAATTTATTGGCTGCACGGTTGCAAGAGACAGGCTTGGTAATGAATTGGGCGGTTTGGCTGTTGAGATGGAAGGTGCTGCAATTGCACAGGTAGCAGAGCACTATCAGGTGCCTTTTGTCATTGTTCGTTCGTTAAGTGATCTTGCCGGGGAAGAAAGCACCATGGACTTTGTCAAGTTTCTTGAGGAAACCGCAGGGGGCGCTGCCTTGGTACTCAGACGAATTATCCGTTTGTTATGAGGGCTGGCGTAAAGAAGAGAGCTGTTAGCTGTAGTGTTGGCGGTTTCCTCGGGTCTCTTTTTACAATCTCAACAGGTTTTGCTGATAACAGTTCACCGCAATTTATAAGCCCCATTGATTGTTCTGTTCCCACGGAATGTGTCATTCAAAACTATGTTGATGCACGCCCGGGGACCGGGCATCGTGACTATGCCTGTGGAACATTGAGTTACGAACGCCATAAGGGAACAGACTTTAGGGTTCTTAGTTATGATTTGTATCGTCAGGGTGTTTCTGTGTTGGCGGCTGCTGATGGTGTTGTCGTCGGCCAAGGGAATGAGGCAAATGATGATGAGTATATTTTAAACGGAGACAATGCCGTATACCTGCAGGAAGTTGGGAACAATGTTGTTATAGATCATCCGAGTGGATGGCAAACAATCTACGCGCATCTAAAAAAGGGAACTGTCAGGGTTTCTTTAGGGGATAACGTCAAGGCAGGCGATGTTATTGGTGTTGTTGGGTTGAGCGGAAAGACAGAGTTTCCTCACCTGCATTTTCAGGTATCTCACAACAAAGGTGTCGTCGATCCCTTTACGGGACAAAAACCAGCAGGCTGTACAGTCTCGACCGAGAACTCTTTGTGGAATTTACCCGGGGGAAAAGAGTTTGAATATAAAGATACGGGGATTATAGACACAGGTTTTGCGGGGCAACCGCCTGTCCAAAAGCGATTAGCATTTCATAGTGAACAAAAAAGGCTATTAGTAAAGAATGACCCTGATATTCTTGTGTTCTGGGGGGAGTTTTGGGGCCTAAAAATCGCTGACCGCCTTACTGTAAGGTTTAAAAACCCCAAAGGCGAAATTGTTACCGAGCAAACATCCTTAAAGGATAATCAAGCATCCTATTTAAAGTATGTAGGTAAAAAGAAACCCAAAACCGGATGGATTCCAGGTGTGTATAGGGGCGAAATCAGATTAGAAAGATTAGTAAATGGGCAATGGGTTGTTGTTGATTACAGACAGGAAACGCACACTTTGCCGTAAGTTTTTGAATCTTAAACCTGTATATCCAGATTCTGGCCACGATCTTGGTTAGCGTTAAACTGTTTAGAATCAGCAGACGCTGCACTGTTTTCAACAGGACGCTTGGTTTCCACTGCTGCTTGTGAATTTTTTTCAGCAACGCTGATATCAATAGCTGCAGCAGGTTCAGAGAACCTAATTGTGGGTTCGAAAGATGTCGCATTAATATTCATAATTTGCATCCTGACACAAACACATTAAGTAAGTCTTAACACAATATGGGGAATTTTTTGGTGATTTAAAGGGAAAAAAACCTTTTAGTTCACTTGATGTTTCGTTAATCAGGTCCTTTAAATTTAATGTCGGAGATCGGAAGCGTGGATAACAACGAAATTACCAGCGTAGAAAAATACTTGCGTCAGACTTTTGGAAATGAAGCAATTGCGCTTGATAGAAAAACAAAGAAGGCTGATTCTATTGAGGTAAGTCTGGGCGGTGAATTCATTGGCGTCATATATAAAGATGAGGAAGATGATGATCTGTCCTATTCTTTCAACATGGCGATTTTAGCTGACGATCTGCCCAAATAAAATTACCAACGCGTGAAATACCCTTTGTAAAAAATTATGAGATTGCATCCTGGGCTTTCCTGTGTGTCGTGCGGTCTGGTTAGGTTTGTTTCGGAAGTGCCCGGTGCTATATCTTGTTGATTGGCTCCGGGTATCTTGTTTTGGGACTGTGTGATTTATAATATTTTGGCTCTAGGCATGAAATCACGTAGATGCCAGAGCACTTAATATTTGAGTATTTCCTGAATTGATCATGTCCCTTTTTTTGTCGCGCACTCAATGCAAAGGGTAACTGTTGGGTCCAGTTCCAACCGTTTCAGCTGGATTTCTTCATCACATCGTAAACAGTATCCATAGTTTCCATTTTGCAGACGCGTCAACGTGGTCTCTATTTTGCTGAGTTCTACCTGTCGGCGCCTTTCAGATTCGAGTGACATGGCCTGAGACTGTAATGCGTCCATCCGAGAAAGTCTGCCAACCTTGCTTTGGTCCAGTTCTACGATATCTCGTGATTGCTGGCTGGAGGCACGAATACCAGATATTTCGGTTTTTCGCTTTTCCAGATCAGTGGCAATTTTCTCTAAATTGATGGTTATTTTTCGATTAGACATGGAGCCTCGCTATCCCCGTTGAATAGCATCATAGCAAATAAATGCCCCAATCATAATAAAATAGAGGACGGGGTATAGAACAGAACGGTGGGGGGAGAAAACACCCCGGAACAAAACAGGGGGACGGCCAAATGGGGGTTACCATGAACAGGCATGGTATGGCCAACGTCTCGTTCCGAGGTGTTTATTGGAACATATCAAAACAAATTAGAAAAAGGTTGTGATGTTTCTGTGTCCAAACGTGTGTTTTAAATCAATAAATTAATGAAAATTAACAAAGTGTTAATTTCTATTGGGCGTGATGCAAACGAAAATTGCGATAGTATTTTCGTGTGACATGGTTTGGCTTCTTTTCTGGGAGTTTTAAGTCTTAAATATTATATGGATAGAGTTTCAGACAACGATCCTTATCAACCTTAAAACTGTTTATAAATATACTTTTGTATCATTCGAATAGGCTGTCATTGATTTATCCACAACTAATTTCATTTATTTGAAATTTTTCGTTTGCCCTTTTGGAAAGGATCAGTATATATCCCCATCAGCAACAGCGATGCGGTCGTGGCGGAATTGGTAGACGCGTAACGTTGAGGTCGTTATGGGCTAATAGCCCGTGGAGGTTCAAGTCCTCTCGACCGCACCAAATTGGAATGTTGTTGCTTAAAAATACTTAAGGGCTCCCTGGCAATTTTATGTATTGAAATTATTTGCTTGTTTAACAGCATGTAATTAATCGGGAGCTAAGAGTTTTATAAAGATGCGGCAATGGCGGAATTGGTAGACGCGCTAGCTTCAGGTGCTAGTTCCCTTTATGGGAGTGGAGGTTCAAGTCCTCTTTGCCGCACCATATTATATCTTTGACAGATCAAGCTCTTGTCATTCTCCTTCTATATTAAAACCTTTTCCATCTGATATTTTCATGTGTAGCAAAAGCTCGCCATCAGCTTTCGAGTCTGCGAGCAAGTTTTACGATTCTTCAGGCGTGAGCGGGGTGAGTTAATTCATTCACCAGTTTTACAATTTCTGTTTTTGCATTTGTGATGGACTGTTTATGTCGATCATCACCGAACTCTTGATATTCAGAGCGGATCTCATAAAAATTATCAACACCAAGGTATTTGCTCATGACTTTCATATGCGGACCTAGGTGATTGATTTTTTCCCGAATACCGCCAGGTTCAAACCCGAATTCGCCGGTTGATGTGATCAATACCAGTGTTTTTTCAGACATGATTGGTTCAAGGGGATAGTCTCCGCGCGCTAGATCAAACGTAAAGGTCTTGTGGATGCGAATTACTTGATCAAACCATGCCTTCAAGACCGCTGGCATGCCATAGTTATACATGGGGGAAGAAATTAGAATGATGTCGGCTTTATCGACCTCATCAATTAAAGTATCAGATACTGCGAGTAATTTTTGTTGTGATTTTGTGCGATTTTCCTCATCGGTGAAAACAGCTGCTATCCAATCCTGGTTGATGAAGTCTGGTGGAGTTTGGCTTAGATCCCGGTAGATCACTGTGTCATTTTGCCTTCGCATTTTCCATTCGCCGATAAATCCGGCTGCAAGCTTTTTTGATATCGAGTTATAGCTTGATTCAGAGTTGTCTGTTCTTCGTGCACTGCTATCCAGATGTAAAATTGTTGACATGATATTTCCTGTATCGCGAAGTTAATTCATCAATATGAAAATATATTGTTCATCTGTACCTCTTTGACAAAAGGGTATTTCTGCATCATAGATGAATAAAATTCACTCATAAGGTTTGGTATGTTTTTACATCTCCCCCCTTTGAACAGTATCCGGGTGTTTGATGCAGCTGCCCGTTTAAAAAGCTTTAAAGCCGCTGCATTAGAACTAAATGTCACGCCGACCGCAGTGTCGCACCAAATTCGCAGTTTGGAAGATACGCTTGGTACTCTGTTGTTTGAGCGAAAAACGCGCGCAATTGAGTTGACGGAAGAGGGGGAAAAACTGGCTCAGGTCGCATACCTTTCTTTGCAACAGCTTTCTTCGGTAATTTCCGAGATCACCCATTCACAATCAACACTGACTGTAAGTACGACTGCATCGTTTGCAGCTTTATGGTTGGTGCCTCGGCTTGAGAAGTTTCATCAACAAAACCCGACAATCCAGGTTGTTGTTAAAACAGGTGAACAATTGGATGATTTTGAACGAGATAGACGCATTGATCTTGTCATTCGCTATGGTCGTGATGATGAAGAGGCGCGTGATAAAATTAAACTTGTGACAGAGACTATTGGTGCCTACACAACGCCGTTGTATCTGAAGAACGTAACCAGAATAGAAGATGCTTGTTTGATTGAAACGAAGTGGAAAAATCAGAGCTTACCTTCTATTTCCTGGAGCCAAGTTACTACTGGAAAAATTAAGGAGATAAATACACGGCATTTTGATCAGGAACATCATGTTGTTCAAGCTGCTCTTGCCGGGCAAGGTATTGGGTTGGTGAGCTCTTTATTGGTGGAAACAGCTGTTGAACAGGGCTGGCTGGTGGAGTTTCCAAATCACCCAAAGACAGCCGGACTGGCTTATTATTCAATAATTCCATCTCATAATGCGAGAGATCAAAAGGTAAAGCGTTTTCAGGACTGGCTTTTGCTTGAACTGAGAAATAATAAAATTTGAACATCGCAATTTTAAATATTTTGGCTTTTGTTTCCTGATAATCCTGTCGCTGATGATAGAGTTTTCTAAATTCCTTCTTGAAAACAGGGGCTTTAACAGCAATGTTTAGGTACAAGGCACAGCCTGTTTGTCTTGGTGTCTTGAACAGTTGTTAAATGGAACCTGAATTTATGAAAGATAAAGGTGTAAAAGCCACTCGCAAGTCGCGGCAGTCCTTTACGCAACGACTTAGTAACTATCTTCTGGCCGGGGTCTTGATAACAGCGCCTGTTACCATCACTTTGTGGCTTGCATGGCGTGCCATTACCTTTGTCGATAGTCAGGTAACACCGCTTATCCCCTTGAAGTGGAATCCGGAAAACTATTTGCCTTTTGGCGTTCCCGGGTTGGGGTTGCTTGTGATTATTGTCGGACTGACCTTGATTGGTTTTTTGACCGCAGGTTACATAGGACGCTTGCTAAAACGTGCGAGTGATGCCCTTGTTAAAAAGCTTCCGGTTGTTCGCAGTGTTTACAGCTGGACACAACAGGTCTTTGAAACGGTTCTTTCCCAGAATTCCTCTGCCTTTAACGAAGTTGTGCTTGTCGAATACCCTCATCGAGGGTGCTGGGTTGTTGGCTTTATTACGGGGCGTACCAAGGGTGAAGTACAAAGCCTGACAGATGATACTGTCGTGAATGTTTTTGTTCCTGCGACACCAAACCCGACAACAGGTTTTCTGCTTTTTATTCCCAAACAGGATGTTCATCATCTGGATATGACAGTTGAGGAGGGCATCAAGCTTGTCATTTCAGGGGGCATACTATCGCCTTCTGAGATCAAAAAGCTTACTCAGGATGAAAAAGCGAAGAAAGCCGCGGAAGAAGCACAGGCGCATCATAAGCCAAGTGTCTTTATGAAGTTGAGAAACTATTTTTTTGGTGGCATGTTGGTGACGGCCCCGATTGGTCTTACATTCTGGTTGGCTTGGGAAATCATTATTCTGATTGATAGCTGGGTGCGCCCTTATATTCCGCTGAAGTGGAACCCGGAAACCTATCTTCCTTTTGCGTTGCCTGGGCTGGGGCTGTTTTTTATCTTTGTCACTTTGACATTGATCGGTTTCCTGACTGCTGGAATCGTGGGCAAAACATTGCTGCGGATCAGTGAGCGTTTGCTGGATCAGATGCCTGTCATTCGAACTGTCTATGGTGCCATCAAGCAAATCATTGAGACGATTTTTCAGGACCATTCCAATGCCTTCCGCGAGGTGGTTTTATTCCAGTATCCTCGACCAGGGTCATGGGCTCTAGGGTTTTATACCGGGGATTCCAATCGTTTGATTAAGGATATCTCCGAAGACGAATCAATTAATATTTTTCTGCCAACAACGCCAAATCCAACATCAGGGTTTTTGCTTTTTGTTCCTCGCAAGGAAGCCAGAATGCTGACCATGTCAGTGGAAGAGGGGATCAAGATGGTTGTTTCGGGCGGGATTGTTACCCCTGAATATCATGCACCAGAGCAAGAGCAGGAAAAGTTGACCGTAGAGGCAGTAAGCTCCGATCATGCGGCTAAACCTGTTGAAAAATCAGAGGAAAGTGATAAAGGCACAGAATCTCAAAAGGCTGCTTCGTAAATATAATAAACTTAACCAGACTTTAGATATTTAACTGCTGTATCTCTCTCAAAAAGATACAGCAGTATACGCAATGCCTGACCTCTTGGGGTTTGTAGTGTGGGATCTTTGTCCATGATCAGTTTGGCATCATTACGCGCTGTTGCCAGCAGTTCACCATGGCAGGCCAGATCGGCAACTTTAAACTCTGGCAGTCCGCTTTGCCGCGTCCCCAAGACTTCACCGGCACCGCGCAAGCGCAAATCCTCTTCGGCAATAACAAAACCATCATCACTTTCCCGCATGATCTTGAGGCGGGCTTTACTGGTTTCCCCCAGAGGGCCTTGATACATCAGGATACAGGTCGATTTTTCGCTACCACGCCCAATTCGCCCCCGAAGCTGATGCAGTTGGGCCAAACCGAAGCGTTCGGCATGTTCAATCACCATTATCGTTGCTTGAGGAACGTCAACACCAACCTCGATAACGGTCGTTGCAATTAGAAGGTCAACATTGCCTTTGGCAAATTTTTCCATAACGGCGTCTTTTTCTGCGCCTTTCATGCGACCATGAACCAAGCCCACGCGATCGCCAAATCGTTCACTCAGTTCGCGATATCTCTCTTCGGCTGCGGCAAGGTCTGATTTGTCTGAATCTTCAACCAGAGGACAGACCCAATAGACCTTTGTGCCCTGATCCAGGGATCTCGCAACGCCATTGATAACATCATCAATCCGCTCTACCGAAACAGTGCGGGTATCAACGGGTTGTCGTCCGGCTGGCTTTTCTGTCAGGCGAGAGACTGCCATGTCGCCATAGGCTGTTAACATAAGCGTCCGGGGGATGGGTGTGGCTGTCATCACCAGCATATCGACCCCGGCGCCTTTGCGTGCGAGGGATAGACGCTGGTGAACACCAAATCTGTGCTGTTCATCAATCACGGCCAAAGCGAGGTCAGAGAAATCGATTTCGTCCTGAAAAAGTGCATGTGTGCCAATAACCATCTGTGTCGCACCATCGGCAATGCTTTCCAGAATGGCCTTGCGTGCTTTTCCTTTATCACGCCCGGTAAGAATGACGATAGAAATCCCAAGCTTTTCAGCAAAGGGTTGTAAGGTTTTGTAGTGCTGCCGTGCCAGAATTTCTGTTGGTGCCATTAAGGCAGCTTGAGAGCCACTTTCTATGGCCGCCAACATCGGGAATAAGGCAACGGCCGTTTTCCCGCTTCCCACATCGCCCTGCACCAATCGAAGCATGCGATTTGAGCTTTCCATATCGGCGATGATTTCACGGATAGACTGATCCTGCGATCCGGTCAGCTTAAAGGGAAGGATGTCCAGCATTCTCTCTCTGAGAGATCCATCTCCCTTGATCACGCGCCCCTTTGCCGCCGTCTGCTGTTCCCGGACAAGGGATATCGCAAGCTGGTTTGCCAAAAGTTCATCATAGGCCAAGCGTTTTCTATAGGGGGAGAAGGCGGTCAATTCATCTTCGGATTGAGGGTGGTGAACTTTTTTAAGACAGCTATGCCAATCAAGCCAGTTTTCTTGCTCTTTAAGGGAATTATCAAGCCATTCAGGTACGGCAGGGACTAAGGCAAGGGAGGCCTTGATCGCTTTTGAAAGAGGCTTGAGTGTTACACCTGCGCTTAAGGGGTAAACGGGTTCGACAGTTTTGACGTCTTCTTCTTCGTTTAGTGGCACCATGTGATCAGGATGTGCCATTTGTAGTACATCGCCAAAGCGTTCGAGCTTGCCGCTTATGATCCGTTCTTCCCCGACAGGAAGGAGCTTCATCAGGTAATCCCCGCGTGCATGGAAAAAGATCAATGTCATTTCGCCTGTGTGATCGTGACAGATGACCCGATAGGGGCTACGACGATTGGGGGAGGGAATATGTCGGGATACGGTGATCTTCAGTGTTGCAACACGATCAGAGATCGCGTCGGCAATAGTTGGCGAATAACGCCGATCAACCATCCCCACAGGTAAATGCCAACACAGATCAAGCACACGTCCACCTGCCAGCTTTTCATAAAGCGTGCTTAAACGGGGCCCAACCCCCTGAAGAGTTGAAACAGGTGTAAAGAGTGGAAAGAGAATCTCTGGACGCACGGGCTTTGACTTGCAGAAATTAAATCGGATGTTTATTAAATGTTCTAGTAATGTTTCCTATATCACAGCTTAATGTGCAAGCGAAACGAACAAGCGTAGTAAATTCAATAGCGGGTGAGATTTATGAGTATGGCAGCTGACGCTGAATTGGAAAAAAGGCGTAAACAGCTCAGATTCAGAAGCTGGCATCGCGGAACACAGGAAGCCGATCTCATTATCGGAACCTTTGCCGATCAAAACGTTGGTAGTATGGATGCGACCGAACTGGATCTTTTCGAACGCGTACTCGAAATCCCGGACCCTGTCCTCTATGACTGGATTATTGGGAATTCCGCTCCGACGGAAAATATGCACAACAAAGTTCTTGATGCTTTGCTAAGCTTTAAATACACCCCGAATAAACGATAATTCCCCTTATTGAATAGGTTCTATTGCCGAAACCTTGGCGATCAGAGCGATGATTATTATAAAGAATTGTAACAGTGAAAACACTCGCGACCCGACTTCAAGCCGCCGATCACTATCAGATTTCATCAGCACCCGAAGGCTATGACGCTCAGCTTCTTGCCGAGCTTGTTGCCGAGCTGGCGCCACAGCCTGTTCTTCATGTTGCGCTCGATGATAACCGTCTGGCTGTTCTTGCCGAGCTTGTCGGGTTCTTTGCGCCCGATATAGAGATTATTGAAATCCCGGCCTGGGATTGTCTGCCCTATGACCGGGTCAGTCCGCACAAGGATATTCTCGCGGCGCGTATCAATGCTTTTGCGAAGTTACTGGCAACACCTGCTCCCAAGTCAGGGCGGCTTGTCTTGACCACTGTTTCCGCTGCACTTCAAAAAATTCCGCCTAGAGAGTTATTTAAAAACAGAACCCTAGTCGCCAAATCTGGCGTGGAAATTAAAAACGAAGATTTGGTGAAATTCTTTTCGACCAATGGATATCTGCGTTCAGAGACGGTTAGTGAGGCGGGGGAATATGCCATCCGTGGCGGTATTGTCGATGTTTATCCGCCGGGCGAAGAGCTTCCCCTGCGTCTGGATTTCTTTGGGGATGAGCTGGATACCCTAAGATATTTTGATCCGCTGACACAAAGAACAACAGGCGACGCGCAAAGTCTGGAGCTTAAGCCCGTCGGAGAAGCAATTCTTGATGAAAAGACAATCGAGTCTTTCCGAAAAGGCTATCGAGAGACCTTTGGTACTGTTGCCAAGGATGATCCGCTTTACGAAGCTATATCGGAAGGGCGACAGTATCCGGGAATGGAACACTGGTTGCCGCTTTTTTATGGCGATCTGGAAACGTTGTTTGATTATTTACCAACCGCTGTGGTGACACTGGATGGTCAAGTGGCAGAAGCAAGGGATGCCCGGATCGAGTCCATCACCGATTTTTTCCAGGCTCGTCAGACAATGGAAAACACGGCTGAAGGTGGCTGGGTTTATAAGCCAGTTCCTATGCAGCGTTTGTTCCTGTCTGTTGAAGACTGGGATGGTATTTTATCCAAAAGGCCGGTCACACAGTTTTCAGGCTTTACGTTACCTGATCATCTTGAAAACCTGATTGATGTCGAAGGGAAGCAGGGAAAAGATTTTTCCGAAGCCAGAAATCGGGAAGATGTGAATGTCTTTGACGAGGTCAGTGAATACATTCGGCTTCAACAGACAAACGGTAAAAAAATTATCGTTACCGGTTTTACTGATGGATCCCGCGATCGACTTGTTTCCATGTTTCATGAACACGGTTTGACCAATACCGATGTTCTAAAAGAATGGAAAATCCACAAGAAAACCATGCGTAAACAGGTTCAATTCCTGACGCTGGGGTTGGAACGCGGTGTGATTACGCCAAATGTTGTGTTTATTACCGAGCAGGACATTTTGGGGGAACGCCTTGCCAGAGCACAAAAAAGACGCCGCAAGTCGGATAACTTCCTCAAAGAAGTTTCTTCCCTTCAGGACAGAGACTTTGTTGTCCACATGGAACACGGGATCGGACAGTACATTGGTCTGGAAACCGTTGATGTTGGCGGTGCACCGCACGATTGTCTCAAGGTTATCTATAGCGGTGGCGACAAGCTTTTTGTTCCCGTAGAAAATATCGAAATACTGTCGCGTTATGGCTCGGAAGATTGTGGCGCTGAGCTTGATCGTCTGGGGGGGGCAGCCTGGCAGGCTAAAAAAGCACGCGTCAAAGAGCGCATCAGGGAAATTGCGCACCAGCTTATCGGCATTGCAGCGAACCGATTGTTACGCAAAGCGGACACAATTGATGTGCCCGAAGGGTTGTACGACGAGTTTGCCGCCCGTTTCCCTTATCCCGAGACCGAAGATCAGCTCAATGCCATTGCGGATGTTTTTGAAGATCTGAGGTCAGGGCGACCGATGGACCGCCTTGTTTGTGGTGATGTTGGCTTTGGGAAAACTGAAGTTGCTCTTCGGGCAGCTTTTGTTGCGGTTATGAGTGGCAAGCAGGTAGCTGTTGTTGTGCCGACAACACTCTTGGCCCGTCAGCACTACAATAACTTTGTCGAACGCTTCAAAGGTTTGCCTGTACGCATTGGGCAGCTATCGCGTCTGGCGACCAGTAAAGAGCAGACTGAAACCAAAAAAGGTCTTGCCGAGGGAACGGTTGAGATTGTGGTTGGAACCCATGCCGTTTTCGCGAAAAATATGAAATTCTCTGACCTTGGTTTGCTGATTGTTGATGAAGAGCAACACTTTGGCGTTAAGCAAAAAGAACGTTTGAAAGAACTGCGTTCTGATGTGCATGTTCTGACCTTAACAGCAACCCCGATACCGCGAACGCTACAGATGGCAATGTCTGGTGTTAAAGAAATGAGCCTGATTGCCACGCCACCGGTGGACCGTCTTGCCGTACGTACATTTGTGCTGCCCTTTGATCCTGTCATTGTACGTGAAGCGATTTTAAGAGAACACTATCGTGGCGGGCAGACCTTCTATGTCTGTCCGCGTCTGTCGGATTTAAGAGAGCTGAAAGAGCGTCTTGAAAAGCTTGTGCCGGAAGTCAAAATCTGTGTGGCACACGGGCAGTTGGCGGCTAGTGATCTGGAAGATGTGATGACCGCTTTCTGTGATCACCAGTACGATGTCTTGTTATCGACCAGTATCATTGAATCCGGGCTGGATATTCCAAGTGCCAATACAATGCTGGTTCACCGTGCTGACATGTTTGGTCTTGCCCAGCTTTATCAGATCCGCGGACGTATCGGTCGGTCCAAAATCCGGGGTTATTGTTATCTGACCCTGCCTGTTGGCAAGCTGTTGAGCAAAACAGCTGAACGCCGCCTTGAAGTTATGCAAACGCTGGATAGTCTCGGGGCCGGATTTAACCTTGCCAGCCACGATATGGATATCCGCGGAGCAGGGAATCTGGTCGGGGATGAGCAATCCGGCCATATTAAAGAAGTCGGTGTTGAACTCTATCAGCAGATGCTGGAGGAAGCCGTTGCAACGCTGCGCAGTGATGAAGTGAATAACGAAGAGGACCACACATGGTCGCCGCAGATCAACATCGGCACATCTGTATTGATACCGGACCGTTATGTGGCTGATCTGAATGTGCGCTTGGGGCTTTATCGTCGCCTGTCTTCCTTGACCGAGCGATCCGAAATTGACGGCTTTGCTGCCGAGCTTATTGACCGCTTTGGGGATCTGCCGGAAGAGGTGGAAAACCTGTTGCAGGTCATGTTGATCAAAGGTCTTTGTAAACAGAGTGGTGTTGAGAAGGTGGATGCAGGCCCCAAAGGTGCCGTTGTTTCCTTTAGAAATGATACCTTTGAAAACCCATCGGCGCTTATCATGTTTATTCAGGAACAGGTGGGAACCGTTAAAATTCGCCCGGATCACAAGCTCGTTTATCGCCGCGCCTGGGATGATGCCGCGAGCCGCCTGAAAGGCGTTAAGATGATGATGGAAGAGTTGGTCAAGCTTGCCAAGGCATCATAATTACTTAAGCAAAAACCTGTGCCCAATCCGGATAACCATTCAGCTCGGCTTGTTGAGCAACCTTTGACCAATCGTAATCCAGGGCTACAAGCTCGACAGACCAACGTCGTTCAGTTTTTGTTGCCATAGCATAGTGGGCAAGTGCTATGCCATTTTCGGCTTCCATGGGGTTATCTGTATCTGTGTATCTGGGGCAACCGACACTGCCGGGATTTATAATGGTACTTCTGTTGGGACCCATTGCGATATGTGCCAGATGACTATGACCACAAAGATATAGACTGGCCTGATGATCCGGGCCTATACGTCTGTGTACATCTTCACCACGAGCTAGAGCCAGGCGTCCGTCAACTTTATCTTCCAGTAGGTATTGTGTATCGCTATCAGGTGTGCCGTGAAACGCGAAGATGTCTTCATCTAGATGCAATCGGGAAGGGAGGTCACCAAGCTTCTGCTTTTCAAATCCTGACAGTACTTCACAGGCAAAGTTATAACCCGGATTGATTTCTGACGCTTTGCGTTCGGCGAGCCACCGATCATGATTGCCCCGCACAGTTGGCAAGTTTAGCTCTTTGAGAAGGTCGTAAGTTTCTTTGGGCCAAAAGGGGCCGGAAACACAATCCCCGAGGTTAAGGGTAAGGTCGGGCTTGCGGCGTTTAATGTCTTCAAGAACAGTTTCTAACGCCAGAAGGTTTCCATGGATATCTGATATAATTGCGATCTGCATTTGTCCAATAACCCCTTCTTTATTGTCTTATTCTCAATAGGATATTCGGAAAATAAAAAATACCCGAGCGTTACAAGTTTGATAAAATCAACTAATTCTATTCCCTGTTAGGTATTATTATTGCGTCTTATTTTCAAATCAATTGATTTAAGTTAGTTTCTCTATTATTGAATAATTCTCTTCTGTGGTTGCGCGACACCAATTCTAAGTCCGTAAAGATCAAAAAAATAATAAACACTTGGGATCAAACTTATGACAAAAATTTTATCCAGCCTGATCGCAGGCGCCGTCTTTTCTACTTTTGTGAGTGCCGCACAGGCGGAAACAACGCTGAGATTAACGCTACAGCTGCCCTTGAAACATCCGTTGGGCCAAAATATTTCCAGCTTTAAGGAAGAAGTTGAAAAGGAATCAAACGGAGAGCTGAAAATCGAAATTTTCCCTTCTGCACAGCTGTTTAAGGACAAAGAGGTTCCGCAAGCTGTTGCATCAGGTGCCATTGAAATGGGGATTGCTTCTTTAACACGCTTTGTTGGAACAGTGCCTGCTGTGGATGCGTTTTATGTCCCTTTTCTATTTGATAGTACAGAAAAGGTTCAGGCCGCGACTGCACCGGGTAGCTCTATTCGCCAAATTCTTGATCCCGCAATTGAGAAAACGGGTGCGAAGCCATTGTGGTACCAAGCTTTTGGTGGGGCTATTGTACTGACAAAGGGGGACACGCCAATTGTTGTTCCTGCTGATGCGAAAGGCAAGAAGATCCGTTCTTTTGGGGCAACGATCTCAGATACGATCGAAGCACTTGATGCGGCTCCGACTATTATGTCTGGCTCTAAGCAATTTCTTGCGTATCAAAATGGTACAGTTGATGCGGGCATGACTGGAATTACTGCTGTTCAATCCAGAAAGCTCTATGAGGTTATGGATCACCTTACCCTTACAAATCATGCTGATATCGAGTTTATTGTTGTTATTAATAATGATGTCTGGAACGGTTTGTCCGAGAAAGAGCAGGCAATTATTACGAAGGCTGGGCAACGGGTAGAACAGGAATTGCGGACTTCAATTGCCAATAAAGAAGCTGAGGCACGCAAATATCTGGCTGATAAAATCAACATTATCGAGCTAACTGACGAGCAACGTGCCGAGTGGAAAAAGGCCACGTCATCTGTCGTGGATGCCTATGTTGAAAGAGCAGGCGCGGAAGGCAAGGCCATCGTTGATGCCGCTGGCAAACTCTAGTAGTTCGCTTTCTGGGCTGTTATTTAGAAAGGGGTAATTCGGTTACTCCTTTCTATAATTCTTTAAGTGTCTGGCAAAATATTCCTTGGTCTAATGAATTTCTTTAAACACTTCTCCAAGACAATAGATAAGCTCACAAATGCTGCGGGTGTTGTTGCGGCTTGGCTTTTTTTCCTAATTGGATTTTTCATCACTTATGAAGTTGTTATGCGAAAACTTGGTATGCCAACTAAATGGTCGGAAGAATTTTCCCAGATTGCTCAAATCTGGTGTGTTTATTTGGGCATTGCTTTTGCCTTGCAAAAAAGAAGCCTGATCATCGTGGATATTATTGGCGACAACGTGAATAAGTTGTTACGCAAGGGATTGGATCTTTTTGCCATTATACTGACGGCACTTTTTTGTGTTGTCGCAACTGTGAATAGTTTCAAAGATATTGGTTATTCGCTTAAAACCTCTGCCACTACAGACACTGTACTGGCGATACCTATGTGGATTATTCAGATATCTCTTCCCATCGGACTCACGTTCCTTTTCCTCCAGTGCTTATCAGAATTCTACAAAACCTGCACAGGAACCGAAGAAACTCTGAGCGAACTAGATCAAGCGCACTAGGACACTATTATGGAAACTATTCTTATACTTCTTTCCCTAATTGGCCTTTTGCTTTTGCGTGTTCCTGTTGCAATCGCAATGGCTTCCCTTGGGGCTATTTTATTATGGCTCAAAGGCTTGCCAATGATAATGGTCAGCCAGTTTATGATATCAGGCGTTGACAGTTTTGAGCTTTTGGCTGTGCCGTTATTCCTTTTGATGTCTCATATTCTTCTTGTGGGCGGGGTTGGTTCTGACCTGTTTCGGGCTGTTCAGTCATGGGTGGGGCATTGGCCCGGCGGTTTGGCTATTGCGACGGTGCTAACTTGTGCTTTGTTTGCTGCTATCTCTGGTTCTTCAGTTGCAACAGCTGCAACCGTTGGAACCGTCGTCATCGTGGAGATGACAAAAAGAGGATATCCTAAGTTCTTTGTTCTTGGTCTGGTTGCGGCTGGGGGGACCCTTGGTATTCTCATTCCACCTTCAATTCCGATGATTATATATGGTGTTATAACCGAAGCCTCTATCCCAAATTTGTTTCTTGCTGGTATCGGACCGGGTATTTTCCTTGCCGGTATGTTTATTCTCTACAGCTTTGGTTTTGCCCGATTTAATAAAAATTATGTGCGTTCGGAAAAAGCAACCAGGGCAGAACGTATTTCTTCCAGTATTGCGGCACTTCCGGTTGCTCTGATTGCCTTCGTGGTCGTCGGGGGTATCTATGGGGGGCTCTTTACGCCAAGTGAAGCTGCGGGAGTGGGCTTTTTCTTGTCACTGGCTATTGTTCTGGCAAAGAGAAAAAATACTCTAGAGGATATTCATACCGCTGCGATGGCTGCCATGAAGACAACCGTGACCGTTCTGCTTATTGTCGCTGCCGCTGCCTTGTTTGGAAAATCCATTACGATTTATCAAATTCCACAAGATGTGACGACCTTTGTCGCAACGGCCTTTTCCGAGCCTTGGCTTTTTACATTGGTGATTTGTATCGTTTTGCTGGTCATGGGGTTATTTCTGGAATCATTGAGCATGTTGCTCATCATGATGCCGGTTTTATTTGAATCGCTGGCACCGATGGGAATACATCCAATCTGGTTCGGGGTTCTGTTTGTAATTATGATCGAATGCGCCTTAATTACGCCGCCAGTTGGCATGAACCTTTTTGTTGTTCAGGCCGTAGGAAAGGCCAAACTGTCCGAAGTTATTCAGGGTGTTTGGCCCTTTGTCCTTATTATGCTGGGAACTGCGGCCTTACTTTGGTTTGTTCCCGGGTTGGCGATGTATATACCTTATGGCGATAAATTTTAGACAGTGTCCTTAGCCGTTTTCGGTTAACTGTTGATGACCTATATCCAACATCTGGGCCAATGTATCGGGGCTTTGCGCGCCGGGAAGAATGTGTTGGCGATTGACAATAAAACAGGGAACGCCAGTCAAGCCGATATTGCGTGCGTTCTGATCTGTGTAGAGAACATCTTCGTGACCCTTGGCGCTATTCAGGTATTCTTCTGCTCCTTCAAGGCCAACTTCAACAGCAATATCTATAAGTACATTACGTTCGCCAATGTTTTTCCCTTCCAGAAAATAATTCTCAAACAGACGTTCCATAAGCTCGTCCTGTTTTCCCTGTGCCGCTGCGAAGAGGGATAGGCGGTGGGCGTCAACTGTGTTTGGCGTTTTTTGGATATCATCAAATTTAAAATCAATACCTTCGGATTTACCAGCTGCCGCGATCTGGCTGTAAAACTGTGTTGCGTTAGCGCGGCCGCCGAACTTTGTATCCAGATAAGTTTGACGATCCATGCCTTCTGTCGGCATATCGGGGTTTAACTGGAACGACAGCCAGCGAATTTTGACGTCAAAATTCGGGCGGAGCTCTTTGGCTTTTTGAAAGCGCTTATAGCCAATATAACACCACGGACAAATGGGGTCGGAATATACATCGATTTCAATAGGTGTTTTGGTCATAGTGATATTGGCCTTATTGCGTGATTAGAAAGATCTCGGTCTGTTTCTGACTTTGTTGGTATCGATCTATTTGTTATGAGTTACCTCGGATATAGGAACACTTTCTACGTAGTAAAAGGACAAGCTGTGCTTTTGGCCCCCAGCAAAACAAAAAGCATTACGAAAACAAACGCGACATTAGTTCAATTTGTGGGCAAGGTACTCGGTCGTCAAGGACTTCACATTGAAAAGCTGTTCACAATGTCCGGAGGTGCTATTCAGGAAAACTGGAAAATGGATCTTGGGTCATCAGGAGATGAAAAATTTTCCATTGTTCTGCGGACTGATGCCAAGACAAAAATCCCTGGAAGCTTGTCAAAAAAACAAGAATTTGATTTCCTATCGATGGCCTGGCGGGCAGGGGTAAAAGTGCCTGAACCCTATTGTCTTTGTGAGGATGTAAGTGTTATCGGGAAACCTTTTATTCTTTTGGAATATTTGCCCGGGACAACTGATTTTGATCAAATTCATCAGCTAAATATTGGTGAAGCGCTAGGGTATGAACTTGGTGTCGAATTGGCAAAGATCCATAGCGTAAAACCTGAAGGTACTCATGATGTTGACTGCTTATCTTCCATAGATTTTTCCCGGCAAAAGATAAAATCCTATCAAGAGTTTTTTGATGCCCGAGACGAAGTCAGCTTGCCATCTGAATGGGCGATGCGATGGTGTTTATCCCGACTGGAAAATATGACGACGTCACCTGTAACCTTGACCCATGGGGATTTCAGAACCGCAAATTACCTGGCGACATCAGATGGTTTGTCTGGCCTGTTGGATTGGGAGTTTGCGGGGTGGGGGGACCCCTATAGTGATTTGGGATGGTTTTGCGCAAAGTGTTGGAGATATGGCATGGAAGCCACACCAGCAGGCGGGATATCAACCAGAGAAAGCTTCTACAAGGGTTATAGCTCTGTATCAGGCAAAAGAGTTGATAATGACCGAGTGCTATTTTGGGAGGTAATGTCGCTTCTGAGATGGCTTGTTATTGCTATACAGCAGGGCGATAGAAACTTTGTTGCGGGCGAAAATGATTTGGAGTTAGGGTTAACGGGCCTTGTACGCCCCCCAGAGATAGAGCGTATGTTATTAGAGTTGACGCCGCCAGAAAGTTGGACAAACCTTCTGAATTTGGAGAGAACATATGCGTAAAAAAATAGAATTCTTACTCATACAGGCATCACAACTAATCGCGTTGTACGAAAAAAACAACAGGCCAGTACCCAGAGACACATCAAAGGCTGTTCAACGTATTGAATGGATTGCTGCATCGTTACAAAAAGCAGAAGTAGGCTCCTTATTTTCTGTAAGTGATAATTTATCAAATAAAAGACAGAAAGAAGGGATAAGGAATAAAAAACACGATGCGGACAAAGCGTTGTACGATAGTCTTATCAGGGAAAATGAGAGTACTTTGGAAACGATTAGCCCTTCTAGTCTCGCGCGTTATGTTCCATTGCTTGAGACACCGGAAAAATAGAAAATAATTTTTTTAACTAATTGATAAATAACATTATTATTAATTTTTAAGTTTTTATTTCTAAGTTTGTTCTCTTTTTGTTCTTGACGGGGTGTGTCTTTTGATGCATAGATGTTCACATATTGTTCTTATTGAGTTTGAACTGAGGAGCCTGATATGCAAGATGAAACAAAAATGTTAGATTTTTTACTAAGTAGCCTGGTGGCATTTGGTAGTTTCGGGTTTTTTCTTTTTGTACTCTCTTATGGTTGGTTAACCGCTTTTCAAGTTATTGCCCAATAGATTTTAGTAAACCCACTTTTAATAATAGTCACAGTCTATTTTGACTTCGTTTCGAAGAAATGACAAATCACCATCACCTTGTTCTATACAAGTGTGGTGGTGATCTTTTAGGGGGACGCTAGAGGTCTTTGTTGATTTCTAATAATTTAACCGACGGCGGCTTGTCCCTCGGTAAGTTCTTTCTCAAGAGATAACGGGAAAAGAATTTTGATCTTTGTTCCTTCTCCTTTTTGACTGGAAATAGTCCATTCCCCCCTGAGTAAATCTACAAAAGCATGAACGATGGGTAAGCCAAGCCCGGTCCCGGATAAATCAGAGGTGAAGGCATTTTTGACTTGGCCGAATGGCTTTGTCGCGAACTCAACCTCTTCTTCGGTCATGCCAATACCGTTATCTTCGATAATAATCTGAATTTGTTGGTTACAGGGCCACGCCCGTATCGTAACTCTTCCGTCCGCGGGGGTATATTGCACCGCGTTTTTGATGAGGTTGATAAGTACTTGGTACAATTTGCCTCTGTCGGTGTTGATCGTTTCTGGCAAATCATTGTCCAGTAATACCGCAACCGTTAGTTTCTTTTCCTCAGCATGATTTTGTACCGTGTTAACAGCATCAGATATTAATATTGACAGCGCTATATCGGTAAGTTCCAGATTCTGAGAATCCTGTTCAATTTTTGATAGTTCTAGCAGGGCGTCTACAATGCTGAGAAGATGATTGCCGGATGAAAAAATATCTTCGGAGTATCCAACATAAGTCTCGTTGATTGGCCCGAATGCCTGTGCGCGCATAATATCCGAAAAGCCGAGAATGGCATTTAAGGGGGTTCTCATTTCATGGCTCATATGAGCCAGGAAATTCGACTTCATTTCATTGGCTTCTTTGGCGCGTGTCGCTTCTCGTAATTCACGTTCGATTTCTTTTCTGACAGAGATATCACGTAAAATACCAGTATAGAGGATCTCTCCATCAATTTTTGTTTCACCGACAGAAAGTTCCAGGGGGATAATCGTTCCGTCTTTGTGTCGACCAGAAACTTCCCTGCCTATACCGATAACTCGTGCTTTCCGGGTATCTTCGTAATGTTTTATATATTCACGGTGCTCATTAGGACTGATGCCGTTGGTGATCATGGCAATATTTTGACCAAGAGCTTCTTGAGCTGCATATCCAAATATACGATAGCCACTTTCGCTCCATTGTCGAATAGTTCCGTGCTTGTCAATAACGATAATTGCTTCGACCGCGGTATCAAAAATTGCCTGTAATCTTGCCTGATCTGCGCGTGCATCTTTTTCTGCAATAGCTCTCTGGCGTGCCTCATCTGCCAGGTTTCTGACGCTTTCTTTCAAGCGAGCGGCAAAAGCAGCAGTCGCTACACCACCAGCCAAGACCAAAGTTCCAAGGCCGACAAAGACAGCAAGTACAACATCGGCTAAACGTCCCGTTGGGCCAATTTCTTCTAGGATTGGATAGAAAATAGCCGCTTGCATGGCAATGTAGTGCATGGATGCGACGGCAAGTCCAAGTGTTATGGCCGCAATGATCTGACGCACACGTGGATAGGATGTTTGCCTTTGCCCATATTCGACCACGGACAGAGAAATGTAAGATAAAATGATGGCGGCAAAAACTGACAGAGCAACGTATTGAGGATCATAAAAAAAGAATGGCAGGCAAGCGCATTGCTGCCATTCCGACGTAGTGCATGGTCCCAATGCCTGCACCCATCAATACGGCACCGATAATCAATCGTAAGTGAAGATTATAGCGTTGCTGACTCACCACAAACAAAGCTGTTAAACTGGCGAGAATTGCTGGAACAATTGAAATTGATGTTGTTAGGAAATCGTAGGATATTCCACAAGGCAGTGAAAATGCCAACATACCAATAAAATGCATGCCCCAGATAGCACCGCCAAAGGCCAGTCCACCTGCTACTTTCCAAAGAGACCCGCTTCCTTTGTTATTTTCGGTTAGTTTTTCAGCACGTGCTAAACACATCATGCCTGCCCAGCCGCCAAAGATAGCAATGGCAATTGATAGTGCGACGAGGTCGGGTCGGAAAGATCCAATAAGTGGCATAGAATTGCCAGGAAAGTCGACTAGAGATGTAAAGTAAGTGTCAATATACATGCCCCGATCCTAGCATCGAAAGCTTACTGAAAACTTTCTAAGGCAACTGCAAAATTGTAAAATTATATGATTATAAAAGAGTAATAATTATGCCTATAGACGTACTATGGCATAATACTAATCGCAAATACACAATGTCTGGACCAGTTTTTCGTCGTTCGAAAAACTTTTGTGGTCGATTGTGAACTTACTCCCTAGTCAAAGTATCATCAGTCAAGGTATCATCTCGATAACAATGTTTAGATCTATTCGAATGATAAAACAAGATAACTCGCAGAGTTGAATACGCACTTATTGGGCGAGATATATCATGATGTGAATATCTGTCGAAGATTTCATTCAGCCAACATTATAGAGGCATTAGCTTTAGCATGCGATGCAATTTTTACTGGTTATAGTCGAGCCTGATGAGATCTTACTCTGTTGAATCAGGAGGATCACCTGTAACTTTTCCCAATGTTTTCGCCATATCCAATAGGCGTTTTCTCACGGTTGTTTCTTCAATTTTGTAATATGCTCTAACCAGTTCTAATGTTTCTCTTCTGGCCATTGGATCTTTTTGAAAGGGCAGCTCTTCGCCTTCTTCTGCCATGCCTCTTATTTGGCCTGGGGAGCGGTGAGATACTTCATCAGTCATTTCATCAAAGAAGTAACCAATATCAATATCTAGAACCCGTGCGAGATCATACAGACGGCTTGCTCCGATGCGGTTGGTTCCACGTTCATATTTTTGAACTTGTTGAAATGTCAAGCCAAGGGCTTCGCCTAATTTTTCCTGGCTTAAACCAAGCAGGGTGCGTCGTAGTCTTAATCTTTGTCCAACATGGACATCGACTGCATTGGGAACGCCAGTAATTCTTTTCGGAAGTGATTTTTTATTTCTCATGCTTACCCTTGATGGTTGCGATAATACTCTTTGCTTTACCGCCCTCAATACTCAAAGTGTTCGCCTGTGAGTTCCAAATAACTTGCTATGAATCGTCAATTTAATCCGGCATACAATTAATAGCAGGTTTAGTCATAGATGACTGTTAGTAAATATATCAATAAACCAGTCATCTGTTAATGTTTTTATATTTTTTGATTTAATAAATTACTAATAGTGAGATGTTTTTTCAGGGAATTATTTCCTAAACATAAGATGGTTTTTCGTGTGGACTAGTATTGCCTATGGTTTTTTTGTTTTGTTTGTATGAATTAGTTTTCGTTGTGTGCTGCCTCAAGGTGTTGAGCAGCCTCACCCAAAAGGCGTCCTTCTAATGAGAGCTCAAGAAAGCGGATGTAATCCTCTTTTTGGGATACTTTTTCACGGGCGACTGGAATGACATCCAAAGGGTCTTGTGCATCCAGTTGATATTGTTGAATCAAGGCAATCAATTCTTGGCTCAATATTTCTAAACGCTTTTGAATGTCGGGGATCGTGACTGGTTTTGTCATTATGTTGCCTTTGTAATAGGGAATAAGTGTGAGGATTAATCATATGACGATGCAGTGTCGCAACAACTTTTTATTGTTGCGATGACTATGAGATATGAATTTGTTTGTAGAGTGAGCAATAAAATCACTCGGGTTATTTACCAATGCTGTTGATTTGCGTTAACGCAAAATGAGTTTCTGATCCGGGTGTGCGATAAACGATTTAAATCAATTCCAAAATCTTATTTTTCGAATTCCGTAAACTTGTTTTTATCGTGCAATGCCTTTAAAAAAAATGGTCATTACCAAATATAATATGCTGGAAAATAAAAGACATCAGTTTTCGTTATAAAACAGAATCAATACAGGGTAGGGGATAATATGGGAATTAAACCTTGGTTCAAAAGAGCCATCGTATCTGGCTTCACAACGCTTATTGTGGGGATAATGTTTCCAAGTATCTCGGTTGCTGCAGGAGAAGGGGCCCCCCATCTAGAAGGAAAAGACCTTGGTCTAATTTGGGTGATTCCGTTTGCTTGTATGCTTCTCTCTATCGCGATTTTCCCACTAGTCGCCCCGCATTTCTGGCATAAAAATTTTGGTAAAGTATCGGGGTTCTGGGCTACATGTTTTCTGGTTCCCTTTACTGTTTTTTTTGGTTATGAGCTTGCGCTTTATGAAACCCTGCATGTTGGGTTATTGGAATATTTTCCGTTCATAATTTTATTGTTTAGTTTGTTTACTGTTGCGGGCGGTGTCCGGGTTCGTGGCAAATTAACCGGAACTCCTGTGCTCAATACAACCATCCTGCTCATCGGGACAGCCCTTGCCAGTTTTATGGGGACGACAGGGGCTGCAATGTTATTGATCCGCCCGTTAATTCGGGCGATGGAACATCGCAAACACAAAACACATACTGTTGTATTTTTTATTTTCCTTGTTGCAAATATCGGCGGATCGTTGACACCGCTAGGTGACCCACCTCTCTTCCTGGGCTTTCTGAAAGGGGTAGATTTCTTCTGGCCAACTGTTCACATGTTCCTGCCCATGCTGTTCTTGTCCATTGTTCTTCTGATTTTGTACTTTGCTCTTGATAGCTTTTTGTACAGCAAAGAGGGGCCGATTATTGTTGATCCGGCAACAGTTGAACCTGCTGATGAAGTTTCTTTTGCTCTCGACGGAAAAATCAACCTTCTGCTTTTGGTTGGCGTTGTAGCAGCTGTTTTGATGTCTGGTGTATGGAAACCGGGTGTTTCGTTTGATATTTACCACGTAAAAGTAGAGCTACAGAATATTGTTCGTGATGCGATATTGCTATTCTTAGCGTATTTATCCCTAAAACTTACTAATGATCAAAGCCGCAAGGAAAATGGGTTTAATTGGTTTCCAATTCTAGAAGTTGGTAAACTTTTCATTGGTATATTTATTACCATTATCCCTGCGATTGCGATATTAAAAGCGGGCACTTCGGGTGCTCTGGGAATGATTGTTGAATCTGTGAGCACATCCGACGGTGAGCCGGTAAACTATATGTACTTCTGGGCTACGGGGATTTTGTCGAGTTTCCTTGATAATGCGCCGACTTATCTAGTGTTCTTTAATACAACAGGAAGTGATGTCGCAACCTTGACCGGAGAGCTCTCAAATACGCTGTTGGCAATTTCGGCTGGTGCAGTCTTTATGGGGGCGAATACCTATGTTGGTAATGCACCTAACTTTATGGTGCGCTCCATTGCCGAAGAAAGCGGTGTTCCGATGCCAAGTTTCTTTGGTTATATGCTTTGGTCCGGGGTTATTCTTATGCCATGCTTTGTTCTTTTGACCTTTATGTTCTTTATCTAGAGCATGTGTCTAGTTTCAACTTAATAGAAAAACGCTCCGGTTTTATGGAGCGTTTTTTTATTTATGGAAAAGGGAACTAATGGTCCCTTTCATAAAGGATGAATAGTTAATAGAGTTATACTCCTGCCATTATCACACGTGTATTCCAGGTGATAAAAATCCATTCCTGGAAAGATAGATTTGATCATGTCGCAAGTTAGCGCAATTAACTGTATTGAAGTACCTGATGGCTACGAGGAAATCGCTATCTCAACACGCGATCTTTATATAAATTATTTTAAAAAGCAGCCTGGGTTCGTTTCTTCGACCTTTTATCGGGCGTCGGTTCAGAATGGCAAAATTAACTTTATCAATATTGTGGTTTGGAGAGATAAAGAGGCATATGATGCGGTCGTCAATAAGGGCTATGAAAATTCAGATGGTCTAAATTCGGATGGAATGAAGGTGCTTGGGAAGGGATTTCCTGAGCCCATTAAAGTCCATCCAGGTGTTTTTGAAATAATTAGTAAATAAGAATAGCTCGTTCCTTATTTTTCATTTAATGGAGATACGTGTTGCGCCAGATTTTTTCCACAGTATTTAATTGTGTGACTATATTTGCAGTCTTACTGGCAATCTTATTATCCTTTTCTGTAAGGGCTGATGATATTGTGGTTGGTGTTACAGCGTTAACGGTTCAATCTCCTGAACGTACGGCACCATTAAATGTGATGGTATGGTATCCGGCAAGAGGCGGTGGCGAAACGACAAGTGTTGGGCAAAATGCTGTCTTTGAAGGTACTGTTGCTCAAAAAAATGCAGTTGTTGCCTCGGGGAGGTTTCCAACAGTTTTGCTTTCTCATGGTGGGATGAGATCTGCCCCGAACCAAAGTGCATGGCTTGCATCTCATCTTGTGAAAAATGGCTTCATTGTTGTCGATGTTAAAGCACCGCCACTTGGATATGATGATGCACCACAAGCAAATGCTGAATTGTGGAAGCGTCCGGCGGATATTTCTGCAACACTTACAGCGCTTGAAAATAGCCCCGAGTGGACGAGGCATATTGACCACCAAAAAATTGGAGCCGTTGGGTTCTTTTTGGGGGGAACCTCTGTCTTATCGCTTGTCGGAGCAAATATAGAAGCAGAGCGTTTTGTTAGTTCGTGTGATGAAATTAATATGGGAATGGATTGCGTCTGGTTTGAGAAGTTCGATGTGGATTTGCGAAAAATTGATTTAACCGACTTACAAAAGATACAAAGGGATAAGCGTATTCAAGGGACTGTTCTTGTCGATCCTGAGTTGACAGAGAGCTTTTCTGATCAAAGTTTAAGTAGCGTAAATATTCCGGTTTCTATTATTAATTTAGGAACTGCAGAAACGATACCAAAGGCCCTTAACGCATCGTCTTTGGTAAAAAATATTCCCAGGTCTGACTATTCAATCATAGAAAGTGCCAGTCGGTACAGCGCGTTCAATGTTTGCAAACCAAAGGGTGCTTATATTCTAAAAGAAGAGGGCGCAGGAGATGAAATTTGCGTATCCGATGTTAAGGTCGGACGTGAAAAGATTCATAATCAAATGGCTAATTTGATTATCCAGGCTCTAAACTTATATCTGCAAAATTAGCGCCGCAACTTTATCGCCAATTGGAATTAGTCACTGCTAGATAAATAGGCATCAAAGCCGTTTAATGAGACATGATAACCGGGATGGTAGCTTCCTTGACCAGATGCTTGGTGACTCCACCCAGTAGCATTTCTCTTAGACGACTATGACCATAGGCGCCACAGACGATGACATCACAGGACTGTGCCGTTGCTGCATCTTGGATGGTTTGCCCGATTGAGTTTTCTGTTTGGGCAATTTTAACCGTTTCTGCTTCGATCTCGTGCCGCTTGAGGTAATTCCTGACTTCACTCAGGGAAAGTGCGTCTTCGGTTTCTGGTTGAATTGTCAGAAGGAAAACCTTTTCGGCTTTTCTTAATGAATCCAAATTATCACGTACAGCGCGGAGTGCTTCACGCGTTCCTTTCCAGGCAACCATCATGCGTTTGCCGATATCTTTAGAGGCATCAAAGCCACGAGGGATCATAAGACAGGGAAGGCCACTGAGCAGGGTAACCTCTTCGACAAGACGTGTTCTGAAACGGTCTTCAAAGTGTTCAAAGGTTGGTTGGCTGACGATAATAATATCCGCAGCATGAGCATGATCAGCTAACAGGCTGATATGATCACCTTCTTCGACAATCCAGTTATGGGAAATGTTTTCACGGTGGCAGATATCCTTGAACTCTTTTTCAAGTTCGTCAGCGCGGTTTTCGGCTGATTTTGTTGCATCCAGAAGATATTGAACAGACGCTCCCCGACCGTATACTTCAACAGGCATACCAACTGGGGTAGTGATGAAGAGAGCAGATATATGAGCGTTGTTTTGTTTGGCGAGGCGCAGGGCTACATCCAGTCTTGTCTGGTGTTCATCATCATTAGCTAGGTGAACAAGGATGCTCTTGTGGCTCATCGTTTTTTCCTCATCGGTGTTTCTGGCGACAACAGATTGATATCTCAATGAATATTAACATAAGATGCTGCGGTGAAGACAAGATCTTTCTGTTTTTAAATCAAAGTAATATGATTTGCATATTTAACGGTTGTCCGTAGCCTGTACAGACATTAGCGTTCTAAAATGCAATGTAGTTGGTTCGTCTTGGAATTATAACGTCTGATCTATTTTAAATGCGAATGTTAAAGAACAGGAACGATTAAGTCCCAATGTCTTTTCTAAAAAAACACCTTCAACATGCCGTTCTTGTTTGGGTTATAATTCTGGCACAGATAGGCACAGGAGTAGCACAGATTGTATTTGAGAAAGATACTCTGACAATTTTTTCTGCAACAGGAAATGCGCACCGGTTCAATATCGAGATTGCATCAAGTAATGAAGAACGTTCACAAGGGCTTATGTATCGTAAAAGTATGGCGGTTAACGCGGGAATGTTGTTTGTTTATGAAAAGCCGAACAATGTCACGATGTGGATGAAAAACACCTATATCCCACTGGATATGTTGTTTCTCAATTCTGAAGGTAGGATTGTTTACATAAAAGAGAATACCACCCCGCATTCTACCAAAACCATCTCTTCAGATCAGGATGTGATTGGGGTATTGGAGCTTAATGCCGGAACAGCATTCCGGCTGGGTATCAAGATAGGAGATATTGCACAGCATCGTTTTTTTCAGAAATAATGCAATATTCCGAATTTAAACGCAGTCGTTTTTTAAACCTCTGGCTCTAAGGCTGCTTTTTCCAGTTGTTTCCAGCCCTCACCAGCCGCAACCAGACAACTTATACCATGTGGTGTGGTGACAATAATTGTCCAAGTTGCACCGTCTTTGTTGGTAAGAACCTCAATTAAACCGCCTTTATTTGTAACGCCAACAGCTTGAGTTTTTTCACTATACCGATCAGAAAGCATTTCAAGAATGCTATCTCGCTTATCGCACTGGTTTTGCGCGTAGGCCGGTAAGGTTGTAACGAAACCCGTAAAAGCGATCACAGCAAGAGTGATGTACTTTAACATAGGGGCCTCCTTTCAGGGTGCCATATAGAGCGAGCACCTGCTCTGTCTAATATATTGCGCTATGTATCTTAAATTTCAATTAATCCGGTGCCGTTCTACTTTTGATAGAATTTTTCGAATTGTTTGGCGAAAGTTTTTTTTAAAAACAAATAGATATATGATTGTCTTTGCTAAGGGGAACACGCATTTGTGATGTTCTTGTGAAGGGTGTTTATGTTCCCCTTTCATTATTTTTAAGGTTATGAAGGGTGCGAACTAGCCATTGATAGCCATGTAATTTCCATATCTCCCTCAATATAGGACAATCTGTCTTTTAAAAACGATTGTATGTAAGGTTGCTTCAAATGATTTTCTAAATCCTCCTTACTGCGCCAAACTTCGTAAAAGACAAATAGATTTAAATTATACCGATCCCGGTGAACATGGTATTGCATGGCCCCTTGTTCCAGGCGAGTTGGCTCGACAAGTGTTAAAAGTCTTTTTTCTAATGCATCACTCATTTCAGGTTTGGCATACACGCGACCAACTAATGCGTAGGGTGTTCTTTCTTGAGGCAGGGATTCTGGGAGTTCAATTTCAATATTTGTGGACATATACTTGACCTTTGGTATGATTAAGTTCGTACCTTAGTGTTTAATTGCGCCTTAGGTACGAGTCAAGTCGTACCTAAGGGGTAAGTATGCCAGATGAAGAAGGGCACCCGAGCTTTGAAGAAATAGAGCTTGGCAAAGTGTTATCAGCGCTCGCTGATCCTTTACGCAGAAAAGTAATCCGAGAACTATCTCTCGCGCCTGTTGGCTGTGAGCGAACCTGTGCTTCTTTTGAGTTGCCTGTGTCGAAGGCCACGACGACACATCATTTTAAGACAATGCGAGAAGCTGGACTTATCAGGCAGGTTAATCGTGGCAACAGCAGAGCAGCTCAATTGAGAACTGATGATATTGAGAATCGATTTCCGGGGTTATTGGATATGATCAGATCAGAACTACCCGAGACAGAATAGGTCTTAAGAGTATTCTTGTTCTGGTGCTTTCACCTGTTCGGTCTTGACCTGAACGTGAATAAGAGAGATTGTCCCGGCAGAATAATATATGTGCATATTAACGCTTAATCAGGAATGTGCGCATGTTTGTGAACATATTGTAGAAAATCAAAACCATGTCTTCTGAAATTGCCAAACAGGCCGAAGCCCGCCGTACCTTTGCTATTATCTCGCACCCGGATGCGGGTAAAACAACTCTGACAGAGAAGTTGTTGTTACTGGGTGGTGCTATTCGCATGGCGGGACAGGTGAAGGCCAAGGGCGAAAACAGACGTGCGCATTCCGACTGGATGAAGATTGAACAGGCGCGGGGTATCTCGGTGACAACCTCGGTTATGACCTTCGAATACGAAGGGGCGACCTTTAACCTGTTGGATACACCGGGCCATGAAGATTTCAGTGAAGATACCTATCGCACCCTGACCGCGGTTGATTCTGCGATCATGGTGATTGATGCTGCCAAGGGTATCGAGGCGCAAACCCGCAAACTTTTTGAGGTTTGTCGTCTGCGTGACATTCCCATCATTACCTTTGTCAACAAGATGGACCGCGAAGGTCGCGAGGTATTCGAAATTCTGGATGAAGTTGCCGAAGCACTGGCTCTGGATACGGTGCCGATGGTCTGGCCTGTCGGCGGTGGGGGAACCTTCAAGGGCTGTTATGACCTTGTGCGTGAAGAAATGATTCCCTTCACAGGTGAAGACAGCTACGGCACGCCGGTAAAGGCAGAGCTTTTGGGCGATGAACTGCCAAATCTAATTCCAGGCGATCTCTATGATACGCTATTGGAAGAGGCAGATCTGGCGATGGATGCCTATCCGGATTTTGATCTGGAAAGCTACCGCGAGGGGCATTTGACGCCTGTGTACTTTGGTTCGGCCTTGAAAAGTTTTGGCGTGAAGCAGCTTCTGGATGCCGTGTTGCAATTTGCCCCGGCACCAAAGGCGCAACCCGCAGAGCCAAGAGAAGTCGAGCCCTCTGACAGCAAGGTTTCCGGTTTTGTCTTCAAGGTACAGGCAAACATGGACCCGAAACACCGGGACCGTATTGCCTTTATGCGGATCTGTTCCGGCAAGTTCAAGCGCGGCATGAAGCTGCACCAGATCGGCACGGGTAAATCCATGAGCATTCATAACCCGATCATGTTCTTTGCCCAGAACCGGGAACTGGCGGAAGAGGCATGGCCGGGCGATATTATCGGCATTCCCAACCACGGAACGCTTCGGGTGGGCGATAGCATGACCGAGGGCGAAAACATCCGCTTTTCCGGGATTCCAAGCTTTGCACCGGAAATTCTGCAACGGGTGCGCCTTGATGATCCACTCAAAGCCAAACACCTTTCCAAAGCTTTGGAAAGCTTGGCGGAAGAGGGGGTTACTCAGGTTTTCCGTCCGGTTATCGGGGCCAGCTATATCGTTGGTGTTGTGGGCCAGCTACAGTTGGAAGTTCTCTTGTCTCGTATCGAGCAGGAATACGGCATTAATGTCGGCTTTGAATCCGCGCCCTTTGTGACGGCCCGTTGGGTAACATCGGACGATGCCGCGGCGATGAAACACTTTCTGGATCGCAACAAAGGTTCTCTGGCCGACGACAGAGATGGATGCCCCGTTTATATGGCCCGTAACCATTGGGATATGGGACGTATTCAGGAAGACAACCCCAAGCTCAACTTTACGGCGACCAGAGAGCGGTAGGGGATTTCCGTTATCTGCGACCTACTGATTAGAAGTCAGTTGCTCTATCCCATGGGCCTGAACTAAGAAAGACGGCGTAAACTTCCGGCGTTAGAGAATTTCTCCGCCAAAGGGGTTTACGCCGTTTTTGTCTTCGAACTCCACGACCCAAAGGTCGGGGTCGCGTTTGACGGCGCGTTCTACATATTCATGGGCATCATAGTCATCCATCAACTCGCCCTTGTTCGCGGCAAGCCAGGCCAGATTGCCGTCAATGTCACGCGTTTGACTGAGCACCTGACAGCCGGGGCCGAGAAGGTTGATTTTAAGCAGCAAGCTCCCGCGATCCGGATCGCCTTTGTGGATCACCATGGCCGGGATTCCATTCTGGTTCGACTGTCTGACCTGCGCCATGATCCAGAGGTCTGATCCGAGGGAATTTTCTGTCATAACTGCTTTTTAAACCTTGTTATCTCTGCTTGCTTGTCTCTGTGTGATCTCAAGCGAAGTCTTTGCCCTTTGGCACTGGTCAAGTCCCCTTGTTAAACCACTGGGGGGTAAAGACTTTCTTAAGTTGTTCAGCGCATTGTCTCTTTTAAAGCGAAAATTACAACGATTTTAAAAAAGATTGTTGCCTTGCGTGTTACTCTGTCTTATACGATGACCGTGGATACGGGGAGTAGCGCAGCCTGGTAGCGCATCTGGTTTGGGACCAGAGGGTCGGAGGTTCGAATCCTCTCTCCCCGACCACTAAATTATATCGCTGGTTTCTTGAAGACCTGATACTAGAGGTAAACATGCAAGTTCGTATTTATCAGCCGCCGAAAAATGCAATGCAGTCTGGTCGTGCAAACACCAAACGCTGGCTTGTTGAATATGAACCAGACGCAGCGCGCGAGATTGAACCGCTTATGGGCTGGACATCTTCTCGTGATACGCGCGGACAGCTTCGCATGTGGTTCGACAGTAAAGAAGAAGCGATCGCATATGCACAACGTCAAGGTGTTATGTACAGCGTTGAAGAGCCAAAGGAACGGAAATTAAAGCCCAAAGGATACGGCGATAATTTCAGTAACACACGCCTCGGCCGCTGGACACATTAATCACCTGACAAAAGAATAAAGCGTCCGTAGCTCAGCTGGATAGAGCAACTGACTTCTAATCAGTAGGTCGCAGGTTCGAATCCTGCCGGACGCGCCATGTATCAAAGGCCTTAGCATTATTGCTAAGGCCTTTTTTATGAATAGGTGATCAGTCCCCTGACCATTCAGGATCGTAAGCCACTAACTCCACTGTGTTTCCATCCGGGTCGCGGGTGAAAATTCCGCGCCATCCAATCCAGTCGAACAATTGGACTCTGTAATTCTGGCCGATCTGGTCGTACCAGTCCATTACGGCCTGTTGTTCTTCATATGGTAATGACAGGGCAATATGATGTAGCGATGATCCGGCGCCGGTTTGGGGCAATTGGTGTTCATTGGTGTTCATTGGTGTTTGTTACGGCGATTTCGTCAGGACGAAATAGGGCGAGTACACTGGTGTGACCCCCAAACCCTTCTGCAATCTTGAAAAATGTCACCCGGTCATCAACGTCTCCGGCGAGGTGTTCTAAGCCAATGACTTCTTCGTAAAACTTTGTCATCGCTTTCTTGTCGCGACACCGGATCGCAATTTCACCCAATGCCCGTACCTTAAAGCCTCTTTCTTTCATAATCTGCCTCATAAAGGGGTTATTCTGGTTTTAAAAATGGTTGGATACGGACATGGTTATTTCTAAGCAATGGCGTGTAGAAAATCACTTCACATGATAGGACGGTTCGCCTTCGGGTGTGCGTTTGTAATTTCTGCCTTTAAGTATTTCAAGTTTGTCAAATCCTGCCGAGACCAAGTCATCTAGGCTAAAGCCAGCGCGCCTTGCGGCGTCTGTAATCAGGAACAGGCAATCCACATATTCGGTGATATCATCCGGGCTGTCGATGGCTTCCTGTGCTTCGTCAATCAGGTGACGGAGAGGGCCTATAGGGCCTTTTTCAGTGCCAAAGGTTGCTTCGCTCCAGCTTTGATGTGCCTGATAAAGTTTCAGGAAGTTATGGGCTGTTTTGTTTGAATTATTCATTTGTCCGAGTAATTTGGGCGAGAAGTTTCGGTGAGGTGTTTTCAGGAAGAAATTAGTATGTAAATTGAAACACCTTTTCTTTTGTAAAAAAATCTTAATTAATCAGTTTGTATTCAACACCGTCGAACTTTAGTTTTTTTGTTTTAACCACCAGAGTTTCCCGAGTGTCACATTCTCCGTCAGTATTTATGTCATCTATAGTGGTTGTAATGTGACTTTTTATTTTCAGATCAAAAAAGCCATTCGATTTTTGATCTGACACAATAAAAATATTTTCGGTATCTGTAAATTCACCGGAACAATTTCCATCCCATCGCCCAACAGCGTCGAATACGGGGTATGCATCAAGGACTTTTTTTAATCCATTATTTGATTTTATAAAGAGTGAGAGGGTTTCACTTGTATATGGGTTGACCCGTGACATCCCTGAATAACGTACCCGAACACCGAACGCTCGGAGATCTTCGGTCATACGGTATGGTGCCGTATCTATACTAATCTCTTTAAGCTCGATAGCATCTGAAACCCATTGGTTTGTTTTGCTACTTTCAAAGTATTTATGTGTTATTTCGCCTGTTTGATGGTTGGCAAGAACAATGTGACTGTTGAGGTCAAAATACTGCTCTCCTTCATCTACAATTTCAGGGATAATTACTATAGCTTCGTTTGGGTTTTTAGGATTGGTCTTTAACGCAATTAAATTATTTTTGACCGATGACGGGGCGATATCTAATGCATTTATAACGGATGAAATCAAAGTGTCGTCACGCAGCTTGGTTGAATTTGCTGTATGGATAGTGTCGCCATGTTTAATGGCAAGCTCATTTGCAAACAAATCATATGCTATGTGCATTTTGTCATTGTTGAGGGCGTGCACGGAATCTTTATCAAATCCAGGGCTAACGTTTTTCGAAATGTGCTTTATCACCGCGAGGTTATGCAGGCTTTCTGATTTAATAACACCATTTTCATTGAAATATTCCAATTCACCACAGTACTGGGTCAGATTATCATTACAGGGAAAGTAATGGAATTCGGCTAACTTATATTTTGTGTACATACCCAATTCTTCGGTGACTAAACCGCCCAAATCCTCTTCGTTTTCAAGAAAATACGCTGTTCCCTCATCCTGAAACACACTTATGGGAAAAGCCTTGTAATATTCGTAAAAGAAGATTGAATTCTTTTTTTGGTAAGCCAACTTTTTACTAGCGGACAATCCTATGCTCATATGCTGTTTTACTTGTTCTCGTATTGCCTGGTGGAGGAGGGGGGATTTTTCTTTTTCGGGGTGCTGGATTAAATAAAGGTCTGGATACACTTTGGATTGTATGATCGACATATTTTTTAAAAAAAAATGGTTGCCGCCTACGCCAATGAGGGCCGCGACCAGCAGTACGCAAAGCGTTTGTATTCTAATTTTACCTTTTGAAATCCACACAAAAAGGCGTACTCCAAGCAATAGAATGCCAATCAGTAACAAAATCAAAAAGAGAATGAGGATGATTTCCATCAGGCTGTACTACTTTTGTTGTTGGTTTCGTTAAACTTCATTTTGTTTGAGGGAAGATCGTTAAAAAGTTAGTGTTTGGGCCATGTTATTCATGTTTTTGCGGCTAATTTGCAAGAAAGGTTTGGAAGTGGAGTTTTGGTGTCGTGCTTTGGGAAAAAATTATATGTAAATCGACAGTGGTCTTTATAGCACAGAACCTATTATAGGTAATGGTCTTAAAGGGGGGGAGAAGGGTGAGTATTAAAATAAGGCTGGCGCGGGAAGATGATGCGGAAGAGCTTTGTGGTCTCTTGAATGAAATCATTGAAATCGGCGGCACGACAGCGATGGAAGAAAGTCTGGACGTTGATCTGTTCAAACATTATTTTTTAACCGGAGACCATTGTATCTGTTGTCATGTCAGTGAGGACGAGGATGGTGCAATTACAGGATTTCAGGTTCTGGGAAGGCACCCGGAATTACCCGCCGATTGGGCAGATATTGGCACCTTTGCCAGAGTACATCCCCGTGTCTATGGCGTTGGCAAAGCGTTGTTTCCTGCTAGCTGTGCATATCTCGAGCGCCACGGGTTTTCTACGATTAATGCCACAATTCGCGCTGATAACAGTCGCGGGCTTAGGTATTATGAAAAGATGGGCTTTACGACCTATAAAACGACTAAATCTGTACCGCTAAGGGATGGTACGTTGGTCGATCGGTTTTCTAAAGCCTATCATTTGAATGGTACAGAAATGGTGAGAGAAATTAATTAGCCGGGGATAAGGTTGTGACCCTGTAATTTAAGATTTGAATATGCGATCATTGGGTAGAGTGATCGTTACTTTTGTTCCTTTACCCAACTCACTTTCAACCTTGAGCGTACCTTGGTGAAATTCGATAAGTTTTTTGGTGAGTGACAAACCAATCCCCGTTCCCGATGCCTCGGTTGTCTGTGACGTTCCAATCCTTACAAAGGGTTCTAAGATACGTGGCAAGTCCGCTTGATCCATTCCAATTCCAGAATCTTCTATGATGATATCAAGTCCAGATATGTGCCGTAAGGTGTCTAGGGAGACCGATCCTCCGTTTGGAGTGAATTTAAAAGCATTGGATAGAATATTAATCAGTATTTGCTTGATTGCTCTTGCATCAGCCCAGAGAGGAATGTTTTCGATGTTTCCTTTGGTGTATTCTATATTTTTAGCGCTTGCTGATCCTCCTATAATACGGTCTGTCTCCGCGAGAAGAATGGGCAATGACGTTTTTTCTTCTTCCAGATTATAACTACCGGCTTCGATCTTGGATAAATCAAGGATATCATTGATGATATCCAACAGGTGGCTGCCACTGGTATGAATATCGGCGATATATTCTTGATATTTGGTATTTTCGATGGGACCAAACAGGCTTTTTTCCATGATTTCAGAATAACCAAGAATGGCATTAAGGGGTGTTCTTAATTCGTGGCTCATGTTTGCCAGAAATTCGGTTTTCGAGCGGTTCGCTATATCGGCATTTTCCATCGCCGTTAACATTGCCTGTTTGTTCAGATCGTGCTGGGTTACGTCCCGAATCAGTATAACAACATGGTCCGGTGTATTTTCCTGCCCCTTAATAAGGGCGCTTCGAGCTTCAAAGGCTTTAGGGATTGATTTAATGCTCAAGCGATATTCTTTTGATTGAACTTGTCCTGTTGCTGCTGTGATTTTTATAAGCTCTAACCATTCATTTGCCACTTTATTGGGCATAACCTGGGTTAGTGATTTATGAAGCATGGTTTCTGGTGATGCGTGTAATAAGCTGGTGTCGCCATAGACATTGATTATTTTGCCTTTAAGTGAAAATATCATTCCAAGATCAGGCATGGCAGCAATGTGTGCTTTAAGGTTCGCCTCACTGGTTTTATGCGCTTCTTTTAGCTGCATCAAATGGGTTACATCTTGTGCTGTTCCTTCGTAGAAGAGAGTGTTCCCATCATCATCTTTTATGGCCCTGGCGGTTTCGCTGATCCATTTCTCTTCCTGATTATTATATGCCTTTATCTGGGAGACAAAGCCTTCAACAAAGCCATTTTCATCTATAAGTCTCATAAACTCTTGGCGACGATCTTTTTCAACATACCAATTATCTTCGTTGTATTGTGCTGTTTTGATAAGCTCTTCTTCGCTTTGGCAGTTGTTCATCTGTACCAGATAGGGGTTGGCCATTAAAAAATTACCATCGGGCGTTGTCCGATAGAACCCGATACCAGCATTTTCAACGGTATCCCGAAAGCTCTGTTCTATTTTGTTAAGCGATGTGGTTCTTGTTTTCACTTCTTCTTCCAACCGACGAGCCGTTCGTATAAGAGCTTTATTCGTATTGCGGTAAAAAAGGATGGTAACTGTGACCAGCCCCAAGGACAGGAAAATTGCAAGGAATATTCCCTGTTGGCGCAACCCTTGTATTGGTCCAACAATTTCTGTGTCCGGTGCGGAAAGGGCGATAACAAATTTTTTGTTATCGATAAAGGCGGTATCCCAGGCAATTAGCTTGCGATAGAGATTGTTTTCTTCTGCGCGTGTGATTGAAAATCTATATTCATCCTGCCCGCTTTTTTCACCAAGCAGGCGTTGGTCGACCCGCTGGACTTCTGGTTTTCCCTTATGCAGGCCATCATAGACGCTTCTGCCAATTATCTCGGTTTCGTGGTCATAAAGTATGACGCCATTCTCGTTGAGCATATATCCGGCACCATGCTGTCCAGATCTTAGCGGTGCGACATATTTTTGAGATAAAAGGCCGAGGTCAACAATTGTGGCAAGACTGCCTTGAAAGCCTTCTTGGTTTCTTATCGGTACAAGTATGGCGAAGAATTGCGCCTTTTCTTCCACATGAAAAGACGGAACAATCAGATTAATTTCCGGTGATCTCAAGGCAATCCAGCTTTGAGATACCCATTCTTGCATAATGTTTTCAAGAGAAGGGGACCAGTTAAAGTTCTGGATATTTGAGAACTGTTTTGTTTGATTTTTATCATAAAAGTTTACCCCGATAATGGCGGGGTTATAAGCCATAGATTTGGTTAGATCTTTTTCCAGAGACTCTTTGTCCAAAGGAAAGAAAAGGGCTGAGTTTTTTTCCTCATTTGCTAAATCAAGGGAAAAGCGTTGAATGTTATCGATTGAATTCTGTAGCGCTCTTTTAGTGATTTGAGTTTGAAGAAGTTGTTGATTATTAAAAGCATTTTCTTGCTGTGTTATTGCGTAATTTTCAAGCTTGTAGACGGCAGTAATAAAGCCACCAAACAAAAGTACAATTATAGAAAGATACAAAAATGATGTTGCTCGCCCAAAACTATAAAGCGAACTTTGTATACCTGTACTCATGCCTTACTTATCCTGACCTTGTACCAAACGCGAACTAATCTCTTCTTATGCAACGAGAGATTTTTATTCAGTGAGCGGTGTCAGGGTATGCAACAGATATTAATTATACCTGAATATCAGGTGTAATTTTTGGATCTCGTGTACAGAATTATTTTCTTTCAAGAACTTCCAATTTAAAGTGTTTCCGGCAAACGGGGACGTAGCGATCATTTCCCCCAATTTCCACTTGTGATCCTTCTTGAATGGGGGTGCCGTTTTCATCTACGCGCATGACCATTGTCGCCTTGCTGCCACAATGGCAAATGGTTTTAAGCTCATGCAGTACATCAGCCCAGGCCAAGAGCTGTTGGCTACCTTCGAACAGGTTGCCCTGGAAGTCAGTTCGAAGACCATAGGCCAGCACAGGAATATTTAAGTCATCAACGATTTCGCTGATCTGATAAACCTGAGCTTTTGACAGAAACTGTGATTCATCGACAAAAACACAGTTAACTTCCCGTTGTTTGATTTCTTCCTTGGTCATCTGCAAAAGATCGTCGTCTTTGCCATAAATCAATGCTTCGGCCTGTAGACCAATTCGTGACGAGATCTTTCCCTTGCCATAACGGTCATCCAAGGCAGCCGTGAACAACAGGGTTCCCATACCGCGTTCTTGATAGTTATAGCTGGACTGCAAGAGAACGGTGGACTTTCCTGCGTTCATTGATGAGTAGTAGAAATAAAGCTTGGCCATAGATACGTCAGATACTGAAATTAAGAATGTGCCACATAACTATAGGCGTGCCAGCAGTTTGTCTATGGTCGCTTGATCTGCAAAGGCATTTTCCAGAGAACACTTTGTGATATCAAGCAGTTCCTGATCGTTCAGCTTAAATTCCCGGGATGCGATGGCGTATTCATTTCCGATTGAGGTGTGAAAGAATGGCGGATCATCAGAACTCAGGGTTACTTTGCACCCCGCATCGTGCAATTTAAGGAAGGGATGGGCGTTAAAATCGGGATAAACGCCAAGGGCAATATTACTGCCGGGACATATTTCGAGGGTTATATCTTCATCTATAAGGCGGGCGACAAGATCGGGATCTTCTATTGATCTCACGCAATGGCCAATACGTTTAATCGGTAAGTGGTCAAGGGCGGCAATAATACTGTCCGGTCCGGCCATTTCACCTGCGTGCACATTGCAGGCTAGCCCGGCATCGTGTGCTATGTGAAAAGCCTTGGAAAAATCAGAAGGATGATGGGCATTTTCATCGCCGCCCATGCCAAAACCTACAATATAGGGGTGAGGGGCTGCAATCGTTTGCTTTGCGACTTCCGTGGCCTGTTCCGGCCCAAGATGGCGCACACAGGTTACGATAATACGTCCGACAATACCAAAATCTCTTTCTGCATCGTCTATAC
This sequence comes from Kiloniella litopenaei, assembly GCF_000982415.1. Lineage (GTDB taxonomy): Bacteria > Pseudomonadota > Alphaproteobacteria > Kiloniellales > Kiloniellaceae > Kiloniella > Kiloniella litopenaei. The sequence continues at coordinate 347,184 of NZ_LANI01000004.1, forward strand.
CGGCAATGATACCATCCAGATGATCCTGATATCCCATTCCAGCCATAGCAGCGTGATCCGGGGAAGACATGACCTCGACATAAATGGCACCTTCGGAAGCGCATTGTTTGAGATATTCGTATGTGACATCCCTGTAATCCAAAGGTGTTTTGATCACGGCAGATGCAAGATCATATGCTTTCAGAAATTCGAGAAATGTCGTCCAGCGGTAATTTCCTTTGGCATCAAAAAGTCCGTCAGGCAGGTTCATTGAATTACGCTGTGCCAGACGTTTCACCAGGTCCGGAGAAGCTGTTCCTTCCAGATGGGCATGTAATTCAGCTTTTAGAACCATCTTATATCTCGCTTGTTTTTGTATTTCATTGCTTTTCACGCTTTTAGAAGCCGGAAATTATAAAAATGATTTTCCCGCCTCTAAAGAGCCGACGTTCAGGAAGGAGGCTACGCTCTGTCCAATATCGGCGAAACAGTCTCGGATGCCGATACTTTGCGCTTTGATTTTGGGGCCAAAAGCAAGCACGGGTACGTTTTCCCGAGTATGATCGGTGCCCGGCCAGGTTGGATCGCATCCATGATCGGCAGTTATAACGACGAGATCGTCTTCTTTTAATGCAGAGATAAGTATCGGAAGTTTTCCGTCGAATTCTTCAAGAGCTGCTGCATAGCCAACCACGTCTCGTCTGTGTCCATAAAGACTGTCAAAATCGACGAAATTGGTGAAGGTCAAGGAGCCATTTGGAGCTTCTTTTACCTGCTCCAATGTGCGCTGGAAAAGGTTCTCGTGGCCTGATGCTTTAATTACCTGTGTCGGTCCCTGATGGGCATAGATATCTGCTATCTTGCCAATTGCGATCATTTCCCGACCAGCTTCTTTTACTTTATCCAGTAAGGTAGGTTCCGGAGGTAAGACACTGAGATCACGCCTGTTTCCTGTGCGTTCAAAGGTCTCTGGTGTGTCGCCGATAAAGGGTCGGGCAATAACACGTCCGATGTTATAGGGATCAACGAGAACCCGTATTTTTTCACAAAGATCAATAAGCCTGTCGAGGCCAAAGCTTTGTTCATGTGCTGCAATCTGAATAACACTATCGGCTGATGTATAGATAATCGGCTTGCCGCTGGTCATATGCTCCAGGCCAAAGCGTGCAATAATCTCGGTGCCGGATGCGTGGCAAAGACCTAGAACTCCCGGCAGGTCACCAACTTCTATAATGTCATCCAGAAGAGCGTTTTCAAAACAAGGTGTCTCATTTGGAAAGTACCCCCAGTCAAACTTGACGGGAACCCCTGCAATTTCCCAATGTCCGCTTGGTGTGTCTTTCCCCTTGCTTATTTCACTGGCCGCGCCGTGTAATCCTGTCGCCGCGGTGTTGGGAGAAAAGCCTTTGGGATATGCACCGGTGCTTTGAAAGGCGGCATGTCCCAGTCCGAGCTTTTCCATATTGGGTAAGCGAAGAGGGCCTTGCCTAATGCCTTTTTTATCCGCCTTGCCCTGTGCACATTGTTCTGCAATATGTCCCAGGGTGTTGGCACCCGTATCACCAAAATTTTCAGCATCGGGTGCACCACCTATGCCAAATGAATCCATCAATAATATGAATGCTCTAGACACTTTAATTCTCTATCAACTTTAAGATGGGGGAGGCTTGATCTGGGGCTTTATCTGCGACAGTCAATCCATTTAGATATTGGGTTTTTGCCCGTTCTAACTGATCGCTTGAGTTGGCATGGATACGGGCAACTGGAATGCCTGAATCAACTGGCGTTCCCAATGGGACAATACGATCAAAACCGACAGCATGGTCAATTTCCTGACCGGGTTTCGAGCGCCCGCCACCAAGAGCAACGACGGCCATGCCGATTTCCCGGGTATCCATCGCAGACAAATACCCTGATCTATCCAGATAGATGTCTTCACAATACTTGGCTGATTTTAAATAGCTGTCCGGCTTTTCACAAAAGTCTGTTGGGCCGCCCAGACCTGTAATCATTTTCTGAAACTGTTCCAATGCTTTACCATTGGATAGAACTGCCATGATTTTATGCTGGGCGTCATCATGCGTTTTTGCCAAGCCGCCCAGAATGAGAAGTTCGGCGCACAAGGACATGGTGATTGTGTCTGTCCGCACCTCTTTCTTTTCACCGGACAGATAAGACCATGCCTCTTTCACTTCCAATGCATTTCCTGCTGATGAACCGAGGACCTGATCCATATCCGTGATGAGAGCCCGGGTGGGTAAGCCAGCACCATTAGCAACGCTTACGATGGTTTCTGCCAACTCTTCGGCCATGGTCAAGGTGTTGGAAAAGGCACCACTCCCAACCTTGATATCCATCACCAAACGATCCAGTCCGGCGGACAGTTTTTTGGACAGGATCGACGCAGTAATCAAGGGAATGGCTTCGACTGTTGCGGTGATATCTCTTATGGCATAAAACCGCTTGTCTGCCGGGGCTAAGTCACCGGTTTGTCCGACAATGGCGCAGCCTGCAGTTTTTGTGATGGACTTCAGGCGGTCAATATCAATTGATGTCTGGTATCCGGGGATTGCATCCAGCTTATCCAGCGTGCCACCAGTATGCCCCAAACCACGACCAGAGATCATGGGGACATACCCTCCACAGGCAGCAATGATTGGCGCCAGCATCAAACTTAGCTTGTCACCCACACCACCTGTAGAGTGTTTGTCCAGCACAGGACCTGAATCCCGTAATTCTGACCAGTCAATGGTATCGCCTGACTTTGTCATGGACTGGGTTAAACTGACAGTTTCAGCATTACTCATCCCCTGAAAGAACACAGCCATTGCCAAGGCGGCGATTTGGCTGTCGCTCATATCACCGGATGTTATCCCTTTGACAAAATAAGCGATTTCTTCACTGCTAAGCTCGTGCCCTTCGCGTTTTTTCCGAATGACTTCCTGGGGTAACAACATTAGTAAGTGCTTTTTTGTTCAGAATCAGTCGCTTGACCCAAAACACCTAGCAGATCATTCAAAAGACCGCTCGCGCCAAATCTGAAATTATCTGCACAGACCCAGCTTTCGCCCATAATATTTTGAGCCAGTTCCATGTATTCGACAGCTTGCGCATGGGTTCGAATGCCACCAGAGGCTTTGAAACCACATTTTTTGCCGCTGTCTTTAATGGCTTTAAGCATTGTTTCAGCAGCTTCAAGAGTGGCGGAAGTGTCTGTTTTGCCTGTGGAGGTTTTAATAAAATCAGCCCCGGCGTTAATTGCGGCAACACTCAAGTCGTAAAGACTGTCCATGTTCTCAAACGCACCGCTTTCAAGAATGACTTTGAGGGCAACCTGATCACCGCAAACATCCTTACACGCACGGATCATATCTGGCGCAGAGTTTTTATTTCCGGCAATCCATTCTTTGTAGGGGATAACAAGATCGACTTCGTTACCGCCAAGGGCGATGATGTTTTTTGTCTGTGCAATTGCTGACTCCAACCCTTCATCGCCCGAAGGAAAATTGGCAACGGCAGCAAAGTTGACACCTTTTCCCTTTAACTCCGTCTGGCAGACGGAAAGAAAAGGGGGGTATACGCAAACAGCTGCAACAGAGGTAAAGGGTGTTACTGCTTTCGAACAAAGAGCCTTGATACTTTCATTTGTATCATCAGCAGAAAGACTAGTAAGGTCCAACAGGCTTAAAGCTAATTTTGCATTTTTTGTCATGGTGTTACCCTAAACTCTTCAGGTAATTGCTTACCAGTTTAATTAAATTTTCGGCGGCAATTTTAGCATTGCGCATGGTCTGTTCATGGGTGAGAGCGGTATCGCTCATGCCCGCGCCGTAGTTTGTAATGATTGACATTGCTGCGGTTGGAATACCTGCGCGTCTTGCCAAGATCACTTCGGGTACGGTGGACATGCCAACAGCATCTGCGCCGAGAATTTTTGCAGCTCTTATTTCTGCTGGTGTTTCAAAGTTTGGACCTGAGAACCACATGTAAACACCTTCGTGCAACTTGATCTCATTTTCATCTGCAACATTTTTCAGGGCTTGTCGTATTGTGGGATCGTATGCATCGGTCAGATCCACAAAACGGTCATTCCCGCGGGCACCAATCAAAGGCGACATACCGGAATAATTAATGTGGTCTGTAATCAGCATCAGGCTGCCAGGGCCAGCTTCTTCGCACAGGCTTCCGGCTGCATTGGTCAGGATCAACTGTTTACAGCCAATGCCTTTGATAGTTTCAATTGCGGTCAGCATGCCAGTGGCGTCACCATTTTCATAATAATGGCTTCTGCCCTGTAGAATGAGAACTTCTGTTCCGTTGATTTGCCCAAGGATCAAAGACCCGGCATGTCCCTCTACAGAGGGGCGTGGAAAGCCGGGGAGATCATTAAAAGAAATTGTCGTTGGGTCTTTTACAGCTTCAACAAGGGGGCCAAGTCCTGACCCGAGGATGATAGCTACTTCTGGGATAACGCCATTAAGGCGGCCCCGAATAATGTCTAAAGCATCATTCGAGGATTGAGTTGGGTTTGTCATTTATTCAGATTATCAGGTCCAAATGAAAAGGGTAAAAGATCTTCGATTGTAAAGGTTTTCCGCAGTCCCTCGGGACCACAGATGTGAATTTGTGTGTTTGCATTGGCAAACTCACGGATTTTTTGTCGACATCCGCCGCAAGGGGTAACGAGTGCATCGCCATCGCCCATGACGTAGATTTCAGCTATTTCCCGGCTGCCATTTTGTATCATGGCCGAAATTGCACCACCTTCGGCGCATACACCTAGAGGATAGGCAGCATTTTCAACATTGCATCCGTTGTAGTACTGCCCGTCTGTTGATCTTATAACAGATCCAACATGAAACTTCGAGTAGGGGGCATAGGCCCGTGACATGTTTTCGCGCAGTTGAGCAATGATTTCTGATTGTTTCATCTTAGCGCTCCTTCACATAGGGGCGGCCAATGGCTTTTGGTGCAACAGCCTTGCCGATAAAACCAGCCAGCAGGATAACAGTAAGAACATAAGGCAATGCCTGCATAAACTGAACAGGTATCTCACCAATACCCGGGAGTTCCACGCCCTGTAAACGTACGGCCATGGCATCCAGGAAGCCAAAGAGCATACAGGCAAGGAGACCCGGTACAGGCTTCCACTTGCCAAAAATCATCGCTGCAAGAGCAATATAGCCCTGTCCGGCAGACATTTCTTTACCAAATGCCGCATTTTGCCCTGTAGACAGATAGGCCCCGGCAATACCGCAAAGAATACCGGCGATAATAACAGATCGATATCTTAGGAATGTTACTGAAATACCCGCGGTATCGACAGCTTGAGGGTTCTCTCCAACAGCGCGTAAGCGAAGACCAAAACGGGTTTTGTAAAGTACCCACCACGTAACAGGAACTGCCAGAAAGGCGATGTAAACCAGTAAGTTATGGCCGCTAATTAACTCTATATACAGAGGGCCAATTACAGGAACATCAACAAGTGCTTCTGCCCCGGGGAAGGTGATAGGAGAAAAACGAGCGTCCCCGCTAAGCGTTTCTGTCTGGCCACCTTTGCCATACCAGGCACCACCTAGTGTAACAGTTAGTCCTGAAGCCAGAATATTAATAGCGAGGCCACTAACCACTTGGTTGCCACGGTGGGTGATACAGGCAAAACCATGCAATAAGCCCATCAATATAGACGTCACGATAGCTGCGCCAAGGCCTAGAAAGGCAGAACCTGTTTCAAAGGCCACAACCGCCGCCGCAAAGGCGCTGCCAAGCAGCTTCCCTTCTAGACTGATATCAATGATACCTGATCTTTCAGAGAAGATCCCTGCCATGGCACAGAGGACGAGAGGAGCAGATACGCGCAGCGTTGAATCCAGTGTCGATAAAAGCAAAAGATACAGATCATCCATTGGCCTGTTCTCCTGCCACTGCTTTGTTTGCAATCATAGCTATAAAGATACGTTCTACTGTTGGTCTTGCCATATAAGCCAGGGCACCACAGAAAAGGATAACCAGACCCTGGATAGCTTTGACCATTTCCACCTGAATAGTCGGGATTTCAAAGGAAAGCTCAGCACCACCTTGAAATAAAGCACCAAAAAGAAGGCTGGCAATAATAATACCGACGGGATGGTTCCGTCCCATTAGAGCCACGGCAATACCTGTAAATCCTGCTCCTGCTGTGAAATCGAGTAGGACCCGGTGGTGCACTCCCATAATCTCATTGATGCCAACAAAACCGGCAAGCACACCCGACAGACACATTGTACCAACGATTAGGCGCTGTGTGTTGATGCCGCTGTAGTTTGCTGCGTTCTCGTTAAACCCAAGCATTCTAATGGCATAGCCCCAACGGGTATGCCACATAAAGAGCCATACAAAAACACAGCTCAACAAAGCCAGAAAAATCGACATGTTCAGTGGTGTATTTGACATTTCGATGCCAAACCAAGCTGCTGCTTGTTGCATCGTCGGAATATGGGCTACTTCGGCAAAGTCACGGCTTTCAGGAGACATCTGGCCAGGCTCTATCAGAATGTTGACCAGTAGATAGTTCATAAGACTGAAGGCAATAAAGTTGAACATGATCGTCGTGATAACGATATGACTTCCCCGATAAGCCTGAAGGTAAGCCGGGATGTAAGCCCAGGCCGCACCGAATAAACCGGAAGCTGCAATCGCTAGCGGAAGAATGATCCAAAAGGGGAAGTATTGATCAAGGGCAAGACAGAGCAGGCCAACACCTAAACCACCTATATAGGCTTGCCCTTCGCCACCGATGTTAAAAAGGCTTGCGTGGAAAGCAACAGCAACCGCCAGACCGGTAAAGATAAAGTTGGTTGTATAGTAGAGGGTGTAACCAAGGTTATAATCGTTGCCAAAAGCGCCATATACGATGATCTTGACGGCCTCAACAGGATCTTCGCCGATAATAAAAATCACGATACCAGAGACGATAAAAGCCAATAAGATATTGATAAGAGGAATTAATCCGACATCAATCCAGGCTGGAAGAGCTTTGCTCGGACTACTCATGCCGGGATCTCCTCTGAGTGAATGTTATTACTGTTGTTTTCAGAAGAAGCTGCTTCGGTTTGCGCACCGGCATTCCCCATCAGCAGTCCCAATTGTCTTGCATCGGCTTCTTTTGCATCGACTTCACCGACAATACGGCCTTCAAACATCACAAGAATACGATCACTCAAGGACATAATTTCTTCTAGCTCTACGGATACGACAAGAATCGCAGATCCTGCATCGCGCATGGCGATCAGGTTTTTGTGGATATACTCAATCGCCCCGATATCAACACCGCGTGTTGGCTGTCCGACCAAGAGAACTTTCGGATGACGATCCATTTCACGGGCCAGAACCAGCTTTTGCTGGTTACCGCCAGAGAAGTTGGCCGATTTAAGTTTTGGATCTTCGGGGCGAACATCATAGTCCTTCATCAAGCGAACGCAGTGTTGTTCGACCGCTTTGTTATCCATCAGGAACTTGCCATTGTAGGCCGCGTCATCATGGAAACCCATAATGGCTGATTCCTGCGCATTAAAAGCAGTAACCATACCCATACGGTGACGGTCTTCGGGGACATGTCCGACACTTAAATCACGAAATTCTTTTGGTGTTTTAGGATTGTCGGAATCAATTTTCACAGACCCAATTTTGATTGACCCGGTTTGCAGAGGGCAAATACCGCTGAGAGCAGCCAACAGCTCTGTTTGACCATTTCCAGATACCCCGGCGATCCCAACGATTTCACCTGCTTTTAGCGTCAGGGAAACATCGTCGAGCTTTTTAACACCATCTTCGCTATAGCTCAGATTTTTTGCTTCCAGAAGGATTTCGCTCGGATTGGCATCTGTTTTATCAACTTCCAGAAGGACCTTACGGCCCACCATCAACTCGGCAAGTTCGTTTTTGTTTGTTTCAGCTGTCTCGCGCTCTGAGACCATCGTCCCGGCACGCATCACAGAAACGCGATCTGTAATGGCCATAATCTCCTGAAGTTTATGTGTGATGAGAATGATACTCACACCGCGGCTGCGCAGGATATCAAGAATTTTGAAAAGCTGATCTGTCTCTTGTGGTGTCAGGACACCGGTTGGCTCGTCAAGAATGAGGATTTCAGCGCCACGATAGAGGGCTTTTAGGATCTCAACCCGTTGTTGAAGGCCAACAGGGAGATCACCTGTCATCGCATCGGGATCGACGGCCAAGCTGTATTCTTTCGATAGCTTGAGAAGTTCTTCCCGGGCAGATTGACTGCTTTTGTTTAAAAGCGGGGCACCTTCGGCGCCCAACATAACGTTTTCAAGTACGGTAAAGGTCTCTACGAGCATAAAATGCTGATGCACCATACCAATGCCAAAGGATATCGCATCTCGTGAAGAATGGATTTTTCTCTTTTGTCCATTGATCAGAATTTCGCCGCTATCTGCTTCGTAAAACCCGTAAAGGATACTCATCAACGTTGATTTCCCGGCACCATTTTCACCGATGATGCCGTGGATGGTTCCCGGAAGAACCTTTAAATCTACGTTTTGGTTCGCCTTTACAGGGCCAAAGCTTTTACTGATTGCCTTCAGTTCAATAGCGGGCTCAATAGAGGGTGGGGGGGCTGATTGCCCCCCCACCGCCTCAGACCCTTGGGTCTTGATGCGTTCTACGCTCATAGAAAAACCTAGTACTTGATTTTAGTTTTCTGATTTCAGATCAGTTATCCGGTTACAGTGCCGGGCAGCTGTTATCTGATGTGAAATCATGAACAGAGATGGAACCGGAAACGATACCATCACGTGCTTCTTTTACTTTGGCTTTCATCGCGTCAGTAATAAGGGATTTGTTATTGTCATCCAATGCCCAGTCTACGCCATTTTCAGCAAGACCCAGCGCATGAAGACCTGGCTTCCATGTGCCATCCATTGCATCTTTAAAAGCATTGTATGCAGCAACATCAACACCTTTGGTCATAGATGTCAGCATTGTACCTGGCTGTAGATGGTTTTGGTTTGAATCCACACCAATGGCGTATTTACCAGCATCTTTAGCAGCTTGGTAAACACCAATACCTGTACCACCAGCTGCGGCAAAGATCACATCAGCACCTTTATCGAACTGGCTTTTCGCAAGCTCGCTACCCTTACTTGGGTCGTTCCAGGCAGATGGGGTTGTCCCGGTCATATTGCTATAAACTTCGGCGGAACCAACGGCGTATTTTGCCCCTTGGGCATAACCGCAGGCAAATTTACGAATAAGGGGAATGTCCATACCGCCAATAAAACCAACCTTTTGGTTTTCAGAAGCCATTGCCGCAAGAACACCAACCAGGAAAGATCCCTCGTGCTCTTTAAAGACTACAGACTGTACGTTTGGCAAATCAACAACAGAATCGATGATTGTAAAACGAACATCAGGGTATTCTTTTGCAACCTTTTCAATCGCCGGCCCCTGGGCAAAGCCAACACCTACGATCGGATCAGCACCGCGTTGGGCCATTTTGCGAATAGCCTGTTCGCGTTGTGAAGGGTTTGTTACCTCGAACTCGCGATATTTAATGCCGGTCTCTTTAGAGAATTTTTCAACACCGTTATAAACGCCTTCGTTGAAGGACTTGTCGAATTTACCGCCCATATCAAATACCACAGCTGGCTTGATATCTTCGGCGTGAGCGGCTGCAGCCGTTAATGCAATAATTGACGCAGCTGCTGTCTGGAATAGCTTCTTCATTTGAGAGCCCAATCCCTGTTTATCAGTTTAAAAATCGTTTTTGCCTTGATCCGAAATCTATCGGACTCGGTTATATATGTTGCGGCAAAAAGCCAATATGTTCAACTAATCCTTATTGTCAAAGATCTAAATTTTGTTCAACTGGTCAAAAAAAAATGAATTTTTATCTCTAAAATAACGACATATTCAATTTTCATTAATTTTGTTCGGATATCTTTTTCATCGAATACGGGGGATTTTTGGGAGTAAATGATGAGTAAAACCGAACCAAATAAAGAGTATGCTGCGGAACGAGGGGTTCGACTTCGTAGAGGATTATCGCCTGATGCGAAGATCTCAAACATGCAACTGTTTGAATCAATAAATGAATTACGATCAGAAATTGTAGCTCTTAGACAGTCAAATGCAGCGGTTCGACAATCATCTGCCCAACAAACCGACGCAGAAAAAAGCTTTAACGATGCGGAAGATGTCCGGATTGAGATTGCTCAGATGGTTCGGATGATTGGTAAGACGAAAAAAGAGATCGCCCAAATAAAGCACCCAGATGATGTTGATGATCCTTTCGCTCAATCAACGAACGAACTTGATGCCATTGTGATGGCGACAGAAACAGCAACAAACAGTATTCTGGATGCAAACGAAAAAATTGAAGCGACTGTTAATGAGCTTTCTGCCTTGATGCACGATGATGCTGATGTTCAAACGGCTTGCGACAAAATTGCAAATAATGTCATCACAATTCTTGAAGCATCAAACTTTCAGGATATTACTGGGCAGCGGATGACAAAAATTATCAATACGCTTCGATTTATTGAAGATCGTATTGTGTCTATGATTAATATTTGGGGTGCCGAAGCGTTTATGGATCTTCCTGTTGGTAAAGAGGATGGTCGAGAAGGCGATGATCAACTTATGAATGGCCCTGCTGCAGAAAACGAAGGCATTACACAAGACGATATTGATGCTCTGTTTGATTAATAAAAATGACACTGGATTAATAAAGATAGGTAACTATCGAAATAAAAAAAAGCGGGGACACACCCCGCTTCAGATTGCTGACAAACCCCGTCGATTTTCG
>NZ_LANI01000040.1 GCF_000982415.1 Kiloniella litopenaei
GGGACATGCTCTCCTGATTCCTTCAGGAGAGTTAAGTAGAAAGGCCTCACCCTACTGCCATAGAAGACCAATAAGTTTTGGCAATCATATGAGCCTCCTTAGTCGCGTCTTTATAATCAACATGACAGCCAGCTGCCCCAAGGTATAAATGAAAAGCTATATCACATGTTTTATCCAAAAGATCATATACTTCATTCACTTCAACATGCATGTCATTATCAAAATTTTCTGATGATTTTTGAGAATGAGCATAATACTTATCTCTTATAAATTTTAAGCGGACCATTATATCATCGTCAAATATCTCTGGCTTTAATGTTCGGAAATGCGTTAGATGCTCAGATATACAGCACTCAAGTCTATCGACATCACGTTTGATTGCCCCTTCATCTGAACCCTGTTCTTTTAAATAATCTATTGTTTGCTGTCTTTGATAATCCAGAAGTTGCTTTTCAAAATCTTGAGAAACAACTGCATCAAAACAAGATGGAATTGAGTTTACCTTCTTTCCGCGATCCCAAACTCGCATTAAAATCATAACAAGCTCAAAGATCAATGAATCAGCCGAATCTTTAAAAGCAACAGTGAAGTAAAGACTGGAAGATCCAGAATTTAGCCTCTCATCAGTATGACAATATTCATGCAGGGCCCTTAACCTAATTGCCTTATGCAATTCCTGATCAATACGCTCTACACGCTCGACAAAATTTGTGATGCGTTTTGTAAATTTATCACTCACCAACACCCCCCAACTTTCAAAAATTTTCTAATATCAATAGATCCAAAAATGATCTGGTTTACTTATGCAAAGTTTTAATGCTGAAATTCTCTAAGTTATTATTTAAAAAATTTGCTATTTTTTCTGCTTCATCAAATTGAGATCCTTCTGGCAACTCCATGACAATGATCTTGCCAGCATCGAGACCAATATCTTCATGCATTTCAACTTCAAGCCACGATTTATCGCCATTACTTTCTTTAACTGTAACTACAAAATTTCTTTTATTCATGAGGATTTTCCTTACTTATTTCCACCTAAACAAAATCATTAGCCAAGATTTTCATTGTAGTGATTATCTTTGTTTTCTTGAGAAGAGAAAGGCGAACTTTCAGTAACCGGCTTTGGAAAGTTGCCCCGATTTTGGGCGATTGGTCGTATATCGCCCCTAAAATCGAGCGATCGTTGCCAGCAGTTTAAACCTGATACACCTTCAGCTGAGAAAACAAGGTCAAGAA
>NZ_LANI01000041.1 GCF_000982415.1 Kiloniella litopenaei
TATGCCTTATATTTGTGGAACCCGCTCGATGGCCATGGATTTGGATCTCCGACCGCACAAAAAATAGAGCCATTACGGTACAAAACAACAAAGAATATATAGATGGTAACTTTTAAAGACAAACAAGGCAGAAATATTGAAATCAAAGAAGAGGGCAATAATATCGTCGCCACTCACAACAATAACAAAGCCGGAGACCTGGAATTGACTGAATGCTATGATCTGGGCCATGGCGTTACCGTCCCACCAACTATGCGCGGTGTCTTCACTTACGACGATTATAAAAATAGTGGTATTGCCGAAGCCATGGTAAGGTATGCCTCCGAAATGTATGGCCCAATTAATCCTGGTAAAATTAACACCGGGCAAAACCACGATGATAATTCCTTAACGGATGAAGGAGAAGGATTTACTAGAGAAATGCAAAAAAGAGGGTTAATTAATCCATTTAATTAAAATACAACGGGCCGATCATCCCAACACGTCGTATACCGAGGAGAAAGTAGCCTCTGCTTCATCTTATGCTTTCTCTCAACACCACAAGAGGCAAAATGCACCGTATCACGGCCATGTTTTTTATTAAGCTCATCGAGCATGGACATTAATTTTTGTGACTTTTCAGGAACCGGCTTAAAAAAGAAATCTTGCTGAGTGGATCCTGAATCAACCAGACCATCGAGAAACACGCCAGCTTTCTGATATTTCAGCCCAGACCTGAAAATCTTCTTCAGGCAATAGAACGCGCACTTAATGATCAAAGCAGTATCATAAGAAGCTTCGGGAAAGTTTATACTAAAGGAATTGGAATAATAAGTTTGATCTTTCCCATGCGGACTTGTTCGTAAAAACACAGTAAGTCTATTTACAGATAGATTTTGTTTTCTCATCTTTTCCGCAGCTCGTGATGCATATTCAGCAACTGCTTCTTGAACTCGGATATAATGTTCCTGGCCCTGCCCAAATCCGCGAGAAACCATAATTCCCTTTTTAGTGGGTATGACTTCCTCCAGCTCCAAGCATGATTGCCCCTTCAGCTCATAAATCATGCGTTCCATGACAACTGAAAATTTGGATCTCATTCGTTTAGGATCTGCCAGTGACAATTCGAGCGCGTTGTATATTCCAAGCTCCTGAAGCTTGGGAGTAAGCCTCCGAGAGATACCCCATATGTCTTCATTTTCGATTGTCTTGAGTTGTTCCTGGTCATTCTCTTCCAGCAAAAAAACGCCGGCATGTTCTGCGTGTTTCTTTGCTATCCGGTTTGCAATCTTCGCAAGTGTTTTTGTTCTGGCGATCCCAACACAAACAGGCAAGCCAACATCCCTCAAAACCCGGTTCTTGATATCACGGCCAAGAGATATAATTTCATCTGAAGAACCACGCAAAAGCAAAAAAGATTCATCAATAGAATAAACCTCAACCCTATTAGTGAACTGCTGATAAACCTTCACTGTTCTCGAAGATAAGCTACCGTAAAGAGGATAGTTTGAGCTAAAAACCTTTGTTCCTGTCTCTCTGATTTTATCCTGGACCTGATGGAAAATGTCCCCCATCGAAAAATTCAAATTTTTGGCTTCTTGCGACCGGGCAATAACACACCCATCATTATTGGAAAGAACAACAACTGGAACATTATTAAGGTCCGGACGAAACAATCGCTCGCAGGAAACATAAAAATTATTTACGTCAACTAAAGCAAACCAATCATTGGGGGAGCTGGTTGATGACATTAGTCACGACCCCCCAAATCACAAGATCCTGCTCTTTAGATATATTAATCGGATTGTAAGTCGTATTTTCTGGCCGTAACTGGACAACACCAGATTTATTATACAAACGCTTAACCGTGAGCTGACCGTCAATCACAGCAATAACGACACTACCATGTCGTGGCTCGATAGACCGATCAACGACAAGAGTAGATCCAGGCATAATTCCAGCACCAATCATTGAATCCCCCGCAACCTTCATCAAGAAGGTCGCGTGTGGATGCCGGATAAGCTGCTCGTTTAAATCTATCTCGCCTTCTATGTAGTCTTCGGCAGGAGAAGGAAATCCAGCCGGAATACGCCACGCCACAAGAGCGAGAGGGTAAGACCACTTGTTTACTACGGATATAGGGTAAGAAACATTGTTGATATCAGTCATTCTTATAAAATGAAACTGACGATAATAAGAGTCAATGTTCTTTTTTTGTTCTCGCAAATTATATTTATAGATAATCCCCGGTTTTAACGGGTTCCGGAAGTAGAATCTTCTCATTAACACCGCTATTCTGTGGGAGCATTGGTCAAGTCCTTTAGCCTAGATAATGCCTTGCAAATAAAGTACTTAGCAGACTTGGTGTTGTGAGTGTGGGATAGTTGCCCATATGTTGACACTACGTAATACATCTGAAACTATTAATTCTAAAAGTTATTTAGCTTCCATTACTTACAGCTACATAAAATATATATTTTAATGGATATAATTATGACAGAAAAAGTAAAGTATACTTTAAAAAATGGAGCTACTCGCATAGCTAATGCCGATCTAGCATATATCCCAAAACAAATTAAGGGTAATCCCCCCTCTAGGATTATGATTAAGCGTAGCCTAATCACCATCATTTTAATTAGTTTGTTAGGTGCAATTTATTTTATTTACGACCAAATCAAACAACAGAGAGACCTTGAATGCTCACGTGCAGCTTATTCATCATTATATGAAGAAATGAACCCAAATTATAAAAGTAAAAGAAAAACAAATTTATCAAATTCAAATAAACTAACCAAAACAGATAGCTATTACGAAAACCTTGCTCCTTCATACAACAAGCCAGACTACGTTCAAGTATATCGACGGAAGCGTGAGATGGGGTGCTTATAATGCGTATGTTCTTTTTACCGATACTCCTAGCATCTATAATTCCCTCAACAGCACAAGCGGATCAAGGAAGCCAATATATATCAATTAACTGTATTCCAGAACTCCAACGGTTTTCTATAGAAAGCTTTTGGGTCAGAGGAGAGATAAAAGGGGACTATAATAAAAAGATTAACACCCTTATAAACAAGGGTTACATTCCAGATAGTAAAAGCTCTATGGGAAGTTGCCCACTAGGATTAAAGAAACTTACTTGGGTTTACGATGATATCCAAGAATATGGTAACCATTGTGGAGCAGCATTTTGGGGAGGAAATTTAACGGTAAAAATAGGGGAAACCACACTTTTAGATAACCTACATATACTCGGTGACTATTCTTGTTATGGTTCATTTATACAAAAAATAGTTATAAATGAATATGACAATCAGTACGAAATCCATTTTACAGGCTATTGGGAGCAAGCCAACCTAGTAGACTATGATCCAAATAACTTCCCTTTGAAAAATGAAAATATAACAGCTATTGCAAAGCCATGTGAAGAACAAGGCGGAAACCAATGCAATTATCTATCTGATTCTATTGTTTTCGAAATTCCGTAAAACTATCAAATTTAAACCTGATTACATATAGCTACTAAACATTCGAAGGAAGTCTGATTGTGGAGTATTTAATTTATTTCGTTCTTTTTTGTGTTTTTGTATATGGAATTAGTCAATTTAGACAAAAAGGGAATGCCCATACTGAATTGATAGAAACCAATTTCCGAGCAGCAATGCTATGTAAAGTAGGGGCCTTAGATGGAAGCTTAATAACGGCCCATTTAGGGACAATAAAAGATATCTACGAGGCTGTTCATAAACGGCACAATCACGGTTTTGGTTTTGATATTGATCAAAGTCTCCAAATTGAAAGGGAAATAAATTTAAAAGTAACTGGTATGGCAGAGTTTTTCCGAGCTAAGCATCCAAATGTAGACCTGCAACAATTAGCTTCAGGCTTATACCTTGAAAATATGTTACACCAACATATAAGCCCAATTTGGCAGCTTGTTCTGGAAGAACAAGGAGATATAACACTGTTTCAAAAGTAATTTTTTTCTAACCGCGATTTAAAAGTGTCTCTTTTTGAGGCTACGCATTACATACACTTAAGATCGATAGGTAATGCTCCCACTCAACAGGTTTCGCCTTCATTTTTTTAACCAGGACTTCAAAACCTTTATAATACACCAATATACTATCCCGAATAAATCAACCTATCAGTTGGCATTATCCACATAAGCTTCTAACACTTGCAGACACTGCTCAGCTCGTTTCCGTGACACTGAAGGATTGCCATAGCTATATTTTGCAAGCTCACTTTGACATTCTTCTACACTTGGGAACATACGATAAGAAACATAACTCCAAGCAATAAAAACCATAAATATAAGTACGGCGATTCCAATAATATTTTTCATTACCCCCCCAAGGGACTTAAGGTCCTAACTAAAAAAGCACTATCAAGCAGCATCTTCACGTAAATGATCGATATCAGCCTGCTCCCACTTCTCAGGATCAGGATTCCAACACCCCAAATACTGACGATCTTGAGCAAAAACACTACTTTCCTTCGAACCACACTTACAACACTTAATCCGAGATTTAATATCGTAGACATACATGAAAGGTGTATATTTAGGGTGCTCCAGTAAGACATCAGGATCTATGTGGTTTTTATGTCCACAAACGGCGCAGCATACACTCAAGACTTGATCACAATCAGACAACGCGCCCAGGGTCCAATAATCCATTTAATTTGAACTTTCTGCTTTGAGTTTATCTATTCTTCGATAAAGACTGGATCTGGAAAGGCCGATAGTTTTTGCTACCGAAGTTGCTGTACGCGGTTTGCCGTTTTCATCGGGTGTTTCCAAAAGCTGCATAGCCATCCGAATACTATCATCAGATACCTTCTCTTTGGGACCGGACTTTTTGCCACTGGCCCATGCCGCCTCTAATCCGCGCATAGTACGCTCGATATTTAAATCTCTCTCAAGCTCTGCAAAGGCGGATAAAATCAACAGAATAAGCTTACCAATTGGGCCAGCCGATGAGTCCAAACCATCCGTAATTGATTGAAAGTTGATTTCACGATCACTTAGTTCTTCAAGAAATACCAAAAGCTCTGTAGTCTTTCGGCCAAGTCGATCCAGTTTCCACACAACGAGAGTGTCACCGGGCTTCATTGCATCGAGCGCACTTTCCAACTCCGGCTTAATTGTTGCCACCCCGGATATTTTCTCATGGAAAACTTTCTCACAACCAGCCGCATATAAATCTTTAATTTGAGCATCAAGATTTTGCTCGGTTGTTGAAACTCGCGCGTAACCAATTTTCACAACAATTGTCCTGTATTATAATCTATATTGATTGAATTATAGGACACGTAAATACAGGACACAAATAAAAGACACTGTTTCACAGTTTTTTCACAGCAAAACAGGACAGTCCTATAAACCATCGATTATAAGACAGCATTCATCGCAAAAAACACATACTGATCATTTTTTGCATAAATTAGTTGAATTATGCGTGAATCGTCATCATTATGATTTTCTGTATAAATATTCAGGAAATTAAAAAATGGCTTTCAGAGCAGACGAAGCAGAAAGAAATGGAATAGAAAAAGCTTTAGGTTACCTAGTTCCAAAAGGTGTAGATCCGGCAACAAGGGAAGAATGCAAAAATACAATATTAGATATCATTGATGAATGCGGCCCTGTTGTCAGTGCTTATCCATCATGGCACCCAATTGTTTCCTACAACAAGGAGGTAAGAAGCCCTGTAACTACACCAGGTGAAAGATGTGGCTACAAAGGACTGGATCATACTATTTATTTTGTTAACGGATTTATAACTTGCCCATATACAGACGGGAAATCTGTTATGAGTTCAGTTGACACTATCAACAATAGCTTAAGACCAGAAATAGCATATCTCTCAGCAGAAAAGTTGGATGTCAATCTATATAACAGCGGTACAGCATCTATCTTAGTTCGTTGTCATTGGGGGAAATTAGGCCCGAACAAAACGATACCAAAATCATTGGCGTTACCCCTTTTATTAGAGCGAGAACTTCTAGGCTGGGAAGATGCTGACTATGGAGAAACCTGGGAAACCATGCGCCCATACTTTTTAGGTATGCCTCATGGAAGCAGATCCTCTTTATTCCTAGATCAAGAAACCGGACAAGCGTTAAAGAAAATTTGGAATGCCATAATTCAAACTGGGATGTATGGGCCAATCATGGTTGGTAGATGACGGAAATGAATATGAATCTCTCTTATCTAATAAATACCAAGAAAAATACCAAAACTTCATAGATTATGTTCTGCAGTATGAACTAGTAAACCGTCATGTCAGAGTTTGGCACTACACCAAGTTGACCGACGAAGAAGTCTCTATTTTTGAAAAACAGCTCATACCAGCCTCTGAAAACCACCTTTGTAACAGATTGAACAGGTTAGTCGAAATCGGGAAAATAACAGAAAACGACAAGAACCATATTTTAGATAACTCAAGATATTATACGGAACCAAACGAAAGATTAGATTTGCTTTGGACCACACTGATACCCTGCTCTGCAAACAATTCACGTGTTGAATTACTTTTGGGATACTGGGGAGGTGAAGGAGCATACTTTGGATTAAGTAACAGCGACCCAGTACGATCAAAATTAAAGGAAATCGGAAGAAGCCGCATTTGTGAAATTTCTGTACCCCTTACAGAATTTTCGAATGCACTATCAGCCGCAATAACCGTTGCTAAAGCGTGGGCAAGAAAATTCGGCATAGGAGTTTCTTTTGAAGGTTCAGACCCACGTCTAGGTGAGTCTCTGGTAAATGCAAAAGTTCTAAAGATACACACTGAAGGTATTGGGCGGTTTCAGGATATTGGATTGAGTTACCCCGAAAGAGTAGAAGAAATACCCAATAGTCACTTTCAGTGATGGCCTTTAGACACCTTATTTCTTGTTCTCTATTGAAAACAGACTGAGATACGAAATGTTAGGAACAAACTATTGTTAAGGTACGAACTAACAAAAAAACATGCTGGCATAATTCTTTGGGGAGATCCTTGGACACTTAATGACCTATTTGATTTTATTCACCGGATTAATGAAGAAAGTTCTGCGATAACGAATAAAGAATCATTCATGATATCTTTGGCATACGATGTTAGAAAAGCCTATCAGAGAGAACGAGAGGTAACCTCCGTTGAAAGCTTTGAAGACAGCTATAAGTTATATGGTGTAAAAATTATATGGCCTGTTTTGTTGTTGCAGATAAGCGTTCTTCGAAATGCAATGGGCTTTCTTCCCACCACGCGGTCTGACCAAGCCATAATGTTTGATTTGGAATCAACAATTGAAGCTGCTTTAAAGAAAGCTATACCAAATGATGCTGATAAAATCTTTGAATTATTGGGAGTAATAGGCTCAGAAAAGTTAGAGCATCTGGAGAAAATATACTTAAGTAAGTGCAAAAAGTATGTAAGCTTATCAACGAGGCAAAGGCTTAAAACATTACTTCCGCTACTGCAAACAATGTCATCTAGTTATAATCTTCTATCAAAGCATCATGAAAATAACTTTGACTTTGATGAACATCGATTTGATTGGCCCAAGTTCGATTGGTGAGGACTAAAAGCCGAAAAAAATTAAATTTTTATTTAAAGATATGGAATTTTATCTGATCCTGTTGCAAAAGTTATAACTTCAGTGTTCGGATTGACTTGATAGGAGCTTTTGTAGCTGGATCACGATATCCAAGTGCTACTTGAATCATTTCAAGGGACTGACTGTTTTGTAAGGCGACTTCACGTGGGGAAATTCCTTTGAGTTCAGCCATTGGTTTCTCCAATAAATCATCACAATATTTGGACCCAAAGTGGTTTTGTAAGAATGCTTTCACTTCTTTTATCCGCATCTCAGCAAAATCAAGGTTTTCTGAAACGTTGTTGATTACTTCGGGATTATCAAAACGAGGGCTTAGGTGAGAATTTGAGGTAGGTTGAAGGCCCTCGATTGTATATTGTGACGGCTCTGATGAGTTTACTTGTTTGGGACTATTGTAGCCAATTGGCATTTCGCTTCTGATACATACGTTAGAAATGTCTTCACGCAAGCGCTGAAAACTATCTTTTAGAAGTTTTGGATGTCCATCCCACCAAACTGAGCTACCCTTTTTCAAATTTTTCCGGACAAGACTGATCAATATTTCCTGAGCTTTTGCCGTTTTTTCTCCTTGTACAAAATTATTCGCATTTACAGCGGTCTTGGGGACCAGAACTTCGGTGTTACCAGATCTAAAAAGAACTTTATGGGGTCTTTGCTTTCCCTCTGGATAAGTTATCAGGCTATCGGGTATGCCAGCCTCCATGTTGAGCTGATACTCTATGCCTTCTTCTCTGAGGGAGCTGATAATGTTATTAGCAAGTATGATAACTTCTTCAATTTCGAGAAGAATATTACGGCACTTGGAAGTGATATAGCCGAGCCCCTTATCTACCTCTGAAGCACTGTATAGATTTGAATGCTTTACATGAGGAAAACCACCCTTACGGCCTTTTTTGAAGAACCAATGTAAACTGGATACTGCAGTACCATTTAAACATCGATCAATCTCTTCGATTTCTGCCGTAGGTCGAGTAGAGGTTTCAAATTCGAAACCTATCCGTAAACCTGATGCCTTTCTTTCACATACTACATCACAGAAGATTTCTCCAAACTTCACTTCAGGAGTAACATTCCAGCCTAAGTCTCTGGCCATTAGAGCAATTGAGGCAATAATGGCATCATGACTTTCCCCTTTCTTTTTGGCGTGGCAGTTCTCCAGTGTATATGGAGGATGAGCAAAGTGTTTTACCCTTACTTCTGGTGTCCTTGGTAAGGCGTCTACTCCGCAACAAGGTAATTTAAGTCTTTTAGCTTCAGCAGCCTCAATAACACCGTACCATTGTTTTTCAGACAATTCATAAGCTAGGACATCTTGGCTTCCGGCTTCTTCATGTATGACAGCTCGTTGGGGCATTTGTTTCTCTGCTTAAAAGAATAAACCCTATATTATAATTAGAGTAAATAATTTCAATTTATAAGTGTTTTCGGTTATCAAAAATGAGACACTTGGGCAGCTACAGACTGCCGAGCGCTGTAACATTCAGCACGAGGTGTAACTTTTTTGTTCTCAATTTAAGTAAGCGAAGAACTAAGTTTGTAAGATCAGTTTCAGATAATGTGAGTTCAATATCACTTAATTCGAACAGAAAGTGGGTTTACATTCGCAAATAAAGTGAGCTCAAATTATCGATGTTTGCAAGCATTGGCCTGGATCATTGCAAGCCGTTAAACATAGAGGCTATTAATATTTCAAATTTAACGTTTATGGCAATTATAATTCCAAGCACCACCATTTAATTCCTGGAAACCTGTTCCACTTATTGTTCTTCCAGAAATATTCATCACTTTTGTTCCTTCATCCTTGACATTACTGTTATCTCCGCCACTCAGACCGCGCTCTGTTATAGTGTCTCCTGATATTAATATTTCTTCGACACCATTATTATCAAACACCATAGAAACACCATCTGCCAAATGATATCCTGGATTAAGTTTCCTTTGGCAGTAACCAGAAAAACTTGATAAATATCGGTTGGTTCCGACCTTTTTGTTAATATTTTTTGTAGTCTTGCAGTTAACGGTTTGGCCTTTAAATTTTACCTGTTGATTACAGCTCCAAGTACCCATAATGCGAGCGTCTGCTGCTGATATGTCAAGATGATTAGTTGACGGAGGATTTTCAGGATTCCTGGGTAACAAATTAGTATCTCGGCATATTTTGCAACTTTGTAATGTCAGTTCAGGCCTTTTTGAACGCCCTAACCACTCCTCAGTTTCCAATCCACCAGTAACAATTGTAACTTTAGGATTTGAATCTGCATACCAATCTACTCTGGAACACTGCTGTGTATTTGTAGTGATTTTAAACCAGTTATTATCAAGCTCAATACTCGCCTGACAATTACCGACCCAATTATTATAATCGCATTGGCAGCGGGTGGAACTTTGAGCGACAGCTATAGAGGATATTGAAAATACGAATAAAAAGGAGAGAAACACAAAATTCCACATTTCTTATTCCCATCACTGCCAGTCGATGAACTTATTAAAGGGACTTTTCCAAACAATCCAAAATTTAGAAAATATTATACATGCCTGCGTTAGTTTTGGAATTATTATTATCCTACTAGTTGTAATGGCTCGAAATGATCCAAACCACCAAAATTATGGAATAAAATATGGCTTATTCAAATACCAAGTCGCACGGAAGATAAGCCCAATTTATTTCTTATTTCAGCTTTTTTAACAATCAAAATGCCTCACCTACGATACCACTTAGGCCCTCGGTAAAGCTTCCATAAAGGAAACAGGGCAAACACCAACGCAATATAAAGCGTTCCTAGTAAATGTAGAATTGAGACGAAAAGTAAAAGGACCAAATACCCATACAAACCTTTCTTTTGTAAAGGCAATCCAGAATTATACAATCCATAGGATTTAACGGCATTACAGCTTGGACAAACTGTTGCTTCAGGATGAATTTCAGTAAAACAAAATTCGCATTTATTCTGATTCAATTCATAATTCTTTTTCGAAACACACCCTGCCGGAATACTCAAACTTTCGCCCTCTTGATAAGGAACTTCTACAGAATAAGTACCTTTATACTCTTGTATCGAAAATGAAGCTGCATAATCAATTTTTTGACGAACACCAAGCTTCTCTTCCAGTTCATAGCTATTAGGAATTAATGGAAGCCGTAACATTTCATCCCTGGCATCCCGACAAAAATCACTTTCAAGATGAGGAGAATAAAATCCAGGTTGATCATCTTCAACCCAACCTTCTGGACAATCATCAAAAGCTAAGCAGAAAACCCGGTCTTTATATGGGGTGACTGGCTTCAGCGCATAATCACCAGAAAACGAACCATATTTATTTGCAAATGCATCAATGAGAGGTTCGATTGACTTCCGCGCTTTCTCAATTTCATTAAAAATATTTATAAGGCCCGGATCAGTTAGAACATATTCAAGATACCGTGTTTTTGAAGCTTCCATTTACCTATCCATAATATTCCGGGACAACTTTACTAAGGCCAGCTACTATCAATTCATCAGAGAGCACTTTTTTAATCTTGAATGCACGACTTGATAATTCTCTTCAGCTTTTTGAACAGCCCGATTATGCTCTTCATGTATGCGATAATAATCTGGATCTGTTTGTAAAGTCTCAGGACGTCCAGACAGTAGGGACAAATCCATCATTGCATGATGAATCATCTTTATGATCAGACAGTGATTTAATCATAACCAACTCACCCAAAAATATAATTAATCAGGTCGGAACCAACTGGATAAGCGAATATCAATGCCAGAAGGATAAAAATAATATTACGATTTTTGAAAAGGAAAATGGCAAAGAAGATTTTAAAAATAGTAGGCATGGGGAGCCCGCAGAATTCGGAAAAAATCGTA
>NZ_LANI01000042.1 GCF_000982415.1 Kiloniella litopenaei
ACTTGAACCCGGAACCCCCTGATTACAAATCAGGTGCTCTACCAGTTGAGCTATAGAGGCACAGTGGTCGGCCACTCTTTCTTTGCGACTTCGCTGGGAAGTCATCGTGGCGACGAGGCGGAATTTAGGTGATTCGTTTAAATTACTCAAGAGGAAAATGACAAAAAAAATATTTTTTTTCAAAGTGGTGTAACTTATTGAGAAATAATAGTTATTTTTGTCGGTTGTTTTTCTTTTTTCCTACCTGTTCATTTCAGGGACGAAGGACTCTGTTTTTTGTATGATTTAGGTTGAGGCAATACATTGAAATATCTGTCTGGGACACGCTCAATTTTCTTTGTATATGCTTTGGAATATTAACCATTATTATCTTGATGCCTTAGGTGCTATCTATTTGATTAAAATAAAAGATATCGGTTGCGCCATATATGGTTAATTTATTGTAAACTTTTTCGTCACAGGAATGCCCTAGCTTTGCCCCCATCATGCTACACCACTTTTACGTATCAGCTTCTACACTATCCTTAATAAATGGTGCGATACTTAAGGATGCTTGCAATGGATTATGATACCCGGAACTTTGACTTTAAGGTTACTGACTTCGAAGCTGTGATTTCCTCTGAGGGGGTTGATCTGTCGACCGCTGCGCGAAGGGTATCATCTGATCAGGCAGATCTTGCCCGTTTGGCTCCTGGTGATCTGCTGGATAACGATTTGTGTTCTGTTCCCGTTCTGGATGCGACAGGTTTAAGTGACATGCTGAGTGGCGATCTTTCGCTTCTTGCATCTTAGACACAATATCTGATGAAGAATTGCAGATAAAACGCATCTGTTTTTACAAAAAGCCTTCTCGTTTTCCATACGAGAGGGCTTTTTTTACTGGGTATTTAACCAAATAATAAGGCGAGCTCCACAATGAAAGCTCGCCTTGTTTGGTTAAACCCTATTGGCGGGATTAATTATATATCCCTAGAGGCCGAGTACCTTTGCACCCGATACGTATTCCAGACCGTGTGCTTCGGCAACTGGCTCACAGGTAACCTTACCAAAGGCAACGTTCAGACCTTCCATCAGGTGTGGATCGTCAGCGAGTGCTTTTTTGTAGCCTTTGTTTGCCAGTGCGAGAGCGAAAGGCAGGGTGGCGTTGTTCAGAGCAATGGTGGATGTGCGGGCAACAGCGCCTGGCATGTTGGCTACGCAATAGTGAATAATGCCATCAACTTCATAGGTTGGGTCCTGATGCGTTGTCGCGTGTGATGTTTCAAAGCAACCGCCCTGATCAATTGCGATATCTACAAGAACAGAACCCGGACGCATTTTGCCCAGTAGCTCACGGCTGACCAGTTTCGGCGCAGAAGCACCGGGAACAAGGACAGCGCCGATAACCAGATCAGCTTCGGACACATATTTTTCAATGGCGTCAACAGTGGAGTACACAACTTTCAGCTTGTTGCCATAGAGGCTGTTCAGTTCGTCAATACGGGGTAGAGAGCGGTCTAGGATTGTCACCTCTGCCTCGAGGCCCATAGCCATACGTGCCGCGTGTGTGCCGGACACACCACCACCAATGATAACCACTTTACCCGGAGCAACACCGGGAACACCGCCCAGAAGAACACCGGAACCATTTGCGGCTTTGTGCAGGCAATTGGCCCCAACGTGGACTGACATGCGACCAGCAACTTCTGACATCGGACGTAGAAGAGGGAGGGTGCCCTTGGTATCGGTAACAGTTTCGTATGCGACAGCTACACAGCCAGATTCAAGCAGGCCATGAGTTTGTGGGGCATCGGGTGCCAGGTGCAAATAGGTGAACAGCAATTGCCCCTCACGAAGCTGTTTGTATTCAACTTCCTGGGGCTCTTTCACCTTTACAACCATTTCAGCTTTGGCGAAAATTTCACTCGCTGTTGCAACGATTGACGCACCAGCTGCTTCATAATCAGCATCAGTAAAGCCAATACCGCCACCGGCATTGGTTTCAACAATAACTTGATGACCGTTGTGAACGAGTTCTCTCACAGAGCTTGGAACCAAGCCCACACGATACTCGTGGTTCTTGATTTCCTTTGGAACACCAATCAACATGTTTTTCTCTTTCCTTGTTCTGTCGCTCAAACCGCTAATTTTCTAATTGTGTTCTTAGTTTATTTTAGCAGTAGGTTCTTAAAAGGTGCAGACCAATCTTTTTGATGGGTCCACACCGGTTATCCGTTCTGTTTTTACAGACGGTTTAGTCCAAATCGTTCAGAACGTTCTGGATTGTTTCAAATATCTGATCAATCTGCCCTTTTTCGATAATCAACGGTGGTGACAGGGCGATAATGTCACCTGTGACGCGAATAAGGACACCCTTCTCAAAACACTTTCTAAAGGCTTCGTAGGCGCGTTTGCCAACTTCCCCTGGTCGGGATTCCAGCTCAATAGCGCCAATTAGGCCCAGGTTGCGAATGTCGATAACGTGACGGGTGCCTTTCAGATTGTGTGCGGCATTGCCCCAATAATCTTCAAGTTCCTGGGCGCGTTGGAACAGCCCTTCTTCTTTATAGGTTTCAAGGGTCGCAAGACCGGCGGCCGCAGCTACGGGATGACCTGAATAGGTGTAGCCATGGAATAATTCTATTGAGCTGCTCGGATCATTGTCTGCGGCTTCTTCAAAGGCTTTGTAAATACCTTCGCGGCAAATAACGCCGCCCATAGGAATAGTGCCGTTGGTCAGGCCTTTCGCACAGGTAATCAAGTCGGGTTTGACCCCAAACTTGTCAACCGCAAATGGTGTGCCAAGGCGACCAAAACCGGTAATAACTTCGTCAAAAATCAAGAGGATACCGTGTTTGTCACAGATCGCTCGCAGCTTTTCCAGATAGCCCTTGGGTGGCATCAGGACACCAGTAGAGCCAGCCATTGGTTCTACGATAACCGCTGCAATCGTTGAGGGATCGTGCAATGCACAGATGCGTTCCAGATCATCTGCCAGGTGGGCACCCCATTCGGGTTGCCCTTTTGTATAGGCTTGTTTTTCCAGATTATGTGTATGGGGCAGGTGATCAACACCGGCCAGCAGGGTGCCAAAAACATTACGGTTT
The DNA here is from genome assembly GCF_000982415.1 of Kiloniella litopenaei. GTDB lineage: Bacteria > Pseudomonadota > Alphaproteobacteria > Kiloniellales > Kiloniellaceae > Kiloniella > Kiloniella litopenaei. The sequence goes on from NZ_LANI01000042.1 coordinate 3,087, forward strand.
TTGACAATACCGCCGACAGAAATTCCGCCAAAGCCAGTGCCGTGATAACCACGTTCCCGGCCAATAAGGCGTGTGCGCTGTCCTTCACCACGTGCTCTGTGATAGGCGAGGGCAATTTTCAGGGCAGAGTCCACGGCTTCTGAACCAGAGTTGCAGAAGAACATGTGATCATAACCATCCAGCATTGCCGTAACGCGAGAAGCCAGTTCGAAGGCAAGGGGGTGCCCAAGTTGGAATGTCGGGGCAAAGTCAAGCTTGGCGATGGTTTCCTGAACGGCTGTTGTGATGCGCTCACAGGCATGCCCGGCATTACAGCACCAAAGACCCGCCGTACCATCGAGAACCTGATTACCTTCAATTGTTGTGTAGTGCATACCCTTGGCGCTTGTCAGCATCAAAGGCTCTTTTTTGTATTTTCTGTTCCAGGTAAAGGGCATCCAGAACGCGTCAAGATTGTTTGGTGATCTATCGAATTCGTTATTCAAAGGTAGGTTGCTCATTATACCTGCCTCCCATGTTCGGTGTTTCGGGTTCAATGTTTCTATTTGATGCTCGGCCGTTACGTAGTTCTTTTGGCGCGTAATCGGTTTCGGCATCATTTAGTGAAACACCATACATGATTAGAAAAATAGGCAACAGCCCCTTTTTTATACCCATATGTTGGTTTTTTTGTTAATAGTGTTAAAAATAATAAGCAAGTGAGTGAAAAGAATGGAAGATGACGATTTTGACCTTGGTTTGCGCCTGCGGGCGTTGCGACAACTGAATGGTTTATCGCAACGAGAGTTGGCAAAAAGGGCCGGAGTCTCTAACGCGGTTATTTCGCTGATCGAGCAAAATAAAAGCAGTCCCTCGGTTGGCGTTTTGAAGAAGGTTTTGGCGGGAATTCCTATATCGGTCTCGGCTTTTTTCTCAGAAGATCTCACGCCACGACAAAAGGTTTTTTATCGGGCCGAGGATCTGACCGAAATCGGAAGCGGAAATATATCTTACCGACAGGTCGGGCGTGATCTTAGTGACAGGGCCTTGCAAATTCTGCATGAAAAACTTCAGCCCGGCGCAGACACGGGCGAGACACTCTTGCGCCATGAATCCGAAGAATCCGGGATTATCGTAAGTGGTGAGATTGAATTGACGGTCGGTGATCAGCGCAAGATCCTGAAAGCAGGGGATGCCTTTTATTTTGATAGCCGTATTCCGCATCGCTGGCGAAATCCGGGAACAAAAGAGGCCGTTATTATTTCCGCCTGTACGCCACCAACCTTCTAAAGGTGATCTCGTTCTTTCGAATGGCGCGACTTTTGAGGCTGAAGGATAGAGGGCACTGATTAGAGAGTTACCAGCATAACCAGGGCAAAATAGCTTCTGGCTTTTCGCCTGCGCTTTCTGCAACTTCCTGTATCTTGTCGGATTCTAGCTGACCATCCGGTTTCATCATCAGATCTTTGGCGTGAATGCCGCCGCCAATCCATATGCTGTCGATGTCAGCCTGTCTGGCGCCTCGGATATCTGTGCTCAGACTATCACCGATCATAACAGCGCGGGATCTGGGGACTTGTGTGTGTTGGGCGAATACACAGTCAAAGATAGCGGGGTAGGGCTTGCCAAAGCGTTCAACGACACCACCCAGCTTTTCATAAAAAGCAGCTATGGTCCCGGGACAAGGGATGATCCTGTTACCGCGATTGACGATGATATCCGGGTTGGCGCAGATCATGGGTAGGTTGAGGGCGCGTGCAGACTTTAGCAGTTCCGTGTAATCTTCGATCTTTTCTTCTTCTTCCTTGAAAAATCCGGTGCAGATTATCAGTTCGGCATCTTTCAAGGGAACTTCTTGGCCGCCACAGGCATCCAGTGTCGGTTTCGCGCGCTCTGGACCGATATGAAAATAATTTGGCCCATCTAGATGGCTTTGTTCTTTTGCTCTGCTGGCAATTATATTTGCTGTGATATCACCAGAAGTTAGCAACCTGTCATACAAATCTTCTTTAATGCCAAGGTTGGTAAGATGGTCCGTGATTGAGCGGCTAAGTCTTGCGGCATTAGATAAAAAAATAATTTCACAGTGCGCATGTTCGCGAAGTAATTGAAGGCATTTAATCGCATCGGGGAATGCGGTGATGCCGTTATGCATGACACCCCAAAGGTCGAAGATGAAAAGGTCATAATCATCGGCAACTTCGGAAAGTCCCTTCAAAATTTTTATGTTCATAAAAAACTTTCGAGGATGCGGTTAGGTCATTTGAAGCATACACGACAATAGAGCTTTTTCCAGAAGCATGCGTTGTTATTATACTGTCTTTCGCGGAGGTTATTATCGAGCAGCAAACTCATTAGATCCCCAATAGTAGAAGTGCCTGATGTCTTTGGTACAGGGGTATGAAGTTTAACCGTATTGGGGCTTGGTTTTATAAGTCGGGCCGATTGTCGCCATCTGTTAGCATGGAATCAATCTGGGCAAGTGCGTTGATTTCCAGCCGGGCAGCTTGTTCTTCGGTGAAGACGCCTGATTTAAGGGATGCAAAGGCAATGTTAACCAAAATAATGCCAAGGCGATTGGCAATAAATTCTTGAGTTTCAACTTTGTTGAATAGGCCTTCTTCCCGGCCCTTTTCCAGAACGGCGGTTAGGCGTTCGTAATAGGGGTAAAGAATAGCTTCGTTGGCATTAAAGGCATCAATACCTTGCGGGGCCGCCAGATCGGCAAGCAAAACAAGTACGTGTGCCCGGTTTGATGTGTAACGCCTTACCATCAGGCGTGTATGCTCTCTTAAGGCTTCGCGGGGGGGCAGGTTTTCGATCTCTCCGAAATCTTCGATGATTCCCTCAAGAATACGCTTGCCAATTTCAATAAGCACCGCACTCCGGCCGGCAAAATGGGCGTAAAGAGAAGGAAGTTGGATGCCAATTTCTTTTGTAATATCTTTAAGCTTCAGGCCCTCTACGCCGTGTTGAGCGATAAGTTCTTCCGCTACATCGACAATCAGGTCACGGGTGCTTAAAGAACTGGAGAGATACTTATTACGTTTAGGTGGCGGCATTATTAGAATTCTGCTGGTGTTATTATTAAAAGTTATTTGTTTGGATGCACTTTTAGGAGTGCGATTTTTTTTATTGTTTATTTTGGCGATGTTTTCATCGCTCATTACGTATCCTAACTGAGTTAGGTGATTTTTGCAAACCGTTCAATTTTTGGTCTGGGACTGTTGTAATGGGCCGTTTTAGGGCAAAAAAAGGAAATTGGCAAATCAGCACGGCCTTACCTGATGATGAGTAACATGTTTTATCAGGTAAGGCTTTGATGTATAATGTATTTAACTGTTACGTGCTGTTTCATACAGAGCAACCGCAGCTGCACTGGAGACATTAAGTACCCCAAAGGAAGCAGAGGTTGGCAAGTTTACCAACATATCGCAGTGTTCACGGGTAAGACGTCTCAGGCCTGTTCCCTCAGCCCCCATAATAAGAGCGATTTTGCCATGAGCGGGCAGGGCATCTGACAGAACTTTCTCCCCTTCGCCAGCAAGACCGTAACACCAAAAGCCTGCTTCTTTTATTTGTTCTAGCGCGCGGACTAGGTTGGTAACGCCAACATAGGGAATATGTTCCAGTGCGCCGGATGCTGCTTTGGCGAGTGATCCCGTTGGTTGAGCCGAGTTTCTGTCGGTGGTGATAACGGCCTTAGCCCCAAATGCAGCTGCGGAACGTAAAATAGCGCCGACGTTTTGTGGGTCAGTAACCTGATCAAGAATTAACAGAACGGTTCTGCCTTCTGCTTGGAATTCCCAGTCTTCGTCGCTCTTTTTACCCGCGGCTCGTTCCGCAAGTTTAACTTCGGTCAGGATGTCTTCTATATATGTCTCTTCCAAAGCGGATGCGAGACAGGCGATACCCTGATGTACTGCGCCGGGGGGAAGAAGCTCGTTAAGGTCAGCGTTGGCGACATGATCGGGAACAAGTTTTCGTTCTGTTTCATACTCAATTTCAGCCAGTTCCGATTCTAGTTTGGATTTTGTATCCGGCGTGATTGCGAATCGTTTTATCTGCCGATTTGGATTCCCAAGTGCTGCAAGGACCGCATGAATTCCATAGAGCCATAAATTTCCTGCTCCGGGATTTTCTTTTTTGCCTGAGCGTTGTGAAGAGTTCTTTTTTCGCAGTTTTTTGGGCTTTGCCATGACAGTCATTTGCTCCGGAGTTTTAGTTTCATGGTCTATATGACAGTTCGTCGCGAAGAAAAAAACAGGAATGATGATATTTTTATGGATCTTCCAGTTGACATGCGTCTGGAAATGAACATATTTCGCATCATCAACGCACACCGAAATGCTCGGTAGCTGAAGCCTCTCCCCAGAGGTTGCGTGGATAACATGGAGGGATGCCCGAGTGGCTAAAGGGGGCGGACTGTAAATCCGCTGGCGTCTGCCTACGTTGGTTCGAATCCAACTCCCTCCACCATCCACATTTCAGTCTTTCAGGTCAGGTCGTGTGATGTATGCGGGTGTAGCTTAGTGGTAAAGCCCTAGCCTTCCAAGCTAGTTATGGGGGTTCGATTCCCCCCACCCGCTCCAAAATTTATCCCTGAAGCTCGCATGCTTTCAAGTGCGGGCTTTTAATGTATTTGAGCTTGAGGACGCGTGGTCGTCCATCGGAACTGGAATTAGGCGAGATGGCTAAGGAAAAGTTTGAGCGGACGAAA
>NZ_LANI01000043.1 GCF_000982415.1 Kiloniella litopenaei
ATGACCCACACTGAACGCAAAATGCTCTAGAAGCGCAAAAACTTCGGCAACAGAAAGCCGTGCGGTCGTCTGAATTGACTGCGGATCAATTTGTAAGCCGCCCCCGCGACCAGCTTCGGAATGGATGACAAATCCTTCGTCGCGCAAGGCACTAATGTCACGCAAAATGGTCCGTCTTGAGGCGCCAACTTCTTCTGCTAGCTCGGCAACTGTAGAGGTACCGTTGCGGCGAAGGCTGCGCACAATGATGTCATGTCGTTGGCGTATATTCATTTTGTCAGGATATCAATAAATGGTGCCAGTATTTGTCACTATATCGTTTTAGTCAATATCCATTGAGGTCGATAAGGGCGTTTTGTGGTTACACGACGCTTCCATAAGCCTCTGGAACGAAAGCTAAAAGGAAATACAATGTCTATTACTACCGACTTCCCAAAGCCGACCATGGTTGCCGTCAATGGTGTGGAGCTGGAGGTCTTTGAAGCGGGGCAAGAGAATGTCGGAAATCCAATTGTCCTTTGCCACGGGTGGCCGGAACACGCCTTTTCATGGCGCTATCAGATTCCGGTGCTTGCCGAAGCTGGTTATCATGTCATCGTTCCCAATCAACGGGGGTATGGGAACTCTTCCTGTCCGAGCGAGGTATCTAGCTATGACATTGAGCACTTGTCAGGAGATCTGATTGGACTCCTTGATCATTACGGATACGAAGATGCTATTTTTGTGGGACATGACTGGGGGGCAATGGTTGTTTGGGGGTTGACTTTGCTGCACCCGGATCGGGTGAATAAAGCTATAAATCTGTCTTTGCCTTATCAAGAGCGTGGAGAGAAACCCTGGATCGAGTTTATGGAAGAAATCTTTGGCGAGGATTTCTATTTTGTGCATTTTAATCGGCAGCCAGGTGTCGCGGACGCCATCTTGGATAAAAATACATCCCGGTTTCTTCGCAATATATTTCGTAAAAATGTACCGCCAGTCCCCCCGCAACCGGGCATGATGATGATCAACCTCGCCGAAACAGAAACGCCGCTAGGTGAAGCAATCATGAGTGACGGTGATCTGGACGTTTTTATCTCTGCCTACAAGGCATCGGGATTCACGGGGAGTATCAACTGGTACAGGAATCTGGACCGTAACTGGCACCTATTGGCGGGTGTAAACCCAGTCATTCAACAGCCTGCGCTGATGATATATGGTAATCGGGATACAGCGGTTGCGAAGTCAGAAACATTGTCAACGTTCGTGCCAAATGTTGATGTGATTAATCTGGACTGTGGACACTGGATACAGCAGGAAAAGCCGGAAGAAGTTAACCGGGTAATTCTAAAGTGGCTGACGAAGAAAGTCGTTATCTAGCTTTCCTGTATTTGTGTCTGAGAGCACTCTCAGGCTTTGTACTGAGAGTGCAACAGATAACAAAGACAAAACTTGAGAAAAGGATACCTGTAATTCAAGCGTTTAGTATGGTGCTTTTAAATAAGGCATGGTGGGTATGCTAACTGAATGACGAAACGTTTGAGAATATTGAAAAATATCTTATCGCATATTTTATAAAATAATCGTGTTGGCGATGTAATCGCGCTGGAAAAGTTAGTTTTCCCAGAGTAGTCTGAGCTTCTCTGGTAAGGATTTCCAAAATGACACGTGATACTCTTCAAGGCTTTTTTCTCGCTTTAGCCGCTTTTTTATGGTGGGGGCTGACACCGCTTTATTTCAAGTTGGTCGAGGCAGCAGGACCTTTGGAGGTCTTAAGTCATCGCGTGATCTGGTCTTTAGTTCTTCTGGCCGTCCTGTTGTTAGCACGGAAAAGGTGGCCAGAGATTAAAGAAACTTTCAGTTCGCCCAAGATCTGGGGGTGGCTGCTGCTAAGTGCTTTACTTATTGCCGTGAATTGGCTGGTATTCATTTGGTCTATTTCCAATGGACACTTGGTAGAGGCAAGCCTGGGTTACTATATTAACCCTTTGGTCAACGTACTTCTTGGCGTTGTCATACTTGGTGAACGGCTAAAACTGTTACAGGGAATTGCGGTTGCATTAGCGGCGATTGCTGTGGGGTATTTAACCTATATCGGGGGCGAGTTTCCTTGGATTGCGCTGGTGCTGGCAATGTCATTCGGGTTTTATGGGTTGATTAGAAAGCGTTTGCCTGTGGGGGCACAGGTCGGGCTTTTTGCTGAAACGGCAATGGTCACGCCCATTGCGTTGGGTTATCTGATCTGGATTGGGGTTCAGAATGAGGTCACTTATATTGCTGGTGGCACAGGCATTAGTTTGATGTTGATGCTGGCCGGGGTTGTGACGACTGTGCCGCTTGTGTGTTTTGCAGCGGCGGCCAGACGCTTAAACTATTCAACAATTGGCATGATACAATACGTTGGTCCAACCGTTAATTTGTTGTTGGCAACACTGCTTTTTGGCGAGGCTTTTACCATGGTTCATGCCATATCTTTTGGGTTGATCTGGTTTGCCGTTTTCCTATTCAGTACACAGTCCTTTGCCGATATGAAGCGCGCAAAAAAACAGGTTGCACTTTAGGCAACCTGTTTTTTATGTACCGCCATTTTGTCGGTATAGTTGTTTAGTTCAACTGTTACTCTAGGAATGAAGAGTGAAGTGTAGATTTCCCTACATGAACGATGAGATGACGACGAGAAAGAGTTGAACTAAACAACTAAATTAGCCCTTGGGCATAACGACGATGGCCCGGAAGTCATTGACGTTTGTCCGGGTTGGTCCGGTGATGATGAGATCATCAAGAGCCTGAAAAAAGCTATAGCCGTCATTATTGGCAAGGTGTTCTTTGGCGCTGACACCAAGCTTTTCTGCGCGTTCGAGGCTGTCGGGCCTCAAGATTGCCCCGGCATTGTCTTCACTGCCGTCGATACCGTCGGTGTCACAGGCAAGGGCGTAGATATCCGCAGCGCCATCAAGCTCAACAGCAAGGGCGAGCAGGAATTCCGCATTTCTTCCACCACGGCCATTTCCTTTTACCGTTACGGTTGTCTCGCCGCCAGACAACAGAACGCAAGGCGCCGGTGCGGGTTGATCATGGTTGGTGACCTGCCTTGCAATGGCGGCCATAACCTTGGCGACTTCCCGTGCTTCCCCTTCGATTGAATCACCAAGGACCACAGGCGTAAAGCCATGCTTTTCTGCAACACGTCTGGCGGCCTCAAGGGAATCCTGTGGGCGGGAAATCATGTGCATCGAACAGTTGGCAAAAACCGGGTCGTTTGGTTTTGGTGTTTCCTTTGCTGCTTTTTCCAGATGGGCAGCAACAGAGGCGGGCGGGGTGATATCGTACTTGGCCAAAATGGCACGGGTATCTGCAAAGGTGCTGGGGTCTGGGACCGTTGGGCCGGATGCGATGACATCAGGGTCATCACCGGGCACATCAGAGATCAAAAGGCTGACCATCTGTGCGGGGGCCGCAGCGGCGGCAAGCTGCCCGCCTTTGATGGCCGATAGATGCTTGCGTACCGTGTTCATTTCGATGATATTCGCACCGGATTTCAGCAAAGCCTTGTTGATTGTCTGTTTGTCTTCAAGGGACAGACCCTCGGCGGGCAGGGCCAACAGAGACGACCCGCCGCCGGAAATAAGGCACAGAACAAGGTCATCGGCACTGAGACCTTGCACCATTTCATAGATCCGTTTTGCCGCTTCACGACCGGCTGCATCCGGTACCGGGTGCGCGGCCTCGACAACTCCGATGCGGGTGCATTTTTCGCCCTCGGGCATATCGTGGTCATAACGGGTGACGACAAGACCATCGATTGGGCCTTCCCAGTTTTCCTCGACAGCTTTGGCCATGGCCGCGGCGGCCTTTCCGGCACCAATGACCACGGTTTTTCCCTTGGGTGCTTGGGGTAAATAATCGGGAACAGCCAATCGGGGATTTGCTGCATCCAGACCAGCCTGGAAGAGATCACGTAGGAACTTCTCGGGGGATATCGCGTTCATCTACAGGGCCTTCGCTTATCAAGTGTCATAACCAAGATGCCTTTATGGAAATGAACAGTGCCCTTCGTCAAGAGAAGCCTGTGCAAAAGGGGTGATTCCTGTCTTTATTTGGCGGTGTGATGAAAAATCTGGTCGGTTTTTGTCTTTGATGGTAGATAGCTTGTCGGGCTTTGCATAAAACGACTTTATGTCGTCACGGCAAAGACCCTCTGGAAATCACACAACGCCATTACAATATTGAAAGAGGCTCGAAGCCTTGCGCTCTGATATAGGGGCAATAGATATTGTGTAAAGTAAAGGCCCCGAGCTAAGGTCCTTTGTCCAAGGCTGTGTTCGGGTACAAGTAATAGGAAGATAATGGATATCCAAATTCTGGCTTCGGATGAACCAAGCCCGGTGAAAGTCATTAATGAAGATTCTGACACACCTTTTGTTTTTTTATGCGATCACGCGACATCCTTTATTCCTAAGTCCCGCAAAAATCTTGGCGTTGAAGATCATCATCTGACGCGGCATGTCGCCTATGATATCGGTATCAAGGGCGTGACCGAGGGCCTTGCCGAACATTTTAAATCCCGTGCGATCTTTAGTAACTTTTCGCGCCTGCTTGTCGACCCGAACCGCAAGCTGGATAACGATGGCCTGATGCCTGTGGTCAGTGACGGATGCCATGTCCCTGCCAATCAGGATATGCACGCGGCCGAACGCGAAGCCCGCCTGAACACTTTTTACTGGCCCTATCACAATCAAATTGAGACAACACTGGATGGCATGATTGAACAGGGACAGGTGCCGATTGTCGTTTCCATGCACAGCATGACCCACGAAATGGCAGGTGTTGCCCGCCCGTGGCCTGTCTGTGTGTTATGGAATCAGGACCCGCGCATTCCTTTGCCGCTCATCGAAACGTTTACGCGTCAGGGCTTTAACTGTGGCGATAATGTACCCTATACCGGGCGCGATGGTCATGGCTATACCATGGAAATGCACGCGGACCGACGGGGCTTGCCCAATGTCCTGATTGAAATTCGTCAGGACTTGATTTCTGATCAGGCGGGAATAGATCAATGGACGACACATATGATCAATGCCTTTGAAGAGGTATTGCATTGCCCGTCACTCAAAGAAATAAAGTGCTACCTGTAAGGATAAGCACATAAAGAAATACCTTGTTTTGGGAGAAGAAAGTTATGAACGAACAAACCAAACTGGAGCTGGAAGCGGCTGCCTTCAGGCGCCTTGTTTCTCATTTGCAAGATCGCACAGATGTTCAGAATATCGATATGATGAACCTCGCCGGGTTTTGCCGGAACTGTCTGTCTAAATGGTATATGGCCGCTGCGGAAGAAAAAGGCGAGACCATGGATTACGGACAGGCCCGCGAAATCGTCTATGGGATGTCCTATGACGAATGGAAATCAAAATACCAGTTGGAAGCGACCGCAGAACAAAAAGCTGCCTTTGAGAAAAGCAAACCTGCGCACGACTAGCCTGCCAGTCAACCTCTCGTCTGTCTGTCAATGAAACCGGTGATGAAGTTGACTGTGATAAGCGAGAGACATGTGGCTAAAAACTTTTCCCTCACTGCTGCGGGGCATTGCCAAAGCTGACGCAGGACGTTAATTTCCGCAGCAGATAATTTATGAGACAACTCATTACATGTGATTTTATAAAAGGGCCCCGGGCATGAGCGATTTCGAATCAGGCTACGAAGAAAATACTTCTGATGAAAGCCAGACAGATGATATGGCAACAGAAACAACAAGTTCCTCTAGCGCGGCGGCTGTGCCGGGTGAAATCGCCGGTGTAACAGCGGACCGTCTTCGCGGTTTTATCGAGCGGATCGAGCGTCTGGAAGAAGAGAAAAAAGGCATCGCGGACGACATCAAGGAAGTCTATGCCGAATCTAAAGCGCTTGGTTTCTTATATGCACCTGAAACTGTAGTGTGTATGTATAATCAATAAGTTAAAGCGCTACACTGTAGCAAGTAGGTGTGTCATCGCCCAAATATACCGCTGTTGCTACAATCTCCTATTTAAGTATCAAGAAAATTTGGAACGCCAAAAATGTCAGATTTTGAAACAAGTGAACTTTCCGATGATACCACGGTGGATACTACATCGACGTCATCTTCTCCTGAGCCTGAGATAGGTGGTATTGCAGCTGATAGGTTACGCGGATTTGTTGAACGCATCGAACGCCTTGAAGAAGAAAAGAAGGCGATAGCCGATGACATCAAGGAAATATATGCAGAAAGTAAGAGCTTGGGCTTCGAATCAAAGATTCTTAGAAAGATCATTTCTCTTCGCAAAATGGATGAGCAAGAACGTAACGAGCAAGAAGAATTGATCGATGTGTACAAACATGCCCTAGGAATGATTTAACTTTTGGAAATGTGTAAGTAGCTTCTCTTATAGGTATTGCTGTTATTTATACAAAAGCCGATCAATTTGATCGGCTCAGACTGCTGACAAAGTCCTCGCAATT
>NZ_LANI01000044.1 GCF_000982415.1 Kiloniella litopenaei
TCCACCGGCTTGCCGGCCTCGACCAACCCCTGGGTGGCGCGTTCCAGGTACACCGTGTTCCACAGCACGATAGCCGCCGTCACCAGGTTGAGGCCGCTGGCCCGGTAGCGCTGCTGCTCGAAGCTCCGATCCCTGATTTCCCCAAGGCGGTTGAAGAACACCGCCCTGGCCAGCGAGTTGCGCGCCTCACCTTTGTTCAGGCCGGCATGCACGCGGCGGCGCAGTTCAACACTTTGCAGCCAGTCCAGGATGAACAGCGTGCGCTCGATCCGGCCCAGCTCGCGCAGGGCCACGGCCAGTCCGTTCTGGCGCGGGTAGCTGCCGAGCTTGCGCAGCATCAGCGAGGCGGTGACGGTGCCCTGCTTGATCGAGCTGGCCAGGCGCAGGATGTCGTCCCAGTGGGCACGCACGTGCTTGATGTTCAGGGTGCCGCCGATCAGCGGGCGCAACGTCGGGTAGGCTTGCACGCCCTGCGGCACGTACAGCTTGGTTTCGCCGAGGTCGCGGATGCGCGGCGCGAAGCGGAAGCCTAGCAGGTGCATCAGGGCAAAGACGTGATCGGTGAAGCCGGCCGTGTCGGTGTAGTGCTCCTCGATCCGCAGGTCGGACTCGTGGTACAGCAGGCCGTCGAGCACATAGGTGGAATCGCGGACGCCGACATTCACCACGCGGGTGCTGAACGGCGCGTACTGGTCGGAGATATGGGTATAGAACAGCCGTCCCGGCTCGCTACCGTACTTCGGGTTGACGTGCCCGGTGCTCTCGCCCCGGCCACCCGCGCGGAAGCGCTGGCCATCGGAGGATGAGGTCGTGCCGTCGCCCCAGTGGGCGGCAAAGGCGTGGCGATACTGGTGGTTGACCAGCTCGGCCAAGGCCGCCGAATAGGTTTCGTCGCGGATGTGCCAGGCTTGCAGCCAGGACAGCTTGGCGTAGGTCAGGCCGGGGCTCGACTCGGCCATCTTGGTCAGCCCGAGGTTGATCGCATCACCGAGGATTGCGGACAGCAGCAACGTCCTGTCTTTGGCCTCGGCCCCGTCCTTCAAGTGGGTGAAGTGGCGGCTGAAGCCCGTCCAGTCGTCCACGTCCATCAGCAGTTCGGTGATCTTGATGCGCGGCAGTAACTGGCTGGTTTGGTCGATCAGCGCCTGCGCCCGATCCGGCACCGCCGCATCCAGCGGGGTGATTTTCAGCCCTGACTCGGTGAGGATGGCATCGGGCAGCTCGTTGTCCTTGGCCAGGCGGGTGACGGTGGCCAACTGCTCGTCCAGCAGCTGCAAACGCTCTTCCAGGTACTGGTCGCTGTTCGGGTTGATCGCCAGGGGCAGGGCCTGCTCGCGCTTGAGTGCGGCGAACTTCTCGGCCGGCAGCAGGTAGTCGTCGAAGTCGCGGAACTGCCGCGAGCCCTTGACCCAGATGTCGCCGGAGCGCAGGGCGTTCTTCAGCTCGGACAGGGCGCAGATTTCGTAGAATTTCCGGTCGAGGCCTTCCGGGGTGATCACCAGCGGCTTCCAGCGCGGCTTGATGAAGGCCGTGGGTGCATCGGCCGGCACCTTGCGCAGGTTGTCGGCGTTCATCTCACGCAGGGTCTGCACGGCTGCCAGCACGCCTTGCGCGGCCGGCCCGTGCTGTTCCCCAACTTTTCGCTCGGCGAAGAGTATGAACATGCGCCGCCGGCGACGAATCGCCAAATCTCACCGTATCTCCCGAGCGGACGATTTCGCACCGGTCTGCCCGTCGAAGGGCTTGCGATCGAACGGGGCGACCTTTTCTATGCATGTCCGCGAGCCAGCGTCTTTTATGGCACGGCGCTCGACGCCGACTTTCGGACGCGCGGCGTAAGCACGCTTGTCATGGCCGGGATAAGCACCACCGGCGTTGTTCTTTCAAGCGTCGCCTGGGCTAGTGATGCGGACTACGACGTGCGTTTGGTCCAGGACTGCTGCTACGACCCGGATCGGGATGCCCACGAAGCTCTGTTGCGTTCCGGGTTCGGCGGACGTGTACAGGTCGTGTAATTTTCGGGCCTCGCATGATCGCGGCCATAGCCGCAGGTGGATTGGTGCGAGGCAGGGCCAGTCCAAGTCAGGGTGCGGTCATCGCGGCGCCTGCAACTCTCAAAAACCCATCGCCGTAGCGGAGGTCTTGTAATCGCATGTCATTACGCACGCCCGATTTATTGTTCACAGCGATAGCACCTGCCATTTGGGGCAGCACCTACATTGTCACCACCCAATACCTGCCGAACTTCTCACCGATGACGGTCGCGATGCTGCGGGCGTTGCCGGCGGGTTTATTGCTCGTGATGATCGTCCGACAGATTCCAACGGGAATCTGGTGGATGCGCATCTTCATCCTCGGCGCACTTAATATTTCGCTATTCTGGAGCTTGTTGTTTATTTCGGTCTACCGCCTGCCGGGCGGGGTCGCGGCGACGGTAGGCGCTGTGCAGCCGCTGATGGTCGTGTTCATCTCTGCCGCTCTGCTAGGTAGCCCGATACGATTGATGGCGGTCCTGGGGGCTATTTGCGGAACTGCGGGCGTGGCGCTGTTGGTGTTGACACCAAACGCAGCGCTAGATCCTGTCGGCGTCGCAGCGGGCCTGGCGGGGGCGGTTTCCATGGCGTTCGGAACCGTGCTGACCCGCAAGTGGCAACCTCCCGTGCCTCTGCTCACCTTTACCGCCTGGCAACTGGCGGCCGGAGGACTTCTGCTCGTTCCAGTAGCTTTAGTGTTTGATCCGCCAATCCCGATGCCTACAGGAACCAATGTTCTCGGCCTGGCGTGGCTCGGCCTGATCGGAGCGGGTTTAACCTACTTCCTTTGGTTCCGGGGGATCTCGCGACTCGAACCTACAGTTGTTTCCTTACTGGGCTTTCTCAGCCCGGGGACCGCCGTGTTGCTAGGATGGTTGTTCTTGGATCAGACGCTGAGTGCGCTTCAAATCATCGGCGTCCTGCTCGTGATCGGGAGTATCTGGCTGGGCCAACGTTCCAACCGCACTCCTAGGGCGCGTATAGCTTGCCGGAAGTCGCCTTGACCCGCATGGCATAGGCCTATCGTTTCCACGATCAGCGATCGGCTCGTTGCCCTGCGCCGCTCCAAAGCCCGCGACGCAGCGCCGGCAGGCAGAGCAAGTAGAGGGCAGCGCCTGCAATCCATGCCCACCCGTTCCACGTTGTTATAGAAGCCGCATAGATCGCCGTGAAGAGGAGGGGTCCGACGATCGAGGTCAGGCTGGTGAGCGCCGCCAGTGAGCCTTGCAGCTGCCCCTGACGTTCCTCATCCACCTGCCTGGACAACATTGCTTGCAGCGCCGGCATTCCGATGCCACCCGAAGCAAGCAGGACCATGATCGGGAACGCCATCCATCCCCGTGTCGCGAAGGCAAGCAGGATGTAGCCTGTGCCGTCGGCAATCATTCCGAGCATGAGTGCCCGCCTTTCGCCGAGCCGGGCGGCTACAGGGCCGGTGATCATTGCCTGGGCGAGTGAATGCAGAATGCCAAATGCGGCAAGCGAAATGCCGATCGTGGTCGCGTCCCAGTGAAAGCGATCCTCGCCGAAAATGACCCAAAGCGCGGCCGGCACCTGTCCGACAAGTTGCATGATGAAGAAGACCGCCATCAGGGCGGCGACGACGGTCATGCCCCGGGCCCACCGGAACGAAGCGAGCGGGTTGAGAGCCTCCCGGCGTAACGGCCGGCGTTCGCCTTTGTGCGACTCCGGCAAAAGGAAACAGCCCGTCAGGAAATTGAGGCCGTTCAAGGCTGCCGCGGCGAAGAACGGAGCGTGGGGGGAGAAACCGCCCATCAGCCCACCGAGCACAGGTCCCGCGACCATCCCGAACCCGAAACAGGCGCTCATGAAGCCGAAGTGCCGCGCGCGCTCATCGCCATCAGTGATATCGGCAATATAAGCGCCGGCTACCGCCCCAGTCGCCCCGGTGATGCCGGCCACGATCCGCCCGATATAGAGAACCCAAAGGAAAGGCGCCGTCGCCATGATGGCGTAGTCGACAGCAGCGCCGGCCAGCGAGACGAGCAAGACCGGCCGCCGCCCGAAACGATCCGACAGCGCGCCCAGCACAGGTGCGCAGGCAAATTGCATCAACGCATACAGCGCCAGCAGAATGCCATAGTGGGCGGTGACGTCGTTCGAGTGAACCAGATCGCGCAGGAGGCCCGGCAGCACCGGCATAATCAGGCCGATGCCGACAGCGTCGAGCGCGACAGTGCTCAGAATTACGATCAGGGGTCTGTTGGGTTTCACGTCTGGCCTCCGGACCAGCCTCCGCTGGTCCGATTGAACGCGCGGATTCTTTATCACTGATAAGTTGGTGGACATATTATGTTTATCAGTGATAAAGTGTCAAGCATGACAAAGTTGCAGCCGAATACAGTGATCCGTGCCGCCCTGGACCTGTTGAACGAGGTCGGCGTAGACGGTCTGACGACACGCAAACTGGCGGAACGGTTGGGGGTTCAGCAGCCGGCGCTTTACTGGCACTTCAGGAACAAGCGGGCGCTGCTCGACGCACTGGCCGAAGCCATGCTGGCGGAGAATCATACGCATTCGGTGCCGAGAGCCGACGACGACTGGCGCTCATTTCTGATCGGGAATGCCCGCAGCTTCAGGCAGGCGCTGCTCGCCTACCGCGATGGCGCGCGCATCCATGCCGGCACGCGACCGGGCGCACCGCAGATGGAAACGGCCGACGCGCAGCTTCGCTTCCTCTGCGAGGCGGGTTTTTCGGCCGGGGACGCCGTCAATGCGCTGATGACAATCAGCTACTTCACTGTTGGGGCCGTGCTTGAGGAGCAGGCCGGCGACAGCGATGCCGGCGAGCGCGGCGGCACCGTTGAACAGGCTCCGCTCTCGCCGCTGTTGCGGGCCGCGATAGACGCCTTCGACGAAGCCGGTCCGGACGCAGCGTTCGAGCAGGGACTCGCGGTGATTGTCGATGGATTGGCGAAAAGGAGGCTCGTTGTCAGGAACGTTGAAGGACCGAGAAAGGGTGACGATTGATCAGGACCGCTGCCGGAGCGCAACCCACTCACTACAGCAGAGCCATGTAGACAACATCCCCTCCCCCTTTCCACCGCGTCAGACGCCCGTAGCAGCCCGCTACGGGCTTTTTCATGCCCTGCCCTAGCGTCCAAGCCTCACGGCCGCGCTCGGCCTCTCTGGCGGCCTTCTGGCGCTCCTGCTGTGGCGTCCGCTCGTGGGCCGTGGCGCGGGTCCGCGCGCCGGCCTCGTGCGCCTGGCGCTCGCGGGCGAGGTCCAGGGCGGCCGTCTTCACGTTCTGCCTTGCGCAGATGAGATAGGGGAGCCCGCAGAATTCGGAAAAAATCGTA
>NZ_LANI01000045.1 GCF_000982415.1 Kiloniella litopenaei
ACAACACGGATGTGGACAGCTACAACTTTACCGTTGATGTTTCCGATACGACGCCGACAATTTCTGTCGATACGACAGATGGTGTTGTCAGCGAAGCGGCCTTGCCGGATGGTACTTCACCTGGAGGTGCAGAGGGCCTAACAGCTTCTGGTACTTTTGATATTGATGCCAATGGCACAGATACTTCTGGTGGTGATACACTGGCAAAAGTTGAAGTCCAGAATGAAAATGGTGCATGGGTTGATGTTACTGGTGGCGGAACAGTCTCTGGTGATTATGGAGAGCTGGTCGTTAGCGTTGATGGTTCTGGTAACTATAGCTGGACCTATACACTAAGCGATAACACGACAGATCATACAGATACCTCAACAACAGATGGTGATGGTGATCGTGGTGCAGATGATACTGTGCCTGATAACTTTGGTGTACGTGTTACCGACAGTGACGGTGACCAATCAACCAGCACCTTCAGTGTTACCGTTGAGGATGATGGTCCCGTTGCTGAAGATGATACAGATTGCATTGAAGTAAGTATTGATGCAGTACCGCCACAGAATATCGGTATTGTTATGGATTTCAGCGGTAGCGTTAGTTCTACGGAACGTGCTGCGCAGGTTGATAGTGTCAAAGCATTTGCGGCGACACTGTTTGGTGGCAATCCAAATGTAACGATCTCGATTGTAGCCTTCGATGATGATGCTGGAACAGTGGGCGTCTTCACTGATCTTGCCTCATTAAATACAGCAATGGATGCTGCTGCGGATGGGACCTTTACTCAACCTGATGGTAATAGCTATTCAGGTGGTAGTGTTACTGATTTCGAGGCAGGTCTTGAAGAACTCTTTAGCAATACAGGTGGTGCCGGTTATGCGGAACAGCCTGGAGCAAATAATCAGATATTCTTCCTGAGTGATGGAAATCGTAATGATGGTGCTTCTTCTCTCAGTAGCAATAATGTAAGTCTTGATAATAATGGTAAGGCACTACTTAACAGCGGGGCGATTGAACTGACGGCTGTTGCTATTGGTGACAGTGTTAGTCCTCAAACTTTCGAAGATTTCTTCGGGGTTGGTATCGTTGATGCGCCATCCGAAGTTGTTACCACTGCCTTTGCGGATCTTGCTGATGCACTGAATGGTAATGTTGGATCTTCTGGAAACGTTGCAACCGGAAACGTTATTACTGGTGTCGATGTTGCTAATGGGGATGCCAATCCAACAGATGGCAATGCAGATGATCTGGGTGCTGATGGCTTCGGATCAATTACCTGGGATAATGTTACCGGTGGTACAACAGTTGTTGGTGAATACGGAACACTGACGGTTGATGCTGATGGTAACTACAGCTACGCGCTGGATTATGCTGACCCGGATGTTATTGCTCTGGCTGGTGGTGCAACATTGACTGAAACTTTCACATATACCGTTAAGGATGGTGATGGTGATGGTGATACTGCTACTCTGACAATAACGCTCAAAAATACTGATCAGGATGTTGAGATTACGAACCTGATTCCTGAAGCCCAAGGTGGTGATGCGGTTGTTGATGAAGATAACCTTGCTGATGGATCAAGCCCTGATGCAGGTGCTCTGACGCAGACAGGTGACTTTAATATCTCGGCACCAGATGGTCTGGATGATCTGACAATCAATGGGGAAGCTGTGATTACTAATGGTGTGTTCACACCAGTCACAATCACGACACCAGAAGGTAATTCCCTTGAGATTACAGCCTTTAATCCAGCAGATGGTAAAGTCAGCTATAGCTATACACTTGTTGATAATTCAACGGGGCATGGTCCGGCAGATAACGGTGAAAATAATCTGTTCGATAATCTGAATGTTACAGTGACAGATGTTGATGGCGATAGCGCCAGCAGCACACTGTCCATCAAGATTGTTGATGACGTTCCAACAGCAGCTGATGACGCGGTTGAAACAACAACGGATAACAGCGTACTGCCTCAGAACATTGCTTTTGTTGTGGATGAGAGTGGCTCTGTTGGTCAGACGAACTATCAGGCCCAGATTGATGGTGTACGTACATTCATCACTGATTTGGTGACGAATGGTGCGCCGGAAAAACTGGCCTTCTCGCTTGTTACTTTTGGATCAAATGCTGAAGACTATGGTAGCTTTGTCTTCCAGGATAACGGTGTTGGTGGTATTGATCTGGATGACTTCGTTCGCATCAATGGCGATGGCACCCTGTCATCGACCACACTGGATGATACCTTGACGACAGTTCGAGGTAACTATGACAATGGTGGTTCAACGAACTATGATGCTGGTATGCAGTCTCTATTCTCAAGTAATTCTGAATACTTGACGAACCCGATTACTGATTTGCCGCTTAGCCAGAATCATTTGTATTTCATCAGTGATGGTGAGCCAAATACAACAAATACAAGTAACGATAATGAAATTGATCAGGATGTAGCGACAGCTATTGTCAACAACGCTGTTCAAGTTACAGGTATTGGTATTGGTACAAGTTCTGGTGTTCAAGATGGTCTTGAAGATTACTTCTTGAATCAAGGTGGTGGTGATAACAACAACCCAAGTATTCCTGGTGATCAATACAGCTTTGTTTCTGTTCCGAACTTCGCGAACCTTGCCGCTGAATTACTTGCGGCATCGGGAACATCGCAACAGATTGCATCTGGTTCTTTGGTTGCCAATGATGATCTTGGTGCTGATGGAGCAAGCGTAACAGCGATCTCTATTGATGGTGTTCCGGCAACGTTCAATGGTTCTACAAACTCGTGGGAGCTGGACGGAGCAACGTTTGAGTTTGGCTATAACGCAGCAACAGATGAATTTATTCTGATCTTTGATGAGGGTGAAGCAACAGATCTGACTGTGAACTACACGATCACAGATGGGGATGGCGATACATCATCAGCAGTTCTGAATATTACTGCTGCTGAGCCGCTAAGTGCTGTGGATGATAGTATCATCACAAACATCACATCCGGGGACATTGAGATTCCTGATTGGGTACTGACACAAAATGACGGGGGCAGCAGTGCTCGCGACATCAGTGGTGTTAGCAACGCATCAGGCGGATCAATGTCGCATGATGGTTCTGCGGATGAGACAACATTTACACTGGCTGATTATTCATTCGGAACTGGATATACTGTTGTTAATGAAGCTTCAAATGATGGGTGGAATAATCCGACAAATGATACAAGAGCTACGGCAGTTGATTTGACGGATCGTTCCCAATGGGGCCCAGTTACTGACGGTAATGCTGGTAATGTTAAAAATGCTGCTTTGCCGAGTATTCTTTTTAAAGGCGACATTAATAACAGAAATAATGGTAATAATCGTGATTATGACATGGTTGCAGTATCTCTCCTTGCGGGTGAGAAGCTAATTCTTGATATCGACAATGGTATTGGCGGATCAAGCAGCCAAAGTGTTGATGCTAGAGTACGTTTGTATGATTCTTCTGGTGTCGAATTAGCTGAGAATGACGACGCAGGTATTACAAATGGCGGAGCAGGTTCAACAGATAACAGAGATTCGTATCTTGAATATACAGCTTCATCGGATGGAACGTACTATGTAAGAGTCGAATCATATTATAACGATGATGATGGTGATTATGATCTCTGGCTTTCTGTTGATAACAGCGGCGTAAGCACACCAACACCTGGGTTTGATTATACTGTTGAAGACGGTGCAGACAGCGATGATGCTTCTGTTGTGATCAGTACTGTTGATAGCCTGACGCTAACAGGCACCGACGATGGTGAAATCCTGATCGGTGGCTCTCTTGCGGATATTATCAATGCCGGTGGCGGTGATGATATCTTGATCGGTGGTACTGGTGCTAATGTTCTGACCGGGGGTACAGGTTCTGATACCTTTGTTCTCAGCGATATCAGCAGTCAGGATGTGATTACTGATTTCAACGGCACAGCGGATGATGGTGAAGGTGATGTTCTGAACCTTCATGATTTACTGCTTGAAGTTGGACTTGATCAGGCAGCTATTGATGGACTGAATGATGGGAATATCTCTGATCATGTTCAGCTTGATTCTAACGCTGGTATCACAACAGTATCTGTATCATCTGACGGAAGTAGCTTCACTACCGTTGCGACATTGAATGGTGTCGGTGATAATGAAATCATTAAAGTTCAGGTTGATGATGATCATATTCTGAATTTGACAACACTTTAATGTTACCAGTTAGCTTATGAAAAAGGCGCCTTCGGGCGCCTCAGACTGCTGACAAAGTCCTCGCAA
>NZ_LANI01000046.1 GCF_000982415.1 Kiloniella litopenaei
GGAGTGACGGGCACTGGCTGGCAATGTCTAGCAACGGCAGGCATTTCGGCTGAGGGTAAAAGAACTTTCCGCTAAGCGATAGACTGTATGTAAACACAGTATTGCAAGGACGCGGAACATGCCTCATGTGGCGGCCAGGACGGCCAGCCGGGATCGGGATACTGGTCGTTACCAGAGCCACCGACCCGAGCAAACCCTTCTCTATCAGATCGTTGACGAGTATTACCCGGCATTCGCTGCGCTTATGGCAGAGCAGGGAAAGGAATTGCCGGGCTATGTGCAACGGGAATTTGAAGAATTTCTCCAATGCGGGCGGCTGGAGCATGGCTTTCTACGGGTTCGCTGCGAGTCTTGCCACGCCGAGCACCTGGTCGCTTTCAGCTGTAAGCGTCGCGGTTTCTGCCCGAGCTGTGGGGCGCGGCGGATGGCCGAAAGTGCCGCCTTGCTGGTTGATGAAGTACTGCCTGAACAACCCATGCGTCAGTGGGTGTTGAGCTTCCCGTTTCAGCTGCGTTTCCTGTTTGG
>NZ_LANI01000047.1 GCF_000982415.1 Kiloniella litopenaei
GGGTCGTTTGCGGGAAGGGGCGGAATCCTACGCTAAGGCTTTGGCCAGCGATATTCTCCGGTGAGATTGATGTGTTCCCAGGGGATAGGAGAAGTCGCTTGATATCTAGTATGACGTCTGTCGCACCTGCTTGATCGCGGCCGCGATAGCTAGATCGCGTTGCTCCTCTTCTCCATCCGCGTTCCAAGCTGCGGAAAGGCACCCATAAGCGTACGCCTGGTCGAGCAGGCGACGCGGATCGACGTCCAGCGCACGAGAGAATGCGTCCGCCATCTGTGCAATGCGTCTAGGATCGAGACAAAGGTCGTCTCTGTCAGCCGGATCGTAGAACATATTGGCGGCGCCAAAGCCCACTTCACCGACCAGACCGACGGGATCTATCACCAGCCAGCCGCGACTGGAGAACATGATGTTTTCATGATGCAGATCGCCATGTAGCCCACGCAGTTCCGAGGCATTGCTCATCATTTGATCGGCTATAATCGCCGCGTGGACGTAGTCAGTTTGACAACCTGCGTTTTGATCATCGCGCGCCCGCTGAAACAAAGCTGCAAAGCGATCCCGGATCGGGAGAAGGGCAGAAGGCAGGGGTTCCTCAGATGCGGCATACAGCTTCGCCATTAGTTCCGCTGCAATTTCGGTCGCCTGGTAGTCGCCGTGCTCGGCAACGATGTGAGAGAGCATTCGCTCCCCGGCATATTCGAGCAACATCAGATTGTTCTCACGACCGAGCAACCGGACTGCTCCCCTCCCATTGCGCCATACCAGATAGTCGGCCCCGCGCAGTTCATCAGCAATGTCTTCTATAGGTTTCAATCCCTTGACGATTGCAGGAGTCCCGTCTGGCAATGAAACTTTCCAAACGAGGCTGGAAAAGGTGTCCGCAATGAGAACAGGTTGCGAAACGTGCCAATGAGCAGGAAAAACAGGCGGCATGAACATCAACCCCAAGTCAGAGGGTCCAATCGCAGATAGAAGGCAAGGCGTTCGCGGTCGGGGGCTTCGATCCCCAATACATTGAATAGGACAGCGAAGGCGCGCTCTGCTTCATCTGGCGCTGCCCAGTTCTCTTCGGCGTTAGCAATCATGAGTGCCAAATCGGCATAGCGATCTGCTGTTCCGAGCCGCCCAAGGTCGATCAGACCCGTGCATTGAAGAGTTTTAGGGTCCACCATGAAGTTCGGCATGCAGGGATCACCATGGCAAACAACCATATCGGTGCGCTCTTGGTCGAGCCGCACCGGTAGCTCTCGTTCGACACGAGCCAAAAGATCGAGCTGCGGCGTACTCTTGTCCTCGTCCGGTAAGAAGTCGGGATTGACGGCATTGCGGGACACCACATCAACGGCGCGTCCGAACATTCGCGACAGCCTGCGCTCAAACGGACATTGATCAACCGATAGGCTGTGAACAGCGCCAAGTTGCTGCCCCATTGACGGCCACGCTTTGAGCAAATCCGCTCCAGACAGATCAGCCGCCGGTACTCCCGGAATTGCCGTTATCACCAAGCATGCACCCTCCTGTTCCTCCTGCCAGTTGATGACCTCGGGGCAAGCCACACCTCGACCTTTGAGCCAAATGAGGCGGTCACGCTCTCCAGCGAGCTCACCGCGGCGGGAAGCAGGTGCGATTTTCGCGAAGGCATGCCCGTCACCACGTCGAAAAACAAAATCACCAGATTCTCCGCCTCTGACAGGCAACCAGTCAGAATGCGATTCACCAAAAAAAATATTAGTTCGATTCAATGGAGGTTCCTTCAGTTTTCTGATGAAGCGCGAATATAGAGAAATATCCCGAATGTGCAGTTAACGAATTCTTGCGGTTTCTTTCAGCGCCGCCAATACCGCCAGCCCGTCGCGCAAGGGGCGCGGCTCGTGTGTGCGGATGAAGTCAGCTCCACCTGCGGCGGCGGCAAGCTCTGCAGCGAGTGTCGCGGCCCCGACATCCCCCGGACCACGGCCTGTGAGCGCGCGCAGAAAGGATTTGCGCGAAACAGACAGAAGCACCGGCAAATCGAAGCGCAGCCGCAATTCATCGAACCGCGCCAGCACCGAGAGCGAGGTTTCGGGAGCAGCCCCCAGAAAAAACCCCATGCCGGGATCAAGGACAAGGCGGTTGCGTTTGATACCGGCACCCGTCAGCGCCGCGATGCGCGCGTCAAAGAACGCCGCAATGTGATCCATGATGTCGCCAGCGGGTGCCTCGCGCCGATCTGCCTGCCCGTCTTGCACCGAATGCATAACGACGAGTTTGGCAGATGATTTCGCCAATTGCGGATAGAACGCAGCGTCTGGAAAACCGCGAATATCATTGAGATAGGCCACACCACGCGACAAGGCATAGGCTTGCGTCGCGGGTTGATAACTGTCGAGCGAGACGGGAATGCCATCTGCCTTGAGCGCGTCCAGCACCGGCGCGATACGCGCGATTTCTGTGTCGGACGAAACAGGCGCGGCGTCGGGATTGCTGGATGCCGGACCGAGGTCGATCACATCTGCCCCCTCGGCCATCAGCTTACGCGCCTGCGCAATGGCTGCGTCTGGCGCCAGATACCGGCCTCCATCGGAGAAACTGTCCGAGGTTATGTTGACGATGCCGAAAATGATGAGCGATTTATTCATGGGGGCTTCTATAATAATAATAATCGAGCATGAGTATCATACGGATGCTCGGGTCGAAAGGGAATCCCCAGGCGAGTAACCTGTTTGCGGTGATCCATTAGCTGCAGGAGCAGAATAGCATACATCTGGAAGCAAAGCCAGGAAAGCGGCCTATGGAGGGGTTGGTCGAGGCCGGCAAGCCGGTGGA
>NZ_LANI01000048.1 GCF_000982415.1 Kiloniella litopenaei
TTTGCCCAGGGCGTTGTGATTCCATTGGGTGGTGTTGTTCCCGGGTTTTGATGTTAGAGGGTATTTTGGTTGTCTCCGTCGGGATCTCGCGGTCCCGCTGCATGTGCAGCTCCTTCGAGAGATCTTTTCCCGACTACACCAAGCCGCCGTTTCCCGCTCCGCGTTGCTTCACTCCTTACAGTCTCCCTCTTTACCCTGCTTTTCCGCTGCGCTCTAAATCAGGCTATCCGTTTTCCGGGCAACTGCCCTTTACGTTGTTTGTCGGCCTATTGGCCTTGTGCGCCCTTGGCGCAATGTGGGTATATGGAATGACCTGCGGTCATACTTTGTTTTCTTGTTTTACTAAAACAAGCACTTAACTCTCCTAAAAGGTGGGTCCTCGCCATGCTCGCTCTAAAGAGCTGTGCGTGGCTCTGGTCCCCGCTAAAGCGGCTTTTCTCCAAGTGAAGTTTTGTCTTCCGGTAAAACCATGTGCCGGACACACCGAGCGCATATTTCGTAAAATGGAGGACAAACCATGAAATTAATTACTAAAGAAATTCGCGAAAAACTGCTCTCAAACTTTAAAAATGAGGATGCAGATCATACGCCAGTTTTAAAGCTTTTTAGCCCTTGGAACAGTGCAACTTGGTTGATTACAGAAATGGTTGAAGGTGATGAAGACAAGCTTTTCGGCTTATGTGATCTTGGATTTGGCAGCCCAGAGCTTGGCTATGTTTCGCTTTCAGAAATCGAAGATATAGATGGTCCGCTTGGATTGAGGATTGAGCGCGATATGCATTTCAAGCCAAGGGCGACACTTTCAATCTATGTTGGTGCGGCAAGGATGGAAAGTAGGATCGTTTTCGACCAAGCCTCTTTGGAAGCTGCTTATATGGTCAAGTGTGAGAAATCAGGTCTGACTGATGATGATTTAAAGGCGCAGGTTTTCTGTCCAAATACAGGCAAGCCATTGTCTTTTGCAATGATTAAAGCCTTGGCAGAGGTAGAGGCGAAAACCACAGGCACAGCCGCTTAATACAGAGTTGGGGGCTGGATTGGCCCCCTTCCCTTCCAAAGAAATCTATCATCGAGAAGAACTATGAAAACGAACACACAAGAAAATTTAGTAACAATGATTCCATTCAATCAACTTGTGGAAGATCCAGAAAACGTGCGTAAAACAAGCTCCAAGGCAAGTATGGAGGCTTTGGCAGCTAATATTGCGGCGCATGGCCTTTTGCAAAATCTGCTTGTTCGAAAGGTTGATAACAAGAAGTTTGCCGTTGGTGGTGGTGAGCGTCGTAGGCAGGCCCTCGGTATGCTGGTTGCAGATGGTAAATTAGGTGAAACCCATCCAGTTCCTTGTGTTATCAAGGAAGGTCCAATCACAAGTATTAGTCTGTCTGAAAACGTGCATAGAGCTGCAATGCATCCTGCCGACGAATTTGTTGCTTATAAAGACATGATTGATTCAGGTATGACCGTAAAAGAGGTTGCCGCTATTCATGGGGTTGCGAAGAAAAAAGTTGAACAGAGATTGACGCTCGGTCGCCTCTCCCCTGTTGTATTGAATGCTTATCGTGAAGGTAAGATAGATAAGGATGATGCTAAGGCTTTCACGCTTACCAGTGATACAAAAAGACAGGAGCGTGTGTTTGAAACACTAAGTCCTAATTGCCTCTCTGCTTATCGTATTTCTAATGCAATTACCGACGGTGAAATTGAGAGTGATGAAGAAATCGCTAGGTTTGTAGGCCGTGAAGCCTACGAGGAAGCTGGCGGGATCATTCGTGAAAATCTCTTTGGGGATGAAGTTTTTTTTAAAGATGGTGAGCTACTGACCAAGCTTGCGACGGAGGATTTGCAAGAAGAAGCTGAAAACCTTCTTGCGGATGGCTGGAAGTGGATTGATGTGCAGTTGGAACGTGACTTTTATTCACTTCATAAGATGGATCGTATCTATCCAGAAACTGTGAAATTGTCCAAGACAGATGAAGAAGCACTTGAGCGGGTCAATAAGCGACTGGATGAACTAAACATCACCCGTCACGATAATGAAGCAGATCGCGATGCCTGGAATAAGTTATTTACCCTTAAAAAGGGGCTTGAAGAAAAAACTCAAAAATACAAAGCTTCTGATAAAGCTATAGCTGGTGGTATCGTTAGTATCTGGAATGGAAAGCTTTGTCTGGATTTGGGGTTTGTCCGACCGGAAGATAATCCAGCCTTGCAAGAAGAAAAGGCCAAGAAAGCCGAGGAAAAAGCCAATAATCCAGTTGATTGTGGCGTGGCTCTATCGGACGATCTTGCGGCAATCAGGCTTGAAATATTCCGCATTGAACTTGTTAAAAACCCTGTGATTGCCAGTGATCTTTTAAACTTCCATTTGATCAAAGATATTCTAACAACCGGATTTACTGATAAGCCATTCGACTTGAGTACTGCAAAGCCATATGGTCCGAGAACGCAGTCAGAAAAGGGTGATATGGGGGTGTTTTCTGGCCGTGATGAATATGAAAGGCTTGTGTCAGAGCTACCGATGAAATGGTTCAAGATAAAGGATCAAATTAAGAGTTTTGATGCCTTTAGAGCCTTGTCAGCAGAAGATAAAGCTCGTTTGCAATCTTATGCAGCCGCCTTGATGCTGAATCCTCAACTTGCTGGAGAGAAGCACGCGAAACCTACTTTGGAACATGCAGCGGTTCTAATGGAAACTCACCCACAGGATTACTGGACACCAAATGAGGACTGCTTTAAGCGGATGACCAAAACTCAGATGTTTGGTATTGCCAAAGATGTAATTGGTGCCGAGTTTATTGCCAAGCATGAGAAATCAAAGAAAGGTGAGATTGCCGCTGCCCTAGGACGGGAGTTTGTACCACCAAAGGATTCAAAGCAGAAGCGTGAAAAATCTGTGATTGATAAAATATCTGCTTGGCTTCCGCGTCCGATGCGCGTAGGAAAATAGTTGTTAGGCGGTGGTTGGAATTTGTCCTCCATATCCACCAACTAGCCATATGAAAGGGGAAGCAGGGTAGGCTCTGTTTCCCCTTTTTTGTTGATAATTAAGGGAAATTTTTTGGAAAGCTTTTTTGTAATTTTTTATGTAATGCTCTTGAAATTTATACCTATATGGGTATAATTATGTAATGAGTGAAGAGAAAAAAATATACTGGTTGGGGAACTCCAAAAAGGCA
>NZ_LANI01000049.1 GCF_000982415.1 Kiloniella litopenaei
CTAGACATTGCCAGCCAGTGCCCGTCACTCCGCGGTCTTCACTGCGTGATCGAGTTGATCGACACCCGCCGTGACACGCTCCATGAAGTGCCTGCCTGCGTCTGTTAGCCGAACGCCCCGCGCATGGCGCTCAAATAGCAGGACACCAAGGTTATCCTCCAGCGCTTTCACACGCGCGCTGACGCTCGACTGGCTGATACCAAGTGCCTTGGCCGCATGCCGAAAATTCAGATGCTCGGCGACGGCGATGAACTGAACAAGGGAAATGAGCGGTATCCTGCCAGACAGGATACCGACATTCACGAGGTTTCGATGGTTAGTGCGCCGCATCGGAGCGGGCCTGCTACCAGTCGTCGGTTAGACGACTGGCGACTTCTCGGTGGCAGCCCCACGGAGCCGAAGGAGCACCAGCCCCAACGAAACCAGTACCGCCATCGCCGTGGCGTAACAGATCACGGGCCACGCTGTGTCACCGTTTAAAAGTGCCACCGCCAATGTCCCGACAATGCTGACTATCAGGCTTTGAACGCAGAAGTAGAACGCGACCGCTGATCCCGCGATGTCGTCGAACTCTGCCAAAGCGCCGTTCGCGGTAACGGACACCGTGAAGACAATACCGACCGCGACAACCCACATCGGTAGGATGAAGGTGAGGAATGACGGCGAGCCGTAAAGTTCGCCGATCCCCAACAGGACCGCTCCGCAAACAAGCAACGCCATCCCACGCGCCACGCATCCTGCGATGCCCCATCTGGCGACAAAGGACTTCGCGAAACGGGTTGTCACGATCATTACAAGCGCGACAGTGGCGAAGGCAAAGCTGAATCCGATCTCGGAATATTCCGCTTGGCCTATGAGCACACGGGGAGCCGTCGAGAAGAAGACGAAGAAGGTGCCCATACCGGCGCTAAAGCCGACAGTGTAAACCCAAAAAGCCGGACTCGCGAAGATCGGCAAGACAGATCGGCGCGTCTTGACTTGATCCAGAGGGCGGGTTTCGTGCCACCTGAAACCCGCATTTAGGAGTGCGAGCATCGCCAGTATAGCCAAAGTAATGAATATCGCCTGCCATCCCAAGAACTCGCCGATCAATGCTCCGGCGATAGGGCCGAGCGCAGGCACGAACGCCAGCATCGAACTGAAAAGGCCGTAGATGACGACACCCTCAGGACGGTTGGCATAAACGTCGCGAACCGTCGCGAACGTCGCCACCAGCATGGCCGACGCGCCCACTGCTTGAAGTAGACGGAAAGCGACAAAGGCCGGTGCAGTTGAAGACCAAGCTGCTCCCAGAGACGCAATGACGAAAGCCGTTGCGCCCGCAAGTAGAATTGGCCGTCGCCCGATTCTGTCTGAGAGCGGACCAAAAATCACCTGGCCCACGCCGAGCATCACCATATAGAGGCTCAACGTGAGTTGGATCATAGCGGGCGTCGTGTTCAGGATGCCGGGCATCGCTGGAACGACAGGGAGATAAATATCCATCGCCAGTGAAGCGAGGATGTCGAAAGGAGCCATCAGCAGCAGTGCTGCCGGCAGCGTATAGGCCCACGCGGGGCGTGTGGTGGTCATGACGAATCAACCCTCGATTAAGGAATACCGGGCGACGTCTGCTCGTCAGCAATCAGATGAGACTAGCCTTACAGAGCGCCGCAACAACAATACTGGTTGTTGCGGCTTACTTGTCTGCTGACTTGGAATTTCCCATCTGATTACTCCACGCTTACGAATATGAATTGCTACATTTTATCCGATTATCTTTTGCTTCGCAATGCGGCATGGGCGCACTCAGCGTTCCAGCCCCCTCTGCCGCCCTAACTGCCACGACACCGACCCGCCCTGCACGATGCCCATAACCTCGCGGCCGAGTTGGCGGTCGATGATCGGCCGCCACGGGACAAGGGTGAACTCATGGGATTTCTCGACCACGGCGAACTTGCCGCTCGATAGATGCACGGTTCCGGTAAACTTGCCGCTGACGCTCTCGCCGTCCGTGGCGGCGCGGAACGGCAGGCCCTTACTCAAAGCCATATCCGATCCGACGCCGGCTACCTCGCGCTCCCGCAGGATGGCGAGAAGGTTGCGCCGGTAGAAGACGCGGCTGTCCCGGCTGCGGGTGGCGTCGCCCTGTTCGATATGGTGCTCGCGGCGCTGGTCCATGGCTTCGCGGACTTGTTGCCCGAAGCCGGTTGGCGCAAGGTCGGCCGTCTCGCCGTGGATCAGCCGCCGGTCCAGCCAGGTCGCGCCGTCCGATCCGATCTGTTTGTTCAGATCGACCGGGGAAAGGACGCGAACGCTGGCCTGACTGTCTCGGCCGGCGTCATGGGCGGCGGCACGGCTGACCAGATCATCGGGGATGCGCCATTGGTCGGCGTCGATCCGCTCGACGATACCGGCCCGGCGTAGCGCCTCCAGCCGGCGCACATGGGCATCGACATAGCCCTCATAGTCGCCGCCTGGAACGCGGCACGTATAGGAAGAATAAACGCCCTTTTCACC
>NZ_LANI01000005.1 GCF_000982415.1 Kiloniella litopenaei
GAAAATCGACGGGGTTTGTCAACGGTCTGAAAAAGGGGCAATGCCCCTTAGATAAAGTGGTTTTCGGGCAGGTTGAATTTTTCCACCATGAAGTCCACGAAGACGCGGACTTTGGGGGACAGGTGGCGACCCGGGGGGTAGATGGCGTAGATAGCGCTGTCGGGAACGTGGTAGTCAGGTAGAACTTCGACCATATGGGCCTGGCGAATGGCGGGGCCAACCAGCCAGAGGGGGAGCAGGCTGATCCCCATGTTTTTGCAGGTCAGATCCATGATAACTTCGGGGTTGTTGGTTTCCACGGCGCCACTGACATGGACCAGCTCTGCGCCGTCTGGTCCTTCAAAGCGCCAGTCGTTGCGAAAGGCACGTGAAGCATAGATCAGGCAATCATGATTTTCCAAATCCTTCGGATGTTTTGGTGCGCCGTGCTTTTTGAGGTATTCCGGCGAAGCACAGACCACCCGGCGATTGGCCGCCAGCTTGCGTGCGATCAGGCTGGAATCTTCCAGATCGCCAATGCGCACGGCAAGGTCATAGCCTTCACTCAACAGATCCACAAAGCGGTCCTGTAGATTGAGATCCAACTTGATTTCGGGATAGAGGCTCATAAATTCAGGAATAAGCCCGGTAATCCACAGGCGTCCAAAAGCAACGGGTACGTTTATTTTCAGGGTTCCCCGCGGCGCGGCATGCAGGTTTGCTACCGCATCCTCGGCCTCTTCCACGTCCACCAGAATCTGACAGCAACGCTCATAGAAGCCCTTGCCGACTTCCGTCAGGGAAAGATGGCGCGTTGTGCGATTAAAAAGCCGCGCCCCGAGGCGATCTTCCAACCGCCCGACCTGTTTGCTCACCGCCGAAGGAGTCAAGGAAGCCGCCCGCGCCGCCGCCGAAAAGCTGCCCTCGTTCACCACCTTCACAAAGATGCCCATCGCCGAAAGATTATCCATGTGCTCGCCCTGAGTCAGAATTTATTTGTGACACAGGGGAATAGATAGCAGGATTTTAATGGATTGTAACGATGATTAGGGAAGTAATTATACCTGCTGAAAGCAGTGTGCTACATGAAGGTAGGCAAAGCATCTAATTGAAATTTCAACACGCCAGCTTCAAAGCTCGACGCTTATTGTCAATCAAAGTCTGTAGGCGGGATTTCATTTCATCATTAGACATAAACCGCCCTGCTTGCCGTTTACGCAACAAAAGGCCAAGTGCTTCTTGATCTTTGGGTTTTACTTTCTTCTCCACTGAACCTGCCCCAGCTTAAGCCATCGTATTTAAACGATGCCAGTGTATCCTGTTAATAAAGCAGTATCAAAACTTCAATCCACACCCCAATCCAGTATCACCTTGCCGGAGTTGCCGGAACGCATGATGTCAAAGCCTTGCTGGAAGTCGTCGATGCTGTAGTGGTGAGTAATGATCGGGGTCAGGTCTAGGCCGCCTTGGATCAGGGCGGCCATTTTGTACCAGGTTTCGAACATTTCGCGGCCATAGATGCCCTTAATCACGAGGCCCTTGAAGATCACTTCGTTCCAGTCAATGCCCATGCGCCCGGGGGGAATGCCGAGCATGGCAATGCGGCCACCGTGGTTCATGGCGCCAAGCATCCCGTTAAAGGCGGGTTCACTGCCAGACATTTCAAGGCCAACGTCAAAGCCCTCTGTCATGCCGAGGTCGGCCATAACCTCTTCGATTGAGCTTTCCGTGACATTGACAGCATGCTTGATGCCCATCTTCTTGGCCAGTTCCAGACGGTAGGGATTAATATCGGTAATCACCACGTGGCGGGCACCGACATGGCGGCAGATTGCGGCGGCCATGATGCCGATGGGGCCAGCCCCTGTGATCAGCACGTCCTCGCCCACCACATCAAAGGACAGCGCGGTATGGGCCGCATTGCCAAAGGGATCGAGGATTGCCGCAATATCGTCAGAAATATCATCGGGCAGGATAAAGACGTTACTGGCCGGCAGGCAGAGATACTCGGCAAAGGAGCCTGTGCGATTCACGCCGACGCCTTCGGTATTGCGACAGAGATGACGCCGCCCCGCCCGACAGTTGCGGCAATGTCCACAGGTCAGATGGCCTTCGCCCGAGACCCGCTGTCCGATTTCCAGATGTGAAACCTGACTGCCTACCTCTTCGATGGTCCCCACGTACTCATGCCCCACGGTCATGCCGACAGGAATCGTGGCCTTGGCCCAGTCATCCCAGTTATAGATATGCACATCGGTGCCACAGATCGACGACTTGCGGATCTTGATCAGCACATCATTGGGGCCGATTTCCGGTTTGGCTTCATCGCGCATCCAGATGCCGGGTTCTGCCTTTAACTTCGCCAAGGTTTTCATATCTAAACTCCAACCAGCCAGTGGCTGGTTTATGGTTATCGCTCTGTTCTCTAAATAGAGAACTTCTCTATCGTTCAAGCGCCACTAAGGCTTGTTCTCGCATAAGCTCGGGCGCGTAGTCACGCTTGCCAGATTGAGAATATTCAATCTGGATTTGGTTTTATACCGCTTCTCAAGAAAGCGTATTGCGCTCAAGTGCCGCGCATGCTTGTCCTCACTTCGTTCCGGGCGTGCATTCGCACTTGCCAGATCCTGGATAGGATCTGGGTTAGGTTTGTACCGTCCCCCGAGAGGACGTATTGCGCTCAAACGCCACTAAGGCTTACCTCGTATAAACTCGGGCGTCCGGTCGGACTTGCCAAATTGCACCAGCAATTTGGTTTACTTCTTATATTATCCCCAGTTCTTTTCCGGCTTCGCCGAAGGCTTTGATGGCCCGGTCGATCTGTTCCTTTGTGTGGGCTGCAGACATCTGGGTGCGGATGCGCGCCTCGCCTTTTGGCACCACGGGGAACGAGAAGCCGATGACATAGATGCCCCGTTGCAGCAGCGCATCTGCCAATTTGGTGGCAAGGGCGGCATCGCCGATCATCACCGGGATAATGGGGTGCTCGCCCGGGAGCAAATCAAAACCCAGCTCGGCCATACCTTTGCGGAAATGGTTGCTGTTTTCCACCAGCTTGGCGCGCAGGTCCTGCCCGTTTTCCACCAGATCCAATACTGCAAGAGTCGTTGCTGTGATCACCGGGGCCAGAGAGTTGGAGAAGAGATAGGGGCGCGAGCGCTGGCGCAACCAGTCCACAATCTCTT
Organism: Kiloniella litopenaei; assembly: GCF_000982415.1. GTDB lineage: Bacteria > Pseudomonadota > Alphaproteobacteria > Kiloniellales > Kiloniellaceae > Kiloniella > Kiloniella litopenaei. The sequence continues at coordinate 3,165 of NZ_LANI01000005.1, forward strand.
TTTTCGCAGAGGTATAGCCGCCAGACGCCCCGCCCAGCGCTTTGCCCAACGTGCCTGTAATGATATCCACGCGGTCGCGCAGGCCCCAGTAATCCGGCGTTCCGGCACCGTTTGGCCCCATAAACCCGACGGAATGGCTGTCGTCCACCATCACCAGTGCGTCGTACTTGTCCGCCAGATCACAGATTGCGGGCAGGTTGGCAATGTAACCATCCATAGAAAAGACGCCGTCTGTCACGATTAGACGGAAACGCTGGTCCTGTGCCTCTTTCAGGCAGCGTTCCAGCTCGTCCATATCACTGTTGGCATAGCGATAACGCTTGGCTTTGCAGAGGCGAACCCCGTCGATGATACTGGCATGATTCAAGGCATCACTGATCACCGCATCTTCGGCCCCGAGGATCGTTTCAAACAGACCAGCGTTGGCATCAAAACAAGAGGAATAGAGAATGGTGTCTTCCTGTCCCAGAAAGCGGGAAAGGCGGTCTTCAAGCTCTTTATGAATGCCCTGGGTGCCACAGATAAAACGTACGGAGGAAAGCCCGAAACCATAGTCATCCAGCGCCTTTTGCGCCGCGGCCACCAAAGCAGAATCATTGGACAGACCAAGATAGTTATTGGCACAAAAATTCAAAACATCGCCAGAGGACTGGACCTTGATCGCCGAAGACTGGGATGATTCAATCACCCGTTCAGCCTTGTAGAGGCCTGATTCCTTCAAGGTGGCGATTTCACCCGTTAGATGCTTGATAATGGACTTGCTCATAACCCGTCGCGATCCCGTTTCAATGGAAGTTCAATATAATAGATATATTATCTAGTATAAGGGATTCGTCAAGCCACTTACTGCCCAGTACTGCCCAGAATTTTACCCGTAACCTGAGAACAGTGCTTCAAGAATGCTAACAAGGCTGCTGTTTCCCCTATCGTCGTTATCAGGAATACTAGCATACTGCGCAGGTACAATATCAGCTATATTAGGCCGAACACAGGAATCAGCCTGAACAACAGGAGCCTCAGCATGTAACAGTTCACAGAAGCGGAACTCTTCACCGGGGGATGCCTCTGTGGCAAGGTCCGGCTTGTGGCGTCGGGAAGGCCCGATCGGGTCGGGGTCTGTCACTGTCTTGATTGCCGGAAACATCATGGCGCACTTTTCTATGCCGCCGCTATATTCCCGCAAACTGCTGTCACCGTCGACGGCAAAACCCGCGCCTATAAGGGGCGGCATTTCTGCCCTGATTGCGGATCATCGGTTTTTGCACAGACGGGAGATGAGATCGAAGTGCACCTTGGCACGCTGGATGCCCCTGACCAGTTTGCACCCGACTATGAAAGCTGGACCCTGCGCCGCGAAGCCTCCTTGCCCGCCTTTCCCCACACAAAACAATACGCCCGTGATCGTGATGATTCAGAAGGCTCTAAAGAGTCGTAACACCGCAGCTTAAGGCTTGAATCACAAACAAACGCGCTACTGCGATAAACTGAACCAAAGCCGCAAACTCATCCCCAAATAAAGCCCGTGGCGCTGCCACAGATTAGAGGATCTGGTAGTTCTGGCGGTATCGGGTCGGGCTGATTCCCATTTGATCACGGAAGTGATGGCGCAGGGTATCGGCGAGGCCAAAACCACAGTGCGAGGCGATTTCTTCCACAGACATCGCGGTTTCTTCCAGACAGGTACAGGCCAGCGCCAGGCGTTCCTGAATCATCCACTTGGCCGGGGGCAGCCCCGTTGCTTCCTTGAATCGCCGGATAAAAGTGCGCAGACTCATATGCGCGCGTCTGGCCAGCTCTTCGACCCGCAGCGGCGTGTGCAGGTGCTTTCTGATCCAGGCCAGAAGGTCATCCATCGCCAGTTCTCTCCGCACCTGTGGGCGGTCGATAAACTGCGCCTGTCCGCCATCGCGCTGTGCCGGAAGCACCAGACGTTTGGCGACCTTGTTCGCTACGGCAGGGCCAAAGTCGTTGCGGATAATATTCAAACAGAGGTCGAGTCCCGCGGCGGACCCCGCCGAAGTCATGATTCGCCCCTCATCAATAAAGAGGACATTGGGATCAACGTGTAAATCAGGGTATGTCTCTGCCAAAAGATCCGCATAGCGCCAGTGTGTCGTGACCTTTTGATTGCGCAGGATTCCCGCCGCCGCCAGCACAAAGACACCGGAACAGATCGACACAATTCTGGCCCCGCGATAATAGGCCGCCCAGATGGCTTCCAATAACGCCTCGGGCGGGCGTTCGTGCACAGAGCGCCAGCCCGGCACCACGATGGTGTCCGCCTTTTCCAGCACTTCCAGCCCCTTTTCCGCCGTCACCTGTAGCCCACCAATGGCGCGGCACGGCCCGCTGTCTGCCGAGCAGGTCGTGAAGTCATACCAGTCATCAAACTCGGGGCGGTCCAGACCAAAAGCCTCTACAACCATGCCGTATTCAAAGGTACAGAGACCGTCATAGACCACCGCCGCAACAAGGTGGTTTGCCTTCTTCACAGCTATTTCTTGAGAGGTTTCCAAGTTCTTTTTTGAGATCGTCTTCTGAACTGATTGCGGGACTAGTTTCTGGCGAGATTTTTTATTCATGGCAGATTTTTCACTATCTGAATTAATTGGCATTATTTATATTAATATAGTCATTTATGCCAATAGGCAAGCGTAAAAACACGCCCTATGATCATTTTCATCACCACCTGAACACGAAGATTTTGGAGAAAAGAAATGCCGTCTAATGTCGCCCTCGTTCCCGCCGCACCTCCCGAAGAAGCGCTAATGCATTTCGAGCGCCGCCTGCGTCTGGAAACCGATTGCTGGGACACGCATCATGCGCTGAACGAACAGGAACAGGATTTTGTTTTGCTGGATGTACGATCACCGGATCTCTACGAGGCCGGACACATTCCCAAGGCCATCAACTTGCCCCACGGCAAGATCATCGCCCGCAAAATGCGCGGTTTTCCCGACGATACCCTGTTCGTCGTCTATTGCGCTGGCCCCCACTGTAACGGCGCCAACAAAGCCGCCATACGCCTCGCCAAACTGGGCTATCAGGTCAAAGAGCTGATCGGTGGTATCGAAGGTTGGAAAGACGAAGGCTTTGACCTCGTCACAGGCGTTATTTGATTTTTGGGCTGATTTTTTTTGTGGCCTGTTTTGGGCCAGTTACAAGGCCATCTACGACAGGATAGAAGTCCGGCAAAACATTATTTCCTGGGTCGTTACCTTGGGTCGTTGGCTTGGATCGTTGGCTTGGATCGTTGGCTGGCCCGAATCACAAGATAGAGATTTACCAGCACTTACATCAAGAAAAGGCATCTATACGACACGAGCAGGTCGAAGTAGATGCCTTTTCATATAAATAGCCTACGCGTTAACATACCGCCCGAATTTTACAGCCCCTGTAGCCGTTCGACCACCAGCAAGGCAACAGCGTTGCCGTCGCCCACGTTGATCAGGGCATGGTCGCAATCGGCGGGGTAGCGGGCGGTGCCGCCGGCTTCGACAGTTTCTGTATCGCCCGCGGACTCAACCTCTATGCGCCCCGACAGCACCGTCAGGTGTTCGCGGGTTCCTTCGGCATGGGGGGCAGAGCGCAAGGCCCCGGCGGCTTCGAAGCTCAGTTCGTACCACTCGCACAGCGCAGCATTTTCAACGGGGGAGAGAATACGCATCACACAGCTGCCATCCGGGCTGGACATGGTGGGCGTCAGGTTCGCGGGCACGGCCTCTATCTTGACCACTTCCGGCTCGCGCGGCGCGCCCTCTAGCAGTTCATAGATATCCATGCCAAAGCTTTGCGTCAGGCTCCAGAGCGTCGCAAAGGTCGGGTTGGCCTGTCCGCGCTCTATCTGCGAGAGCATGGACTTGGACACCCCCGAAAGCTTCGCCAGCTGATCCAGCGTCAGCTTCTTTTCCTTGCGCGCATCCCGCACCTTATCCCCGATCTGCGGCACACCCTTGCGTTTCGTACTCATACCTTACCTAAAACCCCTTTAGTGGAATTTCCACCATAGTGGATTTTTAGAGCGAGTGCCAGATGGAAGGAGTTTTAGGTTTAAATTATTGAAATGCTAATGATAGTATTAAATTTAATTGTGTATAATAATTAGCAACTCACACTAAGGCATTTCTAGGTGCAAAATGACAGACCCTGCTCAATGGCTAAATATGCATTTTGAAGGTTGGAGCAATCTCACACCCCAAGAGAAGAAAGCTATAAGAGATTTTCCAATCTTGTGGTCTATATTCGAGTTGCAAGCAACTGGCCAAAATGGCGAGCGTCCAAATGCTACGCCAGAGAGAATTTGCAGAGCAATTGAAAACCTAACTGCCGATATAGATGAGAATGGAATTCAACAAGCTAAACATTACTTCTCTGGACGTTACTATAATGACAACGGTCAAGGAACGTATGCATTTGATCAACTTAGAGTTCACAGCGACTATCAACAATACGTAAGAAATGCACTTCTTGAGGTAGATGTATCCAGCCAAAATATTTTGCTTGGATTATTATTAATTATCAATCGGCTGAGAAACAATTTTCTGCACGGAGAAAAAGCATCATATGCATTCGCAAATCAACTAGAAAATTTTCGTCATGCTAATAGTGTGTTAATGTTCGCAATCCCTTTATGGGATACACCCTAAGACATTTTTCTTTTAATTCATCTCGGGCTAACTAGCGCTTTTCCATCTGACGTGCGTCACATGCAACGTACTGTCATCAATCGCGACCACGACGTCGCCGTCCTGAATGAAAAGGCACCACAAAACATTACTTCCCAAATGGAACTAGTATAGTTCTTATTAATGATATTTTGGTCGTCTTGAATCAATTCTATTGTTAACTCCTACAGATTTCCGGAGTTAACACCATGGACCAACCCAACCGTCGTTTTGAGATAGAATTCATCATTCTAATCGCCACGTTGATGGCAATTGTAGCAATGGCGATAAATATGATCTTGCCTGCCTTTGCAGACATCACCCGACATTTCGGATTGGATACACCAACACAGGTTGGGTTAACGGTATCGCTGTTGTATGTCGGGCTGGCATTTGGCCAAATCACCTTTGGCGCGATCTCAGACAACTTGGGCAGAAAACCGGCAATGCTCGCTGGTCTGGGGATTTTTGTCGTGGGTACACTGGTGTCCTGGAGTGCCCCGACATTTCCATTGCTGATATTCGGACAGATTATTCAGGGCTTCGGTCTGGGGGCACCCAGGGTCATCACAGTCGCCATTATACGGGACCGTTTTGAAGGCTCGGGCATGGCGCGAATCATGTCATTCATTATGATGATCTTTGCATTGGTTCCCACCGTATCACCCTATATTGGTCAAGCGGTGATCGTCGCCTCTGATTGGCGCATGCTGTTTGTGGTTTTTGTCGCCGGGACAATGCTGGCCGCGCTCTGGTTTGCATGTCGCTTGCCCGAGAGCCATCCCACGTCAGCAAGAACGGGCTTTTCATTTCGCCCTGTGCTTGTCAATTTGCGCGACGTTCTGTCGAACCGCGCTGCTATGGTACACGCGGCTACCCTTGGTATTGTGTCTGGTGCGTTCATTGCCTATCTGAATCTGTCCCAACAAATTTTTGAGTTTCAATACGGCTTGGGAAATCAATATCCCTTTTATTTTGCTCTGATGTCTTTGAGTCTGGCATCGGCATCATTTATCAACGGACGAGTCGTCGTCGCCGTCGGTCTGGAGCGCCTCTCTGCATTTGGATTATTTGGTATGATAGCCGGATCCACGGTTTTAGTCGGCATCATTGCTATATCGCCCAGCGATCCAGCCCTGCCCGTCCTGCTCGTATATCTGATGGCGATGATGTTCTGCTTTGGCATTTTGGTAAGCAATCTCAACGCTTTGGCCATGAAATCTCTGGGAACTGTCGCAGGAACAGGTGCTGCGCTGGTTGGTGCACTGACCACACTCATATCGGTACCGCTGGCCATTATGGTTGGCAATATCCACCACAACTCGGTACTGTCGCTTGCATCAGCATTTGGTTTGTTCGCACTCATTAGCCTGTGCATGGTGCGTTTCATCCCGACGGAACGATTGCAGGTAAACACATGAAGCTGTTGGACATGGAAACATTTGTAGCGGTTGCCAGGGCGGGCAGCTTTGCAGGAGCGTCCGCGATTTTGGGCATTACAAGCTCGGCAGCCAGTCGACGTATCGCCCGTCTGGAAGACAGTTTACAGGTTAAACTTCTTTACCGTACCACACGCGCGCTGTCACTAACCGAGGCGGGTAACGAGTTCCTCATACATGCCCAATCGGCTTTGTTATCTGCAGAGAATGCAGTTGATGCCGTCAAAAGTCATCAATCATCTCCCGAGGGGCACCTGAGGGTACATGCGCCTATGTCATACGGAAAGCTTCATGTTTCGCCACTCATACCTGAATTTCTGGATCAATTTCCAAATCTGAAAATCAGTTTGTTCCTGGATGACAAGATTCCCGACCTGTTGGACGCAAATCTCGATGTTGCCATTACTGGCCGCCACATTTCTTCCGGCAGCTATATCGTACGCAAGGTTGGCGCGCTGACAAGTGTGCTATGCGCAGCACCTCACTATCTTGAGCATCACGGGGCGGTCCAACACCCACAGGACTTGTCAGCACACAACTGCCTTTTCTATCATCATTCCGAAAACACACCTTATTGGGTTTTTAACCATGACGGCATTTCATTTGAGGTGGAGGTATCCGGAAACTTCCTGTCCGATAGCAGCGAAGCTGTTCACGATGCGGCTCTCAAGGGAATGGGGATTGCACGCATCCCTCGATTTCTCGCCAATCCCGACTTAAAAGCCGGTCGTCTCATCGAACTGTTGCCGGATTTTGTCATGCCGGAAAAACTGCTTTTCACCGTTTACCCTGAGCGAGAGCACAAGCCTGCCAAATTGAACGCCTTTCTTGAGTTTTTTATACCCAGACTGGCGACACCATAAAAGTTGGCAACACCATAAAATTCGACCCTATCATACAGCATTGTTTTTTTATGGCGAGAGGTAGAGTTCTTTGGCGCAGAAGAAACATTCTGATACAGCGAAAGCCTGTAGCCTAAAGCTTTTTCCACCTCATCGGCGTCACATGCAGCGTACTGTCATCAATCGCAACCATAACGTCGCCGTCCTGAATAGTGACGGACAGACGCATGGAGCGGTTGGCGAGGTCGGCCAGGGCGCGAGTGTCTTCTCGTGAGAAGTTTATCACCTCGAGATTATCAAACCGCGTGGTGCTGTTTTTGACCTTCTCCCACCACATCTCTGCTGTTGAGCCGCCGTAACAATAGATTATGACCTTGTTGGCCTTGCCACAGGACTGGCGCACGATTTTTTCCCCCGGCATGCCCAGCGCGATCCACAGATCGATCTCGCCACTCAGGCTTTTTTGCCACAGGTCCGGTTCATCCTCTGTGGACAGACCCCGGGTAAATTCCAGTTGCTCGTGGGCGTTCAGGGCAAAGCTCAACACGCGCAGCATCAAACGCTCATCGGTTTCCGAAGGGTGCTTGGCAACGGTGAGATTATGGGTCTCGTAATAGTGACGATCCATATCAGCAACGGAAAGTTCTACTTTATAGATGGTGGCATTCTTTGCCATGAATTGCGCCTGTTCTGCTTTTTTCAGGAATTTGAATGACTCAACTTGGGTACTGAATGTTGTTTAATGGCATTGGCGACTTTGGGAAAGCAGAAAGAAAAGGGACAAGGCTTTTCCTTGAAGGATAGCATTTTGAGTCTGGATTTTTTAAGCTCCTGATTTTTAATCTCCCCTAACAATTAGCCCTTACCCATACTCTATTTGTGAGCTACCAAGTCTATGTCGGTAACAACATAATCAAGCCAGCTTTAATGTATAGTTGATAAACTTGCGCTAAAGTTGTGCCCAAGACAAATAACGTTTGGACAGTTAGTTTATGGACAGGCAAATTTGGGGAGGCAAGCTTGCCCACAGGTAACACTCCGGTAAGAGGTTTGTTTCTATTGCTAAACCAGTATGTTGCCCCGTTAACGGGTCTCTTTCTCATCCTGTTTTGCTGCATGATCTCTGGGGTATTGTTAAGCAGTGTCTCTGCGCAAGACATATCAACCGGACAAACCATACGCATAGTCGCCACAGACTATCCGCCACATGTAATCGCCGCTGAGGAAGGTGGCATGGATCTGGATATCCTGCGGGGTGTTCTGGATGAAATGGGGCACCCATCCACCGTCAGTTTTGTGCCCACCAAACGCGCATTGGCCATGGTCACCCGGGGTGATGCCGATGTTGCCGTGCCTGTTTTCCTTGAAACAGATCGGGATGGTTATTACACGTCAGACGCAATCATAGAATACAAGCCAACTGTTTTTACCCTCAGCAAAAACCAAGATAAATTTCGAAACTTGGGCGCTCTGAGTGAACACAGGGTTGTCACCTTTATCGGTGCAAGCGGTTATTTTGGAACAGTTTTTACCAATGCCACAGATAAAGCTATTTCCTATAACGAAATAAATAACGTTGACGCAATGCCAGAACTTTTATTGATGGAACGCTATTCAGCCGCAGTTCTGGATGCGAACATTTTTTATTATTTTTACAGAAAAGAAAATAAAAACAGAGACCTAAGCGTTTTTGACGCCCATGCCGTTTTCCCCAAGGTCGAGGCCTCTGTCGGGTTTAACAATAAAAGCTTTCGAGATTCCTTTAACCAACACCTTGCCAAATACCGCGCCGCAGGAAAAGACCATCAAGTCATCGAAAAATACATTGGCGCCACGCGTTAAATTTAATTATCCCTTTTTGTTTCAAGTACATGCTCTGCGCCCCAATCACCCAAGGCCAACAAAATAGGCCGCAGGCTCTCGCCCTTTGGTGTTAAGCTGTATTCTACCTTTGGCGGAACCACGGGATAGACTTCGCGGTGGATCAGGCCATCCCCCTCCAACTCCCGAAGCTGTTTGGTCAGCATCCGTTGTGTAATTGTGCCACAATCCCGCTGTAGTTCATTAAAGCGTTTGGTACCGGACAACAAATGAAAGAGAACAATGCCTTTCCACTTGCCGCCGATTATCTCTAACGCAGCCTCAACAGGGCAACCTTTGGAACAGTCATAAATATCGTATCGCATCACTCATAGTATACTTTTTGTATGTATAGCACAAAATTGTGCATACTTGTTAAATTACCCCTTAAATATATATTCGATTCATCCCCGGATAACTAAGTGAAATATCTAGACGAAAATATCCACTGGAAAACATCGACAAAAACGGAAATGCTCATGACAAAACTTGCCATTGTTGCCAATATTTACGCCAAGCCTGATCAGATTGATCTGGTACGAGCCGAGCTGGAAAAACTGATCCCCATTACACGCGCTGAAAATGGATGTCTGCAATACGATCTGCATCAGGATAATGACGATCCGGCTCATTTTATGTTCTTTGAAAGTTGGGAAACCCGCGAGCTGTGGCAAACCCACATGAACGCCCCGCACCTTGCCGCCTACATGGCCGCAACCGACGGGGCCGTTGAAAACTTTACCCTGAATGAAATGAGTCAGATCGGGTAAGTCAAACAAATCCAAAGACAAAAGCGGAACCGTTTTTATGGGCTTCTGCTTCTCTGCTTGCCGGTTTATTTTCCCCCAATTATTGCCATTTCTCCAGGAAACGGGCATGAATGAAGAAGCAATTTTATTCAATAAATCACTTTAGAAGCGGGGGAGCTTTCATGCAGATCGTCACAACTGATTCCATCGAGGGAAAACGCATCGTAGCCTATAAAGGTATCGTCAGCGGTGATGCCATCGTCGGTGCCAACTTCGTAAAGGACTTCTTTGCCAAGGTAACCGACGTGCTCGGCGGACGTGCAGGTGGCTATGAAAAAGCCCTGCGCGGTGCCAAGAATCACGCCATGGACGATATGATAGAACAGGCAGAAGAAGTTGGCGCCAACGCCGTGATCGGCGTTGATCTAGATTATGAATCAATCGGCGGGTCCATGTTAATGGTCAGCGTCAATGGCACCGCTGTGGTTCTGGAAGACGCCTAACATACACTTCGTGTACACACACTTTGTGATTTTGGGTTAAGGTCGGTGCGCTTGTTCCGGCCTTTTTCTTTTCAGAAAAGAAAACAAAGTATAAAAGGCCGAAGCACATGCTCCGGCCTTTCTTATTTAGTTCAAGCCCTGATCAAAGCAGAGCAACACTGTTGCTTAGGAAGACACCATGTTCTTGAGCTGACGGTTGGCCACCGCCAACATGGCGTAGTCGGGCTTTCCAGCGGCGTTCAGTTCCGCGAGGATCTGTTCGGTCCGGTTTACCAATGGGCGTTTCGATTCAGCCCACTCTTTGATAGCGGCCTCAACACGATCGGTTTTCCCTGCGGCCTCAAGTACCCGGGCTGTCAGTTCACCCTGATGACCATAGAGATCATCCACAATCGCCGTCACCGCCAGTTTATCCCATGCAGATTCACTTGGCAGACGACCGGCCGCACTGCGCAACCAGTCAAAGCCATAGCGTTCCCCGATAGAGAAATAGGTGCTGCCAACGGTATCCACGGGCATTTTCAGGGTATGGGCCAGACGCACAATATCACAGGCTGGCGTCAGAAGACGCAGACCCGCAATCCGCTTGGCGATATCAGCCGGAACACCCTGTGCTTTGAAGTTGGCGATTTTCTTTTTCAGAAGTGCCGTATTTTCCTTGGACAGTAGTTTTTCCAGCTGATCCGCAATCGTGCCGACTTCCTTGCCATAGGAATTGACCTCTTTTCGGATATCAAGCGGATGTGCTCCGTGACGCAGGAACCAGACAGTGCCCTGTTCAATCAGACGCCCACATTCCGCCAAAAGCGTTGCCTGAAGCGACGCGGGGGCCTTGTTATCCAGGCCTTCGATCATATCAAACAACGTATTCATATCGAACACTTCGCGGGCGATGGTATAGGCCCGGGCAATGTCGCAGGACGCCATGCCGGTTTTTTCCTTCACCTCGTAGACAAAGGTAATGCCGACCCGGTTGATCATGTCATTGGTTACTGCCGTAGCAATAATTTCACGACGCAGACGATGTTCGCCAATCTGTTTGGCAAACTTTTTCCGCAAGGCCGTCGGGAAATAGTCAATCAGCGTATCTTCCATATAGGAATCATCCGGCAGATTAGAGCCTAACAACTCGTCATAGAGAGAAATCTTGCTGTAAGACATCAGGGTCGCAAGCTCTGGCCGTTCAAAACCAAGGCCCTGTTTCATGCGCTCAAGCACCATCTCGTCATCGGGAAGGAACTCAATGGCCCGGTTCAGCAGGCCCTGCTTCTCTAAAGACCGCATATAGCGGGCAATACGGTCAAGCAGACGTCCGCCGATATTTGCAGTGACCGAAATCGCCTGACTTTGCAGATAGTTATCGCGCAAGACCAGATCCCCAACCTCATCAGTCATGGATTCCAGCAATTTGTCACGCTGCTTGCGTGTCATATCACCGTCCTGCTCGACAGCGCCAAGGAGAATCTTGATATTCACTTCGTGGTCAGAACAATCAACGCCCGCCGAGTTATCCAGGAAGTCAGCGTTTACACGACCACCGTTTTGCGCATATTCAATACGCGCCCGGTGGGTCATCCCCAGGTTCGCTCCCTCGCCCACGACTTTACACCGCAGTTCCTTGCCATTGAGACGCAGCGCATCATTCGCGCGGTCCCCGGCATCCCCATTGGTTTCGGTCGAATGCTTCACATAGGTGCCAATGCCGCCGAACCAGAGCAATTCAGCCTCTGATTTTAACATGGCACGAAGCAGATCATTCGGTGCCAGTTCGTCTTCGGCAATACCAAAGAGATCTTTCATCTCTTTGCTGATCTTCAAAGACTTGGCGCTGCGATCAAATACACCGCCACCCTGGGAAATCAGCTTTTCGTTATAATCTGTCCAGGATGAACGCGGTAAATCAAAAAGACGCCTGCGCTCGGCAAAGGATTTCGCCACATCGGGATCGGGATCAACAAAGATATGCAGATGGTTAAAAGCACCGACAAGCTTGGTTTGGTCCGACAACAGCATCCCGTTCCCGAACACATCGCCAGACATATCGCCAACACCGATCGCCGTGAAGGGTTCGTTCTGAATATCCTTACCCAGTTCGCGGAAATGACGTTTCACAGATTCCCAGGCACCCTTGGCTGTAATACCCATTTTCTTATGGTCATAGCCGGCAGAACCACCAGAGGCAAAGGCATCATCCAGCCAGAAACCATAGTCAGCCGAAACACCATTTGCGATATCAGAGAAGGTTGCCGTTCCCTTATCAGCCGCCACCACAAGATAGGGGTCATCCCCATCGCGACGAATCAATCTTTCAGGTGGCACAACTTCGCCAGCCACCAGATTATCGGTCAAGTCCAGCAAACCACGGATAAAGGTTTTATAACACTCGATACCAGAGTCGATAAAGGCTTCGCGCCCTTCGCTGGCCGGCGGCGGATTCTTGACCACAAAACCACCCTTGGATCCCACAGGTACGATGACTGAGTTTTTGACCTGCTGTGCTTTCACAAGACCAAGAATTTCAGTTCTGAAATCTTCCCGGCGATCTGACCAACGCAACCCACCACGCGCAACAGGGCCAAAACGAAGGTGCACGCCTTCTATATCCGGGCTATAGACAAAGATCTCGCGATAAGGTCTAGGCAACGGAAGATCAGTAATTTTTTCCGAATTCAGCTTGAACGACAGGTAAGATTTAAAATCGCCCTCTTCCGTTTTCTGCAAGAAGTTTGTTCGCAGTGTACATTCGATCACATTGCGGAAACGACGAATAATTCTGTCTTCATCAAGGTTGCTGACACCATCCAAAGCTTCGTTGATCTTTTTGTTCAGATCATCCGCAAGCTGTTCGTCCCGCTCGGTCCCTTTGCCCATAAATCGCACAAGGAAAAGATCGACAAGCATCCGGGTGATATTCGGATTATTGGCCAGCGTCTGTTCCATGTAGCTTTGAGAAAAAGGAATCTGTGCCTGAAGCAGGTACTTGCAATAGGCACGAAGAATAGTAACTTCACGAACTTTCAGACCCGCAATTAGAACCAGTCTGTTAAAACCGTCGTTTTCCATCTGCCCATGCCAGACAGAAGCAAAAGCCTCGTGGAAACCTTCGCGCAGGCTTGAGATTGAAATTTCCTGATCACCCGAAATCACCATGTTAAAATCGTGCATCCACACGCTTTCACCGGTTTCAAGGGAATTAAAGTGATAGGGAATTTCACTAAATACCTTTAGTCCCATGTTTTCCAACATCGGCAAGACATCAGACAATGGAACTGGATTATCCCGCAAATAGATTTTGAATCTGACCTGCTCGGGATCAGCCCCAAGCGGGCGATACAGATTCATGGCCAAGCCGTCACCCTCAAGCGCCTCTTCGGCCCGGGTAATGTCAAAAACCGCATCGTTTTCGTTAAAGTGTTCCTGATAATTCACCGGGAAAGCTGCGCCGAGACGACGCATGGCCCGGATACCCTGTTCTTCACCACGATCTTCGATCAAAACCCGTTCAAGGCGGTCTTCCCAAGAACGGCCTGCATCTGCAATACGAGCTTCCAGTTCGCTGACATCAACATCGGGCAACTGACCACGGGTTGTTTTAACAATGAAGTGAACCCGCGCGAGAACCGTGTCGGAAAGATGGGTAAAGAATGCGCTGATCTGGCCATTATAGGCATTGCATAAAATTTCCCCGATCTTGCGGCGCAAGGCCGTATCAAAACGGTCGCGAGGAATATAGGTTAGACAAGAAATAAACCGCTCAAAAGGATCTTTGCGCACAAAAAGTGCAATCCGGCGGCGTTCTTGCAAATGAAGAATACCATGCGATATCGCAGATAGTTCAGTACTGGAAATCTGGAACAGCTCATCTCGGGGATAGGTATCCAGAATATGGGTCAAACCTTTGCTGTCATGACTGCCGGCTTTAAACCCGGACTTATCCAGAACTTTCTTGACCTTGTGGCGCAACAGCGGAATATCGCTAGGTGAACAAGCATAGGCCGTAGAGGTCAAAAGGCCCGCAAACAAAATCTCACCGATCACTCGCCCCTTGGCATCAAAACGTTTCACAGCAACTGTATCAAGGTGGACAGCCCGGTGAACCGTTGAACGACGGTTTGCCTTCGTAATACGCAACAGAACAGGCTTGGTCATGAAATCCCGGACTTCTGCTGGCAAAGATCCAAAGTCTCTTAGACCGTCAAAAACATGAACATCAATATCACGCAGTAAGCCCAAAGAATCAGGATGTACCTTTAAAATCGCATTGGTGCCTTCGCCTTCAAACTTGTATTCGCGATATCCAAGGAAAGTGAAATTATCCTGGGTCATCCATTCCAGAAAAGAAATAGACTCGCTAATTTCAGTTTTGGATAGTGACGGCGGAGATTTTTTAAGCTCACCAATCACATCGTTCATCTTGCCAAGCATTGGCTGCCAGTCTTCGACGGCGGCTTTGACGTCTTCAAAAACCTTGGTCAGTTCATGCGCAATCTGTGTATGACTTTCGACAACCTGTTCACTAATCTGTATGTGCATCACAGATTCTGTCAGAATACCTTTGCCGCCACCGTTTGCATTGATGCCACTTAACTTACCCTTTGCATCGCGGACACAGCTGAGAACGGGGTGCACGACAAGATGTACTTCGACATCCAGACGTTCCAGGGCTGCAGTAACTGAATCTACCAGAAACGGCATGTCGTCATTAACGACTTCGATAATGGTATGGGACGATTTCCACCCGTGTTCTTCAGGTCGCGGGTTATAGACCTTTATTTTGGTTTCTCCGGCGTTGCGCTGCTGTAATTGCCCCCAGAGAGCCAGTGACGCCCCAAAGAGGTTATCTGCTGTCTCTTCACGCAAATCATCCGGCGGGACGTTTTCATAAAAAGTGCGCACAAACTGTTCAATCATCTGGGCTTTATCAGCACTTATTTTTTTGTGAACCAGCTCGACTACTTTATCAATACATTCAGATGTACTGCTATTGCCATGAATGGCCATTATTCTTTCCTCGGACCGCTGTCGCTTTTTAATTATTGGGTTATCGCTCTATTCGACGTCTCCACCCCAGGTCCGCCCTTAAAGGTGGAGGACAAACCACGTTAACCTATTTCAGGACCATTGTTAGTAAAAAATACGTCGTCTACAGGATATTTTTTCAATACTTACAAAAGAGTAAAGTTATCCACATTATTTTCGCCCATAGGTTTAAAAAATTGGCGCCAAAATCACCAAATGGAAGAGAACAAAGTCAGTCCATTTGTCCTACCTATTTTTACTATGGATACAGGCTATCTTGCCTTTTGATATCTAAGATCAGATTCGATCAGAGTCGGACTTATCCAGCGTTCTCAGCGTTCAAATTGTCATCACTTTTTTATCTAGGTCTCTATTTAACACGGCTCTCGGTGATTTTCCTCTGTCCTTGGGGTGCTCTTTGCAAAATACCAGCCGAAAGCAGCGGGAGAACGTCATATCTGAATGTTTTTTTAAGGACACTTTCAGGCCGTAAAATACCCACAATACCCGTGCCTTATAAAGCAATACGAGAGTTAGGTTGTCCCAAAAGCACAATTAATGCGCCCGTGTGACATCCAAATCTCTCTCAAAAGAATTAACAATGACACCTTTGTGGCCAGTTTATCAACGGCTTGCATTAAAACATCAGACAAGGTAACTCTATGAGCATGTATCGGATTAACACAGAAATTGCTGCGCGAATGTACACGAGCACGCGAATGACCGGGGGCATGGAAATGTCAACGACCATCGTCACGTCTGCTTGTTTAAATCTTCGCCACACGAGATCCGATCATGAATACTTCAGCTCTATCGCAGCAAAACAGCCTATCTAATTCCTGTAAGCTACCGAACTCCTACCGATTTATCAGACTAAGCTTTTCGGTACCTTCGCTTTCAATAGACACAATCAAAGATCAACTGACTTTCAATCAGTACAATGTCTTAGCAGATTTATCTGCCTCTTCACCTGGGGGACATTACCACCTTTTGATAGAAGCAGAGGTTTCCGCCCTTGATCTCCCGATTATTAGCCAATGGTTCATCAAACGCGTTAAATCTGAATTCGTTCACAGCAAGCTTGAAAATAAATCAGGTGAAATTATCGCCGAATGCAAACTTTATTGCGATGGTAACAGCAGTTTTTGAAGCTGTGGATCACTTAGAATTTTTGGGCAGTGACTGTCGAGCATCGCGATATAAAGAAAAAGATTACCGGATTCAGCTTTGAGCGCAGCCCGGTCCTCAGGCCTTAATCCCTGGTGTCGAACCAAGCGTGCCAAAGGCGTTTTTAGGGATTCTGGTGTCTTATCCAAAGCAAGATCAGCGGCACAAGAACAGTGATCTTCCATCTTCAAAGCATTTTCCGCACCAATTCTTTTCCCAAGTTCGGTGACACAAAAGTCTAGTGTTTCTTCGTGACCCAGACTATCAAAAGCCCTGACAGTACTAGGGAGAACAAAGGACACAGCCAAACAGAGGCATATTGCACTCCACAAAAACCTATTCGGCCACAAGAACGTATTTGGTCGCATTAACTCTCTTGCCCTTCACGCCGTCGTTTCATCCAGAACATTATCTTAATCACAGGATAAATCCAGACAAGCCCAACAAAGGGATAATATAAAAGATGAACAAAAGGGTGATCAGGCAGCCAGTCTGTTCCGATAGAGATAACCAGTGCAGAATAGAGACCCAGCAAAAGGAAAAAGACGAGATACCCAACAAGGTTTTTAACCAAAACTGTAACTCTTTGAACAATAATTAATAATGCAAATCGTTTGGTGATTTATATCCTGCAAGACAAATAAGAACCAGCATAAAAACATCACCATGTTTTAGGTTCTCTCTTCTTATTTCATTAAAGAGTGTAACAAACAGGAAAAATTACATTTAAAGATTTGGCCTGTATGAACTCGGCTCAAGAGCTTTAGCCCAAGAACTATAACTGAGCAAAATTTGATCTACAAAATGGTATTAAAAACGAAAAAACCCAGCCTAAGCCGGGTTTTTTTCAAGCAACACTGGAGCGGGCGATGAGATTCGAACTCACGACATTCTCGTTGGCAACGAGATGCTCTACCACTGAGCTACGCCCGCGTCTCTGTGTTGGTGGAGGGGTATTTACGTCACGAAGTTTGACATTGCAAGAGCTTTTTTCACAAAAAAATAATCCTGTATGATTCTTTCTGGTTTCAAAGATAAAAAAAACGAGGCATATCCTTAATTCTAAACAAATTTTGCAAAAGTACGCAGGCAAAAAAATATGACTGACACCCCCCCTTGTACCCCAGATGAACTCTTTCAAAAACTCGATGATCTAGGAATCGAAACAACAACGATTACTCATCCCGCCGTTTATACAGTCGAAGAATCCAAAGAACACTGTGGTGACATTCCCGGTGCCCATACAAAAAACCTTTTTTTGCGTAACAAAAAGGGACAAATGTGGCTGCTTGTTTGTTTTGAAGATCGAAAAATCGATATGAAAATATTGGGTAAAGCACTTGGCGCAGGAAAGCTCTCTTTTGGTAGCGCAGATCGTCTGATGGAATTTCTTGGCATAACCCCGGGGTCAGTTTCACCCTTTACCGCAATCAATGATAAAAACAATGCTGTAAAGGTTGTTCTGGATAAACAGATGATGAAACAATCACCCATAAATGCGCACCCCCTCACCAACACCATGACCACATCAATTTCACCCACAGACCTTGTAAAGTTTCTGTCGGCTATTGATCACTCGCCGGAAGAACTGGATATGGATAATTTGACACAACTCGCACAGGACTTAACTTGATCTCTTGCAGTTCACGTCATTCAATATCATCTTGTCAGGTAGAAAAATAACTTTCTAGGGTTGAGGCTCTGCAATTAAAACCTAAGTCTGGTGAAACCTGTGTTTGGAACACCAGATTTTATGGTTCCTGATTTTATGTGCTTCAGAGACTAATTTTAAAGCTCGGATATTAAACAATGGAAGAACTCATCGGCAGCAACGCAACACCACAAGCTGATCTGATAAAAGATACAAATCAGCAAGATTTTGCCAAGGATGTCATGGAAGCTTCCATGAACCAACCGGTACTGGTCGATTTCTGGGCGCCGTGGTGTGGGCCATGCAAACAAATGATGCCCGCCATTGAACAGGCTGTAATGGCCGCCAAAGGTGCGGTTAAACTTGTGAAAGTCAATATTGATGAAAATCAAATGCTGGCATCACAACTGCGCGTTCAATCCGTTCCAACCGTATATGCTTTTTTTCAGGGACAACCTGTTGATGGTTTTAACGGTGCTCTGCCGCCCAGCGAAATCAGCAAATTTATTGATACTGTTATTAAAAAAACCGGAGGTGCCAAAGGTGACCCCATAACCAACGCACTTGAACAAGCAACCATTGCCCGGGAAAATCAAGACGATATGGCGGCAATGTCCATCTATAGTCAAATTCTGGAACACGTTCCGGATAATGAACCGGCGCTTGTCGGTATGCTTGAATGCCAAATTAGTGCTAACATGGAAGAAGAAGCACAAGCGTTGTTTGATCAATTACCTGACGATGTTAAATCAAAACCCGAGTTTTCAGGTGTTAGAGCCAAGCTGGAACTCGCTGGTCAAAGCCTTGATAACGAAGAAATTATTGCACTGAAAAATAAAGTTGAAAAAGATCAATCTGATAATCAATCACGGTTTGATCTGGCACTGGCATTACAAGCTGAAGGTAATCACGAAGAAGCCGCAGATCATTTGTTGTATATCATCAAACACGATCGCGAATGGAATGATGACGCAGCCCGTATTCAGCTTTTGAAATTTTTTGAGGCTTGGGGCATGATGGATCCAATGACGATGAAAGCACGCGGCAAATTATCTTCGTTACTTTTCAGGTAAATTATTCATTGTCACTTCATAAGAATAAATAAAACTATCAAGGCGGGTTCCCCAATAACAATCTTCAAGGGCATGCTATGACCGGTGGTATCTTCGATCCAAAGTTTAACGAGCTCCCGAACGAAATTCCTGTGTTTCCGCTAGAGGGCGCACTGTTGCTCCCCGGCGGAACTCTTCCACTTAATATTTTTGAACCTCGCTATCTGACAATGATCGATCATGCATTGGGGCAAGATCGGTGTATCGGGATGATCCAGCCCAATAGTAAACCTGATCAAACTCTGTTAGATGATTCCAACACTCCACTATATAAAATCGGGTGCCTTGGAAGAATTACATCCTTTATGGAAACAGATGACGGACGCTACCTTATCTCTCTACAGGGATTGATTCGCTATAATATCGACAGCGAGTTAGCATCCGATTTTGGCTATAGGCGTGTCATTCCGGACTACACCTCCTATCGCCCTGATCTTGAAAATACCGAATCTGAAGATCTGGATCGCAACCGCTTGTTGTCCAGCCTGCGAAGCTATTTCGACACCAACAACATTGATGCAGACTGGAAAGCCATAGAACACACAAACAATCATCGACTAGTGAATACTCTTGCGATGATTTGCCCCTTTTCATCAGCAGAAAAGCAGGCGATATTAGAAGCATCAACTTTGATACAGCGTGCCGATATCATGGAAACAATCATGGACATGGCCGTGCACCAAAGTAACCAAAACTTTGCCAAACAGTAAAACACCCCTGATAAAATGAAGTCAGGGATTTATGGATAAAATTGATGAGCAGTGAACCACGTGTCGACAGAAAATTACTCGAAATATTAGTATGCCCAGAAACCAAGGGGCCACTTGAATACGATGCACAGAATCAGGAATTGATTTCACGACAGGCAAAACTTGCTTATCCAATACGCGATGGCATACCCGTGATGCTAACAGACGAAGCAAGATCAATCGATTAATCTGGGTAAATATCAATGACCGGGTCAATTGAAGAAGATAATGCACAGAATTTTCATACTGAGCATTGGCCGACAGATCTGAAATATAAATCAGAACAACGGGCCCTTCATATAACTTTTGAAAACGGAGAAACCTTTGTCTTACCGGCAGAGTACCTTCGTGTGGAAAGCCCCTCTGCAGAAGTGCAAGGCCATCATCCTAGCCAAAAGCAGATCCTGTCCGGACGGCGAATGGTCGGAATTATTGAAATTGAACCCGTTGGGAACTATGCCGTCAAACTAACATTTGATGATTTGCATGACACGGGTATCTATTCTTGGCAGTACCTTTATAAACTGGCCACAGAGCAAGAAAGTATCTGGCAAAAATATCTGGATGAGATAGAGAAGCGAGGCCTTTCCAGAAACCCCTAAGGTTTGACAACAATCCTTAGCGCAAACAAATCTAGCCTCTATATAACTAAGGTCAGCCCTTAACCCTCGGCCAACAGGTGAAGGGCTATCTTTTTGGCCCTGGCTGCAGCTTGTTTATCACCACTGACCTGTGCGGTAACAATCGCCCCTTCTTTCAAGAGCATTAATTCAGCGGCCAACTCTTCTGAATGGGAAAAGCCAGTTTTTTCAACTATTTTCAGGATTTCTTGTGTTAAAACACCTTTATGGCGCGCAGCAACTTGGTGCGCCAACTGCTTTAAATCAGAGAATTCCGCAGCTGCATTTATAAACAAACATCCACAGAAACGGTGCTCTGGAAAAGCTTTATCGTTAAACCACAGCTCCAAAGCATCAAACATCGCCAGTATCTGATCCTTTGGCTTTTCTTCCTTAGTCATATAATTTAGCAACCACTCTCTGAACTGTTCATCACGCCGTTCCAAAACAGCGATGATCAGATCATCCTTGGATGGGAAATGTTTATATAGCGTCATGCGCGCTACGCCGGCCTCTGAAACAATCTGCTCAACCCCAGTCGCGTGAAATCCTTGGGCATAAAAAAGCCCAAGTGCAACATCGACGAGGTGTTCACGTTTTTTAGATCGGCGCATTTCTTTTCATTCAGGTTTTATTGGACCTTTCGCTCAAAACCGATTTTGCAAAATCTATTTTGGAGCCTTAATAACAACAACGGATGGCTTTCCATCAAGTTTTGACAAGGAACTTTGCCAACTTGGTGGACATGGGTGTTTTTTCGAATTCTGATTACATGCCCATCCCGTTCGAATACCTTCGAAAGCCTGTTTCATTGCATCGTTCGTAACGGGCTGAGCACCAATTTCAAATTCAGGCACACGAAAAACATGTTGGATCAAGTACAAGGCATTCTGGCCAACCGTCGCCCGAAAGAGCGCTACTTCGCCTGTGTTACGGGTTAAATCACGTGTACAGTTGATCAAACGAAAACCTGTTGGGAAACCATTAACCTGATCCTTTAGGGGCGGTGTAGCACCACTTACCTCACAATTCTGCTTATAAATTGCGGCCAATTCATCCAAAAAACTGACAACATCACCATCAGCCCACCCCGGAAAAACCTGAACGGTGATCATGTCTTTCCAGTTATTGACGTTCTGTCCTGGCGGCAACCATTCTGCCGTCGTTGATTGCGCCTGCGTACTTCTGGGCAAAGCCTGCCATTGATCAGGTAAAGCTGCAAAAAAGACTTCACCGTTTCCACCCTGGGCAATAACAGAATCACCAGCGGCCCGAGCAGTGCTCAAAGACACCACACTGACAGCCCCAAATAACAAACTGGCAAGAAATACCCCTGACAAGAAGTTTCCGGGCCATTTAACTTCGCCTTTAATCAAAGACACTGATACCTCTCAAACGCAAACAACTTCCATTTATCGCGACTATTACCAAGATACTGTATGCAAGGTTCCAACAGAGACATCGCGATAGATTCTCAAACACTAGAGTAAAATAACAACCAACTCTGGCGATTTTGTGTCAGCTATCAAAGACATTACATTGCCTGTTATCATTTTCCCTACTCTACTTTTGTCAATTTTCATAAAGAGATTTAGAGCTTCTGCCCCTGCATCAAACGAGGCAAATCCCCAACGATTCCCATAGCATGCTTCATGAAAAACCGTTTTACAGGTGGAATTTTGTCAACAGTGGCCAGGCCGACATCACGTGCCACGCGAACTGGTGCCAAATCATTGGAAAACAGTTTCACAAGACCATCCATGGCACCCAGCAGGAGCACGTTATCAAAACGACGCCACTTGGCGTAATCTTCCAGTACCTGTGGTGATCCAACATCGAGACCTACTCTTCGGGCATCCACAACAACCTGCGCCAACGCGGCAACGTCCCGTAAACCAAGATTCAACCCCTGTCCGGCAATCGGGTGCATACCGTGGGCCGCATCCCCCACAAGAGCCAGGCGGGTATCTGTATAACGTTCTGCATGTAAAGAACTCAACGGATAGGACCAGCGCATATCCGTTACAGAAAAGGCACCGAGGCTTTCGCCAAATCGGCGATGAAGCTCATTGGCAAAATCTTCATTACTCATGGCCATATAGCCATCAACAAGATCTCTTTTTTCTGACCAGACCAATGAAGAACGGTGCACCCCCTCATCGCTATCAGGTAACGGTAAAAGCGCAAAGGGACCTGAAGGCAGGAAATGTTCGAAAGCAACGCCGTTATGGGGCTTTTCATGCACCACGGTACAGACGATACCGTTTTGCTGATAATCCGTCCCTGATACCTTGATTCCAGCACTTTTCCGCAGTTGAGAACCGCGCCCATCTGCCCCAATCACCAGGCGCGCTTTGATTTTTGTGCCATCACCCAGGGAAGCAACAACGCCACGCTTGTCTCTTTCCAGTTCTTGTAAATTATGGGGCGCCAGATGGTGTAGGTTTTCAAGCTCGGCAGCCTTGGCATGTGTCGAAAGCCTGATGGCCCGATTTTCCACAATCCACCCCATCGGCGTGTCACCGACTTCCTTAAAATCATAAGACATGGAAAGCGGCGATGCACCGCGGTCAATCTGACCATCAGTAATCTCAATATAGCGAATGGCCTCTGCGGCCCATGCCATACCATCCCACAAACCAACCTGATCAAAAACTCTTTGAGACCCCAATGCAATAGCAGACGATCGACCATCAAAAGGCGCAGCTTTTTGATCAGAAGGCTGTTCACGATCAACAACTGCGACGTCCATTCCCGCACCGGCAAGGGCGACACCCAGCGTCAGGCCAACCAGGCCACCGCCAACGACAAGAACTTCAACGGTTAGATCTTTTTGAGCCATATTATTTTAAGCCATTTATATTCAGGATCTTCTTTAAGGTAAGCACAGTCCAACCAAAGAAATCCGATCGCGCCAACTTTCTTATTCCTATATAAGAGGGATTCCAGCCTTTGCCAAAAGATAACCGCCAACAAATCGGAATTTGCGACAATTTAGTCTGATATAGCAATAAGCCAGAACACCTTGTTCTGATTTATATTATTTCTTTCTGCAAATACGTCATACATAAAAAGAGCACTAAAAGGGTATAAATACAAAATCTCTCTTGACCTTCCCCCTAGAGGAAGCCCTACCTAGGTGGCATGGAACGTATTCTTCATATCTTGTTGATTTTGACCTTTGCCCTTTCGACGCCCTTGGTGACTGCCAAAGCCGCTGGACATTGGAATGATAACACTCATCATTATCCTGTTATATCAGAACAAATAAATACTGATGTCTCAGGTTCTGATATATTCGGTGTATCACAACAAGACCAATCTCTTCCTTCTGAAAAGCAGGCTATGGAAGAGTGTACGAAGATTATGCACTGTAGTTCTTCCAGTAGCTATTTTTTAACTACAAACACCCAACAATATGTTGATTTCTATCAACATAGCCTCTGGAGCCTACTGCAAGAACAACGTCTGTTGGATCAATCTCCTGCAGTAGATCTTCCTCCACCGCGATTTCTGTAACTCCACTTCAAGATTTAGATCTTATACCTCTCTTTCGTGAAGCAGGATTTTCATCCTCCCAGCAAAGAGTGAGATAGCGTCTGAATCTCTTTTTGCTCACAAATTGATACAAATTATACTGCTGGAGTTGCAGATGAAAATAACACTTACATACCCAAAAGTCTTGACCTCAACCTTAACTAGCTTTGCTTTATCCCTTGGCCTGATTTCCGCCTCGATTTCCACAGCAATGGCAAGCCCGGGCCACGGTAACACCGAATTGCCATCAATTGGTAAACAGGGTAAAGCCTCTCAGATAAGCCGGACAGTTGAGGTTAATCTAGAAGATAATTACTTTAGCCCCGAGACAATTTCGGTAACTAAGAATCAAACTGTGCGTTTTGTAATTAAAAACAGCGGAGAGTTTGTTCACGAGTTTAATATTGGCACCGCCGCCATGCATGCCGGCCATCAGAAAGAAATGATGATGATGACCGAACATGGCATCTTAGAGGTGGATAAAATCAACCGGGACAAGATGATGATGATGGATATGGGGGATGGAGAAACTATGTCCCACGATGATCCAAACTCTGTATTACTGGAACCGGGCGAAACCGCTGAGATTATTTGGCAATTTCCCGAAGCTGCAGAACTGGAATTCGCCTGTAATGTCCCGGGACATTACGAGAGTGGCATGGTCGGTGAGATCAAGGTCGGAAAAGGCCAATAAATACCCACCACATTTTCAAATCATCAAGATTGGATATTGAGAGCAGATAAGGCTGTCATCCAATTAATATTGATATCAATCACATAGTTAAACCCGCAGGTACGATTGTTGTTTACCTGCGGGAAGACTGTCATGGGTAAGGAAAAATTTATGAAACGAGAAATACGTTATCTCGCGTCTGTCCTTGGCGTCATATCTTTTATGACTTCAACTTATATGACAGAAGCAGAAGCCGCCAGCTATGACCTTACAGTTGATAAGGTTGAAATTGAAACAGCAGAATTCACCAAAACAGGTATCGGTTATAACGGTAGTTCACCCGGTCCAATACTACGCTTTACCGAAGGCGAAGATGTCACCATTAATGTGACAAACAATCTCGACGAACCCACTTCCATCCACTGGCATGGTTTGATTTTACCAGCCAATATGGATGGTGTTCCAGGGATTAGTTTTGATGGTATCGCACCTGGCGAAACCTTTAGTTACCAATTCCCTGTGGTCCAGTCTGGGACTTATTGGTATCACAGCCATTCTGGCTTTCAAGAGCCTGATGGCGCCTATGGGACGATTGTAATTGAGCCCCAAAAGCGTGAACCTTACCGTTATGATCGTGATTATGTTGTTCAATTTACGGACAAACATCCACAATCGGGTTCTACCATCATGCGTAACCTCAAGCTGATGGATGACTATTACAATCGCAGCCAGCGTACTCTTGCCGATTTTTTCTCAGATGTTTCACGCAAAGGGTTTTCCGAGACAATTTCTGAGCGCATGTCTTGGGGGCAAATGCGGATGACACCAACTGACATCGAAGATGTGCAAGGCTTTACCACCTTGATTAACGGGCAAGACCCAGAGGCAAACTGGACTGGTCTGTTTAAACCGGGTGAGCGAATCAGGCTGCGTTTTATCAATTCATCTGCAATGGCCTATTTTGATGTACGGATCCCCGGCTTGAAAATGACCGTTGTCAGTGCGGATGGCAACAATGTACAGCCAGTGAAAGTTGATGAGTTTCGAATTTCCGTAGCCGAGACATACGACGTAATCGTTCAACCGAAAGAGAATAAAGCCTACAGCATTTTCGCTGAATCCATGGGTCGCAGTTCATACGGCCTCGGGACACTTGCACCGCGTAAAGGCATGAAAGCAGCAGTACCTGAAATGCGAGAGAAGCCGTTACTGACTATGGCTGATATGGGCATGGATCATGGCTCGATGGAGCATAACAATATGATGTCATCAGGTAAAAATTCTGCAGAGATGACAAATAATACCAGCAAAGACCACACACCAACACTATCCAGTGCAGAAACAGGTATCTCTACAATGATGCGAATGGATCATTCCAAGATGCCTGATTCCCATGCTGCCAGCATGAAGAACATGAGCAACAAAACAGATCCGTTTTATGCCAACGGCAGTGGACTAAAACCTGAGATCTCTGAGGGTGCGAAAGTTTTGTCCTATGCTGATTTGAAAGCTCAAAAACCACTTTATGAAGATCGGGAAGCAACACGAGAGATTGAGCTGCGACTAACGGGAAACATGAATCGATATAGCTGGTCGATCAATGGGGTTAAATATGAAGATGCCGACCCTATCCGTCTGAAATATGGTGAACGAGTGCGTTTTAAGTTTGTCAATGAAACCATGATGACTCACCCTATGCACCTACATGGTATGTGGTCCATTTTGGATAACGGCAATGGCAAATGGAATCCGGTAAAGCACACCATCTCTATCGCCCCCGGCACAACGGTCTATTCCGAAACTGAAGTTGATGCTACTGGCCAATGGGCGTTTCATTGCCATCTCTCCTATCACGCAGCAACAGGTATGTTCCGCAAAGTAATTGTTGAGGGCGGTCCAGATGTTGCGCAAAGCACAACTGATGTTGAGAACCCTGTTTCTGAAACAGACTTAGAGCAAAAGGGTTAAATTATGAAAAAACTTGGAAAAATAACTCTTGCCTCAAGCAAACGCTTTGTGCTGACTAGTCTTATCTTCTTTACCTTTTTGGGAGCTGGAGTACCTGCCACCTCACAAGAACTCAAGTATGATAATCTTGGAAAAGATCCTTATATCTATTATGGATTAAGCATTGAGCAGCTGGAAACCCGCATCGGAGAAAGCGGCCATTCCCTTGTTTGGGATGGTGATGCCTTTGTAGGGACAGATGAAGCAAAGTTGCGCCTGCGATCAGCGGGGGAATATTCACTGGACGAGAGTCTGTTGGAGAATTTGGAACATCAAGCTTTGGTCCAAACACCTGTATCAGACTTCTTTGATGCTAAAGCCGGTCTTCGCTACGACAGCCCTAATGGCAAGAACAGAGGCTATGCCGTTGTTGGTTTTCAAGGTTTAGCCCCGCAATGGTTTGAGCTTGAGGGTGATCTGTTCCTCAGTGAGAAGGGTGATCTATCTGCACGGTTGGAAGCAGACTATGAATTGCTTTTAACCAATCGTCTGATCCTGATACCAACTGCTGAAATTGATCTGGCCTTTTCTGATGATGAAGATATAGGTATTGGAGCAGGTCTGAATTCTATCGAGACAGGTCTTCGCCTTAGCTATGATCTCGTAGATCGTACCATTGCACCTTATATTGGGGTCAACTACGAACGTAGTTTTGGTCAAACTCGGGATTTTGCCAGAGAAGATGGTGAAGACACAGATCAAACGACCTTTGTTATGGGCGTTCGCTTGCTATTCTAATACTTCGATAAGTTAATCAGCATAAAAAGCTTCACCACGAAATCTGGTGAAGCTTTTTTTTGGAATAGATACACAAAATAGGACCTGCCATGAACATACATATCGCTATAAAAATCAAGAGCAATATGAGTTTCCTTGCTGAATTGGCGGACAAGCGACTGTGCCATATGAACAATACACACAACAATCGCCTTTGAGGGGGCGTAAAATCTCGTTGCATCCTTTACAGTCATAAAACCACTGGCAAGCATCAGTCGGCATTGTTTCAGATTCAGCATGTCCGCATTTAGGACAAGTAATAATCGAGATTACTTCAAACGACGCTTTTGACGTTTCCATAGTGCGTATCCCGTGATGATAACGAAGAAAGCAAGGACAGGAAGCAAAACGAAGTCCAAGTAACCAACTATCGCCGAAAGGCCAAGCAAACTAAACAGAACAACAAGAAGAGGTGTAAAACAACACAATGCAGTGATAATTGTTCCAACAATACCAACGGTAAGAAGGTCAGGTTTCATCAAGTTTTAATCCCATATGACACCTTCATATTTACCATCAATATTATCGTTTTTCATAATCATCTATGCGTGATCATCTCTATCCCGACCACCGTAATTGAAAACAAGAACACCCAAGAATCAGTAATCCCATTTCCAGAAGACACCGACCTTGCTGTCTGCTGTTTGTCCGGTTTCGCTTTCAAGCGTGATATTGGGCGTCAGATCAATTTGGACTTTGGCTTTGGTGCTGTCCGCTGAAGCCCCTTGGTCGACACCGATATAGATATTATCGGTGATGTATTTTCCGGCGCTGACCTCTGGCGATCCGGTATCAGAATTCGTTCCCGCAGTCAGAACATCTACCCCCAGTGTATCCCGGGCGAAGCCCAGAACACCCCCGCCGGAATCTATCTTACCGGAAAGGGATGCAACAGCAGATGCAAGTTGCAAGGCCTCAACCGCCGAAAGTTTTCCCGAAGCTTTGCCAAAGAGAACATGGGAAAGCACCTCATCCTCGGGCAGACCATCAGGCGAAGAGAAACTGATCTTTGGGTTGGACGCTGTTCCCTGAATAGAAACAATAGCTGTCACGTTATCGGCTTCATAGATTGCAGAAAGATCGAGTTCCGGATTAATCTGTGTACCGCCCACTAGTGCGATCTTGCCCTTTCGCAATTTAAAGTTCTTACCCGCGAATGAGAACTGTCCTCTAACCGGGCTTAGATATCCTTCAATCACTGGTGCATTGGCAAGCCCCTTGATGGTGAACCTGCCTTCCCATTCCGAATCAAGCCCCCGTCCGCGAATGAAAACCTTACGCGGCATATTCAACAGTAAATCCAGTGAAATTTTTGAAGGTGGTTTTTCCTTCTCAGCCGTCACATCCCCCGAAGTCGGCTGCCCCGGACGATGGGGACGATTTATTTCAGTTACCTCCAGCTCTACGACGCTAGGGGCAACGGCACTGCCGATATTAATATTGGTTTCCCGGGTCGTGATATCACCCGCCACAGTCATACTGGTCGGCGAACCTTTGATTGCAATATTACCATCGGTCTGGACGGCTATCTGATCCTGATCCAGCGCGGCAAGATTATCGAGTTGAATAGCCAGGTCAACCAGTGGATTGCTAAGGCTTTCAAAGCGCACGGTGCCTTCGGATCTCAAAACCCCCTGTTTATTGTCATTCGCCTGAAGGTTTAATCGCAACAACTGGCTATTTTCCAACCCGGCATCAAGGGTGATATTTTTAAGCAACGTTCCCAGTTCAATATTTTCATAACGACCTTCACGCACAGTGGCTGTACCGATCAACTGCGGGTTTGCAACAGTCCCGGAAACCTGGAGATCAGTGTGAAGCTTCCCGCGCATTTCCTGCGTATCCAGTGCCAGAATAGCCCACAAACTTTCGATTTCACTATCAATCAGCAGATCCCCGCTCAAAGGCTGGCTTTCAGGAACAGTGACAGAAAAAGGAGAAAAACCTACCTGTAGAGGCACAGAACCTTTGGCCTGAACTGTTGATTTTTCCAACCCCGTTACATCATTTTGAAAGTCAAAACGGGTATTATTCAGTGTACCGGATAAGGTTGTGCGCAAAGGAGGTATTGTTGAGTTCGGATCGTCTGTAAGTTTGACGTTTTCCGCCTTCAACAAAAGACTCCCCTGTGCATTATCAGGGCGTAGAGACAAGTCTGCCTTTCCGGCCAGTACCCCTTTGATCTCTAAGTCAGGAGCCACCAGATTGACCAGATCAAGCGGGAAAGTTTTGATTTCTATCTGCGCATCTGCACTGGATTTTGTCAGTGCACCCGTGCCGGAAATCACACCGCGATCAAATGCAAGTTCAAAGGGATCAATACTGGTTTTATCCTGATCCTGAAGCACGACAAGAGCCTGGCGTAAAGCCAGAACCTTGTCTGCAATCGTGCCATCCAGCTGAGACAGTTCAAAACGTGTGTGTGATGTTTTCCCCGCTACTGGAAGCGTCAGATTACCGCCCCCTCCTAACGAAACAGAAGGTGCCATTGAGCTGTCCACAGCAAAGGTAAAATCAGCATTGGAGAGGCCACCCCTAACATCCAGCCGAGCTTGTTCGATCAAGCGATCCTGAACAGAAACATCAGACAAAGTGGCCGTCATCGCCAACAAGGGATCATTAAAATTCCCCTGTGATGTGGCAGTCACCTCCAGATTCCTGATAACTGTCCCCCCGGAGTCAGGTGAGAAATTATTTACCTTCGAGTCCAAAGCCAGATGTTGCACACCGCCTTTTTCTGTCAGGGCTGCATTGGCCGTGACTACCCCTGCGAGATCAACCCCAAAGGCTGTTCCCAGAGAGGAAACATCACGGAAATCCCCCCGGATATCAGCAATAAGCGGTGCCCCATCAAAGGGAACCGTTGCCGTACCCGACATATTATTCTGCCCCGTTTGCAGCAGAATATCCGCGACTTCCAGCTTCCCGTAATCGGGCATAGAAAACCCAAACGCCAGATCCAGAGGAAGAATTCCCCCGCGAAGCTCTGAATCAACACCCCCACTTGCCCCGCTCGCCAATGTCTTCGCGTTAAAGGTTGTCACCAAATCACCGATTTTATTCTGATTCAGATTCAAAGCGGACAGGGTTAACGTTCCTTCTGCTTTTGGATCTGTGACCTCACCGCTTAGCGTGGTTTCAAAGTTTGCTGCCCCCGACAAGTCAAGTCCGGCAACCTTATTCAACCTTGAAAGCTCTGGTGCTTCGACCTTTACATCAGCCAAAAGACTTTCAAAGGTGGCAGGAAGTTCAGCTGCCCCGGTAAGTTGTGCCACCGGAAGCGGTAAGGAGATATCCAATATCCTGAAGCCCCCATCACCCAAATTCAAATTTGCCCTCAAGGATGGATCGCTGCTCACGAGTTCCTGAAGAACAGGATCACCCACATCAAGGCTTTGAGCTGTAATCGTGATGTCACCCGTCATCTGATTGGCAACATCCAGACTCTGCAAACTTAATTCGGTGACAAGCTTTCCCTTTATTGGTGCAATCCGGGAAAGATCATCCAGAACGATTGCAATTTTTGAGCTTGCCGTATTCTCACGGGTTGCCATGGCCGCTCTGACATCTGCACCGATGAAAGCCCCGCGTGCACGCAGCATCGGGATATTTAACAATCCGCTTTCAAGGACATAATGACTCTCAAGCTCAAGACGTAAGTTACGCCCCAGCAAGTTCTCTGCCTGAGGAGGAAGCCCGCTAATTTCTGTGAGAGCTGCCGAAGCATTAACGGGAATCATTTCCAGCGACGCCAAATAGATATCAGAGCTGATACTGCCAATAATGTCCCCGATACCCAAGGCAGGCTGCGCAGCAGTATCAAGCTTTTCGCGCTGATTGAGCTTGATGTCCCCCGCCTGAAAGGTCGTCGTGATATTCATCGACTGAAAATCACCAACGACATCAAGATCGACAACCCCACGCCCAAGCGAGGCCGGTGCAATCAACGAATTAAGCGTATCGACACCTAACAACAAGGTACTGGCGGAGACATGAACGCTTTCCTTGTCGAGATCCACATCACCACTGACTGAAACACTCAGGTTAGAATTGGTAACCTCCAGAGATGACAGTGTGATCAGATCACTTTCTCTGTCCCAAAGAACCGTCGATGCCAAATCGATCGGCATATTGTCGATCAATGGCAGAGAGGTTGCCAACTTTTCTGAAACCACTGTGGCACCAGAAAGGGCAAATGTAATCGCATCCTGCCCCTGGCTAGAAAGAGAGAGGTCGGTTTCAAACAATTCCCCCGCATGCCCCTTGAGCTGTCCTTGCCAATTCACCAAGGGCCCCTGCCCTGTGATTGTAAAATTCACTTCAGGATAACCGGGAAGATCTAACGCCCGTGCAATCAATCCCCCTTGAGGCTCTGAAAGCTGTGCGTCAATTGACAAGGTGTCTGCATCAGGCTGGTAATTAACTCTGGCACTGACAGATCCCTGATGCGCATCCAATTGGTCAATATCAAGAGTACTGACAATCCCGGATTCATCCCGTGCAGAAAGCTTCATAGATAGAGCCAACAGAGCCTCTCGCCCCAATATGCTCTCGGCGAGATCAATCTTTGCGATATCAAGCTGCCCAAGACTTATATCTATGGGTAAAGGCAGAGGTGATGATGTGCTCTCTTCCTCTTCCGGTGCGGAAGGAAAGTCCGGATTACGTTTCACAACCAGCGAAGCAAGAGAGATTTGGTTTATTTTTAACTGGCCAAATAATAAATCCTGTGGAGACCAATCCAGAACAAGGTCTGTTGCTTCAAGCCAGTCACCTTGAGGGTCCCGCAAGATGACCTTGGCAAGCCGTGCATTGGAAAAGACGTTGCCATCAAGCTGTTGCAGATCAAGGGTCAGACCATCGGGGTCATTTACTGCAACCTCAATCTCTGCCAACAGGGTCGCCCGCCCGCTATCGGTTTGCAGATAAATATACCCGCCCAGCAACAAAACCAAAAGAAGGACCAGCGGCGCAAAGATGATCGCAGCAACAATTTTGCCTTTGCCTGTTTTCCCTATGGGGCCATTTGGGGAACCATTTTGACTTTGAACTGATCTTGATCTCAAAAAGCCTGCCCTATGCTAACGTAAAATTGCCAGGCATCATCGATATCTTTACGTCTGTTCAATGGAACTGCCACATCCAAACGGATCGGTCCGATGGCCGTATAATACCGCAACCCCAGTCCCGCACCCCACTGAAAATTCTCGAAAAAATCAGGAACAGCACTGTCGTAAACATTACCCCCCTCGATGAAAGGAACCAGGCCAATGTCTTCAGTCACACGCACTCTGGCCTCTGCCCCAAATTCAACAAGAGACCGCCCGCCAACGGGATCATCACTTGAATTTAGTGGGCCAACAGTCTGGTGTTCATAGCCTCGAATTGACCCGCCACCCCCGGCATAAAACCGTTTGGTCGCCGGTATATCGCTGGAGCTATCCCCGGCCAACAGACCGATTTTACCACGGGTGGCAAAGACCAGCCTGTCATCATCCAGAATTGAATAATAGGTCGATCCGTCAATTTCTGTCTTGAAGAATTCCGGAGAAGCCGCCGTTAATCCATAATAGGGTGTTGCTGTCACACCAAAGCGAAAGCCTGTTGTTGGGTCCAGCAAATCATTTGTTGAATCATACCGTGCACTAAGCGGGATGCTGGCAAAGGCATATGATTCTGTATCATCTTCATCTTGAATTTCAGACAATTCAAGCTCAAGACCGCCACCAACAGTCCAGTGCTGACCCCACTTGCGATCAATACCAACAAACGCGCTTACAGATTTCTCTTCGTAAGCATCTGTATCTTCGTGCTTGATGTTTATGTTAGCATTTAAGCTTTGATTATTTCTGAGGTAATTTGGCTTATTAAACCCAAGTTTTAATTGCTGACGTATCTCGGCAACTGTTAAATCTGCCCGCAGCTTTTCACCCTGCCCGAAGGTATTTCTGTTTTCCCAGAAAAACTGTGTTCCGGCCCCTTCACTGGTTGAGAAACTGGCGCCAAGACCGACTGATTTATGCTCACGCTCAACAAAAATCATTGTAATCGGAGTCACATAAGTACCGTCACGAGCGGCATTAGTCGTATCCAGCGGCTTCATCCGCACCGCTTCAAACAATCCGGTACGCAAATATTTACGACGCAGTTCGTCTATGATCTTGGCATTATAGAGAATACCAGCTTTCCACTGACTCAATTGTTGCAGATAATTTGCATCTACGTCTTTCAAACCTTCAAATTCAAGATTCCCCACAACCAGTCTTGGGCCCTCGTCAAGAACAAGCGTGACATCCATCTTTTGTGTCGCAAAATCAACGACAACGTCCTGATCAGCCAGTTTTGCATCTGGATAACCATGATCAGCCAGAACAACAATTGCCCGATTTTTGGCTTCAACAACAACTTCCGAGCGGGCAACAACACCCGTTGAGATTCCGATGTTGGCGTTGTTTAAGGCTGAAGGGATCTGCTTTCCGGATTTAAAGATAATACGGAATGAGTTGAGGTAAAATTGTGGACCCGTCTTAATTTCATAAACAATATTGATGGGCCTTTGGCTCTCATCAACGTCATAGGAAATGGTATTGTCATAGTACCCTTCAGAGCGCAGAACCTTATCAAACCCCTCACTGTCTTCCCTTACCCTGCGCTTGAGTGCCGCCAAACTTGAAGGTAGCTTATCTTTTAGCTGCTTTAGGCGAGATGATTCTTCAATCAGACTCAGTAAGTCACCCTGTACATCGCCCGAAAACGAAACTTCATACCCATAGGATTGAGATTCACCAGAAGTTGCCTGATCTTGGGCCCTCGCACTGCTATGCACCCCGAATGACAGCAGGGTTAGAAAAAGAAAAACAAAATTACATCTTGGGGGCCTCAACGTCCTCTCAAGAAATTTAAATCGTCTCATAAAGGGCGTACCCGATCTATTTTCTTCGCAGTTAATATCCAATCCAGATACTTTAACCTCAATCCAGAATCACTTTACTTTTTACCCTAGAACAAAAAAGCAAAAATTTACCCTAAACACTATTCAATTAATGCTTATAGGCTTAAAGCCATTAGTTCAATCGTGGCTTTTACCTACCCCACTTTCTCAACACGCACATAATGCCCAATATTTAATCACCAAACGATCAATGATTAAATATTGGGCATTATTATTTTTGCATTGCACAATTTGAATCCACATCAAAGTACCATATACAACATCTATCATATTGATATATATAATTATTTTATTTTTTTAAAGTTGGCACGTTTCTTGGATCTAATGGATCAGTCCCAGAACGCAAATAATGGAAGAAATAATGTCCAGCTTTCTCAGTTCCAACAAAAATACTATCGCACTTTCTGCGGTCACAGTTTCGTTGCTTACGCTCTCTGCACCAGCTCAAGCCGCAGTAACGGAAGAGACCGCGTTTGTCTTCAACACATTTTCCTTTTTGATAAATGGTGTCCTTGTTATGTGGATGGCTGCTGGTTTTGCCATGCTAGAAGCAGGATTGGTTCGAAGTAAAAACACAGCGGCTATATGTCTGAAAAATATTGCACTCTATTCCATCGCTGGGCTGATGTTTTATCTCGTTGGCTATAACCTTTTATATGTTGGCGTGGAAGAAGGCGGTTTTATTGGAACATTTAGTTTCTTTTATGATTCAGGAGAGGCAGAGGTCGCCCTGCTTTCCGCAGAAACAAGCACCGAAGAAATGATTACAGCAGTTACTTCAAACGGTTATTCCGTTATGTCTGACTGGTTTTTCCAAATGGTCTTTGTTGCTGCAACCGCCTCTATTGTCTCTGGCACTCTTGCAGAGCGCATTAAATTCTGGCCTTTCATGCTATTTATCGCCGTATTGACCGCCATAATCTATCCAATTCAAGCTTCCTGGAGCTGGGGTGGTGGCTGGTTGGCTGATCTGGGCTTCAGTGATTTTGCCGGATCCAGTATCGTTCACTCTGTAGGTGGGTGGGCTGCTCTGACGGGTGCGATCATTCTAGGTCCACGCAAAGGTAAATTCACTGCCGAGGGACGCGTAAAACCAATCCCCGGCTCAAATCTCCCCTTGGCCACACTTGGTACCTTTATCCTCTGGATGGGATGGTTCGGCTTTAACGGTGGATCACAACTTGCTCTTGGATCCGCAGCAGATGCCGTTGCCATGGCGATCGTATTTGTGAACACAAACATCGCCGCTGCTGCTGGTGTTGTTGCCGCCATGATCCTGACACAACTTCTATACAAAAAAGTTGATCTTACAATGGCCCTTAACGGTGCACTTGCAGGGTTGGTTGCGATTACTGCCGGACCCGATGTCTCCCACGCTTATATGGCCATAATCATCGGCGGCATTGGTGGTGCAATAGTGGTCTTTGCCGTTCCCCTGCTTGATAGTCTTCAGATTGATGATGTTGTCGGCGCTATTCCTGTTCACCTTTGCGCTGGAATCTGGGGAACCCTTGCCGTAGGAATTTTTGGTTCTGGCAGTATCGTTTCCCAATTAACAGGAATCATCGCAATTGGTGCCTTCACCATTATCTGTAGTGCAACCTTGTGGATTTTGCTCAAGATTACTGTTGGTATTCGTATCTCTGAAGAAGAAGAATACAACGGACTTGATGTAAGCGAACTCGGCCTCGAAGCCTACCCGGAATTTGGACGAGGTTCTCAGAAACTCGTCTAACGACTTCAGTCTCCCCACTGAAACTGGTGGTTTTGCAATTGATCGTAAAACCACCTGAGATATCCGGTTAATCCCTTTTCCGGTATGTCTCATCCTCCTTAGGCCCTACAGACCGCTATCCGAGCTCTTTCCTAGTAGGGTCTTAACTTGCCGCCTATTACATCCCCGTAATAGGCGGTCTTTTTAATTAAAGCCCAAAAATATTTCTTTTCACTAGCCACGCTCTTGCCCGAATTGGTATTTAGTTACATTAATTAAACCAATTCATGTTGACCAAAACATTATTAAGAGTCCGAGGTTAAGAGTTCACGTGATTACCCGCCAATTTGTTGATCGCCAAAATTTACAGGAATTTCATCCCTTTACTCGCCTTCGCGCCTTACTCGAAGACATACCTGTCGGCCGATCATGCCTGCAAGATGGACAGGTGATAAACCTTTCTATCGGCGAACCGCAGACTCAGCCACCAGCATTTGTTGCCGAAGAAATTGAAAAAGCGTCAACAGGTTGGTCAAAATACCCTCTTTCAAAGGGAACACCTGATTACCTGGAAGCTAGCGCCAATTGGCTGGAAAAACGTTACAATCTCCCTGAGCAATTTATTGATCCGACAAAACATCTTTTGGCTGTACCGGGAACACGCGAAGGGTTGTTTATGACGGCCCTTACTGTCCTTTCTACGCCCCAAAAGGATACTCAAGCCCCTGTATTTCTTACACCAAACCCTTGTTATCATGTTTACACCGGAGCTGCCGCTGCCGCCGCTGCAGAAGTTGTAACCGTAAGCGCGACTAAGGAAAGTGGTTATCTTCCCGATTACACAACCGTGCCCGAAGATATTCTAGAACGGACCGAACTTTGCGTGCTTTGCAGCCCCTCTAACCCCGAAGGAGCGGTCGCAACCCCACAACAGATCAAAGATCTTATTTCTCTTGCTCGCAAATACGACTTCGTTGTCGTCTTTGATGAATGTTATGCCGAGATATATAATGAAACAGCCCCACATTCAGCCTTAGAAATGGCACTGGAAATAGCCCAGGATATGGTTGGGGAAACCACAACAGAAACAAACACAAATTTTTCCCATAATTCTCAGATAGATCCCTTAGCCAATATTCTGGTTTTTCATTCTCTTTCCAAACGATCTAGTGCTGCTGGTCTTCGTTGTGGTTTCATTGCCGGTGATGAGAAATGGATCTCTATGATTAACACAACCTGTCAGGTTGGTGGTGCTGGTGTTCCCATTCCAGTCCAGGCAGCAGGCACACGCTTGTGGCAAGATGAAGAGCACGTCAAAGAGAATCGCGCACGTTATAAACAGAACTTCGATCTCGCCAAAAAAATCTTGGGGCAAGCCCATAGCGTAGAAATCCCTGCTGGTGGTTTTTGTTTGTGGCTAGATGTAGGCAACGGCATAGAGGTAACAAAAAAACTATGGCAAGAGGCCGGCATTCGTGTCATGCCCGGTGCCTTTATGAGCCACGCAAACAGTAAAGGCACATCCCCGGGGGATCGCTATATCCGTCTTGCCTTGGTTTACGATCCAAGCTTTATGGAACAGGCTCTTTTGAGTATCGCAAACATACTGAAAGAAATAAAAGACATAGGGGTTAACGATTAATGGCAAGATCCGCCAAATCAGATAAAGTTCAACTCCTGCCTCAGGGAACAGGCGTATTTTTTAAAAAGCGCCTGATAGAGTGTCTGGGTGCCACCCTCTTCCTTACAGGCTGTTTACTTTTCCTGTCCCTCGTAACCTATAGCCCGAATGACCCCGGCTTTAATAGGGCCACAGATGGAATGGTAGAGAACCTTCTGGGTATTTATGGTGCTCAAACAGCAAGTTTTATGCTCCCATTTATCGGGTTATCTGCCTATTGTTTGCCTCTCATACTCATTGGCTGGTGCTGGAGGTGTTTCAAAGATCACGGCCTGAGACATCCTTGGCTTAGAATTTTAACTCTACCATTTTTAACCCTTTCCCTTCTCATCGCATTTGCAGGGCTTCCACAAACAGAGGGGTGGTTGGGACAGG
Source organism: Kiloniella litopenaei (assembly GCF_000982415.1). Classification (GTDB taxonomy): domain Bacteria; phylum Pseudomonadota; class Alphaproteobacteria; order Kiloniellales; family Kiloniellaceae; genus Kiloniella; species Kiloniella litopenaei. The sequence goes on from NZ_LANI01000005.1 coordinate 41,256, forward strand.
GTCAGACATCCAGTTTAGGCGGTACCTTTGGTCAATTAATTCTTAACGAATCACAACCCTATTTAGGCAACTTGTCCTGGGTGCTTTCTGTCGCCTCATTTTTTATTGCCATTCCCCTTTTCCTCTATGCTGTCGCCCTCAGAAAAGAAGAATGGCAAACAATCGGACGCGGATTAAAATTTGGCTTTTCTGCTGCGGGGCAAATCAAACACATCTTCAACGCACCTAACCCGTTCAAAAATAATCGTGACGATGATGAAACCCCGGATATCAGAGGGAAAAGAGATCAAGCCATTCGCAGACGGGCAAAGAAAGATCGAATTGAACCCACTCTGGAAGACGAAAAAATTACCAACGCGCGTGTTGAAACATCTGCAAAACCAACAAAGCCAAGCAAACGGATCAAAGCGGAAGAACAGGGGCGTCTGAATCTGGAAACTGTTGATGGTGAATATGAACTGCCCCCGATTTCCATACTCAATGATCCCCCCAGTGATTCAGGGAAAAATAGCCTTAGTAAAGACGCATTGGAAAAAACGGCGCGTTTACTGGAAACCGTTTTGGATGATTTTGGCGTCAAGGGCGAGATCGTTACAATCCGCCCCGGTCCGGTTGTTACACGCTATGAACTAGAGCCTGCCCCCGGCACCAAAACCAGTCGGGTTGTTGGCCTTGCCGATGATGTCGCCCGATCAATGTCCGCAATTTCAGTACGTGTTGCCGTTGTCCCTGGATCAACAACAATTGGTATAGAACTGCCAAACAGCAAACGGCAAACCGTCTATCTGCAAGAATTAATGGGGTCCAGCGACTACGACAAAGACAAGGGCAAACTTCCCATCATTCTCGGGAAAGATATCGGTGGCATCCCCTCTATTGTGGATCTTGCACGCATGCCACACTTACTGATTGCCGGTACCACAGGATCGGGTAAATCAGTGGCCGTGAATGCAATGATTCTGTCGCTGTTATACCGCTTTACGCCAGATGAATGTAAATTCATCATGATTGACCCCAAGATGTTGGAACTGTCTGTCTATGACAATATTCCACATCTGTTAGCACCTGTGGTGACAGAGCCTAAAAAAGCGGTAGTTGCCCTCAAATGGACTGTGCGTGAAATGGAAGATCGTTATCGCGCCATGTCCAAACTGGGCGTCCGAAATATCGACGGCTATAACGCCCGAATGGCAGAAGCACGCAAGAACGGTGAAATTCTGACACGTAAAGTCCAGACAGGGTTTGACCCTGAAACCGGGCAACCTATTCACGAAGAACAACCGTTTGATATGAACGCACTGCCCTATATCGTCGTTGTAGTCGATGAAATGGCCGATCTTATGCTTGTGGCTGGTAAGGATATTGAAGCAGCGATTCAACGGCTTGCACAAATGGCCCGTGCCGCGGGGATTCATATTATGATGGCAACACAACGTCCCTCGGTTGATGTTATTACCGGTACAATCAAAGCCAACTTCCCGACACGCATCAGTTTCCACGTCACGTCAAAAATTGACAGTCGTACAATCCTTGGGGAACAGGGGGCTGAACAACTTCTTGGACAAGGTGATATGCTATACATGGGTCAGGGCGGCAGAATTCAGCGTGTCCACGGCCCACTGGTAACGGATGAAGAGGTAGAGGAAGTCGTGAACTGGCTAAAAAAACAGGCCATGCCGAACTACATCGAATCAGTTACCACCGAAGACTCTGAAAGCCCTGATTTTGACGCCGCCGCTCCCTCCAGTAGCGGTGGAAATGGTAGCAAAGCAGACGAGCTCTATGACCGAGCAGTCGCGGAAGTGGTTAAAAGCAGAAAAGCATCGACCAGCTACGTCCAGCGACGTCTTCAGATCGGATACAACCGCGCTGCCACTATCATTGAAAGGATGGAAGACGAAGGCGTTATTTCATCTGCAAACCACGTTGGAAAACGGGAAGTGCTGGTTCCAGACAGAGATGAATAGAATACGTATAGATACGGCCTTGTTTTCAGGACCGATACAGCGCACAAACTTACTATCGAACTATTGATTTATTAAGGATCAAACTTTGATCATGTTTTATAAAATATTTTCCTTAAAATCCTTAATGACGGCTATGTTTTTTGCCGCGTTTATTTTAACGGGACAACTCATCGCAAGTGATCACGCTGCCTTAGCCGACACAAAGACAGAAACACCCCCTGCGGAGAAAACAAGCGGTCTGGATGGGCTATCCCCTGATGAAGTATCAATTGTTCGTCGTGTCGAATCTTATCTTAACGACCTGAAATCAGTCTCGGCACGGTTCATTCAAATTTCCAGCAATGGTAGTCTAGCCGAGGGAAACGTTAACATTCAACGTCCGGGAAGGATGCGTTTTGAATATGACGAACCCGTGCCAATCGTCATGATCGCAAACGGAGTCACCCTGCTCTATTTCGATAAAAAATTAAAACAATCGACTTATTTGCCCCTATGGAAAACACCCTTGTGGTTTCTAATTCGCGAAAAGGTCGAGCTTCATAAGGACATCCAAATCCTTCGCGCACAGGAATCTGACAGTACAATTCAACTGGAAATAAGAGCCGAAGGTGAATCCGACGGCACACAGATGACATTGTTATTTAGTGATAACCCAATATCTCTGCGAAAGTGGGAAGTAGTTGATGCACAAGGCATTACAACACAGGTGTCGCTTGTTAACCCTGTTTATGATGCGTCGATTGACGAGGCTGTGTTCAAAACAGATGATCTGGATATGAAAAAGAAAAAAATAGGCGACTAATCTTTTCTTTTTACAAAAGGCCTGAGGAATAGCTGTGGGAGGGATTTATCCGTCGCTCCCTCTACCCCTATTTTCATATTTAATGTTCTTCGCGCAAGGCTTTTAGAACTGAAAACTCTATCCCAGAAGCTGAAAACTGAACCGTAATTACTATCTGTATCGCTCCGAAGTGCATGATGATGAACCCAATGGATGGATGGTGTTACAATGACCATGGACAAGGCTTTTTCCAATCTCTGGTCCAATCGTAGATTTGAATGGTGGAAAATCGTTCCGACCAATAATATCGTTTCAAAAATTATGACGGATACCAATGGGATATCAAAAAGAACAATAACGAGAACTCTCATAATTGCGGATAATATAACCTCCCCAAAATGAAAGCGAAGAGCCGAAGTTGTATCTAAGTTCATGTCCAGGTGATGTATTTCATGAAACCGCCAGAGAAACGGGATTTCATGATTGAGCCGATGCCACCAATAGATAAAGCAATCTAACAAAATCACATCCAGAATAATACCAATACCACCTGATAAAACAGCTGGACGCCAGCCAACAAGATGTGTGGTGGCCCAAATAGTCAGGGGAATAACCACAAGCGGTGACAAAAGCAAATTACAGAACCAGAGGCATATATTCCGCCAAACCCTGACAGGGAAATATTTTTCAACTCCTTCGCTGTTTTTTGTCAAAGCAGAAGCAGGAAAAGTTCGCTCCAAGACAAAAAGCAATAAGAGCCAAACAAAAACGATCAATCCTTTATAGGTCAAAAGCACTTCTACAAAATTTTCCATCTAGTTACTGCACCGCCATATATTCAATATTCGATTATATCGTTTTACTTATTTTGAGTTTTGCTACAAACCAATCATCCTTACCGATAGAATCATACTTGCACTCAATAGCTTATACAGTACGATCACAAATCACATTTTCCTGAGTTTTTTGATCCGTAAGTCCAATGGCCAATCCAACATTATCACCAGTACTTCCCATCGTCGGTGTATCAGCATGCCTCTATAAAGCAGAAACACCTAAACCCTATCATGCCGTCGACGATAAATATCTACGCGCCGTAGCCACATCATCAAATACAATGCCTGTGATCATTCCAGCATTACCTGATCTATTGGATATTCCACGTCTGGTTTCCAAACTTGATGGCATAATGCTGACCGGAAGCGCCAGTAACGTACACCCCAAACGTTATAGAGCATCGCCCTCTCCAGAGGCTGAGCCCTATGACGAAATGCGGGACCAGACAACTTTTGCCTTAATCAAAGAAGCCATTAATCAGGAAGTCCCCCTTTTAGCTATCTGTCGCGGGTTTCAAGAGCTTAATGTCGCCTTAGGTGGCAGTTTATATCCACAGGTCAAAGAGATCGCAGACCGCATGGATCATAGCAGCCCAGACACAAACAATATGGAAATTGACTACGGGCCAAATCATTCAATTACGCTTGACCGAAATGGCCGATTGTATGAGATCCTGAAAAAAGACGATGCGATGGTAAATTCATTACACTATCAGGCGGTCAACAAACTCGGGGATGGTCTCATGGCCGATGCAACCGCAAAAGACGGAACGATAGAAGCCATTTCCATGCCTGGACAAAAGTCTTTTGTTCTCGGTGTTCAATGGCACCCGGAATACAAAGCAAGTGAAAATAGCACATCACAAGCTATCTTCAGGGCTTTTGGAAAAGCCGTGATTAACAGGATACAATAGATCATCTTTTCTTCGGCGCAGTTACTCCCCCCAAAAGATCATAGTTTCCGTGGAGTCCCTTGACCTATACCCAATTTAATCAGCGTTTTTCTGCACAAATAAGGATAATATTCTCTAAAATACAAAAAATCTGTGAATAAAAACCTATAACTTAAATTTTATCCACAGGTTCATTGAAATCCCCACTAGATGGCTTATCTTAGAATCACGTCGCCTCCTACCTCACTCCTGGCGACGTTAAAGGAACTGGAATCCCCCCTCTGGTTCCTTGAAACTCTGCGAAGAAGCGGGAACACCTGGTTATCCCCCCAATCAGGTGTTCCTTTCTTTTATTCCTTAGATCTATGTGTTAAAGTATCTTAGGAATAAAATTAACATTATTTGATTAAAGCATTTAACACTCGTTTCGCCTCAGAAACAAAAACCTATTAAACATTCCATATTCGAAACAAATTCATAACGATAGTGGAATGAAATCATTTCGCGTATGGAATAAATAAATGTCACTTCGTATTGCTACCTGGAACATCAACTCGATCAGACAGCGTTTGGGGCACCTCAAAGATTTCACAGATAGCCATGGTCCAGATGTTCTATGTCTTCAAGAAACAAAAGTACAAGACAGCGAATTCCCCTTATCCGATTTAGAATCAATGGGTTATGAAGAGGTATTTTTCCACGGGCAAAAAAGTTATAATGGCGTTGCGATCTTGTGCAAAAAAGCAGTTCAAAGCCATCAGAAAATTGTCTGGTGTAACAAGGATGACCGAAGGCACCTGTCCGTCACACTGAATAATGGCCTGGAAGTTCATAATTTTTATGTACCATCAGGTGGCCCCATTCCGGATCCGGAACAAAATGACAAATTTGCCCATAAAATCCAGTTCCTCAAAGAAATGGCAAAGTGGGTCAAAAATCCAGATATAAAAGATAAAAAATTAATCCTTGTTGGCGACCTTAACGTTGCCCCCTTGGAAAAGGATGTCTGGAACCATAAGAAGCTGTTGAAATCAGTTGGTCACACACCTTTGGAAAGTGACCTTATGGCAGGGCTAAGACAATCAGGCGATTTAATCGATGTCGGCCGTCACTTTGTCCCGGATGATCAACCGCTCTATAGCTGGTGGGGCTATCGCTACAAACCATCCTTTGAAAAAGATTACGGATGGCGGTTGGATCACATACTTGCAACCCAAAGTTTGAAACCTGCTTTAAAAAAGTTCGAAATTGTCAGACACACCCGCGGCTGGGAAAAACCCTCTGACCACGTTCCAAATGTCGTCGATATTGATGTCTGATCAGCAAGAAAGATTTACTGTTGATCTAAATTGAACCATCGCCACAGCGTGATTTGAAATGTGTCTCAGAGGTTTATTTAAATCTGCAGATACACGGAACGTCCCACAGAAACGTCCGCTGAGACAATGTAAACCTCAACTTGTCTTTTCAGCCAGCGCGTTCCGGGCTTCGGTCAATTGACTCGTAGTATGGTCGATGCGGTGCGCAAGAACCCGCATAACCTCGACCCCCATTTCAGGAAAGTCCATCACCATATTAAAAAAGAGTTCTTTGGTAATCTTGAGAGTTACCAGCTCTGACTTGGCTTTAATAGTTGCTGTTCTTGGTACATCACAGAGGATAGCAATTTCACCGACAAAATCATTTTTCCCAAAGGTCGCAACGACAAGAGGTCCATCGTCAGTATCAACAATAACATCGGCCTCTCCTTCGATAAAAATATAGGCCGCATCTCCGGCATCTCCCTGATGAAAAAGCTCCTTTCCTTCCTTGAAAGTAAGTCTTTCACTCGCAAAAGCCATAAGTTTTAACCGAGAAGGATCAATGTTTGCGAAAAGTGGTATGTTTTTTAACGCTTCAACTTCTTGTTCAATCGACATCTACTTATTTTTCCAGCTACTCTGTTTCTCTTTGGCTTCGTTTCACGATGGCTATTTCTTGATTTTTCTATTCATCATCAATAAGACTTTTTAAAACTTTTCCATCTTTGTTCAGCTCTTCAAAACGGCCGCTTTCAACAACTTTTCCATTTTGCATTACAATGACATATTCGAAATGCTGCGACAAACTGGCTCTTTGCAATGTCCAACAAACACCTCGATTTTCCTGCGCTTCCATAATAGACGGAACCAGCCTGTTTTGACTCTGTGAATCCATAACCGCTGCTGCTTCATTCAGGATCAATAAATCAGGTCGTTTGATCAGCGATCGCGCCAATGCCAGCTTTTGTCGCTGAACGCTGCTTAGACGGTTACCTGCAATACCAACATTAAATTCCAGGCCAACTTCAATAACTTCTGACCTTAGCCCCAAATCATCCAAAAGCTCTGTCATGACGCGCCCTATTGTTGCGCCAGCTTCCGCACGACCATAGGCCAAACGACCAAACAATATATTATCCTGAATACTAGCTGCTGAGTTATAATTGTCCGGATCATAAAACTCGACTGCGTCCGGGTCACGGCTTTCCAGTTTCTCTGCAAAAATCTTACGGGCCCTTAAGATTTTTGCCTCGACATCTTTGGTTACAAGCCCAAGACGATGACGGGCCTCGACATAATCAAAAGGCAAATACATCAAAGCTTCCCGATCAGAATCAGATATATCGGCAAAGCTGCTTTTATCAGCTCTTTTCACTATTTTATCGAACTCGGGCAAATCATCTGCAGATATAAAACTAAACTGCTCAAAGAACTGATGAGACGGTGGCAATCCCATAAAAAGTTCAACCATCGTACGGGCAATGGACAAACCCATATTATAAATACTGTCCCGCAGGTCTGCTTCTTCAACTGCCTCGCGCAAAACCGGCATCGCCAAAAGGTTATTTCCCGCATACTGCTTTTTACGGGGTGTTCCAAATAAAAGGTTTTCGCGCAAAGTCGCGTTATTATTGTATTTCTCGGGATCAAAAGCGATTACAAGATCTTCATCGCCTGTGGATTTAAGGTGCTCCTTTAACGCTATCCTTGCCCCAAGGATGCTTTCAGCAATGTCTGGTCGATTTTCACTATCAACGATGCCACTTAGTCCGAATAAATAAACATCTTCTTCAAAATCAACGGCACGCAATACCTCTGTAACCCGAGGCACCAATTCCGCCGGATCATTAATCCCCGCAGAAACAAAGTCGACCCATTCACCATCAGGGTTGAGCGCAATGTTTCCAGTCCGCAGGGCTTCTTGCTTTTCGCGTTGATATTCAGCCTCGGAATGAGAAAGCAGGGATGAATCTTTGATCATCCAGTTCCGTAACCCATAAAAAAGGTTGTCCATAACCGACAAGGGAAATAGATAAGCCTCAGAACTAACATAGGAAATTCGACGTCCGGTTATGGCAGAAGGCAATTGAGCCATTGATTTGCCCCCTATCTTCATCGACCCCGAAGACGATTTAACCAAATTGGCAAGAAGCAACCCCAGATATTCCTTTCCACTGCTGGCGTTGCCAACAACGGCAATTTTCTTATCAACACCAACACTGAAAGTGATACCGTCTAGAAGTTTGTTCTCATTTTCATCAACCAGACAAAGGTTGCTTGCAACAATATCCCCTTCCAGTGGCGGGCTATGCTTTTCTTCAAGTCGTTGCATTTCTGCATCGATCATACCATTTGGCTGGAACTGTTCAGCAACCTGCTCGTACTTGATTTGAACATCATTTCGTTGCTGATCCCAGTTAATGAGATCTTTGATCGGCGGGGGTAAATCCTTATAAGCTGCAAGAACCGCCACAAGGGTACCGATTTCAAACTGTCCGGTTATTACCAAATATCCACCGCCAAGATAAAAGATAAAAGGTGTTATTTGCGCCAACAAGTTGTTCAGAAACTTAACAAAAAACTTTCTCTGATAAATTTCATATCGAATTTTGAAAATCTTGCCCAGCCGGCTTGATATCTCGGCACGCTCATAGTTGCTGGTATCATGGGCCTGAATTTCAACGGCACCTTCGACCAATTCACTAACGCGACCAGCCAACGCCCGTGCTGTCATCTGCCGTTGGCGACCAAGGTCGAGAATACGTCGCCGCAGTTTGGGAATCAAAAAAGCCTGCACCAATACGATGCTCATGGCCACAATGCCCAACCACACGTTCTGGACCATAATAAAAATCAAGGCCGTTAAGGCTTGGCCGCCTAAAAAGACGGGGGTAACAATGGCATCACCGATAAAGCCGCCCAAAGGTTCGACTTCATCCTTAAGCATTGTTGCAATCTCTGCCTGCTTGACCCGTCGGCTGTGCATAACTGGAAACCGGAGAATACGATCAGTCAATTCAAACCGTAGCCTGCGGAGCATTCGCTCCCCTAGCTGACCTTTTAACGTATTGATTACAAACTTGAATAGACCGTTGACAAGTACCAACCCCAAAAAGGAAAAACACAATGCAAACAGTAAAGAGATTTGTGTTAAATCAAACCCCTCAAACAACACCACCGGCTGACCAAAGATTGCTTCCCCAAAGGGAAGGTCAAACCGCATGAAAGACAAAGTTGAATTAATGTCAGAAAAATTTTGAGAGTCGACAGCCCGGTTTATTATGCTTTTTGGTAAATCCAATGACAGAAAGTAAAAAGGCATTGAAGCAAGTACCAGGAACAAAATTTTAATCTGGTCTGCTTTACTGTGCTTCCAAATATACTTAAAAAGTCGTTGCTCCATAGTGCCCCTAATCCCCCGCAGCCGTCCTTTAAAAGTTTAATTGCAGCCATTACATCTGTATTTCAAGTGGTTACAGGATAAAATAAGATTTTTTCCGGTAAACCGTCCACAAATTTTAATGTGCGACAACGATTAGCCTATCCGAAGTCACAACAGAGGTAAACTCGAAGAGCATAAACTGATTGTTATCCAACGTGTCTCTCCTAATTAATAACTCTACAGTATTATAAAGAACGCAGTGCACCGGGGATGTGATTATGTCATGCCAAATAGAAAATTTTTTTAGAACATATAGTTACACATAATCCATGCGATATTTATCACAAAAAAACTGGTAAAATACTCTTTGGCTATATTCTTTCTTGGGTCTTGGGAATGAATTATGGCATAGTCCCGACATTATTGAGGGGAGCAAAACCATTACAAAAGACAGTAGACACATTGTTGACGATCAAAAAAGTACCCGTGTTCTGATTTACAGTCACGATAGCTTTGGTCTGGGGCATTTGCGACGCTGTCGGGAAATTGCCCATACACTGGTGGAAGAACATAAAAACCTATCAGTTTTAATTCTGTCTGGGTCACCAATCATTGGATCTTTCGGATTTAAGGCACGGGTGGATTTTGTCCGTATCCCTGGCGTAATCAAACTGAGAAATGGCGATTACACCTCTCTCAATCTGCATATTGATATTGAACAAACTCTGAGCATCAGATCTTCTATTATCAAACACACAGCAGAGTTTTATGACCCCGACCTTTTCATTGTGGATAAGGAGCCTTTGGGCCTAAGAGGTGAAGTGGAAGACACACTTCGCTTGCTGAAAAGTAGAGGCACCCCCTGTGTGCTCGGCCTCAGAGACGTCATGGATGATCCGGATCTGCTGTCAAATGAATGGGAACGTAAGAATACAGCCCCCGCTTTATCTGAATATTATGACGACATATGGGTCTATGGCCTTCCTCAAATATGTGATCCGTTGGATGGCATTGACCTGCCCCCGTCAGTCCAAAGAAAGATGACCTATACCGGATATCTGCGGCGAACCGGGGGCAACGATGTTCCCATGCCTGTTCTGGAAAAAATCGATGAAGAAACGCCCTATTTGCTTGTGACTGTCGGTGGGGGCGGTGATGGTGAAGAAATAATCGATTGGGTTCTCTCTGCCTATGAAAGTGACCCGGACCTGCCATATCCTGCGCTGATTGCTCTTGGTCCCTTTATGAACAGCGACCTTCAACACGATTTTCAAGTTCGCGCCAGCAAACTGCCAAATGTTGAAGCCATCACCTTTAATGCACAATTCGAGAGTCTGGTCGATAGAGCCATCGGTATTGTTGGTATGGGCGGATACAATACTTTCTGTGAAATTCTTTCCTACGATAAACGCGCTCTCATCGTACCTAGAACTGTTCCCAGAATGGAGCAATACATAAGGGCCAGTCGTGCACAGGAACTAGGCTTGGTGTGTATGCTCGAAAATGATGGCAAGCGCGACCCGCAAAAAATGGCAACTGCCTTGAGGAACTTACCTCAACAACATCTGCCATCCGATGTGGTTGTCCCCGGTTTGCTTGATGGTCAGAAAAATGTGATCAAACTTGCTGATAACTGCTTCAAGGCAAAGCTTTCAAAGCTCGGATTAATTGATAAGTTATCAAATACAAACTAACAACATCTGCTTAATCGCGCTCCACACCCAAAAGACGTCTCCCCAAAGCAGACAACAGAAAAAGAGATATAATCCGGCGGTATGAAAAAAATAACCGTAATTCTTAAGGGGTATCCACGCCTTTCCGAAACTTTTATCGCACAGGAACTTCTTGCGCTGGAACAACGCGGCCTAGACCTTTCACTGGTCTCACTGCGCCATCCAACGGATACATCCACACATCCCATTCATCAGGAAATCAAGGCGCCCGTCAGTTACCTGCCCGAGTATATCTATCAAGAACCTTTACGGGTTTTGAAAAGCTGGTGGAAAGCCCGGAAGATGGCAGGATATAAAAAGGCATTTTCTCTTTTCATCAAAGACCTGAAACGTGACCGAACGCCAAATAGAATAAGGCGTTTTGCCCAAGCCTGTGTTCTCGCAGCTGAATTGCCAGAGGATGTTGATTGGCTCTACGCGCACTTTTTACACACTCCCTCTTCTGTCACACGCTATGCATCCTTTATGCGTGGAATTCCCTGGTGCGGATCGGCCCATGCCAAGGATATATGGACATCGCCAGAGTGGGAATTGAGAGAAAAGCTGGCCGACATTAAGTGGTTGGCAACCTGCACAAAATTTAACGTGGACTATTTAAGGGGCTTAACCCAAGACAAAGGCCGTGTAGACCTTGTCTACCACGGTCTTGATTTTGACCGTTTCGATAAAGCAGCGAACAGCCATTCACTGAATGACGGTAGTTCAGAAGATAAAAAAGTTACCCTGATTTCCGTAGGGCGGGCAGTTGCCAAAAAAGGCTATGACGATCTTTTGAAAGCCCTTTCCCATCTACCCCCAACTTTACATTGGCAATTTATTCATATCGGAGGGGGAACATTAAGCAAGAGCCTGAAAGATCAGGCTGAATCACTCGGCATTAGCCATAAAATCTTCTGGATGGGCGCTCAACCGCAAGAGGTCGTTCTGAAGCAATACCGAAAAGCAGATCTTTTTGTATTAGCGTCCAGAATCACCGAAGACGGGGATCGCGACGGCATGCCAAATGTGCTTATGGAAGCACAAAGTCAGGCTCTGGCCTGCCTTTCAACCGATATATCTGCTATACCTGAGCTTATTGTTAACAATGAAACGGGTATATTGGTTTCACCAGAAAACCCGGATGCTTTAAGTGATGCCCTTAATAAGCTTATCAAGGATCCTGCGCTCAGGAAAAGGTTAGGGGAAGCTGGGGCAAAGCGTGTGAGAGGTGAATTTTCTATGAAACAAGGCATAGACCAGCTTTTTAATCGGTTCACAGCAACATAGTCGGGCGATAGAAATGCGGATTGCTTTTTACGCCCCCCTAAAATCCCCACATCACCCAACACCATCGGGCGATCGCCACGTTGCCAGATTAATTATTCAAGCTTTGGAAACACAGGGTCATGAGGTTGAGATCGCGTCTCATCTTCGAAGCAGGGATGCAAAAGGCGATAAAGAGCGCCAGATCAGAATGAAGAAGATTGGGGAAAAACTGGCCGCAAGATATATCAAGAAAATTCAAAACAAACCAGAGGACCAACGCCCAGATATCTGGATTACCTATCACCTCTATTACAAAGCACCCGACTGGATTGGCCCTCTTGTTTGTGAGGCCCTTAATATCCCCTATATTCCCATCGAAGCATCGATCGCCAACAAACGTGCAAATGGCCCTTGGGATCTAAGCCATCAAGCTGTCGTTGCCGCGGTTCATCAAGCCGATTGTATCATTAGCCTCAACCCCCATGACTCAAACTGTTTACCTAAAAGTATCAGAAACTGGACTTTGCCACCCTTTATTATCCCAGACCCCATTATAGAAAACCGGGAAAACTGGTCGCAGTGTCGTAAAATCATTGCAGAAAAATACGGGCTGGACCCCCATAAGCAATGGTTGCTGGCAATTGCCATGATGCGCCCCGGGGACAAGCTGGAATCATACAAAGTGCTATCAAAAGCCTTGCGCGGCCTTCCAGACTTGTCCTGGCAGTTAATCATCGTTGGTGATGGACAGGCCAGACCCGATGTTGAAACGGCATTTGTCTGGGTACCTAATACAAAGATCACCTATACGGGTCAGCTCGATTCAGACGAGCTGGCGACACTTATTCCGGCGTGTGATATCTATACCTGGCCCGCAGTTAATGAAGCCTATGGCCTCGCTTTTTTAGAAGCCCAAGCAGGGGGGCTACCAGTCATCGCAGGAAACACCGGGGGGGTTCCGGCTGTGGTTGCAGATGGTGAAACCGGCCTGTTAACAACACCCGGAGATCCCGTGGCCTTTGCAGCAGCGCTGAGAAGTTTACTCACCGCGCCTGTTCGTCGCCGAGATATGGGAAAAGCCGCAGCAGAAAAAGTAGAAGCAATGCATAGTCTGGTGACAGCTGGAAAGCGTTTGGATGCAATCCTTGCAACATCCAGAAAAAACTTTATTGAACCCGGCTTACCCCTGTTCGATTATGTCCAAAAAAATACCAATAAAAACAATACTTTATTATCATGACATCTGACACTCAAAACCCAGAAATCAAGAGATCAGAAGAACGCATTGATGTTCTTTTTTATGTTCAACATCTTCTCGGTATCGGGCATCAAAAACGAGCAGCGACTCTCACCCGAGCTATGAATAAAGCCGGTCTTTCAGTTGCTTTTGTTTCCGGTGGGATGAACGTTCCCGGACTCGATACCGGTAGTGCAGAATTTTATCAACTCGATCCCGTTCGTGCTGATGGTATCCTGTTTACAGAATTACTGGATAAAAACGATCAGCCCATTGATAAAACCTTCAAGGCCAAACGCGCACAAGATCTTGTCGATATCTATCACGCAACAAAACCACGGCTTGTACTGTTGGAAATGTTTCCCTTTGGCCGTCGGCAAATGCGCTTTGAACTAATTCCCTTGCTTGAGGCCGCGAAAGCATCAGAATTTTCCAGTAAAATCGTCTCATCCGTTCGGGATATCTTGGTCAAGGCCCCCAAACCGGAACGCCTTACCGAAATGCTTGCCTGGGTAGATACTCATTTCGATCATGTCCTTATCCACGGTGATCAAAACCTGATTCCCTTTGATAAAACCTTTCATCCTGCCCGGGATATCGCTGATAAAATTCTCTATAGCGGCTACGTCATTGATGAAAAGGTTGATGCGACACCTCACCCGACAGATGGTATTGACGAAGTCCTTGTTTCAACCGGCGGCGGTGCTGTCAGCGAACGTCTGATCGACGCAGCCTTGAGCGCGAGAAAACAAAGTATTTTGAAAGAAAAACTTTGGCGCATACTTATTGGCCATAGCCTACCGGAAAAATTATTTGAAAAGTACAAAGCACAGTCAGATGATAACTTGATTGTTGAGCGTTCAAGACCGGATTTCACATCTCTTTTGGCTAACTGCGCCCTATCCATAAGTCAGGGCGGCTACAACACGGTTATGGAGGTTCTACGCGCCGGATGTCCTCGTGTCATCGTCCCCTATTCCGGTGGCCTGGAAACAGAACAAACCCTCAGGGCCAAGCTGTTATCTGAACAAAACGCCCTTACCTGTGTAGATGAAGAAACACTGACAGGTGAGAAGCTTGCTACAGCCATGGAGAAAACATTACAAAAGAAACAAAAGCCGCCATCCAGCCTTAATACAAATGGCGCTGAAAACACAGCGACAATCCTCGCAAACATTCTGAATGATAACCCCCTGCAACAGTTTTTGAAAAATGGCTGAACTCTTGATCTTCAGGCATGGGCCAACCATTTGGAATGCTGAAAAAAGAATACAGGGAAGGTCTGATATTTCCCTTTCTGAACAAGGCATCGAAACAGTTCAAAAATGGCAGCTTCCAGACGAATGGATGGCTGTACCCTGGTATGTCAGCCCTCTGCAACGTGCTCAGGAAACAGCCAAACTTCTGGGCCAAGAAAAGCTCGAAACCGATCCCTTGCTGATTGAAATGTCCTGGGGAAAGTGGGAAGGACAAAGGTTACCTGAATTAAGGAAAAAATTGGGACCAGAAATGGAAAAGATGGAGGCCCTTGGACTTGATCTTTGCCCCCCTGGTGGCGAAAGTCCGAGAGATGTCCAAAACCGCCTGAAACCATTTTTATACAAGGTCGCCGGATCGAACCAGTCAGCGGTCGCCGTGGCACACAAAGG
Organism: Kiloniella litopenaei; assembly: GCF_000982415.1. Lineage (GTDB taxonomy): Bacteria > Pseudomonadota > Alphaproteobacteria > Kiloniellales > Kiloniellaceae > Kiloniella > Kiloniella litopenaei. The sequence goes on from NZ_LANI01000005.1 coordinate 56,280, forward strand.
TGTTCTAAGAGCCCTTTATGCCGAGGCAACAAACTGGGATATGCTCGGCAAACCAAAAGAAAAAATCAGAGATAACTGCGCCCACCTTTTTCAGATTTCCTCAACGGGTATAATCAGTGTAAAAGCAATGAATATCAGTTTATTGTCATCCATTGATTTTTTTCCAAGACCAATAAAACAATCAGAGCATCCCCCATCAGACTTCCCCAAAGAAAATCGCTCATGAGTATCCACAAAAATACGGGTAATGTTTTTATCTATGTGCAGCACCTTCTGGGGATTGGACACCTGAGACGTGCTTCTTTACTTGCCAAAGCCATGGACAACGCAGGAATGTCTGTTGTCTTTGCCTCTGGGGGGCGCCCCGTGTCCTATCTTGATATCGGAAATGCGCAACTTTTCCAGCTCCCTGCCCTGCATGCTGCCGATAACAGCTTCAAAGTTCTAAAGGATATTGAAGGATCAATCGTCAATGATGAGTGGAAAAAACAGCGAAAAGAGCTGCTTTTATCAGCTTTTCGCGAGGCCCGGCCAGATGTCCTCCTGATTGAGATGTTTCCCTTTGGCAGGCGCCAGATGCGTTTCGAACTGGACCCCTTAATTACTTTGGCCAAATCGATGAATATTCCCGTCGTCAGTTCTATCCGGGATATTCTCACAACCCATAAAACCCCGGGCAAAAGTGAATGGATCATTGATCGGGTTCAAAAAGACATTGATCATGTTCTAGTTCATGGCGATCCGGATTTTATCCCTCTTGAGGACAGCTTTCCCCTTGCCGAAAAAATAAAAGATAAAATCGTCTATACCGGCTACGTTGTTGAAAACAATACAGAACATAGAAGCCGGAACTTAGAAAAAAAACGAAGAGGTGTGCTCGTCTCTGCAGGCGGCGGTGCCGTTGCCCTGCCCTTGGCTGAAGCAGTCATAACAGCCAAAAACCTTTCCTCTTTGAACGATGTACCCTGGCGATTGCTTTTGGGAAACAATCTGCCTGATGAGGAATTTAATAAAGTTCTTAAAAGTGCGTCCGATGGGTTAATTGTTGAACGAAACCGCCCGGACTTTTGCACGCTTCTGGCCGCAAGCCAGCTTTCGATCAGCCAGGCCGGATACAATACCGTTATGGAAACCCTTATGACCGGAACACCCGCGATTGTCGTTCCCTTTTCGGCAGATGGTCAAAGCGAACAAACGGATCGTGCACAAAAACTGGCGCAAGCAGGCGTGCTATCACTGCTATCAGAAGCAGACCTAACCCCGGAAAATCTGGCAAAGACTATTGACCATGCCGTCGAAAAGGCGTCATTGAAGAACCTGGAGTCAGAAATAACAGTCGATGTTCACGGCACAGACAAAACAACGTTATTTATCAAAAACCTAATTGAAAAGAGACACAAAAAGAGAGACACACAGTGCCCCAGATAACCCCCCAAAGTTTCAAGTATCCTCTTTTTGATATTTATCTCGATTATCTGAAAACCGCCTTCGGTTTATCCATTGGCCTCGGCGGGCTGATTTATGGCCTGAACAACACTTTTTCCCAAATCTGTTTTAGCATTATCCTCGTTATCTTTATCGTCTTTGGATTTCATTCTCTACGGCGCCATAAAACATGCGTAAAGCTGGATGGTCAGCAGGTTGAAATTACAGATTTCAAACAACGGAAAATTCTATTCAAAGACTTGGAAAACATAGAGTTGCGCTATTACGGACGTCCCGTCAAAGACAAAGATCGTGATCAAAAACCCAAAGGCGTTCTTCACCTGACGTTAAAGAGCAAAGAGCAAAAACTCACTTTTGATTCCAACTTGTATGGGTTCAGATATCTGGTCTGGTCAGCCATACTATTTGCGAAAGAGTGTAACCTGCCGCTTGACCCAAGCACCATTGGCAATATGCTAGATATCGGACTTGATCCAGAAGGCAGCAGTGAAATGCCGGATCCAAAAATGTCGGGAATTTAAGAAGATATAAAAAGATCAAGCCAACAGGGTTTAACAACGGGGCCAGAGTATAATCGTGGACGATCTGTTACAGGTCAAAGACCTCCGTGTCGCATTTAAGCTTCCAGAAGGCACTTTGAACGCCGTCAAAGGCGTATCCTTTCGTATTCCAAGGGGAAAAACAGTTTCTCTGGTCGGTGAATCAGGATCGGGTAAATCCGTTGTCAGTCAGGCAATCATGGGAATCTTACCCAAAGTAGCTGAAATTGCAGGCGGAGAGATTCTCTTTTCCGACCCGGAAAAACAGGGTGAAATCCTGAATCTGGCAAGGATCAAACCTGATAGTAAACAAATGAGACAAATCCGCGGTGGTCGCATCTCTATGGTTTTTCAGGAGCCCATGACCTCGCTTTCGCCAGTACACACCGTTGGTAACCAGATCTGCGAAGCTTTGGAACTACATCGGGATATTACCTCGGCTCAAGCACTGGAACTTGCAACCGACATGTTACGTATGGTCGGGTTCCCCGACCCAGCCCGCGCAATGCGTACCTATCCCTTTGAACTTTCAGGTGGTTTGCGTCAGCGCGCCGTCATTGCCATGGCACTGGTATGCCACCCCGTCCTACTGATTGCCGACGAACCCACCACAGCGTTGGACGTCACCATTCAGGCACAAATTCTGAAGCTTATCAAAGATTTGCAGAGCGAGCTGGATATGTCCGTTCTGATGATCACCCACGACCTTGGCGTTGTTGCCAATATGGCCGATGAAGTCGTGGTCATGTACCACGGCGAGGTAATGGAAAGCGGTACGCTGGAGGATATTTTCAGAAAAGCCGAACACCCCTACCTCAAGGCCTTGCTTCACGCGGTTCCTCGTTTTGATATGAAGCCGGATGAACGGCTCAAGCCAATTCGTGAAATTGAACACCACCCTGATAATCCTATTCTCAAGGCAAAGAGACAAAGACGAAAAATCTGCAAAGATGATCCCCCTTTGCTTGAGGTAAATAACATCTCAAAAGCCTTTTCTATCAGAAAAGGAGGGTTTTTCTCTCAAAAATCAGAAGAGAAAGTACTCGCCGTCGACGATATCAGCTTTTTTGTCAATCGTGGGGAATGCCTCGGTTTGGTCGGGGAAAGTGGGTGCGGGAAAACCACCCTGTCAAAGATCATTATGCGTGCTCTAAAGCCCGATCAGGGGTCAATTATTTTCCGCGATCAGGATAATAATCCGACAGATGTTTTAGCCCTGGAGAAAAAAGAGCTCTTTAAGTTTCGTGAACGTGTTCAGTTCATGTTCCAGGATCCTTATAGTTCGCTCAACCCCCGCATGACTGTGCAGGAACTAATTGGAGAACCCCTGCTCATCCATGGCATGAAAAATCCTAAAGAGCGACGAAAGTACGTTGAAAGCCTAATGGACGTGGTTGGATTGGCACCAATGCATATAAATCGCTATCCACATTCATTTTCAGGGGGGCAGCGTCAACGGATCGGGATTGCCAGGGCACTGGCCCTACAACCCGACCTTTTGATCTGTGACGAGCCTGTTTCAGCCTTGGATGTCTCTATTCAGGCACAGGTTCTTAACCTGTTGAAAGATTTAAAAGCAGCTTTGGGTCTGACCTATATTTTCATCAGTCACAATCTGGCAGTTATCGATTACATTGCTGATCGGATTATCGTCATGTGCAGGGGACGATTGGTTGAAACTGCCCCCAAGGAATTACTCTTTAAAAATCCTGTTCATCCCTATACCCGGGCATTGGTATCTGCAGTACCTGATCCCGATCTCGACCATCCACTCGATTTAAAGGATTTATTGGAGGGCAAAGCTTCTGTGCCCGAAAACTGGCCAGCGCCTTTTACTGTAAATGAGCAACACGAGATGGCCATGGTTGATTTGGGTGGTGGACATTATGTACGCGTCCATAAAGGCACTGAGAGTGATGCCATCCCTCAAGCAGATATGAGGGAGAACGCGTAATGTTGACCTATATCGTGAATCGTATTTTGGCCATGGTGCCAACACTACTTATCATTTCAGCAGTTATCTTCACATTGATTCAGTTGCCGCCCGGCGACTATCTGGAAACACAGATTGCCGAAATGCAGGCACAGGGTGAAAACGTCGATCAGGAAAAAATCGATTATCTCCGCACCGAATACGGTTTGGACAAACCCATGTACGAACAATATTTCGATTGGGTTTTTGGGCTTTTACAAGGTGATCTTGGCTATTCATTCGAACATGAATTACCTGTAACCGAAGTTATTGGTGATCGGATCACCTTAACCATTGTGCTCGCCCTTGCTGCAACGCTCTTTACCTACGTTCTTTCCTTCCCCATAGGTATCTATACCGCTGTAAAGCAATACTCTGTCGGTGATTATGTTTTCAGCTTTGTCGGGTTTATCGGCCTTGCAACACCTAACTTTTTGCTGGCTTTGGTTTTGTTATATTTTGCCAATGTCTGGTTCGGTACATCTATTGGCGGCCTGATGGATGATCAATTTATCGGCAAGCCCTGGAGTGTAGATAAAGCGCTGTCCGTCTTGGAACATCTATGGGTTCCCGTTGTCGTAATTGGAACTTCCGGTACCGCAGGTATGATCAGACGGCTACGCGCGAATATGCTGGATGAACTATCCAAACAGTACGTCATTACTGCCAAAGCCAAGGGCCAAACGCCCCTCAAAATCCTTTTGAAATATCCACTTCGTTTGGCAATAAACCCTTTTATAGCAGATATTGGATCTATTCTGCCTGACTTACTTTCCGGGTCTGTCTTGGTCGCGGTGGTCATGGGATTGGAAACAACCGGCCCAATGCTGGTCGATTCACTCTTGAGCCAGGATATGTATCTCGCGGGGTCATTTCTTATCATCGAAGCATCGCTTGTTGTTATCGGGGTTTTCCTTTCAGATCTTATTCTTGCCGCAATTGACCCCAGAATTCGTCTGGGCGGGGGAGCTGAAAAATGAGCAAAAACACAACAGATCATCAGCCCCAAAATCGGCCAATGGAACACTACGTCAATCCAGCCCCTTTTGATCCCCAATCGGTCACAAAACTGACGCCACAGCAAGAACGCTATTTCACGGCATCGCAATGGCAGATCATGTGGTGGAAGTTCAAAAAACACAAATTGGCGGTTTATTCCGGGGTTATACTGCTTTGTATGTATGTGGTTGCCATTCTAGCAGAGCTGGTCGCCCCCTATAATTTACATAACAGGGAAACAAAATTTATCTATGCCCCGCCGCAGGCCATTCACTTTTTCCATGAAGGCGAGTTTATAGGGCCCTTTGTCTATGGCTTTGACTACAACCTCAATATGGAAAACCTGAAACGTGAATATACCCCGAATACATCTGATATTCAGAAGTTAAACTTCTTTTGCCGAAGTGATCAGGAGTATGAGTATCTTGGTCTAATCAGCGGAGATTTTCATTTCGTCTGTCCGGCAGAGAATGGAACGCTTTTCATCTGGGGAACTGATCGTTTAGGACGAGATGTTTTTAGTCGGATTATCTATGGGTCAAGAATTTCTCTAACCATTGGGCTGATCGGTGTTGCCATCAGCTTTGTGCTTGGCACCTTCTTTGGTGGTTTGGCCGGATATTTTGGTGGTCTGGTCGATAATTTTGTGCTGCGAGCCATTGAAATACTCAAATCCTTCCCGAGCCTGCCATTATTCATGACTCTTTCCGCTCTTTTACCTGTCACTTGGAGTCCTTTGGGCGTTTTCTTTGGCATATCTATCATTCAGGGTTTTCTGGATTGGCCGGGTCTAGCCCGCGCGGTCAGGTCAAAATTGTTGAGCCTACGCGAAGAGGATTTCACCACAGCAGCGCAGTTGATGGGCGCTTCACATGCAAGAATTATTGGCAAACACCTTTTACCATCTTTCAGCAGCCATCTTATTGCCTCTGCAACCCTGGCCATTCCCATGATGATACTGGGTGAAACCAGCTTGTCTTTCCTTGGTCTTGGTCTAAGAGCACCCATCACATCTTGGGGCGTATTGCTAAACGAAGCGCAAAATATTAGTGCTGTTGTTCTATATCCATGGCTGCTGTTACCCGTACAGCCTGTGGTATTGGTCGTACTCTGTTATAATTTCTTGGGTGACGGACTGCGTGATGCAGCAGATCCCTATAAGTAACTTTTAGTGTGGTGAGAAATGATTATTGCTCACCACACTTAGTTCGCGATAACCACCAGATCCATTGCTTCGGTAACACCCATAACCTGACTTTTCTCCAGTACCTTTGGCTCTAATAAAGGCTGATATCCTTGTTCAAGTGCTCTCTGATAGGTCGTGTGGTCTGAAATAGCGCGTGCACCAACGTCTTTATTGTGCTTTTCAAGCTTTGCAGACAAGTTCACAGCGTCACCAATTACCGTATATTCCAAACGTGTATCATCACCCACAGCCCCAAAGAGAACGGGTCCAACCGCTATTGATCCATTTACCAACGGGGCTTCTTCACCGTTATCTCTTTGCCATGCCGCTGTTACATTCATCAACTCGTCCATGGCTCTTAAAGCGTCGGCCGCATAGGTTTCCGAAGGAACAGAAGCACCAAAGGTTGCCATAATACCATCGCCCATAAACTTATCGATTGATCCGCCATGCTTTTGGATAATCGGAACACAAAGCTGCTGATATTCAGCCAAAGTGCCCATGACAACCTCGGCAGATTCAACCGCTGCTAACTTTGTAAAGCCTCGCATATCCAAATTCATAATCGCAGCTTCGCGTCTTTCAGCACTTCCCACCATTATTTTATCTTTTGAATGGGCAATCTTTTTCGCAACTTCCGGGGAAAAGAAACGGGAAAGTTCTTGGGCAGCCTGTCGTTCAGAAACGGAATTGATCAACAAGGCCCGGGCACGCACAAGGGCAACAGCCAAAATAAGCGTTACAACCAGAATAGAGATTATCTTATCAAACTCTGCACCCAGAAGAATGGAATTTGACGTCATGTAATGCACATAATCACGCGTTATCATGCTGTCCATGGAATCCACAGAGACAACGTACATAATCATTATGCCCCACCCCAAGGCCGCGAATAATCCAGCAATAACAACGAACTTTGCTTCAAACCGTAAGGCCCTGATGGCTATAAAAATAAATACATAAAGAAGTGTCGGCACTTTCAAATAAAAACTTGGGGGTTGATTGTACTGAATATGAAAGCTCCAGATCAGAACCATCAAAAGCGTCATATCAAACAATGCTGAAACGGCGAGCGACCAGTCAGGTAGATGAAAATTATAAGCCCAAACAATCCGAATGAGTGTCAAAACCAGATAAATGCTCAAGGCCCAGGGAACAGGAGCAAAGGTCACATCTTCGTTAAAGGTTTTAGGTGAAATCAGATAAAGGGACCCAAAAATAGAAACGACCCCCAGCTGAATCCAGCCAATCAATCGTTCTGTTTTATCTTCTTGCTCATGAATGGCTTTCAAGACCCGCTCTGGCAGAGCTGTTTCATTGACCGGGCTAAACCATTTCATATTCATAATCCTGAATTTAAAACAACTGATTGTGGTCAGTTATGCGGTAAATTTAAAGAAATTCTGTTGTTTTATTCTACAGGAATATTGATCAAGCCATAGTCAGAATAATGTGATTCAGGGGTAAATTATTATAGACTAAGAACCAGGCCTTCTTTGGCAAACAAAGTGCCCGACCGTAATTTTTCTGCTTTCTCAGCTTCAATATCCAGAAAATCATCATTATGACAGGGGTCATGATGAAAGGCGATTAATTGCTTAACATCAGCCTGTTCACATAAACGTACCCCTTCTTGCCAAGTAGAATGCCCCCAATCCTTGAATTTCGGGAACTCTTCATCTGTATAGCTGCTGTCATAGACCATACAGTCAGCCCCTTGGACAAGTTCCAAAATCTGCCTATCCGGTACGCCCGGGGTATGTTCAGTATCCGTTATATAACAAAAGGATTTGCCTTGATATTCCAAGCGATAGCCCGTTGCCCCATTTGGGTGATTCAAAGGGGTCGTACGAACCTTGAGCCCCGGATAAGGTTCTAACGTTTCCCCCCCGTGAAAATCATGGAACGTTACATTTGCTGAAAATATCTTAGGTGGCACCGGAAACAAGGGTTCAGCCATATAACGGCACAAAATTTCATGAAGATTGCTTTTTTGCTCTAATAAATGCCCCGCCCATAACCGCACTTTATTTTTAGGATAAAAATTCGGACCGAAAAAAGGCATGCCCATAATATGGTCATGGTGTGTATGTGAGAAAAAGATATCGATCTGCTGCTTATCACTCGCCGAACATATATTCTGCCCCAAAGACCGAATACCTGTACCCGCATCGAATATAAAATGGTGATCTCCACAGCGAACCTCTACGCATGACGTATTCCCGCCATAGCGCCTGTGGCTGTTTTCCGGGCAAGGTATAGAACCTCTTACTCCCCAGAATTTCACTGTAAAATCACTCGTTGCCGACACCTTTAATCTCCCGGCTATTTCATAGCCAAATGCAATAGTTCACAGATCCTTTGCCAAGATATCCCTAAGGCACCAAACGATAACCACCAGGCTCTGTTACTAATAACTTTGCATTCGATGGGTCGATTTCAATCTTTTGTCGTAATCTATAGACATGAGTTTCAAGCGTATGCGTGGTTACACCAGCATTATATCCCCATACTTCGTTAAGGAGAGTATCACGCCCGACAACCTGAGATCCCTTACGATACAAATACTTAAGAATAGACGTCTCTTTTTCAGTCAGGCGAATTTTCTTTTGTGTTTCACCCTCGATAAGAATTTTTCCACTTGGCTGAAAAGTATAGGGCCCAATCGTAAAAACGGCATCTTCACTCTGTTCATGCTGGCGAAGCTGGGCACGTAATCGAGCTAAAAGTACCCCGAGGCGAAACGGCTTGGTTATATAATCATTGGCACCGGCATCCAAACCAAGAATAGTGTCGGCATCTGATTCAGCCGCCGTCAACATTATAATAGGACTCTTCACCCCTGCCCGACGCATAAGGCGACAAACTTCACGTCCATCCATATCGGGAAGACCAACATCCAGCAAAATAGCATCATAGTAATCGTCTTTGGCCTTTTCCAGGCCTTCCATACCATTAACAGCTTCTGTTGTTTCAAACTCTTCATGTAGATGCAGCTGCTCTCTTAACGATGAACGCAACGCGTCATCATCATCGATAAGCAATACTCTACGGCCGTTTGAAGTCGTCATCCCATAGGCCCCTTATCTGTTTCCCTGTTTTACGACACAGTTTTTATTTCACTGTTTCATTATATTGCCGGATTTTCTATCCAAATCCATTATTTCCACAGCATTCAAATAACCAGCTTTTATCTAAAAATAACACTTATTTAGATAACACTCGCCTTATCCACATTCAAGTTCACCTGATAAATCTATATTTTGGCATCAATTATAAAGGTGGCTATAAACAAAGAAGGTTACACTTTAGCTATCAAAATTATATATATGGTCTCATTTAGAGTTTACCCATATCAAGATATTTTATAGAAATTACAAATAGAAATTGATAAACAATCCGTGTGATCCCTAATATCATTGAATTAAAGTCACTTAATTCATGTAACCACCTGATTACCCAGCGTTTGTTACTAATATTTACAAAAAATACTTTTAACTTTTTCCATCACATCTCGTAAAATGTCTAGGACTGTCGCAAATCCCTTATCACTGCTTCGTATTTTCACTCTTTCCATTCCTGCCACTTTGTTATAAGTGACCATGGGATTTAGACATTTATCTGGAATGTCAAAGCATCGGTTCCTAAATAATGAGCCGATCACTGTTCTTTGGTGATATATTACCAAAGGCCGTGATTACCAATGTAACCAAGCCGGACGAAAGAACTGACCAGTGCCAGCGCTAGAAGAAAATGCCGCAAGGATCCTCCCTGCTGTTGAGCGGGCTATTGCAGAATTGCGCCGTGGAGCAGCCGTTATTGTTCAGCGCCCAGATGGACAATCTGCCCTAATTCAGGCATCAGAAACGTCTTCAGAAGAAAGCTTGAACGAGCTTCGGGAGATCAGCAATGCTGAACCTTGTCTTCTTTTGACGGCACGACGCGCAGCGGCAATTGGTATTAGCGAGGCAGAACCCCTGATCAACACGACCGAAGTTATCGCCTTTGCCTTGGACGGTATGTCTCCTGAAGCCGCGGCTTACCTCGCGGATCCCGTACATGACCCTTTGGGTATCAATCTACGACATGATAACTTTCTGACGACCGAAGTTCCGGAAATATTGGCCCGAAACGCTGTACTTTTGACGAAACTGGCCTGCCTGCTTCCCGCAGCTCTTTTTGTAAATTTACCTGATGGTACTGACAAACAACTTGCAGAAGAACATAATCTTCTCGTCGTTTCAGCCGATGATATTTCCAGCTATCGCAGCACAGCGGCCTATAGCCTGAAAAAGGTTGCATCAGCTCAAGTTCCCCTTGAGATGGCCGAAAAGACAACTGTTGTTGCCTTCCGTCCCAAAGATGGTGGCACAGAACACCTTGCACTGGTAATCGGTGATCCCGATCCAAATCAACCAACCCTTATCCGGCTGCACTCTGAATGTTTTACCGGTGATCTTCTTGGTAGCTTGCGGTGTGATTGTGGTGACCAACTTCGCGGTGCCATTCGCCTTATGGAAGAACAAGGTGGGGGTATCCTCCTTTATCTTTCACAAGAAGGTCGTGGCATTGGCCTGATGAACAAGTTACGAGCCTATGAACTTCAGGATAGGGGTGCTGATACGTCTGATGCCAACGAACTTGTCGGCTTTGATCCTGATGAGCGGGTTTATATCCCCGCCGCAGAAATGCTGCGCCAGCTAGGGTATGATGAGGTCAGACTTCTGACAAACAATCCGGAAAAAGCCACTTCCCTTATAGAATGTGGCATAGAAGTCATTGAAATGGTCCCACACCACTTTCCTTCCAACGGACATAATGAGTTTTATCTCAAAACCAAAGCCACACGTTTTGGGCACAAACTTTAAAAAATATGCACTTAAAGTATTAAATTAAAAGATGCTAACGCTGCATCGGCAAGCTTTTCCCCATTTCGGGAAAAGTATTCCTGCCCGTTAAGAAAATTAAACCCAAAACACGATACAAAAAGCCTAAATAAACTGGCCCGATCATTGCATTGATATTTTCGCATTAACGATCAGGTGTTATCAGGCTTATGTTGGATCAGCTCTATTCTCAAAAAAACATCCCAAAGGGACAGATACGTTCCGCAGTTCATAATGGGCAAAATAATACAGATTCAAGATCTGAACACACTTCAGCGCCTTTTCCGCAATCACAAAACGCCCAGATCCTTAAAGTAGCCCTATCCCAAGAGCATGTCCCGGAGAATCCGTTTAAAGGTGAACTGATAAAAACCAGCACCACAGATTCAAATAAAAAACTTGCAACAGAAGAAACAACACAACAGCAAAACATAAACGAGAACGACCAGAGTTTTGGCTTTTTTGATTTTCTGGACGTTATAAATCCTTTGCAACATATCCCCGTAATTTCAACATTATACAGGGAAATAACGGGCGATGAAATCCAACCCGCAGCACGGGTGGTTGGGGGGATGATCTACGGGGGACCTTCCGGGTTTATTTCAGCCATCGCAAATTCGATTTCAGAAGAAACAACTGGCAAAGATATAGGCGAAAACATTCTGGAGGCTTTTCTGGGATCTGATGAAGAAGAAACCCCAGTTCAAGTAGCAGCGGTCGATCCTTTGTCCGAGAAGGCTCCACCGCCCTTATTCTCTCAGCTAGCTCCAGCAATCCCCCCAGCACCCTTACCAGCATCTGGGCAGCAACCACAGACTAATAATGCTCTAAATACCAGTGCTGCACCCTCTCCTCTTGAAGGGAAAGCAGCCCTAGCCGCTCTTTACGACGATATAACATCTACAACAACAGCATCACATCCTATTCAGGCATCATCAAATTCCCCTTCAAATTCCGATTTAATGATACAACAAGCGGCTTCTGAACCTCTCCCCCCTTCCAAACCCGGCAAATGGTTTCCACTCTCAGGCAGTAATGTTCTTATTGCACAAGCGTCACATTCCCCTCAGTCCATACCAACAAAAACGAGGACACAACAAATCACACCCGCTATAACTGCACCTGCCACTAACAACCTACCATCAGCCGAAGAAACAATTGCTGCGATTGAAAGTGATTTTGCCACGAACCTGTTAAACGGTCTGGATAAATATCAGGAACTAAAAAGCAATAATTGAAACCTCGACAATCCAGATTGAATATGTATGTTTGGCCCAAATTATATTTCTGGCTTACGACTAAAGACTGACTTCGGGCAAAGACATGGATCTCATCGTTCAATCAAGTAATGGCAAATGGCAGGCATCATTAGGTGACAAGACGTGGTCTTGCGCCATTGGCAAAAATGGTACCGTTCCCGCTAAAGAAAAAGTTGAGGGTGATGGCAAGACACCGATAGGAAGTTGGGCTTTAACAAAAATTCTCTATCGCGCAGATCGTATATCACTGGAACAAAGAAAAATGATAGGTAAGTCAATTGAAATTGCACCACTATGCCAAAGAGATGGATGGTGTGATGAGCCTGAGGATCCCTATTATAACAAAGCTGTCATTGTACCCTACACATCCAGCTACGAAGTCCTCTGGAAAGAGCAAGAAAACACCTATGATCTGATCGGCCTTCTCAGCCATAATTCCAATCCAGTCATTCCAGGCTTGGGATCAGCAATTTTTCTGCATGTCGCAAAGCCAGATATGACCCCGACAGAAGGCTGTGTTGCCCTTGAGATCAATGATCTCTTGGAGCTACTTTCTCTATTAGACAATGGATCAAAAATTAAGGTAATCGGGTAACATCTTCTCAAAATGTCTGATGTATTTTTTCAGATTATCCCCATATTAAATAATTAAGAATGAAAATTTAAGAAAGCCCAAAGCATGAAAAAGACTCTTTCTTATGTAACTATAAGCCTTTTACTGACAGGGTGTGCGGCCTCTGGCTATGACAGTCTTCGTTCTACTTACTATTCATTGGCATATACAAAAGGGGATGCCCTGTTAGCTGCAAATGGTCAGGCAATAAAAGTGAATGTTGTCTCTAAAGATGGGAAAGAAGCACTCGAGAAAAATGTTTCGACTGGCCTGAATAAATATGGTCCAAAGTGGCTTGACGCAAAGTATGCCCCCGCCTCTGCCATACAGAATAAAAGTCCCTATCAAATGAAATGGGCTTTTAATGTGCCTGAAAGTGGGAATGCAATCTCCATCTGCAGAGAAGATTACGATTCAAATCCAGAAAATTTTGCCATAAACAATACAAGCGTTGTTCTAGCAGCCTTTTGTGTAGATAACAGAACCCTAACAAGCTTAAGGGCACGGGTTTACTCTGCACCAGATACAGAAGAGTTTTCAAAGACCATCGGGCTTATCGGCAGAAAGCTGTTAACCACAACAAATCCAGAGAGATTTGATGACTGTACGAATTTCGATGATTGTACTTAGTCTACACCGGTATAATCACGAGCTCCAAAAATACCTGAACCGACCCTGACGTGGGTCGCGCCAAAACGAACCGCCAAATCAAAGTCATTACTCATACCCATTGATAGATTTGGCAAATCGTATTCCTTTGCAAGCTTAGACAAGAAGGAAAAGTGTAGCGAAGGTTCTTCATCTACTGGCGGAATACACATAAGCCCCGTAACTCTGAGATCTTGTTCATGACAAAGGCCGATAAGTTCCTTTAAATCATCGGGTAAAACACCTGCCTTTTGTGGCTCTTCACCTGTATTCACTTGAATATAGAATTCAGGCTGTTTCCCCAATTTCTTTATTTCCTTGGCCAGCGCTTTAACCAACTTAGGTCGATCTACAGTCTGAATGACATCAAAGGTCTCAACAGCTTCTTTTGCCTTATTCGTCTGCAAAGGACCGATAAGATGCAACTCAATTTCTTCTCTTTTATGACCAATCTCGGCGAATTTTTTTTGGGCTTCCTGAACTTTATTCTCACCAAAAACCCGGTGCCCAGCTTTATAAGCTGATACAATATCCTCAACAGGCTTTGTTTTGCTTACAGCTATCAAAGACACATTCTCAGAAGCCATTAAAGACTCTACTCTAGAAAGCTCTATCTGATCGCTAATGTTTTTAAGATTTTTGGCAATATCAACAGACATCGTTACAATTTTCTACAAGCTCTAGACAAAATTTAGGTTCACTACAGTTCGAAACCAGGATTACAAATAGCCAAAACGCTTCATCTGTGTCTTATGATCTTTCTCAATACGATAGCGTTGTTTATCGGTTAAAACCTCTCGCCATCCACCGGCTTTTCCAGAGCGAAAGAATTTTTCACTTTTGTGAGATCTTTCAATAAAACCTTTTTCAGCTTCCAATGCTTGTAGTTGTTTAAAAGAAGAAAATTCCACAGCACGTTTTATACGTTCTTCGTCCTTTGTAACCCCTAGTTTACGTGCCAAACTACCAAGTTCTTTATGAGGGTCAGCTAACATATCTTCATAACGCAAAACGATGAGACGATTATGTTTGACCTGTGTCCAAGACTTCACATGTTGCGACCAGCTACTATAAACTTCATAAATTTGACTTTTATCAGGTTCACTCATTGCACTCGATTTACTCATCAATTCAATTGTCTCATCCAGGGAAACACCGAAATGATCTGCTCCAGAAACGGCAACATCCCTTGGGTCTCTTACTATATAAATTGCTGCCGCAGTTGCAGACATGTTACAAAGTGGTTGCCCAGAAAATTCCCCTAGGTAGTTATGCGTTTTTAATAGCACGACATTCTTATTGATATTGACGGCCCTTTTTTGAGCCTCGATTCTCAGCTTAGCAATATCCATAAAAGACAAATCATCGAATGATTGACCTTCTTCCAACAAAGGAGCAGTCCATGATTTACTCGCCTCGGACATACAAACTTCAGCAACACGATCAGGTGTAATTGGTTCCTGTTCATTTAAAATCAGGTTAGCCAGAAAAATCCTTGTCCATGTGTTTCCCGACTTAGGATAGGAAGAAATCCAAACAATTCCTGGCATCATAAACTCCAAAATTTAAATACGCTGAATGCTACTAGTATATTTGTTAAACAATAAATACCGCGTGATGGAAGATAGATATCAATGCCTTCACCTACTAGCAAGTGTACATATTTATACTGAATCTAATAAAGATGAATTCAACAACTTCATTTATGTTTCCCCCATCCTTACGTTAATTTTGAATAAAAATTCTTGATCCCACGGTGTACACGGTCACTGAGATACTCAAATATGTTGCATTCATGACACAGTAGTACTTAAAAACAACAATTGTGTAGATTCCAGTGTTGCAGAACTTTGAAGGCTAGTGATACAAAAGCACACGTTAATTGATGGCTTGAAGCCTGATTTATTTTTTTGGAGATCGAATATAATGAAAAAAGTACTGCTTGCTAGTTCAGCTCTTGTAGCTGGCGCAGCTTTTTCAGCACCAGCTATGGCTGCTGATGGCGAACTCGTTTGGTCCGCATTCACACAGTTCCACGTTTCTTCTACTGGTGTAGATGACGATTCAACTGTTGCTGGTGGCGACACTAACAACGGCGTTGACTTCAACACTAACTCTGAAATTGCTCTTACTTACACAGCAACTGCTGATAACGGCCTAACTTATGGTCTTCACATTCAGCTTGAAGCTGATCAGAGCAATACAAACGACGTTGATGAAAACCACATCTTCCTAGAAGGAGATTTTGGTAAAGTTCTTCTTGGTGACCAGGATTCTGCTGGTGATGCGTTGATGGTTTCTGGTTCATCAGTTGGTTTCCAGTTCGGTATGTATGGTAACTACACTGGTTCCATTCTTGGTGGTGCCTACACTTCTGGTGCAAACACTGCTGCTGACTTCGCTGATGCTGGTGATGACACAAAGATCACTTACTTCACACCAAACTTCAATGGCTTCAAAGCTGGTATCTCTTACGCACCAGACGCTGATGAAGGTAACTCTGTTTCAACTGGAAATACTTCACGTGACAACCACATTGATGGTGGTATCAACTATTCTGGTAACTTCAACGATTTCTCAATCGATGCAGGTCTAGTTGGTGGTACACACGAAACACAGCAAGCTGGTGCTGATGACCAGACTTATTACGCTGTTGGTGGTGGTCTAATGGTTGGTTACGCTGGTTTCAGCGCAGCTGTTGGCCTTATGCACGAAGACCAAGAAGATACTTATGACCAGAACACTGTTGATCTAGGTCTAAGCTACGGAACTGGTCCTTGGAGCTTCGCTGTTGGTGCAGCTTGGTCCGAGCGTGATAACGACAATGCATCTGATACAGAATTCACAGCTTACTCTGCTGGTCTTGGCTATCAGGTTGCTCCAGGTCTTAAAACTTGGGTTGGCGGTACAGTTGGCGAATACGAAGACGCTGCTGAAGACTTCACAAACATCCAAGCTGGTGTAGCTGTATCATTCTAATTGATACCTACTACATAGTTTAAAAGTTAGGCTGGTTCGGTTTCGAACTAGCCTTTCTTTTTACTGTACTTCTGCATAAAGATTAGGTTAAGTATTCTCAGATTAAGTAAAATCCGGGAAGAAGTATGACCAACCTCACCTCTTTTGTTCGTTTAGCTTTTATTGCTCTACTCTCTATA
Source organism: Kiloniella litopenaei (assembly GCF_000982415.1). Lineage (GTDB taxonomy): Bacteria > Pseudomonadota > Alphaproteobacteria > Kiloniellales > Kiloniellaceae > Kiloniella > Kiloniella litopenaei. The sequence continues at coordinate 72,986 of NZ_LANI01000005.1, forward strand.
TTCCTGCTCGCATGTGAGGGAGGAAAAGAGTCAGACCTTATTTACGATAACCCTTCTGATGAAAGATACGCTAAATACGGCGGGTCCATTCTTGGCGGAGATGGTGGTGTTAACCTTCTAGATCTGGGGAATAACAAACCCCAAGACGGCGGTGCTGGCGTTGGTGTAAACTCTTTCCTTTGGCGCGCATCACTTGATACCATCGCTTTTATGCCATTAACCTCTGCTGATCCTTTTGGTGGCGTTATTATTACAGACTGGTATAGCCCCGACGAGACCAAACCAGAGCGCTTTAAGGTGAACGTGTTTATTCTTGGCCGCGATCTACGCGCCGATGGCGTACGTGCCTCTGTTTTCAAACAGCAACGCGACGTTACTGGCAGCTGGATTGATGCCAAAGTTGATCCCAAAACTGGCACAGAGTTGGAAGATGCGATCCTTACCCGCGCACGTCAGTTAAGAATTGCATCAAGTGAATAAATTCGATTTTCCTAGCTAGTCAGGAATTGAAATAATTTGCGTCCAAGGCCACAGAAACTGATTCATCACTCATCTGTGGCCTTAGCCTTGTTAGTCATCAGCTTTTTATAAAAGCCAGTTATTGTATAATGTAAGTCAAAACATCATGAGCCGTTACAACGTCAAAGAAACCGAAACAAAGTGGCAAAAAGCCTGGGTTGAGAGCAATTGTTTTTCTGTCGAAACAGATACAGACAAACCCAAGTATTATGTCTTGGAAATGTTCCCCTATCCCTCAGGCAGAATCCATATGGGGCACGTTCGGAACTATACAATTGGCGATGTAATTTCCCGCTATAAAAAAGCCAAAGGCTTTAATGTTCTTCACCCCATGGGTTGGGATGCCTTTGGACTGCCGGCAGAAAACGCAGCGATGGCCCGCGGAGTCCATCCTGGTAAATGGACTTACGAAAACATTGCCGCTATGCGCGAACAGCTTAAATCTATGGGTCTTTCCATTGATTGGGATCGCGAAATAGCCACTTGTCATCCTCAGTACTACAAACATGAACAAAAGATGTTCCTGGACTTCCTGAAAGCAGGTCTGGTTGAGCGTAAAGAGTCATGGGTGAACTGGGACCCCGTAGATCATACAGTGCTCGCCAATGAGCAGGTAATTGACGGTAAGGGCTGGCGATCCGGTGCTGAAGTTGAAAAGCGCAAATTAAGCCAATGGTTCTTTAAAATCACTGACTTTGCAGACGAACTGTTAGAAGGCCTGGAAACACTGGATCGCTGGCCTGATAAAGTCCGTACGATGCAGCATAACTGGATCGGCAAATCCGAAGGGGCCAGAGTCTTTTTCAAAATAAAAGACTCTGATCAGGAAATTGAGGTTTATACCACACGTCCCGATACCCTGTTCGGGGCATCATTCTGCGCGATTTCAGCAAACCACCCGCTCGCAGACCAACTTTCAGCTGATAATGAAGGGCTCAAAGCCTTTGTTGCCGAGTGCAACAAGATGGGAACATCTGAAGAAGCCATAGAAAAGGCAGAGAAAAAAGGCTTTGATACAGGCTTAAAAGTGACCCACCCACTGGATTCTTCTATTGAGCTTCCCGTTTATGTCGCAAACTTCGTCCTCATGGACTATGGAACAGGCGCTGTTTTTGGCTGCCCTGCTCACGATCAGCGTGATCTGGATTTTGCCCGAAAATATGATCTGACTGTAACACCCGTTGTCCTGCCAAAAGACGAAGATCCAAACATTTTCGCCGTCGAAAACGAAGCCTATACAGGTGAAGGAACGCTATTTAATTCTCAATTCCTTGATGGTTTGAACATTGTTGCTGCGAAGAAAAAGGTTATCAGTCATCTGGAAGACCTTGGCCACGGCAAAGGAACAACCCAATTCCGCCTGAGAGACTGGGGTGTATCCCGGCAACGCTATTGGGGCTGTCCAATTCCCATTATCTATTGTGATGATTGTGGCGCTGTTCCTGAAAAGGAAGAAAACCTGCCCGTTGAGTTGCCTGAAGATGTTACCTTTGACAAACCAGGCAACCCCATCGCGCACCATCCGACGTGGAAACATACCTCGTGTCCTTGTTGTGGAAAAGCAGCCGTCAGGGAAACAGATACCTTTGATACCTTTATGGAATCTTCCTGGTACTTTGCGAGATTTTGTAGCCCGAGAGATGACAACGCCTTTGATCGCAAGGATGTAGATTACTGGCTTCCCGTTGATCAGTATATCGGCGGTATTGAGCACGCTGTCCTCCACCTGCTCTATTCAAGGTTCTTCACCCGTGGACTTGAGAAGTGTGGGTATCTAACAGCGAAAGAGCCCTTCAAGGGCCTCTTCACTCAGGGCATGATTTGCCATGAAACCTATCAAAACGACAAAGGCGAATGGCTTTCCCCCGAAGAGATCGAGAAAAATGATAGTGGTGACTTTGTCACTTTAGATGGTGGCCCAGTTAACGTCGGTCCATCGATCAAGATGAGTAAATCAAAGAAAAATACCATCGATCCTGCCGATATTATTGGCAGCTATGGCTCTGATACAGCAAGATTTTTTATGCTTTCTGACAGCCCACCCGATCGTGATATGGAATGGACAGAATCCGGAATTGACGGGTCCTGGCGATTTACCCAACGTATGTGGCGTCTGATCACAACACAGTTTGATAGCCTTCCTGCTGTCAATACGGCACAGCCAGATAAATTCAATGATCAAGCACTGGAACTAAGAAGAACGGTTCACAAGTCAATTGCATCCATAAGCGAGAATATTGAAAGCTTCCGCTTTAATGCTGCTGTCGCAAAAATATACGAGTTGACGAATGCTATTGGTCAATTCAAAGCAACGGAAGATAATGATTTCTGGGCTTTACGCGAAGCATTTGAAATTCTCGTACGTCTTGTTTCGCCAATGATGCCACATATTTCCGAAGAGCTTTGGAATCAACTTGGCCATAACGATCTTATTGTTAATGTATCCTGGCCTGTTGCCGATGACAGCCTGATCGTAGACGACACTGTAAAACTTCCCGTTCAGGTTAATGGTAAGCTGCGCGCGACAATTTCATTGCCTCTTGAAGCGACCGAAGATCAAATTAAAGAAGCTGCGCTGTCCGAAGCCGGCGTTCAAAGAGCAATTGATGGCAAAGATATTCGGAAAGTTATTATCGTCAAAAACCGTATCGTAAATATTGTTGTATAAATCTGCTTTTAAGGCCCTGATGATGCCCATTATTCTCAAAAAATTGTGTATGCCAGTTGTGCTAATTCTCGGCCTTATCAGCCTCACTGCATGCGGATTTCAACCTGTTTACAAGAAGAGTGCAGAAACCGGGTACTCTTCGCATCAGGCTTTGCAAACGATTAGAATTAGCCCCCTTCCTGATCGTCCGGGACAAATCCTTCACAACCTGTTGCGCGACAGAATGAATCCTCTGGGGCAACCCAGAAAACCGCTTTATGTTTTAAAAGCCACGATTACCGAAACGGAAAAGGATCTTGCTGTCCGTCTTGATAATACGACCTCAAGGACAAATTTGACTATAATGGTGAAATATTCGCTTATAAGCCTATCAAGCAATAATGCTGTTTTTTCTTCCATCGCAAGATCTACCAACAGCTTTGACAAGCTTGACGATCCCTATGCAAACCTTGTTGCTGAAGATACCGCCCGTAATCGTGTATTACGTCAGGTCGCAGATGATATGGCTTTACAGCTCGGTGCTTACTTCAATAAATTACAGTAAGAAATAACCCTATAAGGCTTTAGATACGTGAAAATACCTGCTGCCAAAGCTGATAGTTTTTCAAAGTCTCCTGACAGCAGCATAAAAGCTATACTGGTTTATGGTCCCGATGAGGGGCTGGTTTTAGAGCGAAGCCAAAACCTACTTCATACAGTTGTTGACGATGCACAAGATCCCTTTCGTGTCGTTAACCTGGATAATGATGCTTTAAAAAAAGAACCTTCATTGATCAGTGATGAAGCAGCGGCCATATCCATGATGGGTGGTAGGCGTGTGATACGAATACGCTCAGCCAGTGATGCCCTAGCCCAAGTTTTTTCCGATTATTTTTCTGACCCCGTTGGCGATGCCCTCATCATCCTAGAAGGCGGAGATTTACCGGGAAGATCCAAACTCAGAAAAGTTTTTGAAACCGAAAATCTTGCTGCAGCGATTGCCTGTTACAAAGATGATGAAAAAAGCCTCCCAGGTCTAATTCGTCAAACCATTGAAAATGAAGGATTTTCTCTTTCAAACGACGCTCTCGGCTTCCTCGTGGCAAATCTTGGTACAGATAGACGATTAACGCGCCGAGAATTACAGAAATTATGCCTATATAAAGGAAAAAATTCCTCTCCCATTTCTCTTGAAGATGCGCAGGCCTGTATCGGTGACACCGCCACATTAACACTGGATGATTTAGCAATTGCCGTCGGAACAGGGAATATTCAAAAGCTTGAAAAAAATCTGTTGCGCGCGCAACAAGAAAATCAAAACGCAATCACCATCCTGAGGGCCGTCACCAGACATTTTCAAAGGTTGCATTTAACGGCGGGTCTTGTTGCACAGGGAGTCCCCATGGACAAAGCTGTATCTACACTTCGCCCACCCCTGTTCTGGAAAGTTGCTGATCCCTTTAAAGCCCAGGCAAGAAAATGGTCGCCAAACGCTCTGTCCAAATCACTCGGCATGCTTTTAGAGACTGAAGCAAATTGCAAAAAGACGGGCGCTCCGGCTGAAACTCTCTGCGCCAGAACACTTCTGGAAATTACAGCCAACGCCCCTACGCGCCGCCGGGCTTAAGCTCTTTAAAAGCCGTTTACTCAGAAGACTGGGTTAACCGATGCAGAACATTATCAAGCTGTTCCAGTGTATCGTATGAAATTTTAAGCGCCCCGCCTTGCCCGTGGAAATCAATACTCACCTTTAGGCCTAACATATTCGAAAGATCACGCTCCAAGGCAAGAGTATCTGCGTCCTTTTGTGGCCCTGAACTCGGCTTAATCTTTGAGCTAGTGATAGGCTTTTTTAACTGAGTCTGATCATTTTCAGGTTCTTTCAACTCATTCTTCATCGCTTTGGCCAGGCGTTCTGTCTCGCGAACAGAAAGGCCTTTGGAAGCTATTTCCTGAGCCAAATCAACCGCATCATCAGCACCAACAAGCGCGCGAGCATGACCTGCGCTCAAATCACCCTTTTCAACAAGCTCCTGTACTTCTTCCGGCAAGGATAGCAAACGCAGCATATTTGCAATGTGGCTACGACTTTTCCCAATGATTTTAGCAACATCATCCTGTTTATGGCCAAATTCATCCATCAGGCGTCGATAACTTGTCGCTTCTTCGATTGGTGTCAGATCCTGACGCTGCACATTTTCAATAATCGCAACCTGGAGAACTTCGGCATCATTCAGCTCTCGAATAACAACCGGAATTTCATGTAACTGTGCCCGCTGAGAAGCACGCCAACGGCGCTCTCCTGCAACAATTTCGTATTCTGAAGACAGTTCAGGGTGCCGACGAACCAAAATTGGCTGTAAAAGCCCGGACTGTTCAATTGAATCGGCAAGTGTCGCGAGGGCCTCTTCTTCAAAGTGACGACGAGGCTGTTTTGTGTTGGGGTGAATATGCTCTATTGGAACCTGCTTTGTTGAGCGTACTTTATCCAACGAAGCATAGTCTTCCGTCTCGTCCCCAAAAAGAGCAGCAAGACCGCGGCCTAAATTTTTCCGTTTATCCTGAGCTTCAGCCACCAATCGACCCTCTCAACTAACCCTGTTATCTATTCTATCCGGTGTATGACCGATTAACCTTATGCGACAGCTGGTTCCGTAACACGAACCTGTTCATTTCTGAGGATTTCCCCAGCCAGCTTGATATAGGCCTGAGACCCCGCACAGGCAACATCATATAAAAGAACAGGTTTGCCATGTGAAGGTGCCTCTGACACCCTGACATTACGCGGAATAACCGTATTAAAAACCTTCTCTCCCAGGAAAGCCCGCACGTCGGCAGCAACCATCTCACACAGGTTATTCCTTCTGTCATACATGGTAAGAACAACACCCTGGATTTGAAGGCGACGATTAAGTCCCCTCTTCACGCGATCAATGGTACGTAAGAGGTGAGAAAGTCCTTCAAGGGCATAGAACTCTGTTTGTAAGGGGACAAGAACCGCATCAGAAGCAACCAGAGCATTCAGGGTTAACAAACCAAGTGCTGGTGGGCAATCGATCAAGATGTAATCGAATTGATCCAGAAGCGGCCCAATAGCATTCACCAGTTTGAATTCACGCTCTGCTAGCCCCACAAGCTCGAGCTCAGCACCCGAAAGTTCCACACCAGATGAAATAACATGCATACGCGGAACATCCGTTGATCTGACAGCTCGCGTTATTGGTAATCCCTCGATCATAACCTGGTAAATACTTTGCTGCCGAGCGTCAGGTTCCACACCCAATCCCGTACTGGCATTCCCCTGAGGATCCAGATCAATGATCAGGACCTTCTTTTTGCAAGCCGCAAGAGCAGTGGCCAGATTTACAGTCGTCGTTGTTTTACCAACGCCACCCTTCTGATTTGCAATGGACCAGACCTTAGCTTCGCGTTTCTTTTTACTTGAAATTGAATCCATATCTTGTACTGACATGATCAATCCCCCCAAATTATAGAAGTTTGAGGTTCAATATTGCTGCATCATCGTCAGACAAAGAATTGTACCTCGACACCTTCATAGTCCACTTTTTCTCTGCTTCGGTCAATTCCTCATCTACATTTCGACCCTTTAAAAGCAAAAATTCCGGATCTTTTTCCACCTTTGAAACCTCGAGGAAGGCTTGTGAAAAATCTAAAATCTTGGAAAGTGACGCAAATGCACGTGCTGTAAAGACATCCACAGGAAAAGGTTTGATCTTTTCAATACGGTTATTATGGACCGTCAAACCTGCATCTGTTTCACGTGAAACTTCCCGCAAGAACATTGATTTTTTGAGATCAGATTCCATTGCATGAACGTCACCTGCCCCCAATATCGCAAGAATGAGAGCTGGAAAACCAGCACCACTGCCAAAATCAACGATCGTTTTTGTATGATCTGTCTTTGGAAGATATTTAATCAGCTGAGCGGAATCTAAAAAGTGGCGGGTCCATAGATCCGGTACAGTATTTTTACTCACCAGATTTATTGCTTTGTTCCATTTGACAAGAAGATCAGCATAACACTTTAGTTTATCCTCTGTTTCACGTGAAACAGGAATGTGCTTTTTAAGAAGATCAATTCCGGTAGTATCAAGCAACATAATTTTTATCTAATTTTCTGACATATCTTAAGAGAGCGACCAACGCAGCAGGTGTTACACCCGAAATACGCGATGCAGCTCCCAATGTTTCCGGTTTTGACTGATTGAGTTTTTGAACGATCTCATTGGACAAACTTGGCACAGATCCATAATCAAAATTATCAGGCAGCTTTAAAGCCTCATCTTTTCGAAAAGCTCTGATATCTGCATCCTGTCGCTCAATATAACCGGCATAACTGGCATCAATTTCCAGCTGCTCGACAATGACCTGATCAAACTGCGAAAGCTCTGGCCACACTTTTGTGAGAACTTCTACAGTTACGTCAGGATAGCGGAGTAAATCAAAGATTGATCTTCTCTGACCGTCCTTATTTACATTGATATTATAGGCAATCAACTCGTTAGGTGTCGCAGAATGTTCCTTTGCAAAAGCTCTAGCTTTTGAAAGTTCAGACATCTTTTTCTTAAATACAGAAGCTCTGTCTTCTCTAATACAGCCAATATCAAGCCCGATTGGTGTTAGACGCTGATCTGCGTTATCTGCGCGAAGTTTTAAACGATACTCTGCCCGGCTGGTAAACATACGGTAAGGCTCAGTAACGCCTAAGCTGACCAAATCGTCAATCATGACCCCCATATAGGCATCAGCACGATCCAAAACAAAATCCCGTTCTGATCCTTTAGATTTTAAAGCAGCATTTACCCCAGCAATAAGACCTTGTGCCCCCGCCTCTTCATATCCTGTCGTTCCATTAATCTGCCCGGCAAAATAAAGGCCCTGAACTTTCAAAGTTTCCAAAGTAGGACGTAGTTCACGGGGGTCCACATAGTCATACTCAATCGCATAGCCATGTTGCAGGATCTTTGCCTTCTCAAGTCCCGGGATTGTTTTCAGGAAGTCCTCTTGAACATCTTCGGGAAGAGAGGTTGAAATGCCATTCGGATAGACATTTACATCGTCCAGCCCTTCTGGTTCCAAAAAGATCTGATGGCGGTCTTTCTCTTTAAACCGCACAACCTTGTCTTCGATAGAAGGGCAATAGCGCGGTCCCTTACTTTCAATCTGTCCGGAATACATCGGAGATTGATCTATATTTTCAGCAATAATATCGTGGGTATCAGTATTGGTATAGGTGATATGACAGGCAACCTGTTCCTGGGTAATTTCCTTTGTCATATAGGAAAAAGGTTCAGGTGGCGTATCCCCCGGCTGAACAACCAGATTGCTATAATCTATTGTCCGGGTATCCAGTCGGGCCGGTGTACCCGTTTTCAAACGGCCCAATTCAAACCCAAAACGGGAAAGTGTCCTGGATAACCCGATAGCAGGTTCATCCCCTACCCGCCCGGCAGGAATTTGTTTTTTCCCAAGATGTATCAAACCGTTTAAAAAGGTTCCTGTTGTCAAAACAACAGCAGATGAAAGGATTTTCTCTCCAGAAGCCGTGATCACACCACAACAAATATCATTTTCATCAAGAATAAGATCTTCAACAGGCGCTTCAAGAATTGTCAGGTTTTCCTGATCATCCAACAGATCTTGAATGGCTTCTTTATAGAGCTTGCGATCAGCTTGTGCTCTTGGTCCACGAACAGCTGGACCTTTACTTCTGTTTAAAACACGAAATTGAATGCCGCCACGGTCAATGGCTTTTCCCATCAAGCCATCAAGAGCATCAATTTCTCTTACCAGATGCCCTTTACCCAAACCGCCAATCGCAGGGTTACAAGACATAACCCCGATCGTTGACTTTTTATGGGTTACAAGAAGTGTTGCCGCGCCCATTCTGGCAGCAGCAGCAGCAGCTTCTGTTCCAGCGTGTCCGCCGCCAACAACAATAACATCATAGTTTTTCATAGCTGATCGCTTTACTGTATTTTAGAATATTAAAAATACTCTGGACAAATTTATAAGCTATTTGCCAAGAGCATCCTTAATCTTCTGATCTGTTTTATATTGGCTCAAAGCATAAACAGACCAGATAGCTGCTACAGGCCAACCAATTAAAGTGATCTGTAGAATAAGACAAATGATACCGGCAAAAGGTCTTCCGATTGTAAAAAACTGAAGCCACGGAATTAGCAAAGCCAATAGTAAACGCATTCTCTTCCCCTTAAGAAGTCTCTTCAAACTTTTCTATGAAATAATAATAAGCGAGAATTCATAGATAGATTTGTTCTCAACTTATTTTACAGTCATATTTATATAAACATGATCCGTTTCACGTGAAACATCTTCACAAAACACTTCACTTATGTAAGCTAACTCAGCCTATTTTCCAATGCAAAAATCACGGAAAATAACATCTAACAACTCTTCAACATCCACTTTTCCAGTAATCCGTCCAAGATAACGTGTGGCAAGACGAAGATCTTCGGCACAAAGTTCTGGCAGATCAGTTTCGAGTGATCGTCCAAGGGAATCCAGACACTCCTGTAAAGCCGATCTGTGACGTTGGCGCGTTATACCAGAAGAGCTACCTGACAGTCCCATATTGGCAACAACCCAGGTGTTCAACTTTTCTAGTAAAGCATCAATCCCCTCTCCTGTTTTTGTGGAGATTTTAGTGACATCAAAATCTGAAAGAGAAACAGGAGTTATTTCATTATCATCCGTTTTGTCACATTTATTGATCGCGACAAAAGAGCTGGTAGAACTCAATAGTCTTAAAGTTTCCTGATCAAAGTTGTCACTGTCTTCTATATCAAAAACGGCCAGACATAAATCAGCAGACTCTGCATGTAATTTCGCACGTCTTATTCCCTCGAGCTCAATGCCGTCTGTCGTGTTTTCTTCTATTTCTCTTAGACCAGCTGTATCAGAAACAATAACCGGGTAACCAGACAGATCGAGATGAACTTCAATAATATCCCTTGTTGTCCCTGCTACATCAGAAACAATCGCGACTTCACGTCGTGCCAAAACGTTCAGAAGTGACGATTTACCCGCGTTAGGGGGACCAACAATTGCTATTTTAATGCCATTACGTAATCGTTCACCACGATGACTATCATCAAGATGATGTCTAATGTCTTCTCTTAATTCCTCTATCTTGTGTTTAACCTGATCAGAAATTCCCTCTTCCAGCTCTTCATCAGGGAAGTCAATTTCAGCTTCCAGATAAGCCAGCATTCGAACCAGACGATCTCTCCACCCTTCGACAAGTTTGGAAAGTTCTCCATCCATTTGACGAATGGCCTGCTTCCTTTGCGCTTCGGTTTCGGCAGCAATAAGATCGGATAGTCCCTCTACTTCTGTTAAATCGAGCTTGTCATTATCAAAAGCACGTCGGGTAAATTCACCAGCTTCAGCCGGACGAAAACCAGGCAATTTTGCCAAAGCTTCAATGGTACCATCCACAACTGCACGACCACCATGAAGGTGCAGTTCAACAACATCTTCCCCCGTAAAACTGCCAGGACCCGGAAACCAAAGCGCCAAACACCGATCAAGTTCAGCTTTGTCCTCGGGATCAAAAAGCTTTATGAGTGCTGCAATCCGTGGTTCTGGAAAGGAAGATGACATTTCCTGCAAAACAAATCTGGCTTTACTGCCAGATATTCTGATCACAGCAACCCCGGCCTGTCCCGGTGCTGTTGATAGGGCAAAAATTGTTTCGGAAGTCATCTTGTCTAAACCAATACGAGTTTTGTGCGCAATTCACCAGAATTCATATACAGGTGGAATTGCACATTAACCGCAGATAATCAGCGGGTCAAAAGCCTTTATTACATAGCAGAACTGCGAAAGTTCATGATCCAGGGAAATTAAACCAACGCCAATTTTCTATTTAGATAATACCCATAATTACTTGGTTGTTTTTGATGAACTATCTTTGGAAAATTGAGACCAGAACATCTTTTGCATTTGATCAAACCCTTGCATAGAAGCTGGCATCCAGGTTTTCATCAAGGTTTCAGGATCACTTGATTGAATAGTTTCCATCATTCTTTTTCTGACTTCTTCCATCGCTTCTTTCTGAAGCTCGGAAACGTCGGGAAGCCCTAAAAACTGACGCGCTTCCTCCGGGGTACAGTCTACATCAAAAGTGATTTTCATTGGTATGTCCTGAATTTAAAGCAATTGATAAAAGTTACACTACCTTACTTACAGAAAAAGAATTACAAATTTTTATATCTACGTTTGTTTCCCGTGAAACATTCACAGAAAACATTTCTTTGGCGAAATAATTTAATTCCAATTTTTGCTCAAACTCACCAAAGGTTCTCTGGCAAAAAACCAGCACACAATCTTACGAGTAACAGTAAGTATTGGCGTATAAATCATCCAGATCGTTACCATAAAGGCCAGGAAAACACCACCGATAGCAACATCTCCAAACCAGTGCCCTCCCCCGACAAGTCTTGGACTGGCGTTGATAAGTGCAAAGAAGCTTACGAGAATTCCATAGGACGTTCCAAAATATCGCCACATGAAAATAACGGAAATAAAAGAAATAGCAGCATGATCACTGGGAAATGATTTCCTTGTTCCTGTTTTAACCTCTATCCAGGAAACAAGATCATTTATATTTACAAAAGGTGTAAGAACCTGTGACGGGCTTTGGTGATAATACAGCTCAAACCCACGGGAAATTATTATCATCGTTATAGCAACAGAGATGATGAGAAGAAAAACTCTGGCAAGGCGTTCTTGAAAAGAAGTTTTCCTGTTTAACACAACGTACCAAAGGCAGATAGATGCTAAAAATAACCCGCTTAAACTGTCAAAAATTTTACTGTTGGTGAAGGCCCAATAGTTATTCCAAAGGGTACGACCTTCCTGTAGAGAACCATTTAAATAGAAAAATATCTGCTCGTCCCAAGGCGTTTTAAATCCATGGTCTATAGAAAAATAAACAACCAGACCAACAAGTAGGTTTCCCAGAAATAATTTCTTAATATTCCATGCCGACAGCTTTTGATCAGAATTATTCACACCTGTGCCCTTAATTATTTTAGTGGTTGGTTTTCTCTACCAAACATCACCAAATATGCTGTTATAATATCGTAAAACAATAAAAAACGTTATCATGCAGTACGCACGTTTTTTCCTAATCCTATTATAAGCGTCTGACAACCGGGAACTTCTATGTATCACTTAACCTTTCCTTCGCCACAAGGCTATTTGGATGTAGCAGAAGAAGATAATAAAATCGTTCGATTGCAATGGATTAGTGATAAAAATCTGTATGAACAATCCTCTACGACATTGCTTTTAAAATGTAAAAAACAACTAAAAGAATACTTTAGCGGGGAACGAAATAATTTTGATGATATTCCCCTGGCCCCAAAGGGGACAGATTTTCAAAAAAATGTGTGGCAAGCCTTATACAAAATTCCCTATGGAAAGGTAAAAACCTATGGCGATATTGCCCATGAGGTTAAGTCAGTTGCAAGAGCAGTAGGTGGTGCTTGTGGTGCAAACCCTATCCCCATCATTATCCCTTGCCATCGTGTCATTGCTGGAAATCAGGCTCTCGGCGGTTTTTCCGGTGGTGAAGGCGGAAAATCCAAAAAAGAGCTCTTATTTCTCGAAGGTTATAAACACTTTGAAAAAAATCAGCTTGAAAAAAAACAGCCAAGTCTTCCCGGGCTTTAAATTTCAGTTAAACAACCCCGAAACAAATTTTAATAACCATACAAACACAGGTGCAACATGAACAAAGGCATTAAATTTTATGAATATGGCGGACCGGAAGTTCTTCACTATGAAGACATAGAAATTGGCAAACCAGGCAAAGGCGAGATAAGGCTAAAACAAACCGCCATCGGACTTAATTTTATAGATGTTTATCATAGAACAGGTCTCTATCCTCAACCTTCACTTCCTTCGGGTATAGGGTTGGAAGCAGCAGGGATTATTGAAGATATTGGTCCCGGCGTCACAGATCTCCATGTCGGAGACAGAGTTGCCTATGGCACCGGCCCCATAGGCTCTTATGTTGAACACAGAATAATTCCAGCCGATAAAGTCATTCTTATACCTGAAAGAATTTCTGATGAAGAAGCTGCCTCGGTAATGCTACAAGGAATGACCACAGAATATCTGATTAGACGCACCTATTGTGTCCAGCCCGGTGACTTTGTTCTTTTCCATGCTGCTGCCGGTGGTGTCGGATCATTGGCTATCCAATGGCTCAATGCATTAGGCGCAACTGTTATCGGGACAGTCGGCTCGGAAGAAAAAGCGGAAATAGCCAAAACAAAAGGCTGTCACCACACGATAAATTACAAAAGAGAGAATTTTGTCGAACGGGTTAAAGATATTACGGATGGTAAAGGCGTAAACGTCGTTTATGATTCTGTCGGAAAAGATACTTTCGAAGGATCCCTCGATTGTCTGAAGGTTCGCGGCACCATGGTAACCTTTGGTAATGCATCCGGCCCCGTTCCTGCCATAGAACCTCTTATACTCAATGCAAAGGGTGGAATTTATCTGACACGTCCAAGTTTGGCCCACTATTGCGGGACTCACGGCGAAATGACTGCTTCAGCAAATTCCCTGTTCCAGGCCATTTCTTCCGGCGCGATACAGATTGATGTCAACCAAAGCTACGCTTTGTACGATGCGCGTAAAGCGCATGAAGATTTGGAAGCAAGGAAAACAACAGGATCTACCATTCTTGTTCCCCAGCATTAAGAAAAAATCAGAAACTACCATAAATAAAAAGGGCTACCAAAGATAACTGGCAGCCCTTATTCCCTTGAGAAACTAATAAATTGGTTCTCAATTACTGATTCATAGAATCAAAGAATTCGTCATTATTTTTGGATGATTTCAGTTTATCAACCAGGAACTCAACAGAATCTGTCACACCCATCGGTGTAAGAATACGGCGGAGTACCCACATTTTACTCAATGTTGCTTTGTCGACCAGCAACTCTTCCTTACGTGTACCGGATTTGCTGATATCAATCGCAGGATAGGTACGTTTATCAGAAAGTTTACGGTCCAGAACAATTTCAGAGTTACCAGTACCTTTAAATTCTTCGAAGATCACTTCGTCCATACGGCTACCGGTATCGATAAGAGCCGTAGAGATGATCGTCAGGCTACCGCCCTCTTCAATGTTACGTGCAGCACCAAAGAAGCGTTTAGGACGCTGTAGCGCGTTTGCATCGACACCACCGGTCAAAACTTTACCAGAGCTTGGAACAACAGTGTTATAAGCGCGAGCTAGACGCGTGATGGAATCAAGAAGGATAACAACGTCTTTTTTGTGTTCAACCAGACGCTTTGCCTTTTCCAAAACCATTTCAGTTACCTGAACATGGCGATGAGCTGGCTCATCAAAGGTAGAGCTAACAACTTCACCTTTCACGGAACGTGCCATGTCTGTGACCTCTTCCGGACGTTCATCAATCAGAAGAACAATCAGGAAAACTTCGGGATGATTTGCCACAATCGACTGCGCAATATTCTGCATCAAGACTGTTTTACCGGTTCTTGGCGGCGCTACGATCAATGCTCGCTGACCTTTACCAAGTGGAGTCACAAGGTCGATCACGCGGGTTGTCATGTCTTTTTTTGTTGGATCATCAAGCTCAAGCTTGAGTTTTTCATCCGGATAAAGCGGTGTCAGGTTGTCAAAATTAATTCTGTGACGCGAAGATTCCGGTTGATCAAAATTTATCTGATTAACTTTTAACAAAGCAAAATATCGTTCACCATCTTTGGGCGCACGAATTTGTCCTTCGACAGTATCACCTGTTCTTAACCCAAAACGCCTTACCTGACTTGGGCTGACATAGATATCATCAGGCCCTGGCAGATAGTTTGATTCCGGCGCTCGGAGAAAACCAAATCCATCTTGTAAAATTTCCAAAACGCCTGAGCCAAAAATAGGCACATCGTTCTCAGCCATTTGTTTGAGGATGGCGAACATCATGTCCTGCTTTCGCAGGGTGCTGGCGTTCTCTACTTCAAGTTCCTCTGCAAGCTTAAGAAGCTCTGCGGGACTTTTTACTTTGAGATCTTGTAAGTTCATATGATGGAAAAGTTTGGTTCAGTTAAGAATGAACGAGATGATAAGGATGCAACAAACAAGTTAAGATTTATAAAAGGCTTCGTCTTTTATTACGACGATCCTCAAAGACCTGATATCCTGTTGCAATGTAAATCGGAGTAACGGGCTGTTGAAGTTGGCCCACGTTTGCTAGCGGGGTGAATTATAGTACCTCAAAAAGGAAGTCAAGTAAAAGAATTCTCGCGTGGACTAAATTTTAGACTCAAAATGGCTTCACAACTGCAAAAATAACGATAGCAATCATTAAAATTGTCGGAATTTCATTGGCATAGCGATAAAAACGTTCGCTTCGTGTGTTTTTGTCCACTTGGAAAGCTTTCATCCACTTTCCTGCGATTTCATGAAAAACAGTCAAAGCAATCAAAAGCGTAAGTTTGCCATGAAACCAGCCATCGCTATAGGCTTCGATGTTTAAAACCAAAAGAATACCAAAAAGCCAGCTGGCCATCATTGCCGGGTTCATTATGAAGCGAAAGAGTTTTCGCTCCATAACTTTAAAAATCTCTGACCGTTCAGAACCAACAGGAACTTGGGTATGATAAACAAAAATGCGCGGAAGATAGAGCAAACCTGCCATCCATGAGATAACAGAAATAATATGCAGAGCTTTTATCCAGAGATAGCCCTCACCCAAAAATCCACCCATTTGTCAGAAATTCCCGTTTAATTCAGCTCCTGACGAGCTTTAGCATTTTTTCAACATTCTCAATTGGCGTTTGCGGCACAATGCCATGACCCAGATTGAAAATAAAGGGACCACCACTGAGATCGTTCATAATGGTTTCAATGGATTTTTCCAATATGTCACCACCAGCTACCAACACGAGCGGATCCAAATTACCCTGGACAGTGACGTGAGATTGGATGTTATCTCTGGCCCAGGAAGTTGACAAAGTCGTATCCAGACCCAAGGCATCAGCTCCGCTTTCCTTAGCAAAAACTGGATAGCTGTCCCCTACTCCCCTTGGAAAGAGAATAACGGGGACGTTTGGATAAACTGATTTGATTCCGGCTATAATCTGTTTACAGGGTTCCAAACACCAACGGCGTAAAGCAAATTCAGGCCATACACCTGCCCAGGAATCAAAAATTTGTACTGTTTCTGCACCGCTTTCAATTTGTTTGATCAGGTATCTGGTTGTTGCCTCAACCACCAGATTAATAATTTGATCAAACTCTTCAGGTTTTGAATAGGCCCAAGTTTTGGCTTTGGCATAATCTTTGGAAGATCCGCCTTCTATCATGTAACTGGCAACTGTCCATGGAGCCCCGGCAAAGCCGATTAATGTTGTTTCTTTTGGAAGTTCTTCTTTCAAGCGACCAAGTGTTTCATACATGGGCGCGAGATGTTCATGAAGATTATCCATATTGAGTTTTGATAGATCTTCTATGGAATTAAGCGCTTCCAGCTTTGGGCCTACACCTTCTTCAAACCATACCTTTTGACCAAGTGCATGGGGAATGACCAGAATATCACTAAACATTATTGAAGCATCGAACCCAAATCTGCGAATGGGTTGAAGGGTAACTTCTACAGCGAGATCCGGTGTGTAACAAAGGTCGAGGAAGCCGTTCGCAGATGCTCTTGTTTTTCTGTATTCGGGTAAAAAACGCCCTGCTTGTCTCATAAGCCAGATCGGTGTGCGTTCTGTTTTTTCGCCTTTTAGGGCGCGTATCATGAGTTTGTCTTCGGTTTGCACGATTTCTTTGAACCTCGCGTTAAGAGTTATCTCTATTAATATACTATGTAATAGTAATTATTTGTTGTTGTTGTAGATCCCTGTGAATCACGAGGATTAGTCAGTTATTCATAACTTGTCCTCAAGCTTCAAGTCTTCAATTTAAATTTTTTGTGATTTCTGATTCTTCTGTGAGTTTCACTGTGAATTGAAAATGGGGACTCGTTAACGAATCTCGGAGTCCTATTTTTTCCTTAATAACCTTAATTATGGGGATAACTTTTTTACATTCCGGAGTCCTTTTACAAGTTTTGCACAGATGTGAATATTGCAGCGAATTGTCGCATAAGGTGAGGGAATGACCGGGGGACAGCGTGTGTAGAAAAAGGTCATGTGGACAAATAGCTATAGTTATCCACAAAGTTTTACGCACTACCCCCAACTTTGTTCACATTTGAGAGCATGGTCTGAATAGTCGTGTTATCTGAAGAATAAGTTATTGTTTTTCCTTGGCTTGACCTTTGTTCTGGTGTTTTAAAAAGGGTAACTATTCCCCAACAAAAACGATCTATTCCTTGAAGAAAATATGAAAATAGATTGCTTTCCTGCTCAGACAGGTTTCGTGCTTTGCACTTAATGTGTATGAATGAAGCACAATAAATGTGCCATGAAGCCGAGAGGCAGGGCCAAAAGTTCGGAAGTAGATATGTCACAAACCCATTTACATCTTGTTTCAGATTCCACAGGTGAAACGATTAATTCCGTCGCCCGCGCTTGTATGGTGCAGTTCAAAGTGGAAGAACCTATTGAACATGTCTGGAGCTTGATCCGAACCAAGGTTCAAATGGAAAAGGTCTTACTTCAGATCCGGCAAAAACCTGGACCTGTTCTCTTTACAGTTGTTAATCAAGAGCTTAGAGAAATTTTAATCCGTGAATGTCGGCGTTTGGGATTACCCTCTATTCCTGTTCTTGATCCGGTTATTCATGCACTCGCCAGTTATTTCAATCTGGAAATGTCGGGTAAACCCGGTCTGCAGCACACGCTGGATTCAGAATATTTCAATCGCATAGAAGCGATGAATTTTGCATTAAACCACGATGACGGACAACTTCCCCAAAACCTGAATGACGCCGAGATTGTATTGCTGGGGGTTTCCAGAACATCAAAAACACCGACCTGTATCTATCTGGCTAACCGGGGATATAAGGCAGCGAATGTTCCGATTGTGCCGGGATGTCCCTTACCAAAAGAGCTGGAAACTCTTAGTAATCCTCTGGTTGTTGGTCTGACGAAAGACCCTGCAAGCCTGATGCAGATCCGCCGTAGCCGCTTGAAAATGATCTCGAATGAAGAAGAAACAGACTATGTTCATCTGGAATCCATCAAGGAAGAGGTGAAGATGGCGCGGAAGTTTTGTAACGAGCATCGCTGGCCAATTATTGATGTAACCCGCCGCTCTATAGAAGAAACGGCAGCAACTATTATCAAACACTATCATCGTCATATGGGTATTGCCGATGAATAGGGTTATAGAGCAGGAAAAACTGGACCAAACCCCTGTTATTCTGGCTTCAGCAAGCAAAGCACGTGGATTTCTTTTAAAGAATGCGGGCGTTCCGCTTGCTGATTTGTTACCTGCCGCGATTGATGAGGACGAGGTCAAACAGTCCTTAAAATCCGAAGGTGCAACAGCTATACAAGTAGCAGAAACTCTCGCAGAGCTTAAGGCCCGCAAAATTTCCATGACAAATCCCAATTCTTTTGTCATTGGCGCAGACCAGATGCTGAACTGTAATGGGATCTGGTTTGATAAGCCAACCGATCTGGATCATGCCGCGGCTCATTTGAAGGCCCTGTCCGGGAAAACACATCAGTTGGAATGCGCAGTCTGCGTGGTAAAAAATGGCGAGAGGCTTTGGCACCATAATGAAACGGCCTCTTTGACCATGCGTCCTTTGGATGATGAGTTTATTGCCGCCTATCTGAATAAATTGGGTGATGAGGCGCTTTCCTCTGTCGGGGCCTATCAACTGGAGGGGCTTGGCGCACAGCTTTTCCACAGGATTCAGGGGGATTATTTTACAATCCTGGGGCTTCCCCTTCTCCCTCTTCTCACGTTTTTACGACATAACAGGATTTTGGCTTAGATGATTCTTTCAGGGAAAGCCCGCTTGGCCGGGGTTATTGGTTGGCCTGTGTCCCATTCAAAATCCCCGCGCCTACATGGTTACTGGCTTGAAAATATGGGCATAGACGGGACCTATTTACCCCTTGCCATTGAACCCGAAAACTTTGAAGCGGCTGTGCGCGGCCTCATGCATTCAGGCTTTGGCGGTGTCAATGTTACTGTTCCGCACAAGGAAGCTGCGTTGGCTTTTTGTGATGAAGTTGATCCGCTTGCGAAACGAATTGGGGCTGTGAATACCATTGTTTTTAAAAACGGGCGTTCTTATGGCTCTAACACTGATGCATTCGGGTTTATTGAAAATTTGAAACAAGGTGCTGAAAAGCTTGATTTTTCCCTTGGTTTCTCTGGATTAAAAACGGTTGTTTTAGGGGCTGGTGGTGCATCCCGCGGGGTGATTGTGGCTTTGCAAGATGCTGGTGTTCAAAACATTATCCTGGTGAACCGGACAAGAGAACGTGCTGAAGTTCTTGCGGCTGATTTATCGTCAGGTGCTGATGGCATGATTACAGTTGCCGATTGGGATGATCGTAATAATGTGCTTAATGGCTGTGATTTACTGGTAAACACGACAAGTCTTGGTATGGCAGGTCAGCCACCTTTGGAATTATCACTGGATAAATTACCAAAATCCTGTGTGGTGACGGATATTGTCTATGCGCCTTTGGTTACACCTCTTCTTGCTTTGGCCAAGGAAAGAGGAAACAAAATTGTGGATGGTCTGGGGATGCTATTGCATCAGGCAAGACCCGGATTTGAAGCATGGTTTGGTGAAAAACCAGAGGTAACAGAGGATTTACGCAAATTTGTTCTGGAAAGTTAATTCCAGATTTTTGCACAGGTTTTAGTGTATCAGGAGCGGGTTGTTTTAAATGCATGTTCTTGGGCTTACGGGTTCAATTGGAATGGGAAAATCGACCGCTGCCAGGATGTTTCAGCGGTTGAAAGTTCCTGTGCACGATGCTGATGCGGTTGTCCATCAACTGATGGGTAAGAATGGGGCCGCCGTTAAAGATATTTCTGCCCTTTTTCCTGAAACAAAGACAAACAACGGCATTGACCGCAAAAAGCTGGGGGATGCTGTTTTTAGACAACCGGAAAAATTAAAACAGCTCGAGGCAATTTTACATCCCCTCGTTCGACAAAAGATGCACCGTTTTATCGACCGCTATGCCCGACAAAGAAGAGAACTGGTTGTCTTGGATATCCCGCTTTTGTTTGAAACAGGCGGAGACAGGTTTTGCGACAGTGTTCTTGTTATTTCTTGTCCCAAATATATACAGGATCAACGGGTGTTATCGCGCAAGGGAATGACGGCGGAAAAATATCAGGGAATACTGAAAAAACAGATGCCTGATATGGAAAAAAGGGCGCGGGCTGACTTTGTTATCAGATCAAATCAGGGACGAAGATATTCTTTTCAACAGGTACAACAGATTGTTGAAAAGCTGGGATCAAGTGATAAAAGTGCTCATGGCACAAAAGACAGAAAGTTTTGTCCTCATCTGTCGCTGATCTACAAACAATAGTATTATGCAAACAGTAATCTGGGATTTAGATAGTCAACATGCGTGAAATTATTCTGGATACAGAAACCACCGGTTTTAAACCTGAAGAAGGTCACCGTATTGTCGAGATCGGGTGTCTGGAAGTTTATCAAAATTTGCCAACCGGGAAGTCATTACAGCTCTATATAAACCCGGAACGTGACATGCCTGAAGGGGCTTTCAAAGTTCACGGTATTAGCGAAGAGTTTCTGGCCGATAAACCTGTTTTTGTTGATGTTGTTGATGAGTTTCTGGAATTTATCGGCGAAGATCCTCTGGTGATTCATAACGCGCCGTTTGACATGAAGTTCCTCAACTCGGAACTTAAATGGGCGGGTCGACCAAATCTGAAGAACAAACCTATTGATACTGTGGTGATCGCCAGAGAACTTTTCCCGGGATCACCGGTTAATCTGGATGCTTTATGCCGTCGATTTGAAATTGATAATTCGTCGCGTACCTACCACGGTGCTCTGCTGGATTGTGAACTTCTTGCAGAGGTATATCTGGAACTTCGGGGCGGTCGTCAACATGGCTTTGATCTCGGTGCAAAAAAAGCAGCTTCTTCTGCAAACAGCAGTGGCCAGAGACAAGACTTAAGCCGTACCAAAACGGGCAAGAAAGTGCGCGAAGCAAGACCTCATGTTATTCCAGAAGAAGAACTTGCTGCCCATAGTGCGATGCTTGAACTCCTAAGCGACCCTATTTGGAAAAAATAGCCAGTCTGGAAAGACTTCATAAAATTTTGAGAAACTAAAAAAGGGTAGCCACGGCCACCCTTTTAATAAAGCTATGTCAGATGACTTTAAGCGTCGGCTGTTTTTTCGTCTTTGGCCATTTCAGCATTTGCTTCGGCAGCAGCAGCTTCGCTTTTGCGTTGCATGAACATCTGATGGAAATCAATCGGGTTCATGATTAATGGTGGGAAACCACCGTCTCTTGTGATGTCTGCAACAATGTTGCGTGCAAACGGGAAGAGATAACGTGGCGATTCAACCATTAACAATAGCTCAACGATCTGTGCTTCAAGACCTTCGGCAAGGGTAACAACCCCACCGTAATCAAGCTCGATCATAAAGGCAGTTTTGTCGTCAATTGTTGCGGAACCACGGATGTTCAGAACAACTTCGTACGCTGTGTCGGAAAGTTGTGTCGGAGTGACATCAACATTGATATCCAGCTGTGGTGCCTTTTCTGACATCATTGGGTAGATCATCGGTGAATGCGGATTTTCGAATGACAAATCCTTGATGAACTGCATTTTGATAACCAGCGGCTGTTGCTGGGCGGTTGTTTCTTCAGCCATAAAAAAGCTCCCTAAATGTTTGCCTGATTGGCTAGCACGCTTTGAAGGACTGAACAACCAACGATTAGGCCAGATGTTAAAAATTCATATTCAATAGTGCTCTAAATTGGCAATAAAGAGACACATATGAGCTAACTCGCAAGGATATTAATACCCGTTACTTTGTCGCAGGGGCAGCCGTATCAACTGAGAGAGATTGTAGATCTATATTCAGGATCGCGCCGTTGTCTATTTCCTGACCGGTTAAGCCACGAATAAAGGCCCAATGGCTGACAACCAGTGTTTTGGACCAGTCTTCAAGCGCAAGCATTTTTTGCTGAAACTCTTGGCCCCTCAATTTTACCTGATGTTCGGTTTCATTTAAATCCGGCCACCAGCATTCTGATAAGTGTTGAAAATCCAGATGGGGCCATTCCCGGGATAGCTTTGAAGACGGGGACCCAATATCGCAGGAGAAAAAAGCATGCTCGCGAACCAGTTCTTCAATCTGAACAGGTAAGTTTAAAATATCACTGACTATTTCTGCGGTTTGAAGGGCTCGCGTATAGGGGCTTGCCAAAATTTTGGTGATATCTTTGTCTTTTAAGTGCTGGGCAGCAGTATGAATTTGGGATCGACCTTCATCTGTTAGTTCCGGATCCGGAATGTTTGGGTCAATGCGTGTTTTTGCATAGGTCACGTTAAACTCGGATTGTCCGTGTCTAAGAAGGTACATTTTTTATCCCGTTTGTTTGATCCGACACTTTATTGCATCTAGTAAAAAACCATTCTTGTCACCAGTTACAATAAGAGAGGATATACAGAGATTGGAATCTTGAAAACCAAATAGCGTTGTTGGGAATACGTTATTCGGAATGCGGGGTTCTATGAATTACAAATCATATCAAAGGATATAATTCATGCTGATCAAAACACCTATTTGCGATTTTGGATGGCCTGCACCTGATTTCAAGCTACCGGATCTGGACGGACAGTTCATCAGTCTCGATGATGTAAGAGGTCCAAATGGCACGTTAATCGCGTTTATCTGTAATCACTGTCCTTACGTAAAGGCAATTATTGGCGATTTGGTAACTGATGTCAAAAAGCTTCAGGATGCAGGTATCGGTGTTGCGATGATTATGTCCAATGATTATCGGAATTACCCCGATGATTCCCCGAAAAACATGAAAAAATTCAGCAGGGATAACAACTTTAACTTTCCCTATTTACTGGATGAAAATCAAGATATCGCGCGGGCTTATGATGCTGTCTGTACCCCGGATTTTTTCGGTTTTGACGCGAAAGATGGTTTGCAATACAGGGGGCGTTTGAATGCATCAACAGCCCAGATCGTCCCTAATGCAAGACCAGAGCTTCTTGAAGCCATGCTGGGTGTTGCTGAACATGGCAAAGGACCTGTTGAGCAAATTCCTTCTATGGGGTGTTCCATAAAGTGGCGGTAAATAGGTTGAGCCGGCAATAATTTAACTTCTTGTCAGGGATCCGTCAGGTATGTCGCTAATATTCAGGCTTCTGTTTAGATGATGTTTCCCATGTTTACGCATGGGGCATATGCCTTGATGAAGTCAGGATTTAATCTCAAAATGATAAAATTTATTAGTGCAGGCCTTTTGGTAATTGGCGTGAGCTTTTTGGTGGGTTGCGATACTACTGAGACAACAATGGGACATGGACAAATTCAAACAGCCAATGGAAAAGGTTCTCAATCTGTCCAGTTAAAAATTACTCAGGATATTTTTGATAATTCAGGAGCCCAAGCGATGGTGACTTTGGGTAATGGTGAGGTTTTCAATGGAAAAATAATTATCGAAAGAGAACACATGGAATCTACCACAGACTCTTTTGATTATTTTTCCTGGGACAGTGACGATGATAAAAAGAAAAAAGAAAAGCACTATCCAGAAACAACGAATACAAATTCAACCTCTTATTCTTCCCAGGCTAGAGGTGTTCTGTTTAGTACTTCTCGCTCTATGCAATGCCTAATGACACTAAGTGATCCACGCAGTGGTTTTTCAAGTGGTGGAGTTGGACGATGCACGATTTCTACAGGCGAAGTTGTTCCTGTTCAGTTTTAATTTCTGAAGCATTAAATTTCATTATTTCAGGCGATCTTTATCGCTTTCGGTGACGTCCTGATAGTCTCCGTCAATGACGGTGTCATCATTTTTATTCCAGGCACCTGCCTTACCGAAGGGAGATTGTGCGCGGAAATCACCAGACTGCTGGTGATTGGAAAATCCTTGAGAATGAAAGCCCTGATTTTGGTATCTGGAGTTTTGTAGGCCATGGGAAATGCGTTGACCCAGAGTATTGCGCAGCAGTTCTCTGACCGGGGGGATTAGCAGGGCAAAGCCAATGCTGTCTGTAACAAAGCCGGGGGTGAGCAAAAGAGCACCGGCAGCAAGAAGACACAGACCATCAAACAATTCTTTGGCAGGAACAGCGCCCTGATTAAGCTGTTTTTGAGCATTCGCAAGAGTTGCTATGCCTTGGTGACGAAGCATCCCGGTGCCAATTACAGCTGTCAAAATGATTAAGCCAATCGTGCTCCAGAGACCGATTTGATCGCCAACTTGAATCAATACTGCGATTTCCAACAATGGAATACCGATAAAAAGAATAAGGAAAACAATTCCCATACTTGCTCTTTCTTAAGCACTTGCCTATTTAATCAATATTAAGTGATTATGAATATAGTGATTAATGTCGTTTCTCACTAGTAGCTGATCGATATTTATTGAATCAAATCATACATGGGTAAGAACTTGCCTTTTTTCGATATCATTCTTCTTGCTGCAGTTGCAGTTTTCCTCGTCCTCAGGCTTCGCAGTACGCTTGGTAAGCGCACAGGCTTTGATGAAAAGCCTGACCATGACCCTTTTCAGGATCGTGCTGAAAATGACAATGTTGTCAATTTACCAAGCCGTGAAGATAGACATGGCGGTGATTCACAGTTTTTGGATTCTAACGATTCGCCCGCTAAAGAAATCCGAACGGGTTCCCTGCATGGCGGGAAAGTTGCTGTAGATGTTTTGCCATCAGATTCTGCATTGGCCGAGGGGCTCTCTGCAATTCAGATGTCGGATCGATCTTTTGACCCGGCTGAATTTGTTCAGGGTGCGGGGGCTGCGTTCGAAATGATTATTGAATCTTTTGCGTCTGGCGATAAAAAAACCCTTCGTAATCTTCTGGATGATGACGTTTATCACGATTTTAAATCTGCGATTGATGAACGTGAAGCTCTGAAACAAACGCATGAAACCGTTATGGTTGGCATTAATGATGTGGATATTATTGAGGCCGAAATGTCAGGGCGCCATGCTGTTGTCACGGTCAAGTTTGTATCAGAACAGGTTAATGTAACCCGTGATGCAGATGGTAATACGGTCTCAGGTGATTCAAATCATGTGGCCAAGGTGACTGATATCTGGACCTTTACCCGTGATACAAGAAGCAAAGACCCAAATTGGCTACTGGTGGAAACACGCAGTCCGAACTAAGCTTCTACACAGGTTTGACTTAGATGACGGGCTATCAATGTTTATTTGGTAGTCATGGGGGTAGCTTTGCAGATTTCTTCGCGGATTGTTTCGACCAAGGGCCTTAAAGTTTCCATAAGATTACAGTGTCTTTACAGGAAATTATGGCTGATTTCCTTACCCGCAGTGCTGTTTTCATTAGCGAGTTGTGATCAGGCCGCAAAACCCCCTGCCCCCAGCGTGACAGTTGATGAAAACCTGACGCTGACCTCTGTCGGATACGAAGACCTGCCCGGCTGGCATGATGATGAGCTGTTCAAAGCCTATCCGGCGCTGGAAAGAAGCTGTGCCCGTTATCAAAAATGGCCGGATACCAAAAAGGTCGGCCCGGAAGGTATTGCTGGCAGTGCCGGTGATTGGAAAGCTTTGTGTGAGGATCTGAAGCTTTTCATGTCCAACCCGGATAACCACAGCGATTTCGGTGTCTGGCTCGAAGAAAATCTGACGCCCTATCATGTAAAGAATAATGCAGAACCCGAAGGTCTCTTTACCGGGTACTATGAAGCCGAACTAAACGGCTCTTTTGTCAAAGACGAGACCTATAAATATCCCCTTTATGATGTACCGTCCGACCTTGTTTCTGTTCGCCTCAGTGACTTTGATAAAGAGCTTAAGGGGACGACAATCGTGGGAAAAGTCGAAGGTAATCGACTTGTTCCTTATCACAACCGTACTGAAATAGATGATGGCGTCCTTGAGGGACGCGATCTTGAGGTAATCTGGTCCGATGATCCTGTGGATGTATTTTTTCTTCATGTACAGGGATCTGGCCGGGTGAAAATGCCGGATGGGCAGGTTGTTCGCGTTGGCTATGCCGGAAACAACGGACATAAATTCTATGCCATTGGTCGGGCATTGATCGACGAAAAGATTATTCCCCGGGATCAGATGTCCATGCAGTCCATCAGGACATGGCTTCGGGAAAATCCTGAAAAAGCCAATGAACTTATGCAGCGGAATAACAGGTTTATCTTTTTCCGGAAGATAGAAGGTGATGGCCCAATTGGTGCAATGGGGATTGCCCTCACCCCTGAACGCTCCCTTGCGGTTGATCCCCGTCATATGCCTCTTGGTGTGCCCCTGTGGCTGGATACCACATGGCCCGGGACGCAAAAGCCGTTGCAGAGGCTTATGGTTGCCCAGGACACGGGCAGTGCTATTCGTGGCCCGGTAAGGGGGGATTTCTTTTGGGGACCGGGCGAGCCAGCTTTGGCTCAGGCGGGGAAAATGAAACAAAAGGGACAGTATTACCTGTTGCTGCCAAAGACTGTTTCACCAAAATCTGTTTCGCCAGCGGAACAAGTAAGTGGTTAGGGTGAAGTACCCTCTTTTGATCGAAATAACAGAGAAGATACTTGCAATTTTCAGGTAACTTGATTACCTCCGCATCAGTTGCGCGTAAATGACAGTATGCTTGGCGCAAGAAGAGACTATCTTGGTCTCCCTATTATTCCGGTGATACTGCGTGGCCAAAAAAGATAAAAACATATCTTCGAAACCAAAGGATTCTGATCTCTGGCGTTCTGTCTCTACGACAGTTAAACCACTGGAGAACAGAGATTATTTTGTCTTTGGTCGGGCTCTGCCCCAACCGGAGTTTGATCCGGATCATCTGGAAGCCGACATTCCAAACCTGAAAGAAGATCAGCCTTTCAAATCCTATCGCAGTGCGCCAACGGCCCCGAGACCAAGCAAGAAGAAACAGAATCAGGGTCCCTTGAGCCATGGGCAGGTCGAAAACATGGATCGGCGTCAGGCTGAGCGTTTTATCAAGGGGAAACTGCCTATAGAGGCTGTGCTGGATCTGCACGGGCAGACGCAGGCACAGGCGCAAAGCTCTCTGGAGCGTTTTATCAGGGACTGTCGTGCACGTGATTTGCGTAATGTCATTGTGATCACGGGCAAAGGATCAGGACCGCAGTCACAGGGCGTGTTAAAATCCATGGTACCCCATTGGTTGAATGAAGAGCCAAATCGCAGCGCTATTTTAGCCTTTAGCCATGCCAAACATTATCATGGCGGCAGTGGAGCTCTATATGTTCTCTTGAAAAGACGGCGAGAAAGTTAGAGACTGTTCGCTCGATACATCGCTGTAATTGTTATATAATGTTTACATGACACCCTTTGGACACAAGCTGCGCGAAATTCGGGCAGAGCGCAATATTACCCTCAAGGACATGGCAAAAGGCCTTGGCGTTTCGTCTGCTTACCTGTCGTCTATTGAACACGGGCACCGGGGGCAGCCAAGCCGTCGTTTTGTGCACCGGGTGTGTCAGTATCTCAATATTATCTGGGATGACGCGGAAGCACTGGAAGAACTGGCCATAAGATCTGATCCCAAGGTATCGGTAAACACGGCAGGACTATCGCCAAAAGCTACTTACTTTGCGAACTGCCTCGCCGAAAAAATATCGACGCTGGATGATGAAGAGATAGAAGCCATGATGAAAGTTATGAACCAAGAATTTGATGATAATCTTGGGCCTTCTACTGAATAGAAAATTATTAAATTTAGCCTTACATTTACTGTGAGTGTGTCTTGTGAAATCAGGCATTAAAAAGGCGCTAAAAAGCGCCTTTTGTTGTTATTGATCTGTTAAATCAATAGATTATAGATCTACTCAGCTACTTCACGTTTGGGTAACTTCCAGTTTGGTCGTGGGAAGTGGCAGGTATAGCCGTTGGGCACGCGTTCCAGATAATCCTGATGCTCAACCTCTGCTTCCCAGAAATCACCCGCGGGCTCAACTTCTGTGACGACCTTTCCGGGCCACAGACCGCTGGCATCGACATCGGCAATGGTGTCGATGGCGATCTGTCGCTGGCCTTCATTAACGTAGTATATGGCTGAACGATAGGAAGCGCCGCGATCGTTTCCCTGTCGATTGGGCGTGGAAGGGTCGTGAATCTGGAAGAAGAACTCCAGCAGGTCCCGGTAAGTGATCTGGGCCGGATTGTACAGAATCTCGATACCCTCGGCATGGGTACCGTGATTGCGGTAGGTTGCATTTTCAACATCCCCGCCCGTATAGCCGACCCTGGTTTTCTCTACGCCGGGAAGCTTTCTTATCAAGTCTTGCATGCCCCAAAAACACCCGCCGGCCAATATGGCTTTTTCAGTCATCTATACGTCCTCTACCTGATCTAGATATTCACCATAACCTTCTGCTTCCATTTCGCTTTTGGCAATGAATTTCAGCGAAGCAGAATTGATACAGTACCTCAGACCACCTTTGTCGGTTGGCCCATCAGTGAATACGTGACCCAAATGACTGTCACCGTGTTTGGACCTTACTTCCACGCGCTCCATTCCATGAGTACTGTCCCTAAGTTCAGCGATATGTGCAGGCACAATTGGTTTGGTAAAGCTTGGCCATCCACAGTGGCTTTCATATTTATCTGACGAGGCAAAGAGAGGCTCCCCGGAAACGATATCAACATAGATACCAGCCTCTTTGTTTTCCAGATATTCCCCGGTATAGGGTCGTTCCGTCCCATTTTCCTGCGTCACCCGATATTGTTCGGGTGTCAGCTGTGCGATTGCCTCTTGATCTTTTTTATAGGTCTTCATGACAACAAGGTCCTTTTATCACCATTTCTTATAGGCATATGGGGCGTGTGGGCCGTAAATGCCAAGTGATCTGACTATAAACTTTATGTGAAGAAGATTTTGCAGGTTTCTGTTTAGGGAAAAGCTTTTAGTTGTTTTGGTTAGAAAAGAAAAATGCAGGTGAGATATCCCACCTGCATTTTGTCATTAACCTAGAGAATTTATTGGCAGAAAGAATTTAGTCTTTTTCTCTGCCTTCTGGCCAGATAACAGCTTGCCCGCAGATGACATCTTCACCGTTGAATGTCAGGGAAGGAGAGCCATAGAGCTGATACCCGTCTTCCAGCGCCTGAGAGATGCGTTTGCAAAATTTGTCATCATCCTTACCAGTAATAAAGCGATAGCCTTGTTTCATCATCTTTCCTTCATTCCTGGCCGTTAGAGAATAAATTTAGACAGATCAGTATCTTTGGCAAGGCCAGATACCTGTTCTGTTACGTCATCAGCGGTGATTGTGACGCTTTCGCCGCTTCTGTCTGTTGCGGTGAAAGAGATTTCTTCAAGCAGCTTCTCAAGCACAGTATGAAGACGCCGTGCCCCGATATTCTCTACAGAAGTGTTGATTTCTGCAGCAAGGTCCGCAAGTGCATCAATAGCTGAATCTTCAAAGGAAAGTGTCAGGTCTTCGGTACCCATCAAGGCAATATATTGCTTGATGAGGCTGTTTTCCGGCTCCATGAGGATACGTTTCATATCATCACGGCTCAGGGCATTCAGCTCTACGCGAATAGGCAAGCGCCCCTGAAGTTCCGGCAGCATGTCAGATGGCTTGGACAGGTGGAATGCACCGGATGCGATGAAGAGAATGTGATCGGTTTTAACGGCACCGTGTTTTGTACTGACGGTCGTTCCTTCGATTAGCGGCAACAGATCACGTTGAACCCCTTCGCGACTGACATCGCCACCTGAACGTTCTGAGCGGATGGTGATTTTGTCGATCTCGTCCAGGAAGACGATCCCGTTCTGTTCAACATTGCGAATAGCGTCCTGAACAAGACTTTCTTCATCCAGTAGCTTGTCGCTTTCTTCTGTCATCAACAGGTCGTATGACTCTTCCACTTTCAGGCGGCGTTTTTTGGTTTTCTGACCAAAGCCTTTACCAAAGATATCCCCCAGATTCAGCATACCCATGCTAGCGCCCGGCATGCCCGGAATGTCCATCGTTGGCATTTGCATACCGCTGTGATCTGTGACCTCAACTTCGATTTCTTTGTCGTTCAGTTGACCTTCACGAAGCATTTTTCGGAATTTTTGTCGGGTTTCTTCGCTGGATCCTTCGCCAACCAAGGCATCAAGAACGCGGTTTTCAGCGTTCTGTTCTGCTTGGGCGGTAACAGATTTACGCTGGCTTTCGCGGGTTAAAAGAATAGAGGCATCAACCAGATCACGAATAATCTGTTCAACATCACGACCGACATAACCAACTTCGGTGAACTTTGTTGCTTCTACTTTCAGAAAAGGCGCATTTGCCAGTTTTGCCAGACGGCGTGCTATTTCAGTTTTACCAACACCTGTTGGGCCGATCATAAGAATGTTTTTTGGTAAAACTTCTTCACGCATATCATCGCTAAGCTGTTGGCGTCTCCAACGGTTGCGCAGGGCAATGGCAACAGCGCGCTTGGCTTCATTTTGTCCAACGATGTAGCGGTCCAGCTCTGATACGATTTCACGCGGGCTAAAAGTGCTGGCGTGTTGAATGTTATTTTCGGTCATTATTTGGCGTCCATACTTTCGACGATCAAATTGGAATTAGTGAAAACGCAGATATCTGCGGCAATGCCAAGGGACTTTCTGGCGATCTCTTCGGCTTCCATGCCATCGATATCAATAAGTGCTTTTGCAGCTGACAAGGCAAATGATCCGCCGGATCCAATACCCATCAAGCCGTCTTCAGGTTCCAGAACATCGCCGTTACCTGTCAAAATCAAAGATGTTGTGGCATCGGCTACAACCATCATTGCTTCAAGTCGGCGAAGATACCGATCAGTTCGCCAGTCCTTTGCCATTTCGACACAGGCGCGTGTCAGCTGGCTGGGGTAGCTTTCCAGCTTGGCTTCCAGGCGTTCAAAAAGAGTAAAAGCATCGGCAGTCGCCCCGGCAAAACCAGCGATAACATCGCCTTTGCCCAATCGACGTACTTTGCGTGCATTTGCTTTGATAACGGTGTTGCCCAGGCTCACTTGGCCATCGCCGGCTATAACAACCTTGTTACCTTTGCGGACAGACAGGATCGTCGTGCCGCGCCATTTAATTGGATCGTGTTCAGACATTGTTTTGAAATGGTCCATTCACTGCTTCACGTCAAGGGATGATCGTACGAGAAAATCAGGTTTATGCTAAGAAAAGCGGAAATTGTATCCTTTTTCGGTAATCCGTTTTCGTCGTCGTTTTGTTATGGTCTTGATTATTATTTTCTGGTCATAGGTAATACAAGCTATGGCGAGGGATGACAACCACGTCGCAGCGGCATTAATTTGATCCATTAAAGAAGGTTTTTGGTCAAAAAGAGACCTTTGATGGTTTAATCTGCCTGTTGGGTTAAATCTCTCTGGCATCAGGGGGGCTGACCTGTTACAAAAGCCGCGGCTTTACTAAGGAAAAAGCTGTTTAGTCGTCTATACAATTTTGGACAAATTACGGATAGGCTTTTGAGTCTATGCATCCGATCAGTCATTGGGAAGGATACCCCCGTGCGGCAAGCAAGTATCGAGCGTAACACCAACGAAACGCAAATTACGGCAACCATCAATCTGGACGGTTCCGGTAAATATGATGTGGAAACAGGTGTTGGATTTCTCGATCATATGATCGAGCAACTTTCTCGACATTCCCTGATGGATATAACGCTGCGTGCCAAGGGTGACCTTCATATTGATTTCCACCACACTGCAGAAGATGTTGGCATCGCATTGGGCCAGGCCTTTAAACAGGCTTTGGGTGACCGCAAGGGTATTCGCCGTTACGGGTCTTGCCTTTTGCCCATGGACGAAGCCCTGAGCCGGGTTGCACTGGATTTGTCCAATCGCCCTTATCTGGTCTGGAACGTGAGCTTTGATCGCGACAAGATCGGGGATATGGATACGGAACTCTTTCGGGAATGGTTTCAGGCCTTCGCTTTTAATGCGGGCATGACTTTGCACGTGGATCAGCTTCACGGCTTTAACAATCACCATATTATCGAAGCCTGCTTCAAAGCTCTGGCACGGTCCATTCGTGAGGCAATCGAGATTGATCCGCGTAAAGCAGATGAAGTTCCCTCGACCAAAGGTGTGCTCTGATCAATCTGAGCTGATAGCAAACTTTTCAACGTAAACGTGATGAGGCATTGAAAATGACGCTCGCGATCATTGACTATGGATCTGGAAACTTACGCTCGGCTGCCAAGGCTTTTGAGCGTGCTGCTGATGAATCTGGTCTGGGGACGTCTGTTGTTGTGACAAGCGATCCGGAACAGGTACGTAAAGCAGATCGTATTGTATTGCCCGGAGTTGGCGCTTTTGCGGATTGTTGGCGTGGTCTGAATGCTGCTGATGGCATGATTGATGTCCTGCGCGAACAGGTTATTCAAGGCGGCAAGCCCTTTATGGGTGTTTGTGTGGGTATGCAGTTGATGGCATCTGTCGGTCGTGAATACAAAGACTGTGAAGGTCTGGGGTGGATCCCAGGCGAAGTTGTCAAAATGGACCCGGAAGACCAAAGTCTGAAGATCCCGCATATGGGTTGGAATGAGCTGAATGTTCTGCAAGAGAACCCTGTTTTGGACGGGCTGGAAGACGGGACCCATATTTACTTTGTCCATAGCTATCACTATATCCCTGAAAACCGGGATCATATCCTTGCCGAAGTTGAGTATGGTCACAAAGTTGTTGCTGTTATCGGACGCGATAATTTGATTGGTACTCAATTTCACCCTGAAAAATCTCAGGCCGCAGGTTTGAGCCTATTTGCCAATTTCCTGAAGTGGAAACCATGAACGCAACGCCAATTATGCCTGATCGTGAACCCACCGTCGGTGTGAACGAACTTACAGAATTTCGCGGACCGGATCTCTATGATCTCTGTGATGCGACGGAAGCTGCTATTGAAGATGGTGGTGGCTTTGGATGGTTACGGGTTCCTGAACGCGATACGCTGGAAAACCATTGGCGCGGGGCATTGCTTGTGCCCGGTCGGCAAATTTTTGTCGCGCGGCTTGATGGTACGATATGTGGATCAGCACAGTTGCATTGCCAGCCACGGAACAATGAGGCACAGGCACATTCCGGTCAATTGTCCTCGTTCTTTCTGGCGCCCTGGGCCCGTGGTCACGGGCTGGCGGCCCAGATGGTCAAGGCTGTTGAACTCGCCGCGAAAGAGCGCGGTTTGAGTGTTCTTAACCTCGACGTACGAGAAACACAAAAACAGGCTATTCGTGTCTACGAGCAACTTGGTTTCACACGCTGGGGTACGCAACACAGCTATGCCAGGGTAGATGGCCAATGGGTAGCCGGGCACTATTACAGCAAGCTTTTAAATAATTCCTGAGGATAGAGGACCATGATCGTATTTCCGGCAATTGATCTGAAGGATGGAGAAGCCGTTCGCCTGTTGAAGGGGGAAATGGATACAGCAACCGTTTTCAATACGAACCCTGCGGCACAGGCAAAAGAGTTTGAAGACGCTGGATTTGAATTTCTGCACATGGTTGATTTGAACGGCGCTTTTGAAGGGCGCCCGGTGAACCGTGCTGCCGTTGAAAATATTGTTAAAACAGTTTCCATGCCGACCCAACTTGGGGGCGGTATTCGTGATATCCAGACCATTGAACAGTGGCTGGATGCCGGGGTTACACGGGTTATTTTGGGAACTGTAGCTGTTAAAAATCCAGAATTGGTTATGGAAGCCTGTAAAAAATTTCCGGGCAAAATTGTTGTCGGGATTGATGCCCGGGGTGGTATGGTTGCGACCGAAGGCTGGGCAGAAACCAGCGATCTCAAGGCAACCGATCTGGCCCGTAAGTTTGAAGATGCTGGCGTTAGTGCAATTGTCTATACTGATATTGACCGGGATGGTTTGCTTCAGGGATGTAATGTTGATTCAACGGCCAGCCTGGCCAGAGCGATTTCAATTCCAGTGATTGCATCCGGTGGCGTTGCTTCGGTTGAGGATATCAAACAGCTCAAGCTGGTAGAAGATGCCGGGATTGAAGGTGTGATCTGCGGGCGATCCATTTACGATGGGCGTATTGATGCCAAAGAAGCTCTCGCAATTGCGTCTGGTGCGATTGCTGTCAATTAGTATGGTTTAAGAGATAATCAAACTGTCATTTGTAATAGGCAACAGGTCGTTTGATATTATGGATGATATCACGGGGTGGAAACCTTGTAAGTTCCGGAGAATTAAATGCTTAAGGCAAGAATTATTCCCTGTCTTGATGTGAAAGACGGACGCGTCGTAAAGGGTGTGAACTTTGTTGGATTGCGTGATGCTGGCGATCCGGTTGAACAGGCAAGGCTTTATGACAAAGCAGGTGCCGATGAGCTCTGTTTTCTGGATATAACGGCAAGCCACGAAAAGCGGGATATCATGCTGGATGTCGTTTCCCAGACGGCTGAAGAATGTTTTATGCCCCTGACCGTTGGCGGTGGTATTCGAACACTCGAAGACATCAGAAGTCTGTTGCTTGCAGGCGCAGACAAGGTTTCCATTAACACGACGGCTGTGACAAACCCTGAATTTGTTAAAGAAGCCAGTGAAAAATTTGGCTCTCAATGCATTGTTGTCGCGATTGATGCGAAGCAGGTTGCACCGGGAAAGTATGAAATTTTCACCCATGGCGGCCGCAAGGAAACCGGTTTGGATGCCGTTGAATGGGCACAAAAAATGGAGCGCTATGGTGCTGGCGAGCTGCTTCTCACCTCTATGGACCGAGATGGCACGAAACAGGGATATAATTTGCCCCTGACCAGAGCAATCGCCGATGCCGTGCGTATCCCTGTTATTGCATCCGGGGGCGTGGGTGACCTTGACCATCTGGTCGATGGAATCAAAGAAGGCCATGCCACGGCTGTTCTTGCGGCATCTATTTTTCATTTCGGCACCTACAGCATTGCAGAAGCCAAAGAACATATGGCACAGGCAGGTGTTCCCGTTAGAACTGTCTAGGTCAGAACCGTCTAGACGCATTATTGGATCAAGTAAATGGCGAAGAAAAAACTCTCGGCTGATATTCTGGATGAACTTCACCACGTTATTGTTAGCCGTAAAGGGGACAATCCGGAAGAATCCCATACGGCGCGGCTGTTTTCAAAGGGCATAAACAAGATTGCCCAGAAGGTTGGCGAGGAAGCGGTTGAAACGGTCATTGAGGCTGTCGGCGGATCAAAAGAAGAACTTGCGGCTGAATCAGCTGATTTGCTGTATCATCTTTTGGTGCTTTGGGAAGCCCGCGGTCTAAAACCATGTGATGTCTGGGAAGCACTGGAAGGTCGAAAAGGCATTTCCGGCATTGCCGAGAAGGCGTCCCGTATAAAATACTGATCTTATTATTATGTGGCTGGATCTATGGGTAATCTTGACGGATCTTACAGGCTGCTGTTTTATAAGGTAATCATATTTTAAAGGAATAATAACAATGGCCTATGATCAAAATAACATCTTTGCAAAAATTCTCAGAGGCGAAATTCCTTGTGAGAAGGTTTTTGAAAATGAGCATGTTCTGGCTTTCAATGATATCGCTCGCAAAGCCCCGGTTCATATTTTGATCATTCCAAAAGGAGCATATGTTTCTTCTGCTGATTTTTATGAAAAAGCATCAGCTGATGAAATTGTTGCCTTGAATCGTGCTATTGGTGAGATTGCAAAGGAAAAGGGCATAGTTGAATCCGGCTACCGGGTTATTTCAAACCATGCCGCTCATGCGCATCAGGAAGTCCCTCACTATCATGTGCATTTACTTGGCGGTGCTGACTTGGGGGCATGCTTTAACTAACAGATACTTCTGTGGCTGTTACATCATATTTCAACGGAGGCCAAAGTGCCTCCGTTTTTGTATCTGTTCAATTGCTATTAATTTATAAGCCTTAAATTCATACAGTCATGTCGGCGGGGAAATGTAATACAACAGTTGTCCCTTTGCCCTTAACGCTGGTCAGCTTTAAATTACCACCATTAATAACCGTCAAAGATCTTGAAAGTGGAAGTCCCAAGCCTGTTCCTTCGTATTTGCGCTCAATACTGTTATCAACCTGTGTAAAGGGTCGTAATGCTATACGGATTTCTGCTTCATTCATGCCAATGCCTGTGTCTTCAATACGGATGTGAAAACCATCTTTGAGTGAATAGGTAGCAGTAATGGTGACGCGACCTTGATTATCCGTAAATTTAAGAGCGTTAGATAGAAGGTTGAGTAAAATCTGTTTCAAGCTTCTTTCATCGATATGAATACGGGGAATGTCTTTGGGCACATTTGTTTGTAGAGAAATGCCCGTATTAATGGCTTTTCGCTGTGTAATTTGAAGGGTGTGTGCAATGGCGGTTCTTAAGCAAACATCTGTTTTCTTTAGGTTTAGCTCTCCTGATTCGATCATCGAAAGATCCAGGATATCGTTGATAATTCCTAAAAGATGGCTACCGCTATTATGAATATCACTGACATATTCACGATATCGAGGGTGGCCAAGATCGCCGAAGATTTTTTGTTCCATAACTTCTGAGAAACCAATGATGGCGTTAAGGGGTGTACGCAATTCGTGGGTCATGGCTGATAGGAAAGCTGTCTTTGCCATATTTGCGCTTTCTGCATGTTCTTTGGCAATGCGCAAGGCACGCTCTACTTTTTTTATTTCGGTCAATTCAACATCAATGCAATACATTTCATGTTCTTGATGAGAATTTAAAAGCATCACATGACTGGAATAAACGGGTATTTGGTCACCATTTTTGTTTCTGAGACTCATCTCCCCCGAAGGAATTGGAATATTTTTTGCGAGCCAGTCCTGGTGCACGGTAATAACATGATTTCGCATCTCATCTGGAATAATTAGATCTTCCAGCTTTTCCCCTAAAGCTTCGTTTTCTGTGTACCCATAAAGTTTGGTACTGGCATTATTCCAATATATAACTTGCCTGTTATGGTCATAGCCCTGAACAGCGATATTTTCAATTTGGTCAAAAATGGCTCTGAATCTGGCTTCGGGAAGTGAACTGGTTTCAATTGTATCGCCCTGATTACCCATTGGCTCTACATAGCCCTCGAAAGCGATTATTGACCCATGAGTATCCCTCAAGGCGATGCAGTGTTCTTTCACCCATCGGGTTGTCCCGTCTATCCTATATATCTGATAGACAATCTGGCTTAACTGATTTTGTTGTTTGAGTTGATTGTATAGATTTTTGCGTAGATCAGGGTCAGTATAAAGCTGACAATCAGGTGACTGGATATATTGATAAAACTCTTCGACAGTATTCAGACCAAATAGCTGGGCATACGAAGGATTAACAGCAGAAAAATAACCATCACTGTCAGCTCGGTACATGCCGTATGGGCAGTTGTTTACGAGACTTTCGCACGAACCATTTGTACTTACTTTTTCTGGCGTCAGTGACTTGATTTCATTAATTGCTAACATTGCGAGTCCTGTTAATTCGAAATGGGACAACCGCACACGTAGTCGTTAATTATATGCATAAGTTGAGTTTGATTTTAGTAAAATTTTAGTGAAATTTTATTTATATTTAAAATCAAATAGTTATCTGTTTTTGGCACAGTTTGGAAACTCGCTTTTGTTTCTTGTTTTAAACTTAAAGTTGTTTTTTTTATGAAGGATAAGCTGTTCAAGCAGGCGGTTTTATACGGAGTCCCAGAAATTTTGTAAGGCTCTTTCGTCTTTTTGAAAATCTCAAAATCGTCGGGAAAGTTATTTCCAATAAAGAAAATGCTTATTAAACTACTGGGGATCGACAGGCTTGGGAGAAAGAAAGTGCTGAAGGTTCATACCCTAAACATAGACGAGATTTATGTACCAGCTGGCCGCCGTAAAGAGCTTGATCCTGAAAAGTTAAAACTCACTGCTGACAAGATTATGGAAGAGACAGAACAGAACCCTATAAGCGTTCGGCAGGGAAAAGGCCGTTATGTGTTGTTGCGGGGAGTCCATAGGCTTGAAGCACGAAAAGCCTTGGGGGAAACAACAATAAAAGGGCATATATTACAGGCCAAGCAAAGATAGTTTCTGATCGCGGTTCACCAATCAATTTTTATCGATCTGATGTTTTCTAAATGGCCCTATTTTTTCGGCTTTCTATAACGCAAGGCTTCGGCGATGTGCTTTGTCTCAATCATATCCTGATTATCCAGGTCTGCGATGGTTCGTGAAACTTTGAGAACGCGATGATAAGCTCGGGCTGAGAGCTTGAACTTTTCTGATGCGTTTTGCATTAGTTCCTTTTCCTTGTGACCGAGAAAAGCAATTTCGTCCAGAATTTCACCCTCAGCTTCTGCATTGCAGTGGGGCCGATTTTGTTTTGGATAAGCTGCATATCTTTGTGTCTGAATATCGCGCGCGGCCTGTACCCGAAGGGCAACTTCATGGCTGCCCTCTTTCGGGGGCGGTAGTGATAAATCGGATGCTCTGACGGGGGGGACGTCAAGATAGAGATCAATACGGTCATATAGTGGTGCAGAGATACGGGCTTGGTATTGCGTGCTACATCTTGGTCCTCTGGCGCAAACCTGGGTAACCGGATCTACCTCTCCGCAACGACAGGGATTCATTGCAGCAACCATCTGGACACGTGCGGGATAGGTAATATGGGCCTCTGCCCGGGCAATAGAGATTTTGCCAGTTTCCAATGGTTGTCGCAAAGTTTCTAGCACGTTGCGATTAAATTCTGGCAATTCATCAAGAAATAAAACGCCCCTGTGAGCCAGAGATATCTCACCTGGTTTTGCTTTGGGGCCGCCGCCAGCAATGGCCGGTGCAGAGGCAGAATGATGGGGATCTCTATAAGGACGTAAGCTTTCTAACGCGCCATTCTTCAATAAACCTGCCAGTGAATGAATCATGCTGACTTCGAGAATTTCTTCGGGCAGAAGTTCCGGTAAAATTGAAGGTAGTCGTGAGGCTAGCATCGACTTTCCTGATCCAGGTGGACCATTAAAAAGTAAATGATGCCCGCCAGCAGCAGCAATTTCGAGCACACGTTTCGCAGTTTCTTGCCCTTTAACGTCCCTAAGATCTGGAAGATGGTGACGATCATTCGCTGGCTGAGGTAAAGCTGTTTTGGGAGGTGAGAGTATTTGGCGGCCATTAATATGGTTCGCCAGTGTTAAAAGGCTGGACGGAGCAATAATTTCTAGCCCTTTCACCCATGCAGCTTCTGCCCCTTGGCTCTCGGGGCAAATAATGCCCTTATCACTTGCCAGTGCCTGTAAAGCCGCTGGTAAAATGCCATTCACGGCGCGGATGGTACCATCCAGTGCCAGTTCACCTAGAACAATATAGGTTGTTAATTCGCTTGCTGGTACTATTTCCATGGCCGCAAGTATGCCAAGCGCTATGGGCAGGTCGTAATGACTGCCTTCTTTCTGTAAATCAGCGGGGGCCAGATTTACCGTGATTCTTTTGGGTGGTAGCGCTAACCCGATTGCAGTCAGGGCTGCGCGCACTCTTTCACGGCTCTCGGCAACGGCTTTGTCTGGTAATCCGACAATGTTAAAGGCTGGCAATCCACTCGATAACTGGACTTGCACCTCAATGTCACGAACTTCTATCCCTTGAAAAGAGACAGTATTGACTTGAACAGTCATCTTCTTTTACCTGAGCAGAACAAATAGAGAACTTATTGTAGCATTCTTTGGTACACGTAAAAGAAGAAATTTATATTTTGAATGTAAGTTACTTTACTGGCTCATTGGTTCGCCAGTTTTAGGGCAAGGTCAATAGTATGTTCGCTGAAAACGGAAACACCGTTTGCACGCAATAGATCTGTGACGATCCCTGAACCACTGATTTTTGTTCCGGTAAAGGAACCATCATAGATAAAGTCACTACCACAGGAGGGACTGTTCTCTTTGAGGATCGCGATTTTGATGTTGTGGTCTTGACACATGACAAGTGCTTTTTCTGCACCGCGGATAAAAGCATCGGTAAAATCATCGCCTGTCTGGCTTTTTATTCGCTCAGAGATACGTTCGGCCGGAGCTCTGGGTGTTGGCAGGCCGCCGGCTACTTCGGGACAAAGTAAAACAAGACACCCTTGTTCCTGTAAGTGGAGAAGTTTTTCTGTTCCTTGGGATGCGCACTGCCCATCATATCGTACGGGCTTACCCATTAAACAGGCGCTTACAAGTATTTTGCTACTTGTAAGGTCAATGGTGGATGTTTGCATATCTGAGCCTTTAATACTGGTCTTTATATAAGGTTTATTGCTCATAATAGCGGAGTGTAGCCTTTGTTATTTATAGAAACTTAGACATTAAATAACGCGGATGTGACTCGAACCCAAACCGTTTATAGAGAGCTTTTGCCCCGGGATTACTTTGCTCAACTTCTAACACAATGCGTTCTGCGCCCAATTTTTTTGATTCCGCACAGGCAAATTCAAGCGCTTTTGTACCAATGCCTTGATTTCTGTATGTCTTTTTAACAAAAAGCTCATCAATAAAGAAATCACGTCCTCCGGTTTCGAGAGAAAATCCAAGTGATACACAAAGATAGCCAATAACAGTGCGTTCTTGTTCAATGATCCAGAGTTTTGCCAAGGGCTCGCCCGCTAAAATAGAGGCAATTGCCTTTTCTATTCTGGTTTCTCCATAGCTATTTCCGTCTTCGAGGTAATAGCTCTTTGCCATTGCAATAACTGTTTCTTTGTCTGAATTCTGAACTTTTCTGAACATCTATGTGACCTGTACTGGCATAATCTAGTATTGAGATAAATCAGGCTTTTCGTTTGGCTCGGTTCTTTAGCTTTCAGGTTTCTAAGCTTATTAGGTTTCCTAGCTTATTAGGCTTCCTCTTGGGGAATATTATCTTCCAAGGTGTAATAATCACCTTTGTGGCGGCAAAAGATATGGCGTTTCATTTTTAGCCGGGATGTATCATCCAGAGATCCGGCTGAAATCGCATAGTAATCCCCCTCCTCACCTTCTTTATTCAGCTTCCAGAATAGAGAAGATCCACAGGTCTTACAAAATCCGCGCTTTGCATGATCGGAAGACTTATACCAGGTTAGGCTTGAGGGAGAAGACGTGAAAGTCAGTTGATCAGTTGGGCAATCTGTTGAAGCCCAGACATGACCGGACCATTGGCGGCATTGTTGACAATGGCATGCTGAAATATCGTTGAGTTCCGAGTTTACTTCAAAGCGAATATTTCTGCAAAGGCATCTGCCTATGTGCTTGGTCTTTTGTGACGTTGGGTCAGACATATGATCAAGTTTCCAGATCAAGTTTCCGGGGTATCTTATCAATGGCTCTGTATTTCAGAGTATAGGGAAGAGAACAAAAATAGAATTGAGTATTAAAATCACTTGTTTGTCATGTTTTGTCAATCATGCCAAATGGGGGAATTGTGATAAAGCCCTTGGGAATATGACAAGAACTCGAGGACTTCAAATATATCAGGAGAGGAACAGAGACTGCTATTTTATTGTCGAAAAAAAAGAGGACCGAAGCCCTCTTTTTAAAACAGATTATGATAATTGGCGTTTATGCCTTCTGAGCTTTATCAGCGATCTCATCATCTTCGTGGTACATTTTGTTGTAATCAACAAAAACACCGTAATGTGGATCACCTTCTTTGTCTTCTTCAACCATGCTAACAGACTTTTCGAGAAGGTGACGGCAATCAGGGCTCAGATGACGAAGGTGCAGTGTTTTTCCTCTGCGGGTATAGCGTTCTGCCAAACCGTCGATTGCTTCTAGGCCTGAATGATCCCAAACACGGGCGTTACGAAAATCAACAACCACATCATCTGCATCATTAGCGGGGTTAAATAGATCCCGGAAAGAGCTGATAGAGCCAAAGAACAATGGACCTGAAATCTCATAGACCGTTGTCTTTCCGTCTTCTGTTGTGCCGACACGCGCATAGATGTGTTTGGCAGAATTCCAGGCAAAAACCAGGGAAGAAACAAGAACACCGACGACAACAGCAACAGCCAGATCACTATAAACGGTGACACCGGAAACCAAAATCAGGACAAAGGCATCCGTTTTGGGAATGCGGTGCAGAATACGGAAACTTGACCATTCGAATGTGCCGATGACGACCATGAACATTACCCCAACCAACGCGGCAAGGGGAATAAGCTCAATAAGATCAGAGGCAAAGAGTATAAAGATCAGAAGAAAGATAGCCGCAGCCACGCCTGAAAGACGGGCCTTACCACCAGACTTTATATTGATCATGGACTGACCGATCATGGCACAGCCACCCATACCACCGAAGAAACCAGTTACAAGGTTTGCAACACCCTGCCCCATACATTCTTGCGATGTGCCACCTTTGGTTTCGGTGATTTCATCAATCAAGGTCAACGTAAGTAGTGATTCAATCAAGCCAATAGCTGCAAGGATGAGTGAATATGGGAAAATGATATAGAGGGTTTCAAGTGTAAATGGAACGTTCGGGATATGAAACTCTGGCAGGCCACCTGCAATAGAGGCCATGTTACCAACCGTTGGAATATCTAGTCCGAAACCAATAACTACTGCGGTGACAACAGCAATAGCAGCCAAAGGCGCTGGGATTAGTGTTGTGACCTTTGGCAAGAGATAGCTGATCGCCATTGTCAGGGCGACCAGGCCAAGCATGATATAGAGGGTTGCCCCGCTCAGCCATTCGCTATTGGGATCTGTTGGGCTAACTTTGAACTGGGATAACTGGGCAAGGAAGATAACAATGGCCAGGCCGTTGACAAAGCCAAGCATCACCGGGTGGGGAACTAGACGGATAAATTTTCCAAGCTTAAAAATACCTGCCAAAATTTGCAGGATACCCATAAGGACAACGGCAGCGAAAAGATATTGAACCCCGTGAGAGACAACAAGAGCGACCATAACAACTGCCAATGCACCTGTTGCTCCGGAAATCATCCCGGGACGTCCGCCTATTAACGAGGTAATCAAGCCAACGATAAAGGCAGCATAGAGCCCAACCAGTGGATCGACCTGTGCCACAAAGGCAAAGGCGACTGCTTCTGGTACAAGAGCAAGGGCAACGGTTAATCCCGAAAGAACATCAGCTTTGATATTTTTCGGGTCACAAAAATTGTAGGCTTTCATCTGGTATCCGATCGGATCTCTTTAAGGCTATAGGAAATACCCTATGGCCGAATTAAGGGCGATCTTTACCTCTTGGCAAAAGCCGCCATCTGTCTGTTCAGGTTTCTATGTTGGCGCGCTTCTAACAAATTTATTTACTTTAGAAAATATCTAATCTGCGTCTTATCAGTTCTGTGGGGTATGTGTTGGATACATATCAAGTTATGCCTACGGATGTAGTGATGATTTGGAATCATAGATTCAAGCTATAACAGATTGAAATCATCATTGATCCAAGACAGTCCTAATCTCTACTCTTCCTCGATGATCACATGATCTGCGTCCCAAGCGCCGGGCCATACCTCTGCAGAGCCCTTTCGCAATCGGCGAATTTCA
This sequence comes from Kiloniella litopenaei, assembly GCF_000982415.1. Classification (GTDB taxonomy): domain Bacteria; phylum Pseudomonadota; class Alphaproteobacteria; order Kiloniellales; family Kiloniellaceae; genus Kiloniella; species Kiloniella litopenaei. The sequence continues at coordinate 116,819 of NZ_LANI01000005.1, forward strand.
TCCAACGGAATGTCTTTGGCAACAATCAAGGGTCCCTGCCCGACTGTGGTGTCCGTTGGTGAAATCTCTGTGGCAACCCCGATATGCCCCAGGCTTTCTTCGCAAGGAATGTAAACGGCCGCGGCAGAGGTTTGATTCTGGCGTTTTTTGCCGAAAAAATGTGTGGCGCCAATTGGACCGACTGCAGCCACAGCCGCTTGAAGTTCAATGGATCTGGCTTTTGCGCAACCAAAAACGCGGTTATAGCCAGCAAGCTTTGATGTCATGGATGGTACAAGGATTAAATCCACATCGTGACCAGCAATGAGTGAGGATAAAGCAGGCATCTCTATATCAAGACAAATCAGGATGGCAATTCGTAGCCCTCGCCAGTTAAAAACTTTAACGCTGCTTCCTGGTGTTAAGCACCAGGCTTGAGTGTCTTGTTCATTGGGCGTCAGGCACAATTTATCCTGTGTAATATATCGCCCATCGGGCAGAAATAGATGCGCCCTGTTGTAATAGCCGCTGTTATCATTGACGGGTGAATCAGAAATCTCGCCCTTGGTATCAATTGCCACCGGAAAAGTTCCGGCGAGAAGCCCCATATCATGATTGGTTGCTAGAACTTTTAAATGCTCAATTGCTTCTGCTGCCTGTGTTGCCATCCAGGGGATCTCTTCATCGGGGGCAATGCCTGCGGGTGCAAAGGACATCCATTGTTCTGAAACGTATTCAGGCATAAGTAACAAATCCGCGCCTTGTTCTTTGGCTTGCTGCATCCGATGACTGGTAATATCTATCCAGTCTGCAAGCGACTTGAGGGGTGTTTCCAGATTTACAGCCCAAAGAGCAATGTTTAGCGGGGATGGGGTCACAATGTATTCTCCTGTAATATCGATCTTATGATATAGAAAACCTCTTTAAATAAAATCCTTTGATGTAAAAAATAAGGGATTTGGCAAAAGCGATTATCTCTATTACAAAGGCTGTAAATTTTTATCCAATTCCTTAGGCTTAATATATAGAGATCTATAATGCATTCTGCGACAAAAATCAGTTTGATTATAACGACATATAACTGGCCGCAAGCATTGGGTTTTGTGTGTAGAACGATTGATAAGGCTTAACTGGTGATGTCTGAATTGGGTAAAACACTTGTAGTAACAGGCGGTGGTCTTGGCGATACCCTGTTCCATATGCCTTTTATTCGTTCTATCCAACAAAAATCCGAAGGAAAATCCGTAGTACTTGCCTGCAAAAAAGGGCGGGAAATAAGTGAACTTTTTTCAGAAATAGATATGGTTAGTCAAGTTTTACCAATCGCCAGAAATCAAGATGTTTCTGGTAAGGCTGATTTGGGAAGACTGCGCCGTTTAACGAAAGCGGCAAAGATTGATACAGCCTTTGTTTTTCACAAATCAACGGGTATTTCCTTTGCCATGATGATGGCGGGCGTCAAGAATCGTTTCGGTTATTATTTTAAAGGCTCCTGGAATCGCTTTTTCCTGAACAAAGGTACCTTAACGCCAAAACAAGTCCCTTTACCGGCCTTTATGCATCACGCAGCACTGGTGATGGATGATGTGGGGATTTCCTATGATTATAGTGATGTCGGGTTCCGTCAGCCTGAACACGTTGTGAAGGCAGCGTTCGAAGGTATTGGAATTTCAGATAAACAAAAAATGATTGCCGTGGGCATTAATGCCAGCGCTGCTTACAAGCAGTGGGGTGTCAAAGGGTATTCCGAAATAGCAGAGCGTCTTTTGGAAAATTATCCTGGACAAATCTTGTTATTCGGCGCTGGTGATGTTGCCCCGATTGCCCAGGGCATTTTGGATAATACATCTAGTCCGGAACGATTTATTGATCTGACAACCCGAAAAGTATTGCTGCACCACAGTCATGCTTTACTGCAATCCTGTGATTTTTATGTCGGTAATGACAGCTTTGGTCTTAACCTGGCGGCAATGTCGAGTATGCCTGCGGTGGGAATTTTTATCAAAAGCTATTACTTTTCTTATTCTGACTGGATTAAACCTGTGATCTCCCCCAGCGATGACATTTCCGAGGTTACGTCAGAGCAGGCTTGGGATGAAATAGAAAAGCTTTTGTAAGCAAGCTTTCTGGGTGCCTGGAATCATAAATAGCCAATAATCTGTGCCTTGTTTATACCCAGACAGATTATTGGCTATTTTTATAACTATGGACTTTTACGGTTACGCTGCTTTGGCGCGATCCAACGCATAGCCAGCGGAACGGACAGTACGAATCAGATCCTGTTCAGTGCCTTCGTTCAGTACTTTGCGCAGGCGTCTGATGTGAACATCGACTGTACGTGGTTCAACGTACACATCGTGACCCCAGACTGAATCCAGTAACTGTTCACGGCTAAAGACACGTCCAGGGTTTTGCATCAGGTGACGCAGTAACTTGAATTCCGTCGGGCCCAGGTGAACTTCGCGATCACCGCGATAAACCTTATAAGCCGCCAAATCCATGTTGATATCTTCAAAAACAAGCGCTTCGGTTACGGTTTCTGGTTTGCTTCTACGCATAATAGCGCGAATACGGGCAACCAGCTCAGCAGGTGAAAACGGCTTTGTCATGTAATCATCGGCGCCAGAATCAAGGCCTCTGATTTTGTCTGTTTCTTCACCGCGCGCTGTCAGCATAATGATTGGCACATCTTTGGTTTCCGGCAACCGACGTAGCTGACGGCAAACTTCGATACCTGATAGAAGCGGGAGCATCCAATCCAGCAGAATTAGATCCGGAGCTTCTTCTTTTGCACGCAAGAGGGCTTCTTCCCCATCATGTGCTTCATTGACACGAAATCCTTCTTTCTCAAGGTTATAGCGTAACAACGTTGTTAGTGCGATTTCGTCTTCAATGACTAATGCCAAGGGCTTCATGGAAAGATCCTTTTTTTCCATTACATTAAATTTCTACTTCGCCTTCCCCATCATCAGGGGTTAGGATTTGAAAAGCAGTACGATCCCCTTTGGGACGTTTGCCTTCCAAACGTTCACCAGTTGCCAAATAGTAGATGGTTTCAGCAATATTTGTTGCATGGTCGCCCATGCGTTCAATATTTTTGGCGATAAAGAGCATGTGTGTGCAGGCGCCGATATTTCGCGGGTCTTCCATCATGTAGGTCAGAAGTTCCCGAAACAAAGATGTGTACATTTCGTCAACTTCTTCATCCCGGTGCCACACATCGATGGCTCTGTCCTTGTCACTGGTTGAAAAGGCATCAAGCGTATCCTTGACGATTTCCTGAACCAGTCGGGACATGCGCATGATACTGGTAACAGATTTCTGTGGCGGCATCTGGTTGATGGCAATACTGCGCTTGGCAATGTTTTTTGCGTAGTCGCCGATGCGCTCAAGGTCTGATGAAATTTTAAAGGCCGCGATGACAGCCCGAAGATCGTTTGCGACGGGCTGACGCAAGGCAATCAACTGAATAACAGCAGATTCCAGTTCTTCTTCTAGGGCATCAATTTTGGCGTCTTCGTTGCGTACAAGTTCGGCCTTTGCGCTATCGCGTTGAACAAGGGCATCTACCGCCTCGGAAAGCTGGTTTTCTGCCATACCGCCCATACGGATGATAATTTCATGTATGGTGCGAAGTTCTTTGTCAAACGAGCTGACGATGTGGTCTGTGGTTTCTGGCATATCCATCTTCCTTACCCGAATCTTCCCGTAATGTAACCTTGGGTGCGATCATCTTGTGGGCTGGTGAAGAGACGATCTGTTTCTCCAACTTCGACCAATTCCCCCAGATGGAAGAAAGCTGTACGTTGAGACACACGGGCGGCCTGTTGCATAGAGTGTGTTACAATAACAATTGTAAATCGTTCTCTAAGTTCATCAATAAGTTCTTCAATTTTAGCTGTAGCAATAGGGTCCAGAGCTGAACAGGGTTCATCCATCAGGATTACCTCTGGATTAATGGCAATAGCACGGGCAATACAAAGACGTTGTTGCTGCCCACCGGACAGACCTGTTCCCGGCTTGTCCAAACGGTCTTTGACTTCATCCCATAAACCGGCACGACGCAGGCTTTTTTCTACACGTTCATCCAGCTCATCCTTGTTGCTGACGGTTCCGTGTAAACGCGGTCCGTAGGCGATGTTGTCATAGATGGACTTGGGGAAGGGGTTCGGTTTCTGGAAAACCATCCCGACACGTGCGCGAAGAAGCACAGGATCAAGGCCGGAGTTGTAAATATCAACGCCGTCCAGACTTATGCGCCCTTCGACAGAGCAATTTTCGATCACGTCATTCATGCGATTGAGGCAGCGCAAGAAGGTCGATTTACCACAACCGGAGGGACCGATCAGGGATGTGACCTCGTTGGCACCAATATCCAGTTGAATGGATTTTAGTGCCTGACTGGGACCATAGAAAACATTTACATCGCGTGCCATGATTTTTGGCTCGGAGGTAGCGGTTTCAGATTGAGTCGTATAATTTTGCATATCCATAGCGTAGGACATTCCTATTATTCCTTGCTTACCAACGACGCTCAAAGCGTTTCCGCAGAATAACTGCGATTGCGTTCATGACGACGAGAAAGGCCAACAGTATCATAATTGCTGCTGATGTTTTTTCGACAAATCCTCGTTCCGGGCTATCAGCCCAAAGATAAATCTGTACAGGAAGGACGGTGGCCGCATCGCTCATTGATCCTGGGATATCTGCGATAAAAGCAACCATACCGATCATCAAAAGTGGGGCAGTTTCACCAAGTGCCTGTGCCATGCCCAGAATGGTTCCGGTCAAGATCCCTGGCATTGCGAGGGGAAGCACATGGTGGAAAACAGTTTGCATTCTTGAGGCACCGATGCCCAAAGCGGCTTCACGGATGGACGGTGGTACAGCCTTAAGTGCGGCACGGGATGCAATAATAATTGTTGGTAGTGTCATCAGGGCGAGAACCATACCGCCAACAATTGGTGCTGATCTTGGTAATCCCATAAAATTCAAGAAGATTGCGAGACCTAAAAGACCAAAGACAATGGAAGGGACCGCGGCAAGATTGTTGATATTCACTTCAATCAAGTCAGTCCATTTGTTGGTCGGGGCAAATTCTTCAAGATAGATAGCAGTCAAAACACCGATAGGAAAACAAAGAGCCAGTGTAATAGCCAGGGTATACAATGAGCCGATCACAGCCCCCAAAATACCGGCTTCTTCCGGTTCTCTTGAATCACCATGAGTGAAGAAATCAACATTGAACTGTTTTACAATACGATCGTCTGCAGATAGCGTATCAAGCCAGACGAGTTCGCGGTCTTTGATCTTGCGGTTACTTTCTGGAACATCCCTTGGGATGTAACCTTTATAGAAGCTATCCACGTCATCAGATGACTTAACGGCGATTGTTGCCGTTGTGCCTACCAGTTTCGGATTATTCAATACGGCATCGCGGACATCGAACTCAGCTCCCGATGCGACAATCCCGTACAGAGCCCGTTTGTCTTTACGACCCTCAACACCGGGAAACTGTTCTCTCAGGGCATTGCGTAACAATCCTCTATAACTGGCGGCGGCAAGGTCTTCGACCCGTTTTGTGCCTTTGGGGTCAATCGTTTCTGCATCAAGTCGAATATCAACAAGAATATAAGTTTGTTGAAATGCAGTGTAACCTTTGGAAACGATCGATGTCAGGAGAAGACAAAGCACAAGAACTGCTGTCATTACGGCGGCCAGTCCATAAAAACGAAAACGTTTTTCAGCTGCATTACGCCGTTTGAGTAGGGCAGGATCTACTTTGAGGTGTGGCGTGTTATCAGTCATATTTTTCACGATATTTACGGACCACTTTTAAGGCCACAACATTCAGAACAAGGGTGACGGCAAAGAGTAGTAATCCAAGAGCAAAGGCCGCGAGCGTCTTTGCAGAATCAAATTCCTGATCACCAACGAGGAGGGTTACAATTTGTACAGTAACGGTTGTGACAGCTTCCAGCGGATTGGCCGTCAAATTTGCTGCAAGCCCCGCAGCCATCACAACAATCATGGTTTCGCCGATGGCGCGGCTCATAGCCAGCAGAACAGCACCGACAATTCCGGGAAGGGCTGCTGGAATGATTACTTTGGTAATGGTTTCTGATCTTGTCGCCCCCATAGCATAGGATGCATCTCTGAGCGACTGTGGAACAGAGTTCATCACATCATCTGAAAGCGATGAGATAAAGGGAATGATCATAATACCCATAACCATACCAGCGGCCAAAGCAGATTCAGAAGAAACACTTAATCCAATAAGAGTACCGCTATCACGAAAAAAAGGTGCGACGGTCAAAGCAGCGAAAAAGCCATAAACGACCGTTGGAATACCAGCTAAAACCTCAAGAACTGGTTTCGCAAAAGCGCGGAATTTTTTACCGGCATATTCAGACATATAGATGGCTGATAAAAGTCCGACGGGAATAGCAACAACCATACAGATGAAGGTAATCAGCATGGTTCCGGCAAAAAGCGGGATAGCCCCGAACGAGCCTGACCCACCAACCTGATCACTGCGCAGAGCTGTTTGTGGGCTCCAGTGCGTGCCAAAGAGAAAGTCGAAGAAAGGGACTTTATCGAAAAAACGAAGTGTTTCGAAGATCAAAGAGAAGACAATGCCAACTGTCGTCAGGATTGCTATCAAGGATGAGATCATCATGATGATTGAGATTACTTTCTCAACCTGATTCCTTGCCCTGAGTGCTGGGTTAATTTTTTTGAGGCTTGTGTATAAAGCGAGTAAAGAAAGGGAAATGGCGACTACGGCCATAGCAAAATAGCTGACTTGCCTAAAAAGCGCATAGTTATCAGCGGCGGATAGTAACGCTGCATCTGGGTCACGGCTCATAATGCCGCCAGAGGCCAAGTTTACAACATCATTAATGTAAAGTGTTAGTTGATCCGGTGTTATCGAGGCATCGCTGTCTCTTAACTGTGAGGCAACGAGCATTTCTGCTATTTGCGGCTCAAAGATCATCCAGCCAGCCATAATAAGAAGGCTGGGAAGGCCACACCACAGGGCGGTGTAGAGACCATAGTAGGGTAGTCTAGAATGCAGAGGCTGATCTGAATGACCAGATAACGCTACTGCCCGCCCTTTTCCCAGGATGAAACCCAGTACTGTGAGGAAAAGCAAAGCGAAAAAAAGAGCCAACTGTTCCATTTGATTATATACCCGAAAGGGAACCCACTTTTATTTTAAACTGAACTTACCAGAAGCTGGCGGCTTGATAACAAACCGCCAGCTTTCCAGATTAGTCTTTATAAGCTTACATGCTCAAAGATTGAAGACCACGGGCAGAGTTTTTAACCTGCTCACGATCAGCCGCAGGAAGCGGGATCAGGCCTTTGTCAGCAAGGTAACCTTCGTCACCCCAAGCATCTTCGTTTGTGAAAGCGTTAACAAACTCTTGGATACCAGGTACAGAACCTACGTGCTCTTTTTTCACGTAGAAGTACAGGGAACGGGATACGCCGTAATCACCAGCAGCGATGTTTTCGAATGTTGGCTCAGCGCCATCTACGATGGAACCCTGAACTTTATCAGCATTCTGGTCAAGAAAACTGAAACCGAAAACACCCAGAGCCTGTGGATTGGCTTCAAGCTTTTGAATGATCAGGTTGTCATTCTCGCCAGCTTCAACATAGGCACCATCTTCGCGGAGTGTGTGAGCGATTGCTTTAAACGCTTTTTTGTCACTTTTACGAAGGGCTTTCAGGCTTTCAAATTTCTTTGCGCCGCCTTCCATTGCCAACTCAACAAATGCATCACGTGTACCGGATGTTGGTGGTGGGCCAAGAACTTCAATTTTGCTGTTTGGCAAGCTTGGGTCGATGTCGCTCCATTTCTGATATGGGTTGTCAACCAACTTACCGTCTACAGGAACCTGCTTGGCAAGGGCCATGAAGATCTGTTTTTTCGTAAGAGTCAGACGGTCACTTTGTTTAGAGTTTGCAAGTACGATACCGTCAAAACCGATTTTAACTTCTGTGATGGAAACACCATTTTTGGTGCATTTTTCATATTCAGAAGCTTTGATACGACGAGAAGCGTTTGTGATATCAGGGTGTTCAACGCCAACACCTGCACAGAAAAGCTTCATGCCACCGCCAGAACCGGTGCTTTCAACAACTGGAGTTTTGAAACCGGTTGTTTTACCGAATGTTTCAGCAACTGTTGTTGAGAATGGGAAAACTGTAGAAGAACCGACGATGCGGATCTGGTCGCGTGCTTGAGCAGCGCCAGCTACTGCCATCATCATTCCAGCTAGTGCTGTCGCAGTGAGAACTTTTTTAATCACGTTCATGTCTCCGCTATATAGCGTTAATAAATCTCAAGGTACGCATTCCCGGTTTTCCGGGATCCCCCTTGGTGTGAACTGTTTTTACTGCCACTGGGATAATATGCGCTGCCGATCATTCGGCGAGGCAAAACATATCGGGCTAGAGCTATAGTTCTGTGACTCTACTGTGACAGTTTTGTTACTCATGTTTAGGTGAAAAAACGAGTAAGTTTAAAATATATTTAGTTTAAGTCATTAATATATAAGAAAATATTTTTAAAAATAAAAAAGATCCCAAGAAAATTCCGGGATCTCTTAATTTGAAGCTTTTGTTAAATAACCCAATCTTTATCAAGAATGTCTAGGGTCAGAAATTAACTTCGTTGATATTAATTGGTTTGCGTTGTCCCTCTGTAATCGCTGCTTGAGGTAAGTAAACTGTAAATGTTGATCCACGTCCAACTTCACTGTCGATAGTTAGAACACCGCGATGACGGTTGACGATGTGTTTTACAATAGCAAGGCCGAGGCCTGTGCCGCCGAGTTCTCGTGATCTTGCGGCATCAACACGATAAAAACGTTCTGTCAGGCGCGGTATGTGTTCGCGGGGAATGCCGTCGCCTTGATCAATGATAGATATTGCCACGGAAGGTCTGCCAAGGCGTCGCATACCCTGGCTTCCCGGGCCATATGATTTACAACGAATCGTCACGGTTGTACCTTGGTGTCCGTATTTAACCGCATTCTCCAGAAGGTTTTGAAAGACTTGTGTCAATGCTTCCAGATCGCCAAGAACGGAAATAACGTCATCCATATCACGGCGAATGGTAATGTTTTTACTTTCAATCTGGGTGTGCAGGCCTTCAATAATTGTTGTGATGGCTTCACCTAGGTCGGTCACACTTGTTGGTGGTGTATGTTCTAATAGCTCGATTTTTGACAATGACAATAAATCAGAAACAAGGCGCGACATGCGTTCTGATTGATCTTGCATGATCTTGAGGAATTTTTGCTGTGCATCTGGATCGTCTTTGGCTGGTCCCTTGAGCGTTTCAATGAATCCCATAAGGCTCGCTAGTGGCGTTTTTAATTCATGACTGACGTTTGCCACAAAATCTTCCCGCATCTGTTCCACGCGCTTTGCCGAGGTGAGATCGTGAAGACTGATAATAACTTTTGTGCCATCCCAGGTTTGTTCGGGCATGCGGGCGATTCGTGCCTGGAGATAGCGTTCAACTCTTCCGTGGATTTTGAAGTCAACAAACCTGGAAATGTCTTTTTGGCTTTTTTCCAGCTCGTCAATGGTGTTGAGGATAGATGGGTTTCTCAAGACTGTTGAAAGCTCTTTTCCGGCTAACTGATCTTCGAATATTGTTTCGGCGGCGGGATTGCCTCGAATAATCTTTCGTTTGCTTCCTAGCATGATCAGGGGATCAGGCAGAGAACGCAGTATTGCTTCGTTTCCATCCGTGACATCTTCAAGCTGGCGTCTGTATTGCTGTCTTTCCTGGGCCATTCGAGACAAGGTCGAATTTAGCTCTGGGTACAGAAAGCTGCCAACCGCAGATGGTGGTTCAGGTAGGGTATCGCGACCTTTCAGTTGTCGAAGGGCAGTAATGTATTCTTTAAGGCGTTCGACATGACTGTAGTGGCTATTCAGAATATAGCCTGTGCCAACCAGTATCAGTAGACCCGATATTAAGGCTGCTTGCCATGCAATCAGATGAAGAATGACGAGTGCAAACAGGACGGCAATGGTCGGGGATGATAAAATGAGAGACGACGTAAATAGTCGATTATATTTGTCCTGGCGAACTGGCATGTTGACCCGATTGTGTTAGCAAGTAATACGAAAAGTTAGATAGTGTTTCCGGTTATACTTAACTTGCCTTCATGACAGTTTGAAGACGCTTATGAAAATCGTTTTAAAACAGTGGCTTCTGGTTGTTCAAATCCAGAAGCCACTGTGCATTTCATGAAACCGTAACAAATAACGTCAATTTTTTAAATCAGAGAAAAGGTTCTTCCATCTCATTTGTAATTGACTCATAGGCGCCAAGTGCCGCCATTGTTACCAGATCAGTGACGGTTGCCCCCATAGGAACGATCTGTACGGGTTTTTCCAGACCAACCAACATAGGACCGATGACCGCCGTGCTGCCGCCAGCCTTTTGAATTAGTTTGGTTGTAATGTTTGCAGAATGCAGCGCAGGCATGATCAGAATATTTGCAGGTCCTGTCAGGCGAGAGAAGGGGAACAGCCTTTGTTGAAGCTCAAAATCCAATGCGAGATTGGCTTGCATTTCGCCTTCGTATTCGAAGCTGACATTCATGGTATCAAGTACAGAAACCGCACGTCTGATCCGTGTTGTCGTCTCGCGTGTCGGGTTGCCGAAGTTTGAGAAGCTCAAAAAGGCGACGCGTGGCTCATAGCCCATTGCCTGAACATGAGAAGCCGCCTGAACAGCGATGTCAGCTAGTTGTTCGGATGATGGAACTTCGTTCACAGATGTATCGGCAACGAATATCGCCTTTCCATCGATGATCATCATGGACATACCCATGGCACGTTTGCCCGGTTTGCAGTTAATAGCCCGCATAGCGTCATCAAGTGATACTGCAAAGCTGCGGGTGAGACCCGTAACCATGGCATCTGCAATACCATCTGTTACAAGACAGGATGCAAAGATATTTCTGTTCTGATTAACCATGCGTTGGCAATCACGATAGAGCTTACCTTTGCGTTGCAAGCGATTGTATACATAATCGGTATAGCGTTCACGATGTTCGGAAATACTGGCGTTATGAATTTCGATAAAGTCGCCATTGATACCGAGACGTTGCATCGTGTTTTTGATGGTTTCTTCGCGTCCAACCAATAGTGGCGTACCATAGCCGGCATTGTAATAGGTTACTGCCGCGCGAATGGCTGATTCTTCTTCACCTTCGGCAAAGACAACTCGTTTTGGATTACTGCGGACTTTTTGGGCAATACGCATAAAGGTTGTTGCCGCCGGGTCCAGGCGGGCAGAAAGTTCGCGTTCATAGGCATCAAGGTCTTCGATATTTTTACCGGCAACACCACTTTCCATTGCAGCTTCAGCAACGGCCCGTGGGATAACAGCCACAAGGCGAGGATCAAAGGGGGCCGGAATAATGTAGTCCCGCCCATATTTGAGTTGTCTGCCTGCATAGGCCTTGCCTACTTCGTCGGGAACGTCCTCTTGTGCCAGTTCGGCCAAGGCCTTTGCCGCAGCTACTTTCATTTCCATGTTAATGCTGGATGCGCGGACATCAAGGGCGCCACGGAAGATGTAAGGAAAGCCGAGAACGTTGTTAACCTGGTTCGGGTAATCGGAACGTCCGGTCGCGATAATGGCATCATCCCGGACTTTAGCGACCTCTTCCGGGGTAATTTCAGGGTCCGGGTTAGCCATGGCAAAGATGATTGGGTTTGGCGCCATGCTTTTGATCATGTCGTTGGTAAATGCCCCTTTAACAGAAAGGCCAAAAACCACATCGGCGCTGTTCATCGCATCTTCCAGAGTACGATCATCTGTCGGCACAGCGTGGGCAGATTTCCATTGGTTCATGCCTTCTTCGCGCCCTTGGTAAATCACGCCTTTTGTATCACAAAGCAAAATATTTTCATGGGGAACACCCAGTGCTTTGACAAGTTCAGTACAGGCAATACCCGCGGATCCCGCACCGTTTACCACCATCTTGATTTTCTTTAGGTCTTTGCCAGTGATATCAATCGCGCTTAACAGACCGGCTGCGGCGATAATTGCTGTTCCGTGCTGGTCATCATGGAAAACCGGAATATCCAAAAGCTCTTGCAGCCTCTGTTCGATGATAAAGCATTCCGGGGCCTTGATATCTTCCAGATTGATGCCACCGAATGATTTGCCCAAAAAGCGGACGCAGTTGACAAACTCGTCAACATTTTCTGTATCAACCTCAAGATCAATACCATCGACATCGGCAAAGCGTTTGAAGAGAACGGCTTTACCTTCCATCACTGGTTTTGACCCCAATGCACCAAGGTTACCAAGTCCGAGTACAGCAGTACCGTTTGAAATTACGGCAACAAGGTTTCCCTTGGCGGTGTAGTCGTAGGCTGCTGCCGGGTTTTTGGCGATTTCCAAACAGGGTACGGCAACTCCAGGAGAATAGGCGAGGGATAAATCTCGTTGTGTTGTGAGGGGTTTGGTTGCCTTGATTTCCAGTTTTCCGGGACGTCCCGAGGCATGAAAGTCCAGCGCATCTGCGTCGGTGGTTCGGGAATTGTGCTTAGGCACGAGTCTGCTCTCCGCTATTAGAATAAATAAGTGTCGTCATCAGGGTGATTTAGGTCTTTTTTTGATATGAATAAAACCTGTTAAGCGGTTCTTGGGGATATACTGCATTGCAAAAAAGCCAATGGGAAGAGAAATTGTTCAAAAAAGTCCCTGTTGAGCTAATTAAATTAGCAATATGTGACGCTCATTGTTTTCACCAACGCGAAATAAGGGTAAAAGAAATAAGCAAATCGCGTTTTGATAAGAGAGAGTTAAGTAATTCTGTCTTATTGTTGAAAAGATCTTCTCTTGAGTGTGGATAGAAGAAAGCATTTAATCTTTGTTGATAAATTACTTGGCATTGGCTCGGAATATTTATGCAGACTCTTTCACGACGATATAAAGCCCTGATGATGGGGTTCTTAGCGTTAAATTTTATTGAGTGTCCAATTGATCAACAAAGTGCCTTTGTGGATTTTGCCGATGTTTAAACCTGCAAAAACCATTAATGCCAAATTATTATACCTTATTGTCCCTGCTGTTCTTATCGCCACGATGGTCGAATCCTTTGTTGATAGCTATCTGGATTTCGAAGAAGAGCAGACCATGGTTTCCGAACAGTGGCAGAATCTGGCAACGACCCAGGCCAATGTTGTTTCAGGGTATCTTTGGAATTTTGACCTGGAAGCGATTGATTCCCATTTGGGTAGTCTCGTTGAGTTTTCCGAAGTTTACAGGGCCGAGGTCTACGACGAAAAGGATAACTTGATAGCGAAAAAGGAAGTTGCTGATAAAATTTTACAAACTCATAGAAGCTATACTCTTGATATTGTCTACGAAGATCCTTTTGTTAACCGAAAGATAGGTAAATTTATTCTTGTTGTTGCCTACACGGATATAAAAACAAAGTTATGGAACAATTTTGTTGATGAAATCCCCGAGGGTATCCTGTTGGTTTTTGGTCTGTCCGGGGTTCTTTTCTTTGCAACCCGACGATATTTAATCAAACCAATACAGGATCTTGGCCAAGGTTTCGCGTCTTTTGACAAGCAGGAACTTCGCCATAAAATTCCGGTAAAATCAGAAGATGAAGTTGGCGACCTTATTGAAGGTTACAACCGAATGATTGATAAGTTGGAACAGCACGAAAAGCAGCAATTGATTTATGTGCAAGGGTTGGAAGCGGCTAATCGGGCCAAGACCTACTTCCTGGCGAATATGAGCCACGAATTGCGCACGCCCTTGAATGCGATCATCGGCTTTTCAGAAATGATCAAGTACGAAATGCTCGGGAAGATTGAGGAGCCGCGCTATAAGGCCTATGCAGAGGATATATACAGCAGTGGGTCGTTGTTGTTGGAAATTATCAACGACATTCTCGACATGTCAAAGATTGAAGCGGGTGAGCTAAGTCTGGTTGAAGAAGTTGTTGATATTGAAGAGGCTGTGTCTGCTTGCCTGAAAATTGTCAATAATCGTGCTGAACGTAACCATATAACGCTGAAATCAAACGTTAGTCCCGATTGCCCTTATCTTCTCGGGGATAACACCAGGTTGCGACAACTGTTACTGAACTTGTTGAGTAATGCGGTGAAGTTCACGGCCGAAGGCGGAGAGGTTGTTTTATCTGCATGGCTGAACGAGAAAACCCAAATAGTTATCTCGGTTGAAGATACTGGGATCGGTATTCCAAGGGAAAAAATCAAAGAAGTCCTTAAGCCTTTTATTCAGGTGGATAGCCACCTTACGCGTCAACACGAAGGCACTGGTTTAGGGCTACCTTTATCTAAAACTTTGATGGAATTACACGATGGCGAACTCATTTTAGAAAGTGAGTTTAACAAAGGGACTAAAGTTACTTTGGTCTTTCCATCCAAGCGTACAGATATGAGTGTGAAAAAGCGGGCAAACTGAGTCCCTGACAGCCCAGAGATAGTCCAGAGACAACCCAGAAATTTTAAATTGAAAATAGAGTAAGCATTCTTTGCTCGGCAATGTGAGTGTGTTATTTTCCCCACCCTGTTTTCTTTTTTAGAGTATTGTCTTTCTGTGACTGAAATAATAACGACCGCATCTAGCGACCAAGATCAAGATACGACATCCACTGTGCTTTCAGGTCGTGTGAAAAGCAAAAAGGCTGAGCATTCTCTGCCGAATTCGACGGTCAAGAAGCAGTCTGCGGAAAAAGACCAGATCGAACCAAAAGACCAGATTAAATTAAAAGACAAGACCGCATCAAAAGCAAAGTCAGTTGAAAAAGTAACGCCAATGATGGCGCAATATTTAGAGATTAAAGCGGATCATCCAGACTCTTTATTATTCTATCGCATGGGTGATTTTTACGAGCTTTTCTTTGAAGATGCGGTGCAGGCGTCTGAAGCTTTGGATATCACCTTGACCAAAAGGGGACATCACAAAGGTGATGATATCCCGATGTGCGGTGTGCCCTTTCATGCGGCAGAAGGTTATTTGTCTCGCTTGATTCGCAAAGGCTTTAAAGTCGCGATTTGCGAACAGATGGAAAACCCGGCCGAAGCCAAAAAGCGTGGAGCAAAATCCGTTGTAAAGCGCGGGGTAGTCCGTCTTGTTACGCCGGGGACAATTACAGAAGACGAACTTCTCGATGCCCGCAGTCACAACTATCTGGCTGCTTTAACGGATGCGGCGGGTGACTATGGTCTTTCCTGGTTGGATATGTCCACTGGGGATTTTTACACGCAACCGCTGGAAGCTTCTGAAAAGAATATCAATGGTGTCCTTCTTGCAGCTTTGGCACGGCTGAACCCCGGCGAGCTTTTGTTACCGGAACGTTTGTTCTTGCGTGAAGAGCTGGCCGATGTGGTGAATGAGTGGCGATCTATTCTGTCGCCCCTGCCATCATCGCGATTTGATAGTGAAAATGCCCGTCGACGTTTGGAGGATGTCTTTTCCATAAAGGCACTTGATGCTTTTGGGGAATTCTCTCGGGCTGAAGTCGCTGCTTCGGGCTCTTTACTTGATTATGTTGAGCTCACGCAAAAGGGTAAACTCCCCCGCTTGTCATCCCCGAAACGGGTGCGCAGTGATGCGGTTATGGAAATTGACGCGGCAACGCGACGGAACCTTGAGCTGACACAGGCATTGACGGGTGGGCGCAAGGGAAGTCTGCTCGCAACCATTGACCGGACAGTTACAGGTGCTGGCGCCCGGTTACTGGGGTCGCGTATTGCCGCCCCTCTGACAGAACCCGAAGCGATTTCCCATCGTTTGAACATGGTGTCATGGTTTGTCGAAGAAGATGGCCTTCGACAGGATTTGCGCGCAAGTCTTCGGCAGTGCCCCGATATTGAACGAGGTCTTTCCCGTTTGACCGTTGGACGAGGGGGACCACGTGATGTTGCTGGTATCCGCGATGCATTGCACGAAGCGGGCAGATTAAAGTCGATACTGAGCGGGGTACAGCCTGATAGTCTGCCCGAAGGTATCAAAAACTGTATTAAGAATTTGGGTGACCACCGCGAACTTTGCGATGTGCTCCAGCGCGCTTTACTGGACGATTTGCCGTTGCTTGCCCGGGATGGCGGTTTTATTGCCGCGGGCTTTTCACCTGAGCTGGATGAGTATAAGCAACTGCGTGACGACAGCCGTAAATTGATTGCTGGTCTTCAAGCCCGATATGCCAAAATTACAGGTGTTAATAGCCTGAAAGTTAAACACAACAACGTTCTGGGCTATTTTATTGAAGTCAGCTCGACAAATGCATCCAAGGTTAACATTGATGCTGAGTCGGAATTTATTCATCGTCAGACGCTTGCTTCTGCGATGCGCTTTACCACCGTTGAGCTCTCTGATCTAGAACAAAAGATTTCCGGTGCTGCGGGCAAGGCCTTGGCTATTGAGCTGGAACTCTATGATGATTTGATTGCCAAGGTGATAGAGCAAGCTGATCAGATAGCTTTGGCGGCGCGTACGCTTGCAGAGCTGGATGTTAATGCTGCCTTGGCGGAGCTGGCTGTCAGCGAGCGTTGGAACCGTCCCAAGGTCGATGGCAGTCTGGCGTTTGATATTGTTGCTGGTCGTCATCCCGTTGTGGAAGCTGCCCTGTCCAGAACCTCTGAAGGGCCCTTTGTCGCCAATAACTGTACCTTAGAAGATCAACAGCGTTTGTGGTTGATTACTGGGCCTAACATGGCGGGTAAATCGACTTTCCTCCGGCAAAATGCCTTGATCGCGGTTCTGGCACAGATGGGGTCATTTGTGCCGGCGGAATCTGCGCATATAGGATCTGTTGATCGATTATTCAGTCGTGTTGGTGCGGCTGATGATCTCGCTCGCGGGCGATCTACCTTTATGGTCGAAATGGTGGAAACAGCGGTCATTTTGAATCAATCGACAGAACGGTCGTTGGTTATTCTGGATGAAATTGGACGCGGTACAGCGACTTACGATGGTTTGTCGATTGCATGGGCCTGTGTTGAACATTTGCATGAAACCAATAAATCACGTGCCTTGTTTGCGACCCATTACCATGAACTCACCAGTCTGACATCAAAGCTTAAGTCGCTTTCCTGTCATTCCATGCGAGTCAAGGAATGGAAGGGGGAAGTTGTCTTTCTGCACGAAGTCACCAATGGGGCCGCTGATCGGTCCTATGGAATTCATGTGGCAAAACTGGCGGGATTGCCGGTTGCTGCCGTTACCCGTGCCGAGCAGGTTTTGGAGACGTTGGAAAAGGACGGTCAGGCTGGAAATTTAACACATCTTGCCGAAGATTTACCTCTGTTTGCCAGTTTGCCGACGACAACGGCGGAAGCTGACGTTGAGAAGGGAGTTTCTGTGGTTGATCAACGACTAAGTGAAATAAATGTGGATGATTTGACACCGCGTCAGGCACTGGATTTACTTTATGAGCTTAAAGCGGTTGATCAAGAATAGGCCCCTTGGTCTTTAAAAGTTAAAGGTCCAGAGAATATCAGATAACAACACATGTTATAAAAACAGGACGGCATGCCGATAACATCTCTCGATTATGCGTATCATCAAGACGTAAAAAGTAAGACGGCTATTTTTCCTGCTTCCAAGCTTGAAGCCGCGATAGCGACTATTTGTGCTTCTGATGAGAAAAGCCAGGACAAGCGTAATAAAGTCCTGGCGCTTTTGCGTGATGCTTTGCAAGCAGGCCATGCTGAGGTTCGCAGACGTTTTGATAAAAAATCGTCTGGGACAATGGTTGTTCGTGCGAACTGTTTCCTGGTTGATCAAATTTTGAAATTGGTTTTCAAATTTGTAGAGGAAGAACTATATCCAATTGGGTCGCGTTCCAAGGGTGAAAGCTTTGCTGTTGTGGCTGTTGGGGGATATGGACGAGGCGAGTTAGCTCCTCAATCTGATGTCGATCTATTATTTTTGTTGCCTTACAAGAGTGTCCCCCGGACCGAGCAAGTGGTTGAGGCCATGCTTTATTTTCTGTGGGATCTTAATTTCAAAGTGGGACATTCCGTTCGCAATGTGAAGGAATGTATTCGGAGCTCACTTTCGGATTTGACGATTAACACGGCTATTTTAGAGGCTCGTTATCTCTGTGGCGATGATGCTCTCTATACCAAGTTAAGAAAGACTTATGACCGGGTTGTTCGTTCTGGACACGGGGCGGAATTTATCGAACAAAAACTCAAAGAACGAAGTGAACGCCACAAAAAAGTCGGCGGTTCCCGTTATACGTTGGAACCAAATATCAAAGAGGGTAAGGGCGGATTAAGAGACTTACATACCCTGTTCTGGATTGCGAAATTTATCTATCAGGTTGATGACATATCCAGTTTGGTTGAAAGGGGAATCTTTACCAAACAGGAAGTTCGACAGTTTGCCAAAGCACAGTCATTTTTGTGGTCCCTACGATGTGCATTACATTATCTGACGAATAGACCTGAAGAACGCTTGTCTTTTGATGTACAGCGCGATCTTGCTGATTGGATGAACTATACTGATCATGCAGGAACCAAGGGCGTCGAGCGGATGATGAAACATTACTTCATTGTTGCGAAAGAGGTCGGTGGCTTAACACGTATCTTCTGTGCGGCCTTGGAAGCTGAACATAACCGAAGATCTGGATTTCGTTTGCCTCTCCCCTTTTTAAAGCGCAAACGTTCCATCGAAAAATTCCGGCTAGAGGGGGATCGTCTGACTTTTCGCAAAGACGATTCCATTGAAACAAATCCTGTGGAAATGTTACGTATCTTCCATGTTGCTCAAAAGCACGATTTGGATATTCATCCTGCGGCGTTGCGGAAAATTACCCAGTCATTACGTTTGATCAATAAGAGTGTTCGTCAAGACGGTGCAGCGAGTCGTTTGTTTTTGAATATTCTTACCTCGCCCAAGGATCCTGAAAAAACATTGCGTCGATTGAATGAGTCCGGTGTTTTAGGGCGTTTTGTTCCCGATTTCGGGCGTGTTGTCGCCTTGATGCAATTCAATATGTATCATCACTATACGGTAGATGAGCACACTTTGTTCGCGGTGGGAATTTTACACCAGATCGAAAAGGGAGCTCTTAAGAAGGAAGCCCCGATTGCCAGCGAGGTCGTGCATAAAATTCTATCTCGTAAGGTCCTTTATGTGGCTGTTTTCCTGCATGACATTGCCAAGGGAAGAAAGGGGGATCATTCGAAAGAAGGTGCTAAAATAGCACAGAGAATTTGTCCTCGTATGGGGTTAACGCCAGAGGAAACGGAAACTGTTTCGTGGTTGGTGCGTTATCACTTAACCATGAGTGAAACAGCTTTCTCACGGGATATTGATGATCCTAAAACGATCCAGGACTTTTCCGAAATCGTTCAGTCTCCGGAACGATTAAGGTTATTGCTGGTGTTAACAGTTGCCGATATTCGGGCAGTGGGACCCAATGTATGGAATGCTTGGAAAGCAGCGTTATTACGCGATCTTTACTGGCGCACCGAAGAGCTTCTATCTGGTGGGCTGGCCGCAGAAGGGCAAGAAAGACGAATTCAGGTAGCTTGGGAAGTTTTGACAAAAGAGCTCTCTCATTGGCCTGCTCAGGATGTTGCGAAGCACCTGGAGCTTGGAACCGTGTCCTATTGGATTTCGACAGACACAGAAACCCAGAAACGTCGGGCGGAATTAATTCGCAAGGCTGAAAATGATAAGTCTCCTTATACATCCGAAGTTCGTGTTGATACCTATCGCCAGATTACAGAGGTAACAATCTATACCGCGGACCATCCGGGCTTGTTCAGCAGGGTTGCGGGTGCTTTGGCTGTATCCGGCGCCTCTATTGAGGGGGCAACCATCCATACCCTAAAAAACGGGATGGCATTGGATAGCTTTTATATTGCTGATGCCCAGACCAAGACCGTAATTAATGATCCAGAGCGTTTGGCAACGCTGGAAACGGCGATTGAAAAGTCCCTGACGGGCGAATTGAAAACAGCAAAACTCCTTAAGAATCTTCCGACCAGATTGCCAAGCAGGGTGCACAAGGCATTGAAAGTTAAACCACGCGTGCTGGTCGATAACAAAGCGAGTGAAAGTTATACTGTTTTGGAAATTAATGGTCAGGACCGCCCCGGATTACTTTACTTTCTGACCCAAGCCCTGACCAAGCTTGGTTTGTTGGTTCATTCAGCGCGGATTGCGACCTATGGTGTTCGTGCGGTCGATGTTTTTTATGTACAGTCTGCTTTGGGCGACAAGGTGTCGTCAGAACAAAAAGTGAAAAACATACAAAAAAAATTACTTGAAGTGCTCAATGCTTGATTAACTCTCTGTGGGCTAAACTGTCGTAAGTAAGTCAGTTTAGCTGTGAGTTAAAGGCATGAAATCCGTTTCGTCACTGGGTTTTACAAGTCCGCGTTGTCAGCGTTTGCATGACTATTGGTGGGAGTTGAAATATTCCTGTGGCCAAACTGTTCCTAAAAAAAGTGATTTTAATCCAGCTGCAATTAAAGATATTTTATCACACATTCTGATACATGATCTGAGTAAACCCGGACAATCGTTGTTACGACTTGCTGGTACGGGAATTGTTGATCGTCTTGGGTTTGATCCTACAGGGCGGGATTATGTTGAGTTTGTCGCAGAAGATCGCCGGGATGCTGCCTATAACGAGCTCTACAAAGTGGCTTCTTTTCCCTGTGGCATGCGGGTGATTCTGGAAGGCAGGTATCAATCAGGACTGGTACATATTTCTGAATCGGTTGGCTATCCACTTTGTTCCGATAGTGGGGATTATCACTTTCTGGTCTTCATTGACGATGTGCTTGAAAATATTGAGTGGCATCAAAGCCCTGACAAACAGTTGAATTATAGCAAGGTTAATCAAAGGGATTATATTGATATTGGGTTTGGGACACCTCTTTCAGATTAAAATAAACTAGAGAAGATTATAGAAAGCCCTTTGTATAGATCAGCTTTATCGTTTCTGTGCATGGTCTTCCCCTTTGCAAAATCATTCCCTTCCAAATTAGAACGGCTTCCTCTACAAAGAGTGTGAACATGGGGGAGAGTTTAACAGGAAGAGAAACTCCCTTTGTGAGTTCTATGTGGAGTATCTGAATGTCTTTGGTTCGTAATCTGGCAACAGTGAGCGGCTTTACAGGGTTAAGCCGTATTCTCGGGTTTGTGCGTGATATCCTTGTCGCTGCTTTTTTGGGTGCGGGACCAATTGCCGATGCCTTCTTTGTTGCTTTTAGATTACCGAATCTATTTCGTCGTTTGTTTGCCGAGGGCGCTTTTAATGCAGCTTTTGTCCCTCTGTATGCTGGCAAGGTAGAAGCCGAGGGACGCGACGCTGCCCAGACTTTTGCAGAGCAAACTCATGCGGTTATGTTTACCTTTATGTTGTTGTTGACCTTTGGTGCGATGGCGTCAATGCCATGGGTTACCTACGCGCTTGCACCGGGGTTTGAAGATTGGGCTCTTAAGGTCTCAACGCAGGAAGCCATAAATCTTAAAGCCGACGGACTTGATACCGTTCTGGCTATTCCGAGCGAATTTATTTCAAAGCTGGCTTATGCCGAGCAGCTCAACATGATCACTTTTCCCTATTTGTTTTTTATGGTCATCGTTGCGCTGTTTTCTGGCATGTTGAACTCTTTGGGACGTTTTGCAGCAGCGGCGGCGGCCCCTATTTTACTCAACGTCTTTTTCATTATTACCCTTGTTCTAATTGTTCCACGAGTAGCAGATCCCGGACGGGCGATGGCGTGGACGGTAAGTGCCGCTGGGTTTGGTCAGATGCTTTTGTTGTATATTTCGCTTAAGCGTGCTGGCTTGAACATGAGAATGAGACTGCCAAGACTATCCAGTGACGTGAAGACCTTAATGCGACGTATGGTTCCTGGTGTACTCTCGGCGGGTGCCATGCAGATTAATGTTGTTATTGGTACGATGATTTCGACATTTCAGGAAGCTGGTGTTTCTTTCCTCTATTATGCTGAACGTGTCTACCAATTACCTTTGGGTATGATAGGAATTGCCTTTGGTGTTGTTCTTTTGCCCGAACTCGCTCGAAAGTTAAAAGCGGATGACCAAAAGGGGGCAATGAACAGCATGAACCGGGGCATGGAAATGGCGTTGTTATTGACGTTACCAGCTACGATTGCCCTGATTGTGATGCCTTGGCCTATTGTTGTGACGTTGTTCGAGCGGGGGTTGTTTAGCCGTGAAACAAGTGACGCTACTGCGATAGCACTTATGGCCTATGCGGCTGGGCTTCCGGCTTATGTACTGGTGAAAATTCTGCAACCTGCTTTTTATGCGCGGGAAGATACGGTAACGCCATTCCGTTTGGCGTTGGTATCTATTGTTCTAAACATAGCACTCAGTTTGGTGCTTTTTCAGTTTATCCAATATGTCGGAATTGCACTGGCAACTGCGATTTCATCTTGGGTGAATGTTTTGATGCTTTGGATTGTGTTGGTGCGTAAGGGCCACCTGAGCCTTGATGGTCGATTTATTTCAAGATTACCAAAAATCTTGGCGTCATCCCTCGTTATGGGTGGTGTGTTGTGGTCTGGAATGCGTTGGGTGCGCCCATGGTTTGATGGTGCGCTTTACGAAAAAGTTGCGGCGCTTTCGGTGCTGATTGGCGCTGGTCTTCTTGTCTATGCACTATTGTCGTTGTTGCTCGGCGCTGTGCGGCCGGCTGATTTTTCGGCTATGTTCCGGCGCGGTAAAGCATAAAGCTTCGGGCGATTTAAATCCAATGGTGAAATACATTGGAATGGTCTTTTCACCATTGGATGAATTGAGCTGGAGTGAGTTAATTTTCCAGGGCTTGATCCAGAAAATTGATACGGTCCTGTCCCCAAAAGTTTTCATCGTTATAAATATAAGTCGGAGAGCCAAAGACATCTCGCTTATGAGCCTCTAGTGTCGTGTTGCGATAGACTTGAGCCATGGCATCACTTTTGGCCTGTGCAATAAGTGTGTTTGGGTCAAAACCACAGTCACGTGCAATTTCTGCAAGCGTTACTTCATCGGCAATGTTTCGGTCTTGAGCCCAGACGGCGGTCAGAATGGCATCGCTAAAGGGGCCAGCATTACCGCTTGCTTCTTGTATTGCATAGATCATTTGGGCGGCGAGGGTTTGGTCGGCTGGCCAAAAGGCAGGTTCAAAGTTTATGGGAACCCCTAAGTGCTTGGACCAGCGTTTTAGCTCAACCATTCTGTATTTCATGCGTGATGGGTGGCGTTTACTTGGGGGCGTTCCCCTCATAGCCTCAAATGTGTCCATAACAGATATGGGTTTGTAGTTCACAACGGCGCTATGTTTAGCCACAACGGCGTTAAATTGTTTAATGCCGAGGTAACTCCAGGGGGAGAGTAGAAAGTGATAGTTATCTATAACTTTGGTCATCATTAAGTCCTGATGTGGGGTGGTAAGTACCTGCAGGTGGCTAATCGAGGGACAAAAGTTTCGTTTTCGATAAAGCGAAACTTTTGTTCTTTCGTTTTTCTTGAAGTCATTTTAAACTGTAATCAATATATAATAATAAATGAGTTCGGGGGAATAAAAATGGATACTCTCAATCCCAGACAGCGTGAAATTGTTGGGCTTGCGCGGGAGGAAGGGCGTGTTTTGGTCGAAGAGCTTGCCACTCGTTTTGAGGTTTCGCTGCAGACCATACGCAAAGATCTCAATGAAATATGTGCGCGGGCCATATTGAAAAGAATCCATGGCGGTGCTGTCTTTGCGGCAGGTGTCGAAAATTTGCGCTATGACGCGCGACGGATGATTGCCAAGGATGAAAAAAGAGGCATTGGTGCTGCGGCTGCTGATCTGGTGCCTGACAATTGCTCTCTTTTTATCAATATCGGCACAACAACCGAAGAAGTTGCACAGTGCTTGTTAAGCAAGAAAGATTTGTTGGTTATTACCAATAATATTAATGTTGCCAATATATTACGCCCTGCACCCTCTATTGATGTGATTATTGCCGGGGGAATGGTTCGTCGTTCAGATGGTGGGGTCGTGGGCGAAACGGCTGTTGATTTTATCAAGCAATTCAAAGTGGATTTTGCCATTATTGGAACGTCTGCCGTGGATGACGACGGGTCTTTGCTTGATTTCGATCTGCGGGAAGCGAAAGTTGCCCAGGCCATAATTGACAACGCACACCATGTCATTTTGTGTGCAGATAAAATGAAACTAAAACGAACCGCCCCTGTTCGCGTGGCCGAATTTGATCAAATTAATACTTTTGTCACAGACCGCCTTGAATCCGAAAACTTGAGGAAAATCTGTAGGGATAGCGGTATCCGGCTTATTGAATCTGAGCTGTCATAAAAATGTAATAAAAATTTTCACTTGCGAACCTTGAAATCTTCGAATAGCGTTCAAAACGAAACCAAAAGGAAAGTGGTTTCGAAAGATTCGAATAATACAGTACGGCGTATCTGCAAGTGCTGTGTCGGGGAGGTAATGTGAGCGGTCAGACGTATGATCTGGTCATCGTTGGTGGTGGCGTTAATGGGTGTGGAATCGCAAGAGATGCTGCGGGTCGTGGGCTCTCTGTATGCGTTGTAGAGCAAAGTGATCTGGCACAGGCAACGAGTTCTGCAAGCACCAAGCTTATTCATGGTGGATTGCGTTACCTCGAACACTATGAGTTCAGGCTTGTTCGCGAAGCTTTGATCGAACGCGAAACCCTTTGGGCAATGGCGCCGCATATTATCTGGCCGCTTCGTTTCGTTTTACCGCACAATAAATCCCAACGTCCCGGCTGGCTTATTCGCATTGGCCTTTTCCTCTACGACAATCTCGGCGGGCGCAAGAAACTCCCAGCAAGTCACGGCCTGAACCTGAAAACCGACGAAGCGGGATCTCCGTTGAAAGAAGGTTTTGCAAAGGGCTTTGAATATTCTGATTGCTGGGTTGATGATGCGCGTTTAGTGGCACTGAACGCTATTGATGCGCGGGATAAAGGCGCAGATATTCACTGTCGTACCCGTTGTGTTGATGCCAAGGTTAAAGATGGCATCTGGAATCTGACCTGTGAAGATACCAACGATGGTGAGCGACAGGTCATCAAGGGCAAAGTCCTGGTAAATGCCTCTGGCCCATGGGTGTCCAAGTTCCTGAACGAGGAAATGGAGAGTTCTTCAAACCACTCCATTCGAATGGTCAAAGGTAGCCACATTGTGGTGCCAAAGCTCTTTGATCACGATCGCTGCTATAT
Source organism: Kiloniella litopenaei (assembly GCF_000982415.1). Classification (GTDB taxonomy): domain Bacteria; phylum Pseudomonadota; class Alphaproteobacteria; order Kiloniellales; family Kiloniellaceae; genus Kiloniella; species Kiloniella litopenaei. Next base: position 142,061 of record NZ_LANI01000005.1, read on the forward strand.
CTTCCAAAACGATGACAAGCGTATTGTTTTTGCTATTCCCTATGAAAAAGACTTCACGCTGATCGGCACCACTGACGAAGATTTCCAGGGTGATCCTGCTGATGTGAAGATTTCTCAGGACGAGATTGAATATCTTTGCCGTCTTTCCAACAGCTACTTCAAAACATCGATTTCTTCCAACCAGGTTGTTCACACCTATTCCGGTGTTCGCCCGCTTTATGATGACGGTGCGAGCCAGGCTCAGGAAGCAACACGCGACTATGTTCTCAAGGTTGATGAACTTGATGGCGCCCCTGCGCTGAATATTTTTGGCGGTAAAATTACCACCTATCGCCGTCTTGCAGAACATGCGATTGAAAAACTTGCTGGATTTTTCCCCGAAATTGGGGGAGCTTGGACTCAGGGCGCTACCCTTCCTGGGGGCGACTTCCCTTGTGAGCAGGCAACTGAACAAGTTTCTAAATTACTAAAAGACTATCCGTTTATAACAAAAAGCCATGCGGAGCGGTTGATACGGAGTTACGGAACTCGCTATTCGCTTTTACTTGGCAATGCAACGTCGCTAGAGGATTTAGGTCAGAATTTCGGAGCTGACCTTTATGAAGCAGAAGTGCGTTATCTGATGATCCACGAATGGGCGCAGAAAGCGGACGATGTACTGTGGCGTCGAAGCAAACTAGGACTGAGAATCAAGGGAGCAGACAAGGAAGCACTATCTGAATGGATGGCGCTGAATATTAAAAAACTGGCACAAGCCAGCTAAGCAAAAATAGAAAAACAAAACCAACTTTTTAGTTGAGTTTCGTGGGGTTGAAATGACGTTATCTCTAGAGAATATCTGGAGGACGGTCGGAGACGAAGTACACATAGCTGAGGCAAACCTCAGTCTGGAACGTGGTACGCTAAATACGCTTCTCGGACCGACTCTTTCGGGTAAAACCAGCTTGATGCGGCTCATGGCCGGCTTGGACAAGCCGACCAAGGGGCGTATTTCCTTTGATGGTATCGATGTAACAGGCGTTCGGGTTCAAGATCGCAATGTTGCCATGGTTTACCAGCAGTTTATTAACTATCCGGCATTGACTGTGTACGAGAACATTGCGTCTCCGTTACGCATTGCCCGCGCTCCGGCTGACGAGATTGATCGTAAGGTTCGTGAAGCTGCCGCAATGATGAAGCTGGAACCGATGCTGGATCGGACACCGCTTGAACTTTCAGGTGGTCAACAGCAACGTACTGCCTTGGCACGGGCGATGGTTAAGGGCGCGGATCTTGTTCTGTTGGATGAGCCGCTGGCGAACCTTGATTACAAGTTACGTGAAGAGCTTCGCGAAGAATTGCCCCGGGTTTTTGCAGAAACGGGTGCAATTTTCGTTTATGCGACAACGGAACCGACCGAGGCATTGTTGTTAGGTGGTAACACCGCGACTTTGCACGAAGGTCGGATTACACAATTCGGGCCGACAATCGATATCTATCGTAACCCGGGTGATCTCTTGACCGCTGATGTGTTCTCGGACCCGCCGATTAACACCTTGCCTGTCAGTATCAAAGGCGGTGTGGTCAGTCACGGCGAGAAATTCTCTGCGCAGGCCAGTGGTGTATTGTCTCAGGTTCGTGATGGTGATTACACATTGGGTTTCCGCCCAAATCATCTACACATCGACAGTGGCCCGGATATGATTCCTTTTAAGACCAAGGTTGCGGTTACAGAAATCACCGGATCTGAAAGCTTTGTGCATGTGGATTTCGCCGATCAGCGTTGGGTCAGCCTGACACACGGTGTACAGGAAGTTGAAATCGATAGTGATATCGAGGTCTATCTGGAACCGTCCAAGTGTTTTGTTTTTGATACCAATGGCAAGCTGGTTGCGGGTCCCTGGGGTACAGCCGGGGGGCAAGCGTAATGGCGAAGATTGAACTGAACGGTTTGGCGCATTCCTATATGCCGCACATTCAGGAGCCTCAGGATTTTGCCCTTAAAGAGCTTAATCACGTGTGGGAAGATGGTGGAGCCTATGCCCTGCTTGGTCCATCTGGTTGTGGTAAAACAACGCTTCTGAATATTATCTCTGGCTTGTTGAAGCCGACACATGGCGAAATTCTCTTTGACGGAGAAGCTGTTACCAATAAGGCAACTGAAGACCGCAACATCGCACAGGTTTTCCAGTTTCCTGTGGTTTACGACACCATGACTGTCTATGACAATCTGGCTTTCCCGCTTCGCAATCGCGGCGTTGGTGCCAGTGAGGTTGACGGGCGGGTTCGTGAAATCGCTGAACTGCTTGAAATGAGCGACAGCCTCAAGCGTAAAGCCAGTGGCCTTACCGCAGATGCCAAGCAAAAGATCTCTCTGGGACGCGGTCTGGTTCGTGCCGACGTGTCAGCGATACTGTTTGATGAACCGTTGACGGTCATTGACCCGCATTTGAAATGGCAGTTGCGCTCTCAGCTTAAGCACCTGCACAAGCGCTTTAACTACACGATGGTGTATGTGACACACGATCAGACCGAAGCCCTGACTTTCGCTGATAAAGTTGTTGTTATGTACGATGGCGCCGTTGTTCAGATGGGAACACCTGAAGAGCTGTTCGAACGTCCAAAGCACACATTTGTGGGCTATTTCATCGGCTCGCCGGGGATGAACGTGGTGCCGTGCCATGTTGATGGCAAACAGGCAATGGTTGCCGATCATGCTTTCGCTATGGAACAGGGCCTGAGCAACATTCCAGAAGGTGCTTCATTAGAGGTTGGCATTCGTCCGGAATTCCTGTCGCTTTCACGCGAAGGATCCGGTCCGACCGTTTCTATTCAAAAGGTAGAAGACCTCGGTCGATTTAAGGTTGCGAGCGTTCGCCTTGAAGATCACGAATTTAAAGTGATGGTCAACGAAGAAGATGAAGTTCCAACTGATGGTGCGCGGCTTGTTGTCGATCCAACGCATGTAAATCTTTATGCGAACAGCCATTTGGTAGAGGAGGCTTGATCATGAATAAATGGTCCGATAACCGCGCCTGGTGGCTTGTTCTTCCCGTTGTTTTAATCGTGGCGTTTTCTGCAGTCATTCCTTTGATGACAGTGGTTAACTATGCATTTCAGGATACCTTCGGGAATAATGAATTTTTCTGGGCAGGTATTGAATGGTTCCGGGAAGTTCTGCGTTCTGACCGTTTCCATGGGGCGTTGGGGCGTCAGTTCCTGTTCTCTTTTATTATCCTTTCTATCGAAATCCCGCTTGGTATTGCCATTGCGTTGGCGATGCCGAAAAAAGGTCTGTGGGTGCCATTTTGTTTGATCCTTATGGCCTTGCCACTGCTTATCCCCTGGAACGTGGTGGGAACGATCTGGCAGATTTTTGGCCGTATTGATATCGGTCTTCTGGGCGCTGTTCTGGATGGATTGGGTATTGAATACAACTATACGCAAAATGCACTTGATGCCTGGGTAACCCTCATTGTCATGGATGTCTGGCACTGGACATCACTTGTCGTGTTGCTCTGTTATGCTGGTCTACAGTCCATTCCAGATGCCTACTATCAGGCAGCCCGGATTGACGGTGCCAGCAAGTGGGCGACATTCCGTTTTATCCAGTTGCCGAAAATGAACCGTGTGCTTCTGATTGCCGTTCTGCTGCGCTTTATGGATAGCTTTATGATCTATACCGAGCCTTTTGTTGTGACGGGCGGTGGACCGGGTAACGCGACAACCTTCCTGTCGATTGATTTGGTTCAAATGGCAATTGGTCAGTTTGACCTGGGGCCTGCTGCGGCCATGTCATTGGTCTATTTCTTAATCATTCTGCTCTTCAGCTGGGTATTCTTCACAGTGATGAGCTATTTAGACAGAGCGGAGTCCTAAGCTATGAAAACCAAAGCTCTCGTCACAATTCTCTATATCGTTTTCTTGCTGTTGCCAATCTATTGGCTGCTAAACATGTCTTTGAAAACGAACGAGGAAATTCTGAGTACCTTTAGCCTTTGGCCACAGGATCTGACCTTTGCCAATTATATGGTGATCTTCACTGACCCCAGTTGGTATAACGGCTACATAAATTCAACGATCTATGTGGTGTTGAACACGGTCATTACCCTGTTGGTTGCTCTGCCTGCGGCATATGCTTTCTCGCGCTATAATTTCATGGGCGACAAGCATCTGTTCTTCTGGCTTTTGACCAACAGAATGGCACCGCCTGCGGTTTTTGCCTTGCCGTTCTTCCAGCTCTATTCAGCTGTGGGACTGTTTGATACGCATATTGCTGTCGCCTTGGCACACTGTCTGTTTAACATTCCATTGGCTGTGTGGATCCTCGAAGGATTTATGTCCGGTGTGCCGCGTGAAATTGATGAAACCGCGTATATTGACGGCTATTCCTTCCCGCGTTTCTTTACCCGTATTTTCACACCGATGATTTCTTCGGGAATTGGCGTGGCAGCCTTCTTCTGCTTCATGTTCTCATGGGTTGAGTTGCTGTTGGCAAGAACGCTGACTTCTGTTGATGCCAAGTCAATTTCTGCGACCATGACACGGACGGTGTCTGCATCAGGTCTTGATTGGGGTGTGCTGGCAGCTGCCGGGATACTGACGATTATACCAGGAATTCTGGTGATCTATTTTGTTCGTAACTACATCGCCAAGGGCTTTGCCCTGGGCCGGGTTTAAAAGGGAGTCCGTATCATGGAATTGAACTGGATGGCCTGGACTTGGCCAACGGCTACTTTCTTTATCATCATTGCAACAACACTTGTTGTTATGACGATATTGGCAATCAAATTCCCCGAAAGGGAAAAGGTTGGAATTCTTAATATTCCAACCACACGTGGGGATCGATTGTTTATCACACTACTGGGCAGTGCTTTTATTCACCTCGGTTGGCTTCTGATGTCAGATATCCAATTGTGGGGAGCCCTCGTCGTAAGCGCTGTCTACGCATTCATCGTTTTTAGATGGGTGTAAACACCTAGAGGGCAATGTGGGGTGACGAGGCAAACTCGTTTACTGAATGAAGCAACAGGGAGATATAATAATGAAGTCCCGTTATATTGGCGGCGCTCTTACAGCCGTCGCTTTGGTTCTCTCAACTGGTGCAGCCCATGCGGATGCAGCAGCTGCTAAGAACTGGATAGAAAATGAATTTCAGCCATCGACTTTGTCTAAAGCTGACCAAATGAAAGAAATGGAGTGGTTTGCAAAAGCCGCTGAGCCTTTCAAAGGCATGGAAATCAATGTGGTTTCCGAAACCATTACAACGCACGAGTACGAATCAAAGACTCTTGCAAAGGCTTTCTATGAAATCACAGGTATCAAGGTTAATCATGACCTGATCGGTGAAGGTGATGTTGTTGAAAAACTGCAGACACAAATGCAGTCCGGTAAAAACATCTATGATGCCTATATCAACGATTCAGATCTGATTGGTACGCACTATCGTTACCAACAGGTTGTGCCGCTTTCTGACTGGATTTCCGGGGAAGGTTCGGATGTAAGCAACCCTGATCTTGATCTGGGTGATTTCATTGGTACATCCTTCACGACTGGTCCAGATGGCAAGCTTTATCAGCTACCTGCCCAGCAGTTCGCTAACCTTTATTGGTTCCGTTATGACTGGTTCTCTGATCCAGATATCAAAGCCAAATTTAAAGCTAAATATGGCTATGACCTGGGTGTTCCGATTAACTGGTCTGCCTATGAAGATATTGCTGATTTCTTTACAAATGACATCAAAGAAATCGATGGTAAGCCTGTTTACGGTCACATGGATTACGGTAAAAAAGATCCATCACTTGGCTGGCGTTTCACCGATGCGTGGCTGTCCATGGCTGGTGCTGGTGACAAAAACATTCCAAACGGTATCCCGGTTGATGAATGGGGCATCCGTATGGAAGGTTGTAGCCCGGTAGGCTCTTCTGTTTCACGTGGTGGCGCGACAAACGGTCCGGCTGCTGTTTATTCCGTATCCAAATATGTTGATTGGCTCAAAGCTTATGCTCCACCATCAGCACCTGGTATGACTTTTGGTGAAGCTGGCCCGGTTCCTGCCCAAGGTGCTGTTGCCCAGCAGATCTTCTGGTACACAGCCTTTACAGCTGACATGGTTAAAGACGGTCTACCGGTTGTTAACGAAGATGGTACACCAAAATGGCGTATGGCTCCTTCTCCACACGGTCCTTACTGGGAAGAAGGCCAGAAGCTTGGTTATCAGGATGCGGGTTCCTGGACTCTGATGAAATCCACACCGGTTGATCGTCGTAAAGCGGCTTGGCTCTATGCGCAGTTCACTGTTGCCAAAACTGTTTCTCTGAAGAAAAGTCACGTTGGTCTGACTTTCGTACGTGAAAGTGATATCCAGCACGAATCTTTCACAGAGCGTGCACCGAAGCTTGGTGGTTTGGTTGAATTCTATCGTTCACCTGCCCGTCTTCAGTGGACACCAACAGGTATCAACGTTCCTGACTATCCAAAACTTGCACAGCTATGGTGGCAGAACATTGGTGATGCCAGCTCTGGTGCAAAAACACCACAGGAAGCAATGGATTCACTTGCAGCAGCTCAGGATAAAGTTCTTGGCCGTCTGGAACGCGCAGGCGTACAGGGCGAATGTGGTCCTAAGCTGAACGAAGAAAAAGAAGCCAGCTACTGGCTGAATCAGCCTGGTTCTCCAAAAGCCAAATTGGCGAACGAGAAACCACAGGGTGAAACAGTTGATTATGACGAGCTTGTTAAAAGCTGGAACTAATTAACTTACTTCCTTGCGAATAGAAGGGCCGGAGGTTTTTCCTCCGGCCCTTTTTTTTGTTTGGGGGGGGTTGAAGGAACATCGTTGACAAATTTTTAAAATTCTTCTATTTCTGTAATAACAGAAATTTCGGAAATAAATATGAAACTTACACCTGCCATGGAACGTTACATTCTTCATTGGGGCGAAATGGGGTCTCGCTGGGGGGTTAACCGTTCTGTTTCACAAATTCACGCTCTGCTTTATCTTGCTGCGCGGCCAATGCATGCAGAAGAAATTGCAGAAACACTTAATATTGCCCGATCCAATGTAAGCACTAGCCTTAAGGAACTCCAAGGGTGGGAGCTTATACATCTTATGCATGTCCTAGGGGATCGCAGGGATCATTTCGAAGCAACCCACGATCTTTGGGAAATGCTTTTGACGATTGCGAATGCCAGAAAGCAGAGAGAAATAGCCCCTACGCTTACGACATTGCGCCAATGTGTTCTTGATGGGTCTGAAGAAGATGCAATTCCTGCCGAGAGCTTGAAACGAATGCAGGATATGCTTGATTTTATTTCCAACCTTACAAATTGGTACGAGCAAATTAGCAAGTTACCAAAAGGGACATTAATCAAGATCATGAAACTCGGGGCAAAAGTAGCAAAGTTTGTTGGGAAATAGATAGGGGACGGGTTGTTGCCTGTCCTTTATTTTTAACAAGTAATTTCTGTTTTGACAGAAATTACAGAAAGAGAGGAATGGTGAGGTGTGAACGCCAAAATGATCAAGGAGTTTCTGCTTATAGTCCTCGAAACACCTTTGGGCTTGTGAAAAATAAGCCCGTTGAAATTACCCCCCCTGTTCCCGATCCGCTTCATATCCGATCTTTACTGGGGGATGCCGCTTGGCAACGGTTGAAACCGGCAATCAGAAAACGCTTTGGTTGTGATGCGCAACCAGGGAAAGCGCACCTGTATCGGGGGAAAATGAAACGGGTTGAGGCCAGCCTTGTGGGTTTGCTTATGGCACATACCGCCAGATTAATAGGAAGCCCCATGGCTTGGTCACGGGGGGTAGATGTTCCGTGTGACGTCATAACGTTTGATGATCCGGACCGTAAGAGGGGCATTGTCTGGGAGCGGCATTATTATTTTGCTCCTGATAAACAGCAAATCGCACGTACAACGAAGCTTGTCAGTGAAACAGAAGGGTTGCTGGAATGTTTTGGCAAGCATTTTGGGATGAAACTCAAGCTCGAAGAAGCAGATGGTGCGCTTCACTTTATATCCACAAAATTTTATTTGCAGTTATTTGGCAAGAGACTGAGCCTTCCGGATTTTTTGAGCCCTGGGACATTGCACGTTACACATCGAGACCTGGGGGATAACTGGTTTCAATTTGTTCTAGAGGTTGATCATCCCGTTTTGGGCCAGCTTGCGTTCCAAGATGGATATTTTAAAGAAGAGGAGATGAAAAATGCTACTCGTGCTTAGCTTACTTGTTCTTCAGGGTATTATGGGGGCTTTTGATAATTTCTGGCACCATGAAATAACCGAGGCACTTCCTTCCAAACCCAGTGCTCGTAAGGAATTAATACTCCACAGTGCGCGTGAATTTATTTATGCAGCGTTGTTCCTGATGTTGGGGTGGGCAACGTGGCACGGAATTTTTGGTATTATTGTAATTATTTTACTGGTTATCGAAGTCGCAATCACTCTGTGGGATTTCATTGAAGAGGATATGACCAGAAAATTACCGCCTCTGGAACGTGTTCTACATACAGTACTCGCAATGAACTACGGAGCTGTATTAGTTTTGCTCTTGCCTATTTTGTGGGGGTGGAGTTTAGGTGCAACCCAGGTCAAAGCAGTTGATTATGGGATTTTTTCCTGGGTTATGACTCTTTATGGTGTTGGTGTTTTTTCTTGGGGAATTCGTGATTTCTATGCAGTTATCAAGCTTGGCCCTCTGCAAACACCTGAACATATTCGACATCCCATTATTGTTGGTTCCATTAAAAATCCCCGAACAGTATTGATAACAGGAGCAACAGGATTTGTTGGCAAGGCTGTTGTGCGGGAACAACTCGTAAAAGGAAAAAAGCTTGTTGTTCTGACGAGAGACAAAGAAAAGGCAAAAAATGCGTTTGGGGATAATGTTACAATTATCGAAAGCTTGGACGAAGTGTCAGACAACACTGAAATTGACCAAATTATCAACCTGGCTGGTGAAGCGGTAATTGGCCTTCCATGGACAAAGTCACGCCGTGAAAGAATTCGAAACAGTCGTATCGGCATCACGAATGATTTGGTTGCTCTTATTGCACGACTGAAAATAAAGCCCACGGTTTTGATTAATGCCTCTGCCGTTGGATTTTATGGGAATGGTGGTGAAAAGCGACTCGATGAAAGTAGTAAGGGGCAGGATATTTTTGTCTCTGAATTTTGCCAGAAATGGGAAGCAGCAGCACTGAAAGCTGAAAACCATGGTGTAAGAGTATCTCTTTTACGTTTTGGGATTGTACTTGGACATGGTGGAGGTGCTTTACCGGGTCTGGCAAGGCCAGTTCAGCTTGGTTTAGGGACTATCATGGGGAGCGGACAGCAATGGATGCCCTGGATTCATCTTAAGGATGCTATTGGATTAATAGATTTCTCTCTTGATTGCCCAAAAGTACGCGGCGCAATTAATGCTGTGGCTCCCGATACTGTCCGACACAAAGATTTTATAAATGCGCTAGGTGATGCCTTGAACAGAAAGATCGTTTTTTCCCTCCCAGAAACTTTTTTAAAAATGATGCTCGGGGACATGTCCGCAATTTTTCTTGAAGGGCAAAACCTTGCACCTTCTAAAGCGATTGCGCAGGGATATACATTTGCTTATCCGACACTTAATGCGGCCTTGAACAGTTTGTTTTTTAGACAGAGAGCTCTGGTTTGTTCGGAAAGTTAAATATCTGTCACTGATTCGGTGAGGTTGTATAAGTAAAAACAAGATGGAGTGAATTATTCTCCATCTTGTTTTTAGCGTTACTGATGAACAGAGAATTTATGAGACATAGGTATGTTATAGTGAGCAAAAACGATCAGGTATTTTACCGTTTCATTGTCTAGGGTGGTTTTGAATGAAAAAGGAGCGGCCCACGTTTATGACAGTTTTATCTGTAAAATCTGTGAAGTGACTGGATTATGAGCGTGGTGTTCAGCTGGTATGTTATGATCCGGCACAATTTTGAAGTTGAGGACCTGTAGGTACAGACAGTCCTTGTAGCGAAGTATGCCGTTGCTCATTTTAAAGGGGCTTATGACTGGCTTTATGACGGATGGTTGCCTGATTCTGGACTACAGGCCTGCAATAGAGATCTATTACAATGATCCGGATAGGGTTTTGGAAAAAGATCTTTTGACGGAAATACGTCCCCCCCTTGGTGGTAAGCTGATGAAAAACTTAAAAACAGAAATATTCACAAAAATATTCCAAGTGATTAAGGCTGTGACCTCGGCCGTTAAAGTCATTGGTAAAGTCATTGGTTTCGGACTGCTGGTGGGTGCAGGTTGTATAACGCAAAGTCATGCTGCAAATGAAGATTATCTTATTGTAAATGCCCAAATTTATACCGTTGATAAAAGTATGCCGTGGGCAGAGGCGGTTTTGGTTGAGAATGGCGTTATTGCAGAAGTGGGGACGGAAAAGGAGCTTCTTGACAAGATTAGTTCTAATGTTGAGGTCATAGATCTTGGCGAGCGGATGTTGATGCCCGGTTTTCAGGATCCGCATCTGCATGCTCTGGAAGCAGGCATCAATGAAACAGTTTGTTTTCTTCCTGCGGAAGGAACGGAAGAAATTTATCGCGGGGAAATAGGCTATTGCCTTGATGAGCAACATGATAATCCCTGGTTTATGGGGGCAGGTGTTTCCATGCCGGCTTTGCTGGAAACAGTGGAATCCCCCATGGCGTTTCTTGATCGATTAATTCCAGATCGACCTGCGGTTATCCTTGATAATCTTGGACATGGTGCCTGGGCCAATACCAAGGCAATGCAGGCTGTGGGATATCTGGATTTTCAAGAGACTCCCGGCGTTCATCCACAGGGAGGATTGATTGACAGACACCCATTTACGGGTCGTTTGACCGGTGTTGTTTTTGAAAATGCGCAACAGAAGCTTCGCAATGCCGCACTGCCACCAACTAAAGATAATGTTGATTTTGCTTATGAAAGTTTGCTTCAGGCACTGGAGCTTTTAGCAGAAAACGGCATTACGAGCGTGAGTGACGCAGGGGGCTATTGGCCCAGAGGTCATCAGGAAGCGTGGATCCGGGCAGAAGAAGAAAACTTGCTCACGGTACGGGCCAGTAATGCGCTTTATCTCTACCCGGATTTGCCGTTTGAGGAACAGATTGCCGAATTTCAAAAGCGGTACAGCAATGACCCTGCAAAGCTTTTGCGGTTTAATCAGGCCAAAATTTATGTGGATGGGATTCTATCTCAGGCAACAGGGGCGCTTTACCAGCCTTATGAAGTCAGCCTTGACCTTCCGAAAGATTTGCAGCGGGGATTCCTGTATTTTGAAGAAGAAACCCTGTTTGACTATGTCAGTGCTCTGGAGCGTTTAGGATTCCAGGTTCATTTTCATGCCACGGGTGATCGCGGTGTCGGATTGGCTCTGGATGCTGTAGCACACGCAGGAAAAGAAAACGGGTCCAGGGGCATCCAACATCGGATAACGCATCTGTATCTTGTTGATCAAAAGGATGTATCTCGATTTACAGGGTTAAATGTCATTACCGATTTTCAACTCGCACCGAGTTCAACCAGTTCGGAAACGAAACGATATCTTGCCGGATTCATTGGTAACCGGGCAGAAAATCTTATGCCTGCCCGCAAGCTATACGAGGCAGGTGTTGAGGTCGTTTTAAGCAGCGATTGGGATGCTGAAGAGTTATCTCCTTTGATGAAGATTGAAGCCGTGCTTACCCAAAAGGACGGGGCTTTTGATCGGGTGGAGGACGTTATTGAGATGATGACGCTTAATGTTGCAAAGCTATTGCAGCACGCGGATAAAACAGGCTCAATTGAACCGGGCAAACTGGCTGACTTTGTTGTGCTGGACCGAAACATTCTGGATATACCAGTAAATGAGATCGGGGCCGTTAATGTAGAGGCGACGCTTCTTGGCGGAGAAGTGGTTTATGATCCGAAGGGTTTGTTCCCCTAGTTCACTCTCGTAACTCAAGGGCTTGCCGCCTGTTGGTTCAAGCTCTTGACCCCAAGGGGTTGAACGGCGATAAAGCCTTTTCTTGAATCTTTGTATCAACCGCTATTGGAATGGATCTTTTCCCATGAAGCGTATCTTCTCGGGCGTACAGCCTACAGGGAACCTACATCTTGGCAACTATCTCGGCGCTATTCGCAATTTTGTGCGCCTGCAGGACGACTATGAATGCATTTTCTGTGTCGTAGATATGCATGCCATTACTGTCTGGCAAGATCCCAAGCAGTTGATTGATAATACACGTGAAGTTGCGGCATCATATCTGGCAGCAGGTGTTGATCCTGAAAAGCATATTATCTTTAATCAATCCCAAGTATCGGCCCATGCTGAACTTGGCTGGATCTTTAACTGTGTGTCCCGGATCGGCTGGTTGAACCGGATGACGCAGTTTAAGGACAAAGCCGGAAAAAATAGGGAAAAAGCATCCACAGGTCTTTATGTATATCCAAACCTGATGGCTGCAGATATCCTTGCCTATAAAGCTACGCATGTGCCTGTTGGCGAAGATCAGAAACAGCATCTTGAGTTGACGCGTGACATTGCCATTAAGTTCAACAATGATTTCAATGTTGATCTTTTTCCTGTACCGGAACCGCTGATATTTGGCGCTGCGACGCGTATCATGTCTTTGCGTGATGGCAGCAAGAAGATGAGCAAGTCTGACCCGTCAGACTATAGCCGTATTACCATGATGGATGATGCAGATACAGTTGCGAAAAAAATCAAGAAAGCAACCAGTGATCCACATTTGATTCCTGGCGCTGAAGTTCTGGATGAGAATGGTAAGCTGCTTGATGATGCCCGCAAAGAACGCCCCGAGGCCTTTAATTTGCTCTCTATCTATGCGGCATTGAACGACAAGGAACTTGTTGATGTTCTGGGGGAATTCGAAGGCAAAGGCTTTGCCGACTTCAAAAAGTCCCTGACAGAAGTTGCGGTTACCAAGCTTGGGCCCATGGGATCGGAAATGAAACGCTTGATGGATGATAAATCCTATGTTGATTCTGTGCTCAAGCAAGGGGCTGATCGAGCTGCTAAATTGGCAGAGCCAGTGATGAAGGAAGTTTTTGACGCCGTTGGTTTTTTACGTCCGTAATGGCATAAGGCAGTTAAATGAAACTGCCGGGTTATATGGGGCCAATATAAAAAATATTTGGCACCAAAGTTATTAGAAAAAGGGTATCAGATGCTTGTCTGGTACCCTTTTTTCATCAGGAAGTATTTGGAAATATGAAGTGACGAGGTTTTGGAATTGGTCAAATTAAAAAAATATTAAGCAAAAAGTTGAAAAATAAAGAAAATATTCAACGGACCCCCTTTTCCTTTTTTGTGAAGCAGGATAGATTCTTTTGGGGGTGCTCCCTTGAAAGCCTATGAATAAAATTGTCTGTCTGCAATGACAGAACAGGGTAGAGCGAAATGAAAACCTGCGAAAAAGGCGACTGACGGCAATGCAAATTTATCTGCCGATCGCTGAGATATCTGTCGATATAGTCCTCTTACTGGCAATGGGGGGCGGTGTCGGATTGCTGTCGGGGATATTTGGAGTTGGGGGCGGCTTCTTAATGACGCCCATTCTGATATTTGTTGGTGTTCCCCCGGCTGTTGCTGTGGCAACACAAGCGAACAATGTGATTGCGTCATCGGTTTCCGGTGTTTTTGCCCATTGGAAACGGGGAAATGTTGATTTCCTGATGGGCTGGATCCTTTTGGTGGGTGGTTTTATTGGGTCCACACTGGGTGTGGGTCTGTTTTCTCTGCTTAAAAGCCTTGGCCAAATTGATTTGGTTATTAATCTCTCTTATGTGATTTTTCTGGGAACTATCGGGTTGTTGATGATGCTCGAAGGCATCAAGGCGGTGTTCCGGCGCCGAAAAGCAGGCGGTGCTTCCCGTGGTAAGTTACACGAACATAACTGGTTCCACGGTTTGCCGCTTAAGATGCGGTTCCGTAAGTCTCGTCTTTACATTTCTGCTCTGCTGCCCTTGGGAATTGGTTTTTTTGTTGGTGTCCTCTCGGCGATTATGGGGGTTGGCGGTGGATTTATTCTTGTTCCGGCAATGATCTATATGCTGGGCATGCCGACAGCGATGGTGATTGGCACATCACTTTTCCAAATCATTTTTGTTGCCGCGAATGTTACTTTTTTACAGGCGGCCCAAAATCAGACAGTTGATGTCGTTCTTGCGCTCTTGCTTTTGGTTGGTTCTGTCCTCGGTGCCCAGGTTGGTACGCGGATCGGCGCCAAGATGCAGGGTGACTGGTTACGTCTGTTGCTTGGTATTTTGGTCGTTATGGTCTGTGGCAAGCTGTTTCTTGATCTTCTGATTGAGCCTGCGGACCTTTATGCTTTGGAGATGCTGTGATGATAAATTTATCAGCATCAGGTACTTGTCGGCGTCTCTCTGAAACCAGATTTTCTTCATTTATTGCGATTTGGGCCGCTGTTTTTTCATTTCTTTTTGTTCTGACGGCGAAAGAGACAAAGGCAATTGAAGCAGATCTTTCCAGTCATCTCGTCGCGATTACGGCTGGTTTTTCTGGCGATCGTATTTTGCTGTTCGGCAGTATTAATTCCCCCGGTGAGGTTATTGTGGTCGTTAGGGGGCCGGATACAGATTTTAAAGTGCAGCGAAAAGGACAGGTTGCCGGGATCTGGATGAATACAGCATCAATGAAATTCGAAAGTGTACCGAGTTTCTATTCTATTGCTTCGACGGGCCCAATTGAAGAAATATCATCGTCGGCGACGCGCGCCCTTAATGCCATCGGGTTTGATAATATCGGTCTGGAGCTTCCGGTGACAAAGGCTGCGGGAAAGCTGGCAGATGACTGGAAGGATGCCCTTCTTCGGAATTTGTTGCGCAGTGGTAACTATCAATTGGAAAATGCGGAAATTGTTTTTTTAGGCGAACATTTGTTCCGTACAGAATTTGAGTTGCCTGCAAATGTGCCGACAGGCACGTATTCTGTCAGTGTTTATCACCTGCGCGATGGGCAGATTATAGATGCGCGCACGACCCCCTTAACTGTATCAAAAATTGGGGTAGAAGCTGAAATTTATGACTATGCACACCTTCATAGTGCGATGTATGGTATTATCGCCATTGTGGTTGCTTTGGTATCCGGCTGGATCGGTCATTTAATTTTCCGCAAGGGATAAGGTATGAGTGAAACAGAATCGACAGAATTGAAAATCGATCAAGAAACCGATGGAAAAAAGTGCCGTAATCACGGCTCTACAGATCGGATTTTCCTTGTTGTCGTCGATGACAGTGACGAGATGTTGCAAGCAATGCGTTTTGCCTGTCGGCGCGCCTTGCATACAGGTGGGCGTGTTGCACTGTTGTATGTTATTGAACCTGCTGAGTTTAATCACTGGGCAGCTGTCGGGGATTTGATGCAGGAAGAAGCCCGCGAAGAAGCTGAGGCACGGTTGAATAAGCTGGGCGAAGAAGTACTTGAATACTCTGGACAAATACCTGTTCTTTATATGCGCGAAGGTGATCGTCGTGATGAGCTGGTCAAGCTTGTAAACGAAGACGATCAGATCTCTATTCTGGTTCTGGGGGCGAGTTCCGGGTCTGGTGGTCCTGGGCCTCTTTTAACGGCCCTGATGGGGAAACATATCGGTAAATTGCGTGTCCCGATTACGGTTGTGCCCGATAATTTGGAGCCCGCAGAAATAGACGAGATCAGCTAAAGAAATATTCTATATGAATATTCATTCTGGATAGGGACTTGAATAGCCCCTATAAGATTACATATAAGAACAACAATCATAGACCGATTTTAAACGAGCAAGATATGTTTATCCAAACAGAACAGACGCCAAACCCGGCTACGCTAAAGTTTTTACCAGGATGCCCGGTGCTTGATGGCGGGACAGCTTTTTTTGAAGCAAAAGAAGCGGCTTCTAATTCTCCCCTTGCTCTTAGATTGTTTGAAATCGAAGGCGTGACTGGCGTGTTCTTTGGTGGTGATTTTATTACCATCACTAAGGCGGAAGACAAGGAATGGTATATTCTAAAGCCATCCATTCTTGGTACAATTATGGAACACTTTACAGCAGGTCGCCCCGTGATTACCGATGCTTCCGCGGCAATGTCTTCACATGCTGAAAGCGATGAAGATGATGATGAGATTGTGTCCCAGATTAAAGAATTGTTGGATACGCGTGTGCGTCCGGCTGTGGCACAAGACGGTGGTGATATCGTTTTTCACGGATTTGAAAATGGCATTGTCTATCTTCACATGCAGGGTGCGTGCGCTGGGTGTCCAAGTTCTACTGCGACGCTGAAAATGGGCATTGAGAATATGTTGCGCCATTACATTCCCGAAGTATCCGAGGTACGCGCGAGTGCTTAGATAGTTCCAAAGGCTGAATACTGAATCTTTAGAACCCGAAGCTGAATATTCAGCTTCGGGTTTGTTGTGTCTAATTCAGATATTAAATTTTGAGTTCAGGGGATGTAATATTGCTGCCCGAACCAACGCCAACGTCCATTGGGGCCAAGCATTGTGCAATTCAGACGCGCCCGCCCTGCTTTAAAGGGCTCTTTTAGTCGCACTTCTATTCGGCCCCCCCCGAGCTCCTGTATCGTTAGTTCACCCTGAGAACTATAACAGTTCAATCCCCGATAGGATCCGTTTTCGCGAGGTTTTATTTCTGGGGCAATGGTAAATCCGATAAGGGGTGGGTTTGTTGCCTCGGTGAGAGTCAAGTTCTCGGGGAGCACCGCAGATACAGGGAGAGGCAGGCTGTTTATGGCCAGTTTAAAACGTTCCATTGTGCCAAAGCGGTCATTAAATGGGTAGCGCGGTAAAGCCATTAAGTTGGAATTGGGACCAATGGCGCCTGAATGTTGGCCAAAAGCGGCTTTAAATCCTGCCACCTTTAAAACATTTTCCAGATCATTACTGATTTCGCCAAAAGGATAGGCAAAGAGATTGGGTTGTTTTCCCAGTGCACGTCTGAAAGTTTGATTGGATTGATCAATAATCTGCTTTTGTTCTTGTTGTGACAGGTGGGCAATGTGCCTGACTTCGTTCGCATGATTACCTATAGTTACAAGTGGATCAGAAGAAAGCTCTCTAATTTGGGACCAACTCATATAGCCGATCCGATTTTGATCAACTGCAGAGGTTGTTACAAACAGTGTGATCGGAAGCCCTGCTTTCTGCAAGACAGGCCAAGCCGTTTCGTAGAAAGAAAGATAGGCGTCGTCGATTGTGATTGAAATCGTTCGATCTGGCAGCGGTAAATTATTTTTGATGGCATCAACGACATCTGTAAGAGGGAGCACGTTATACTTACTGTCTTGGAGCTCTCGCACATGATCTGTCAAAACGGATAGAGCAGTACTGGTTGTTGGATATTTACTTTCTTCAAAGCGTTGATACATAATGACTACAGCGCTGTTTCCATTTGCACTTTCAATGGGTTTTTTTGCTTCCTGTGCTGATGCTATCTTTTGAAAGCCGCATATGCCGACGGCCGTTGCAAGAAGAAGAAAGAATAATGGAAAGCTTTTTAGTCTAAGCATAGTCGCTCGTTCAGTTTTTAATCAGACATGGTTATTCGCGGTCTTCAATTGTAACAAAGCCCCATCGCGGATATAAGCCATAATGTTATTTAAGCTATGGGCTAAGTTAACCTGGGTGTCAAAGGGATGGTTTCACGATAATGCGGGCTGATAATTCATTACTGCTTGGTTTGGATACTGCTGGGTCTTCTTGTTCTGTTGCGATTATCGACAAAGGCCAAGTACTTGTTTCGCGTAGTGAGACAATGCGGCGCGGACAGTCAGAACGCCTTTTGCCTATTGTGCAGGATTTGCTGGAGGAAACTGGTAAAGATCTGATGGATATGGATGGCTTTGCCGTTACGACAGGTCCGGGCGGGTTTACGGGGGTTCGTATTGGCTTGGCTGCGGCTCAAGGCTTTGCCCTTGCATGCAACAAGCCCCTTGTCGGTGTGAATAATTTTGAGGTGCTGGCACGTGGTGTACCTTCTGATGAAAAGGGAGTCGAGACACAAGTTGTTGTTATCATTGATGCCAAGCGTGCTGATTTGTTTGTTCAAAGCTTTGATTCAAAGCTGAAGCCATTGATGGAACCTTTTTCAGTACTTCCAGAAGATTTAAATAATAAATTGCCAAGTGGTCATCTGCTGTTGGTTGGGGATGGTATTGACCAGGCTATTGAGGAGCTGAAACAATCGGGTCGGAAAATAACCATTTCTAGGTCATCATCGAATGCTGATGCTCAAAATTTGTTGCTTTGTGCCATAGAACAAGACCTGTTTAATAAAGAAAATCAATCTGTTGAGCCACTGTACTTACGGGCTCCTGATGTTTCATTGCCGAAAGATAAAACAATATTTTAGATAAAGGTATGAGTGACCTTCCCGAAGTAACTTTTTGCGGTATTGAGCATGTTGATCTTCTGGCCGAGATGCATTCACGGTCATTTGCCGTTTCCGCGTGGAATGCAAAAGATTTTTTGGGATTACTTATTCAAAAAACAAATAAGGGTTTTATTTATTGTAAAAATGGACACCCGGTTGGTTTTATTATTTGGCAAGAAGTTGCCGGAGAAGCTGAAATATTGACCTTTTGCGTTGATCCGGGGTCTCGTGGGCAGGGATATTCAAAAAAAATCATTTCTCTTTTATTTGAGCACCTGAACCAAGCATCTGTTTATAAGATGTTTTTAGAAGTTTCTGAAGATAATATGATTGCGCTATCTCTCTATCGGACTATGGGGTTCGAGGAAGTCGCCCGAAGATCCAAATACTACCACAGACCTGATGGTTTATCTGTTGATGCAGTTATCATGTCTGTGGATATTTAAATGATTCTAAGCGTTATTGTTTTTGAAAAATTGAATGTAAATATTTTGCAGAAATTAACTTGAAATCTGTAAGAAATAACTTTAACTCACTTGTTGGTATGTTATGAATTAAATAATATTTTGATCATTACAAGATAACTTTATATTGGGAAAGAACAGTCATACTATGTCTGAAGATAACTCCTCGTTAGAATTAGTAGAACTTACAACCAGTCTTGTTTCAGCACATGTTTCCAACAATTCTGTAGCCGTGGCAGATTTGCCTCAATTGATCCGCGAGGTTTACGGTACCCTGTCCACATTGGGCCAGGAAGAAAAGAAAGAGCCAGAGCGTCCGACGCCGGCTGTATCTATTAAAAAATCCATCACGCCAGAATTTATTGTGTGTCTGGAAGACGGTAAGAAACTTAAAATGCTTAAGCGTCATTTAAAAACAGCATACAACATGACGCCAGAGGAATATCGCGAGCGCTGGGGTTTGCCACAGGATTATCCAATGGTTGCGCCAAGCTATGCAAAACAACGTAGTTCTTTGGCAAAGCAGATTGGTTTGGGGACAAAAGCTAACAGAACCAAGTAATCAATTTTCTTTGAACTGATAAGCCTTAAAAAATGCGCTATCGGGCTTTTCTCGGTAGCGCATTTTGTATAGATTAGAATTATTCAAAAAAGTAACCGTATTCATTAAAGATGAGCTCAGGGTAATTATGGCATCAAAACTGGAAGTTCTTTGTGCTGAAAAAGGTCTGAAGATGACCGAGCAGCGACGCGTTATTGCAAGGGTTCTTTCTGATTCTACGGATCATCCTGATGTAGAACAGGTATATCATCGGGCTTCCAAGCTGGATTCTAAAATTTCTATCGCGACTGTTTATCGGACCGTTAAGCTTTTTGAAGAAGCCAATATTCTTGAGCGGCATGATTTTGGTGATGGTCGTGCCCGTTATGAAGAGGTTACCGAGCGCGTCCATGATCACCTTATTGACGTGAATTCTGGGGAAGTTTTGGAATTTTCTGATGATGAGATCCACGAACTCCTGAGTAAAATGGCGCAAAAGCTTGGTTATCGCCTGGTTGATCATCGTCTTGAACTTTATGCTGTTCGTGAAGGCTGTAGTGCAATAAAATAGACACAATTTTCTGGCACAGTCCTCGCCATGTTTAAATTCGCTATGTCTATCCAGGGAACACGCTGAGCATGAATGAGGGTACTTCACGACCCGTCGATGTAACTGCGGGACAACTTACGATCCGTTTAGCCGAGAGCGAACGGGAAGTTTTGGCCGCGCAGAATTTGCGATATGATATTTTTTATCGCGAGAACTCCGCTCAACCAACACCAGAGATGGAAGAACAAAGCCGAGATTTTGATAGCTTTGATCCATTCTGTGACCATTTGCTTGTTTTCGATAATGACCGGGGAACAGGGCCAGAAGCTGTTGTCGGCACCTATCGTGTCATGCGCCGCGAAGGTGCAAAAAAACGTGGACAGTTCTATTCGGTTGATGAATTCAATCTGGAAAAGCTGCTGAATTTTGATGGTGAAATTCTGGAGCTGGGGCGATCCTGTATCAATCAGGAATATAGACGCGGTTCGACAATGCAGCTTTTATGGCGCGGCATTGCCCAGTATGTTTTCACCTACGACATTCGATATATGTTTGGCTGTGCAAGCTTGCACGGCATTGATCCCAAGCAAATGAAGGTGCCTTTGTCGTACCTCTATCACAATCACCTTGCTGATCCTGAGATTCGCCCCAAGGCTCTGCCGGAAAGATTTAGTTCCATGAATCTTATGCCGGCGGATGAAATTGATCCCAAGGCAGCCATTAAAGAACTTCCCCCTTTGATTAAGGGCTATTTGAGGCTTGGCGGTGTTATTGGCGATGGCGCTGTGATTGATGAACAGTTTGGCACCACGGATGTCTGCGTGATTGTTGAAACAAGCCGTGTAACAGACAAGTATTATAAACATTATCGCCGTGAAACGGACAATGCAGCACAACAGGTAGCGTGATATGTCGGACATCGCTGTAGCTTCTGGTTTGGGATCTGATTTAAGAGCCTCTTGCCGTTTGATCGTGTATGTCCTTTTCACTCTGGCTTTGATGCCGTTACAGCTTCTGCTTTTGCTCTTGCGATTGCCCGGGCGTTACAAATTACCCCTGTGGTATCATAATGCGACCTGCTTTTTGAATGGCATCAAGATCGTGACCCGCGGGCAGCAAAGCACACGTCAGCCGACACTCTATGTATCCAATCATGTTTCCTACTTGGATATTTCTGTTCTGGGCAGTTTGATTGACGGGCACTTTGTCGCGAAGTCTGAGGTTGGAAACTGGCCGTTCTTTGGATGGCTTGCAAAGCTATCCGGTACAGTTTTTATTCAGCGTCGTCGGCATAAATCCAGTGAAAGCCGCGATAATATGGCAAAGCGGCTTGGAAATGGTCGTGATTTGATTTTATTTCCAGAGGGTACTTCGAGTGATGGGACCCGGGTACTCCCCTTCAAATCGGCGCTCTTTTCAGTTGCTCAGGCATCAGAAAACGATAGCCCCTTGCTGGTTCAGCCAATCTCTATTACATACACCCGGTTGGATGGTATGCCGATGGGGCGTCTTTGGCGCCCTTTTTATGCTTGGTACGGCGATATGGAATTGCCCGGGCATTTATGGCATGCGCTGGCTATGGGTGTTTTGACTGTAGAAGTTGAGTTCCTGGAGCCGGTAGAAGCGAGTTCTTTCGCCAATCGGAAAGATATGGCCAGTCACTGTCACAAGGCGGTATCCGGCGGTGTTTCCGATGCCTTGAGAGGGCGTAGATTACAAATAGCTTCAAATCCCAACAGATGGTAATTTAACAAGGTGTCTGAACGGTTTATCACATATGTAGCCGAAAATGACACTAGGCTGAATTGGTAATTACGTTGGCAAAAAAGCTCTATATTAAGACCTATGGCTGTCAGATGAACGTCTATGATACGGTTCGGATGACAGATGTTCTGGCTCCTTTGGGATATAAAACCGTTGATAGCCCCGACGCGGCAGACATGGTTATACTCAATACCTGTCATATACGCGAAAAAGCTTCCGAGAAGGTCTTTTCGGAACTTGGACAGCTGCGACGTTTGAAAGAAAAGCGCGAATCCGATGGTGATCGCATGCTCATCGGCGTTGCTGGCTGTGTAGCGCAGGCTGAAGGCGAAGAGATTCTACGCCGTGCCAAACAGGTCGATATGGTTTTTGGTCCCCAGACTTATCATCGTTTGCCCGAAATGGTTACCAAGGCTTTGGGGAATACATCGGGGCGGGGGATTTCCGACACGGATTTCCCGGTGGAATCCAAATTTGATTTCCTGCCAGAAGAAAGCCAGACACATGGTCCTTCTGCCTTTTTGTCTGTTCAGGAAGGTTGTGACAAATTCTGTACTTTCTGTGTCGTTCCCTATACCCGTGGAGCCGAATTTTCGCGCCCGGTAACGGCGATTGTCGATGAAGCCAAGCGTCTGGTTGCCAACGGGACGCGTGAAGTTACCCTTCTTGGGCAGAATGTTAACGGCTATCACGGCGAAGGTGCGGACGGTAAAACATGGCGTTTGGGACGATTGCTCAGAGAGCTTGCCGAAGTTGATGGAATTGAACGTCTTCGTTATGTGACGTCGCATCCGAACGATATGGATGACGAGCTTATTGATACCCATCGTGATCTTTCAGAGTTAATGCCGTATTTGCATTTACCGATCCAAAGTGGCTCTGACCGCGTTTTGGAAATGATGAACCGCAAACACACTGGGGACGAATACCGCCGGGTCATTGATAAGCTTCGGGATGCTTGTCCTGAACTGGCGCTGTCTTCTGACTTTATCGTCGGGTTCCCGGGCGAAAGCGATCAGGACTTTGCTGATACCCTGCGTTTGGTTACCGATGTGAATTACGCCCAAGCCTATTCTTTCAAATACAGCCCGCGTCCGGGCACACCGGCTGCAAGTATTGATGCCCAGGTTCCTGAAGATGTTAAATCGACACGTTTGGCAATGTTGCAGGAACTGCTCAATGCTCAGCAAATGGCTTTTAACCAGAGTATGATTGGCAAGACACTTTCGGTTCTGATTGAACGTAAAGGCCGTGAAGTTGGTCAATTGGGGGGCCGTAGCCCTTACATGCAATCTGTCTTTGTGCAGGCACCGGAACGTCTGATGGGGCAAATTGTTGATGTCAAAATTGAAACAGCAAAGCCAAATTCTTTAACAGGTTCAGTAGTAACAGGTGACTTTGGTGTTTTTGACGCGCATAATATGGAACATGCAAAAGCCGCAATGGAGGGACGCATTTGACAGCCAGAGCTCGTAACGGACAAGCCGCTCGTGGTGCACGGCAGAATAAATTAATTGAGTTTGATGATAATAGTCTTCTCCCCATGCTTTATGGGGAACATGATCAGCATCTTGTTCGATTGGAACAGCACCTTGATGTGGATCTCGCTTCGCGTGGAAATCAAGTATCAATAAGCGGTAGTAAAGATTCTGTAGCGACAGCTAAGGTTGTTTTAAAAGCATTATACGAACGATTGCAAAAAGGTCTGGATGTTGGCGATAGCGAAGTTGATGCTGTTGTCCGCATGGCGCAAATCACACCGGATGTTGATGAAACCGAAAAGGCCGTAAAGTCAACGCATGGTGATGAGCTGGCAATCGTTACCCGCAAAAGACGTCTGAATCCGCGATCTCCGGGACAAGCTGCTTATATCAAAGCGATGCAACGTCACGAGCTGGTATTTGGCGTGGGGCCTGCTGGAACGGGCAAAACCTATATGGCCGTTGCCTATGGGGTGTCACTTTTGCTTAACGGGGATGTTGAGCGGATCATTCTCTCGCGTCCGGCTGTTGAAGCCGGGGAGCGGTTGGGTTTTCTTCCTGGGGATATGAAAGACAAAGTCGATCCTTATCTGCGTCCGCTTTATGATGCCCTGCATGATATGCTTCCTTCGGATCAGGTTATGGGACGGTTGGAAAACGGTGAAATAGAGATTGCTCCGCTTGCCTTTATGAGGGGGCGGACCTTATCAAATGCTTTTGTTATTCTGGATGAAGCTCAAAATACGACTCCAGTACAAATGAAGATGTTTTTGACCCGGCTTGGGGAACGTTCTCGCATGGTTGTGACGGGTGATATGTCACAGGTCGATTTGCCCAAAGGGCAATTATCTGGCCTTCGAGATGCCTCGCAGACGCTTGCCAAATTGGAAGAGGTCGGTTTCGTTCAGTTTGCGCATGCAGATATCGTGCGGCATGAGTTGGTGACCAAGATCGTACGCGCCTATGATAACCGTCAAAATAAAGGTGAAGCTGAAGAAAGAGATTTCTTTGATGGCTAACCTGTCTGCAAGTTATCCGGAAATTGAAGGGCCTTCGCTCAGAGGGCTTGTTAGATGTCTGATCTGATCATGGCCGAAGCTTTAGAGCGTTCTTTAAGTAATGAAGGCTCTGTCTTTAGATCTTCGGGGTTTGATATTGAAGTTGAGGTTCGGGAACCTCAATGGTCTGATCGGCTTCCTCATCATCAGGCCCTGATCCACCGGGCTGTTGTTGCCGCTTATGTCTTTGCTGGATTTTCTTCCGAAGCTTCTTCATCGGACACGACGCTTATTTCGCAAGCGGAACTATCTGTGGTCTTGGCGAATGACACTTCTGTACAAGCACTGAACAAAGAATACCGGGGTAAAGATAAGCCGACAAACGTACTTTCGTTTTCGACTTTGGATGATCCTGATGAAGCCGATCTTGCATCGCAGCGGGGTGTTTTACCTCTTGGTGATATTGTTTTATCTCTTGAAACCTTGATTTCAGAGGCAAATGAGCAATCTAAAAGGCTTGAAGATCATTTTACGCATCTTTTGGTGCATGGTGTTTTGCATTTGTTGGGGTATGATCACATTGAAGATGATGATGCGCTTGAGATGGAAGGGCTTGAGGTAGAAATTTTGAATAGGCTTGGTGTTAAGAACCCTTATGAGTTTGATGGCGATCGGCTTTTTGAGGGCGCGATAGATGAGTGAAATATCGGGAAATAGTAAATCGCTGCGCGACCAGGATGCAGAAACATCGTCGCGCGGCGGACTATGGAATTGGTTAACACGTAGCTTTGGTTTCAAAAATGGCGATTCCAGTCTTCGCGAGACAATGGAAGAAATCATTGAGGAGATCGAAGGCAGCGAAGATGAGGCTGCGTCATCTACGCCGATTGGTGAAGACGAGCGTGTCATGCTCGGAAATATCCTCAAGCTTCGCCATCTGACCTGTTCGGATGTTATGGTACCCAGGGCTGATATTATCGCTGTGGACCTGGATACATCTATTGGCGATCTTATCGATATGATGAGCCGCGCCGGACATTCAAGACTGCCTGTTTTTCGGGAAACCTTGGACGATGTCATTGGTATGGTTCATATCAAGGATGTTCTGGAATATTCAAAAGGGGCTCGTAATCCCAATCTTGCCAGTATTGTGCGTCGCGTTTTGATCATTGCACCTTCTATGCGGGCTATTGATTTGCTTTTGGAAATGCGCATGTCGCGTGTTCATATGGCCTTGATCGTTGATGAATTTGGCGGAATAGACGGGCTTGTTACCATTGAAGATCTCGTAGAAGAAATTGTTGGAGAGATCGAAGATGAACATGATACCGACGAAGGTCCGCGTTTGTACCCACGCCCGGATGGCTCTTTTATTGCTGATGCGCGGTGCCCAATTGGTGAATTGGAAGAGAAGATAGGTCCGATCTTGACGGATGAAGAGCGTGATGAGGATATCGATACGCTTGGCGGGGTTGTTTTCTGGTTGGCAGACCGCATTCCTGCCAGAGGAGAGTTGATCGAACACGAGGAAACATCCGTTATGTTCGAAGTGCTTGATGCCGATCCACGCAGAATCAAGCGTTTGAAAGTATGGAAAAACACAGCAACAGATAACGAAGAGCAAAAAGAAGGCTAGGCCAGTATGGGTATTGGGCGGGGACTGGCAGGTGTATATAGCCTGAGCAAAAACCTTCAGGAAATCAGAGGTTGGAAGCGCTACGGGATTGCCGTTGTTTTGGGCGGGCTGTCTGCAACCGCCTTTGCGCCTTTGTTTTTTATACCTCTTTTGATACCTGCCTTTGTCGGTCTTTTATGGCTTTGGAAAGGTGCTGAAACCCCTAAAAAAGCAGCCTTTATCGGGTGGGCATTTGGAACCGGATATTTTGCTGTTGGCCTCTATTGGGTTGGCGCAGCTTTTCTGGTTAATAGTGCCCGTCATGCTTGGTTAATGCCCTTTGCGATTCTTGCACTGGCTGCCGGCATGGGGCTTTTTCACCTTCTTCTCGGTTACGTAATGGGCCGCCTGAAGCTTCAGGGAATTGAACGTATCCTCGCTTTTGCGTCCCTATGGCTCTTTATCGAATGGTTTAGGTCATGGATTTTCACGGGATTTCCTTGGAATCTTCTTGGGGCGGTATGGACTTTTTCTGACCAGATGCTTCAGTTTGCGAGTTTGACCGGGGTTTGGGGGTTAAGCCTTCTCACTCTTCTGGTTGCCAGTGTGCCATCGGTACTGTTTGAGGATCCTAAAGTCCCCTTTTCTGAAATGAAACGCCGTGTTGCCTTTGTCTTTCTTGTCTTGTGTGTGCCTGTTTTTGTTTGGGGTTACGGTGCCTTTCGATTAAGCACTGCATCGACAGGTAGCGACGCCTTCGTCGACAACATCAAGATGCGTCTTGTACAGCCTAATATAAGGCAGGCAGATAAGTGGAAACCAGATCTGCGTGGGGAACATATTGTTACACAGATGGGGCTGAGCGCTGGTGAAGGGTTTCAGGACATAACCCATGTAATTTGGGCAGAAACGGCTGTACCATTTTTGTTGTCAGGGGATTCCGAGTTAAGATCAGTTGTATCCAGGGTGGTGCCGCCATCCGGTTATTTAATAACCGGCGCACCCAGAGTGGAAGAGCTTTCGGTTGAAGGGGGTGTTGAGAGACGTTTTCGCAACTCGATGCATGTTCTTGATCGTCGAGGTGAAATTATCGACACCTATGACAAGTTTCATCTGGTGCCTTTTGGTGAATACGTACCATTGAAAGATTGGGTGCCTTTCCTAAAAAAAATGACGGCTGGCAGTTCTGATTTTACACCTGGTGAAGGATTGCGAACGTTGAATGTTCCCGGGCTTCCCGGGGTAAGTATGTTGATCTGTTATGAAATTATTTTCCCGGGTGCTGTTGTGAATTCTTCTGAAAGGCCGGATTGGATACTTAATGCAACCAATGATGGCTGGTTTGGTATTACCAGTGGTCCCTATCAGCATTTTGGTATGGCACAACTCAGGGCTGTTGAAGAAGGTCTTCCGGTGATCCGCGTTGCCAACACTGGCATTTCGGCCTCTATCGATGCTTATGGGCGGGTCGTCAAAAGTCTGGGCCTAGGGGAAAAGGGTATTGTTGATACGGAGCTTCCAAAAAAAATATCTGGGCAGACATTATTTTCTATTCTTGGAAATTTCTCCGTATTGATTCTCATAAGTCTGTTGTTACTACCGATGGTAATTTGGCGTAAAAGGTAGCAAAAAGCCCAAAAAATACACTCTTTTGGTAGAAATAAGTTGACCACATACGATAGTATGCATAATTATACTCGTATAGATGGTTGCTTGTGTGCAGTTTAGAAAGAGTAAAATTATGGGTCGAGTACAAGAAAACGAACCAGTTCGTGGTAAAGGCAAACCAAATCCTGTTGATGTTCATGTTGGAAGCAGAGTTCGATTGCGTCGGACCCTACTAGGCATGAGCCAGGAGAAGCTTGGCGAAGCTATTGGTCTGACTTTCCAGCAGGTCCAGAAATACGAACGCGGAGCAAACCGTGTGGGCGCCAGTCGTTTGTATGACTTGGCACGTGTTCTCGAAGTGCCTGTGGGCTATTTCTTCGCGGATATGCCCGATGAAGTTGCTTCGCAGTCACCTGTTCGCTTGCGCGAAATGAGTGAAGAGAAGGTTGAAGCTTTTGTTCACGAAGCTGATCCAATGGCGAAGCGTGAAACGCTTGAGTTGGTCCGTGCTTATTACAAAATTGTTGACCCACAGGTGCGGAAGCGTCTTTTTGAGATGACAAAAGCCTTGGGAACTGCTGCTGAAGCTGCTTCTGAAGAAGCGGCAAAAGCATAATCCTTTTAGGGCAACAGCAGGAATTATCAGCTTAAATTTTGCTTTCTCAATGAATTGGTAATTTAAGCATTGCATTATAGAGCGCGATCAGGCATTCCTGATCGCGTTTTGCATTATATGCATTTTGCGTTATATAGTGCATTTGGTCGGGCATGGGTCGCATTATCGTTACTTTCCGGTGCCACGATCAATTTTTTTTATAATCATATAGAAAGGGGTTGTCGTGCGACTTGGCAGCTATCTTTTCACAAGCGAGTCCGTGTCTGAAGGGCACCCTGACAAAGTTTGTGATCGTGTATCAGATTCTATCGTAGATCTATACCTCTCTCACGATCCGCAGTCTCGTATTGCGGTTGAGACACTTGCAACAACAAACCGGATCGTTTTGGCCGGTGAAGTTCGTGGTCCTGCTTCGGTAACACCAGATGTAATTGAAGAAGTGGCCCGTCAGGCTGTTCGTGACATTGGCTATGAACAAGACGGTTTTCATTGGAAAAACATGGATGTGCAGAACTTTATCCATGAGCAATCCGTTGATATCGCCCAGGGCGTAGATGCCGCTGGTAATAAAGACGAAGGTGCTGGTGACCAGGGTATCATGTTTGGTTATGCCTGTAAGGAAACCGACGGTTACATGCCTGCGCCGATTTTTTATTCTCATAATATTTTACGGTCACTTGCTGAGGTTCGTCACTCAGGTGAGGAGCCAGGCCTTGGTCCGGATGCGAAAAGCCAGGTAACACTGGAATATGTCGATGGTAAGCCTGTTCGTGCTACATCTGTTGTTGTGTCCACTCAGCATGCTGAGGGTATGGATAATGACCAGATTCGTGAAATCGTTCGTCGGCATGTTGAAAAAGAACTGCCACAGGGGTGGATGTGTTCTGACGACGAATTTTATGTGAATCCAACAGGCCGCTTTGTTATTGGAGGCCCTGATGGTGATGCAGGTTTGACAGGCCGTAAGATTATTGTTGATACATACGGTGGTGCGGCTCCACATGGTGGTGGTGCTTTCTCGGGTAAAGATCCGACCAAGGTTGACCGTTCAGCTGCCTATGCCGCACGGTATCTGGCAAAGAACGTTGTCGGTGCTGGCCTCGCAGAACGCTGCACAATTCAGGTTTCTTATGCGATCGGTGTGTCCAAACCGCTTTCACTTTATGTGAACACTCATGGCACAGGCCAGGTTGATGAGCAAAAACTTCCGGCTGCCCTGATGGATATCATGGATCTTTCGCCGCGCGGTATTCGCGAGCATCTGGCTTTGAACAAGCCTGTTTATGCGCGTACAGCGGCTTACGGCCACTTTGGCCGCCGTCCGGAAGGTGATGGAGGTTTCTCTTGGGAGCGCCTTGATCTTGTGGATAACCTGAAGTCTGCTTTTAACCTTTAAGAGCTGAAGAAGACGTAGAGTAAGAAGATGAGCGATCCTGTTAAGCGTAGTACTTTTTATGGCCGACGACAGGGTCGCCCTCTGCGGAAAAAGGCAACTGAGCTGGTCGAGACGGTTCTGCCAAAAATCCAGATAACACTGGGTGATCCCGAAAACATTGTGCCTTATAAACTGGACGAGATGTTTGGTCGTTCAGGGCAAGAAACATGGCTTGAAATCGGTTTTGGCGGTGGCGAACATCTGGCTTGGCAAGCCGAACACAATCCTGATGTTAACTTGATTGGGGCAGAGTATTTTATCAATGGTGTTGCCAGTTTGCTGGGCCATCTTGATGATAATGGTGCCGAGAACGTTCGTATCTATCGGGGTGATGTACGCGATATGATGCCATTCTTGCCGAAGAATTCTCTCAGTAAAGTTTTTATTCTTTTCCCTGATCCTTGGCATAAAGCCCGACATAACAAACGTCGTATTGTCCAAATCGAAACACTGGATCTGCTGGCTGATTTGCTTGTGGATGATGGTGAGCTGCGGATGGCAACGGATGATATGGGGTATCTGCAATGGATGCTTGAAAGAACTGTTCCTCATCCATTGTTTAGCTGGCAGGCTGAATCAAAAAATGACTGGAACCAGCGCACAGAGGACTGGCCTAAGACCAGGTATGAAGAAAAGGCCCTGAATAAAGGCCTTAAGCCGGGATATTTACGTTTTAAAAGATTGCCGCGCACATAAGTCTTTAAAGTTACCGTTACCTCCTAAATATATGTTAAACAGCGCTTTTCCTGCAGGAATAGAAAAGCGCTTGCACTGGAATGGGGCTAAGGTTACAGTGCGCGCGGGACACACTTTGTTGTAGCCCGCTACATCGAAGTTTTGAAAGCGGGCCTTAAGGCCCATTTTTTGTATCTAAATTCAGCGCCTTTTGTTGGTTTTGTATCTTTATATCAAAGATATAGCTCGGGCGCTTATGCAAACGGAGATGAGTTATTGTTAGACGCTAAAGGGGGTACGATACCTCTTCTTGCCAAAACGAGTGACGGTAAAGCTGCTCAGATAGAGCAGATTATAGCCCCGACTCTGGCGTCTATGGGCTTTGATATCGTTCGTGTTATGATTACAGGTGGTGATGAGCGCAAAACGCTGCAGGTGATGGCTGAACATAGTGATCTTACCCAGATCATGACTGTCGATAACTGTTCAGATATCAGCCGCGCGATTGAAGCTCTTTTGGACGTGGAAGATCCAATTTCAGGGGCTTTTCGTCTGGAAGTTAGCTCACCTGGTATCGACCGCCCATTAACACGCTTGTCGGATTTTCAGCGCTTTGCCGGTTTTGATGCGCGTGTTGAAATGTTGATTAATGTTGATGGGCGCAGACGTTTTAAAGGGCGTCTTCTAGGGGTTGAGGGAGAGGCTATTCACCTTGATCTCGAAGAGGAAGAGGCCGAAGTATATCTGGCTTTTCAGGACATGTCGCGCGCAAAGCTAATTTTGACCGATGAACTGATTGCTGCAGCACAGGCCGGTGGATAACACGCTTGTGAATAATGCGTTGTGGCGAGGTGCTTATATGCCGCGCCATAGGATAAACAAGTAAAGTGATGGTTTAGAAAATAGTTCTGACTGTCATGATAGATTGAGGATTTGAGGGCAAATGGAAACGACTGCTCTTTATAGAACTGAACTTCTTCAGGTTGCTGAAGCTGTGGCTCGTGAAAAAAGCATTGAGCGCGATGAAGTGCTGGATGCAATGGAGCAGGCTATTTCCAAAGCTGGGCGCGCAAAATATGGTCATGAGCGTGATATTCGCGCTGAAATTGACCGTAAAACCGGTGAAGTTAGATTGCGTCGTTATACAGAGGTTGTTGAGGAAGTTGAAAACGAACTGACACAAACAACGCTGAAAGATGCAAGAGTGCGTCAGGCTGATATCGAAATAGGTGAATTTTTCTTTGACGAATTGCCACCAATTGATCTTGGTCGTATTGCGGCTCAGACTGCAAAGCAGGTTATTGTCCAAAAAGTTCGTGATGCAGAGCGTGCCAGACAGTTCCGTGAATACAAGGACCGTGTTGGTGAAGTTATCAATGGTGTTGTTAAGCGGAACGAGTTTGGCAATGTTACTGTTGATTTGGGTAAAGCCGAAGCCATCATGCGCCGCGATGAAACACTTCCGCGTGAAAACTTCCGTAATGGTGATCGTGTTCGTGCCTATATCTATGATGTACGTGAAGAGCCTCGTGGCCCTCAGATCTTTGTTTCTCGTTCTCACCCACAGTTTATGGCGAAGCTTTTCTCACAGGAAGTGCCTGAAATTTATGATGGTGTGATTGAAATCAAAGCTGTTGCCCGTGATCCGGGAAGCCGTGCAAAAATCTCTGTTCTTTCTGAAGATGCATCAATTGATCCTGTTGGTGCCTGTGTTGGTCTGCGTGGTAGTCGTGTTCAGGCGATTGTGACAGAACTTCAGGGCGAAAAGATTGATATTATTCCATGGTCACCTGACGTAGCGACATTTGTGGTGAATGCTTTGGCCCCTGCTGAAGTTTCCAAAGTTGTTCTGGACGAAGATTCAAAGCGTATCGAAGTTGTTGTTCCAGATGATCAGCTATCTCTTGCAATTGGTCGTCGCGGTCAGAACGTTCGTTTGGCCTCTATTCTGACTGGTTGGGATATTGATATCATGACCGACGAAGAGGAATCTCGACGTCGTCAGGAAGAGATCAAACAGCGTTCACAGAACTTCATGGATGCACTTGATGTGGACGATGTGATTTCTCATCTTCTTGTTGCTGAAGGTTTTGAAAGCGTTGAACAGGTTGGATATGTTCCCGTTGATGAACTTGCTGCTATTGAGGGCTTTGACGAGGATATTGCTGAAGAACTTCGCAACCGTGCCCGCACATACCTTGAAGCACATGAAAAAGAATTAGAAGAGTCTCGCCAGAGCCTGGGTGTTCAGGATGACTTGATGTCTGTAGAGGGGCTTTCATCTGAACAGGTGGTTCATTTGGGTGAGCAAGGTATTAAAACTCTGGATGATTTGGCTGATTTGGCTGGTGATGAGCTTGTCGAAATGCTTGGTGAAGAACTTGCACTGTCAGAAGACAAGGCAAATGAAATTATCATGGCTGCACGTGCACACTGGTTTGCAGATGAAGATGCGGCAGCGGCTGGATCTGATGAGTCAGAGGCAAGTGAATAAACAAAACCAGAGGATTAGATACTTTGGTTAAGTCTGTGACAACGAAAAAAGCTGAGGGAAAGAAAAAGGTCAGGAAGAAGCGAAAGAGCGAACCTGAAAGACGCTGTATTGCTTCTGGTGATCTTTTCCCTCAGTCGGCCCTGTTGAAGTTTGTGATTGGACCGGATGGAAATGTAGTACCGGATTTATTCGGAAAACTGCCGGGACGCGGAATCTGGTTGTCTCCAAGCCGGGATATGGTAGAGAAAGCGTGTCATAAACAATTATTCGCTCGTTCGGCTAAAGCGAAGGTCAAAGTGCCCGATGATTTGATCGAGCAACTTGACGCGCAGCTAACGAAACGTTGCCTTGATGCTCTAGGTCTGGCAAAACGTGCAGGACATTTAGTAGCAGGGTTTGAAAAAACGAAAGCTTGGCTTTCTTCAGGGAACGTCAAGATACTTGTACAAGCCGCAGACGCGGCAGAAGATGGGCGCGGTAAAATTCGTGCGTTGGCCAGGGCTATCGATCCTGATTTGCCGATAAACGAAACCTTTACCGGGCATGAGCTAGGGCAAGCGCTAGGCCGGGATACCTGGGTACATGTAGCGCTTAGACCAAGTGGAATCGCTGATAGGTTCGCCGCTGATGTGGCGCGGTTGTTGGCTGTAAGAGGAATTGCGGGACACCCCGCCAAAAAGTAAGTGGACGCCTGAAAGAATGACCTCGAGCAAGGACACCAATAAGAGCAAAAAGCCGCTGACATTAAGCCGGCCGAATACGCTTGAGTTGAAGAAAACTGTAGAAACCGGCCAGGTTAAGCAGAGCTTTAGCCATGGGCGGTCTAAATCCGTTACCGTGGAAGTAAAACGTAGCCGGACATTCGAACGCGGTGAGAGCGGACGTATGGCAGAAGTGACGACGCCGGAACCAAGTTTGACCGAAGCGCCGAAGCCAGAGAAAAAAGCTCCTGCTGCTCCTAAGAAAGCGGCAAAGCTTGCGGCAACGCATGATGATCTGACAAACGCTGAAAAAGCAAAGCGTATGCAGGTTCTCGCGGCTGCACGTGAAGCTGAAGAAAGTAAGAAAAAGGCGGCAGAAGAAGAGAGAATCCGCCAGGAAGAAGAAAATAAACGTAAAGCTGCGATTCAAGCCGAAGAAGACGCTCGTCTTGCCGCTGAAGAAGCTGAACGGGTAAAAGCAGAAGAAGCTGCTGCGCGGGCTGAGAATGCCAAAAGCTCTATGGAAAAAGCTGAAGAGGAAGCGAAAGCTGCTGCACGAGCGACGACTGAAGCCCGTAAGAAGCGTGAGGCTGCAGAGCGTGCGCCGGATAACCGTCAATCCAAGCCGAAGCCAAAATCAAAGAAAAAAGCTAATGTTGCACCTGCTTCCGTTGGTGAAGCCATCGCGAATGAGCTTGGTGGTCGTGTGAAGCAGGGTAACAAACAGAATTTTGTACCCAAGCAGGCGACTGATAAAAATCAGGCGACTACAGAACGTCGTAATAAAGGCAAGCTGACCATTGCAAGTGCGATGGATGAAGATGGGCGCCAGCGCTCTCTTGCTTCTGTGAAACGCCGTCGTCAGAAAAAGCTACAGCAAGAACGCGGTGCGCGTCCTTTGCCGACAAAAGTTTTGCGCGAAGTTATCCTGCCAGAAACAATTACGGTTCAGGAACTTGCCAACCGTATGGCGGAACGCGCGACTGAAGTTATCAAGCAGCTTATGAAGCTTGGCGTGATGGCAACAATCAATCAGACGATTGATGCTGATACTGCTGAATTGGTTGTTCAGGAACTTGGTCACACAATCAAACGTGTTACAGCTGCGGATGTTGAAGAAGGCATTCTTGGTAATCAGGACGAAACCGATGAAGAGCAGCAACCTCGTCCGCCGGTCGTTACCATCATGGGGCACGTGGATCACGGTAAAACATCTTTGCTGGATGCTATTCGTTCAGCGGACGTTGTTCGCGGAGAAGCTGGTGGTATTACCCAGCACATCGGTGCCTATCAGGTAAATCTGGCTTCTGGTAACAAGATTACCTTCCTGGATACACCGGGTCACGCCGCCTTTACTGAAATGCGTCTGCGTGGTGCAACTGTTACAGATATTGTGGTGCTGGTTGTGGCTGGTGATGATGGCATCATGGAACAGACTGTTGAAGCGATTAACCATGCTAAAGCATCTGAAGCGCCGATTATTGTTGCAATCAACAAAATGGATAAGCCCGACGCGAACGCGGATCGTGTGAGACAGGAATTACTTCAGCATGAATTGATCGTCGAAGAAATGGGCGGTGATATTCAGACTGTTGAGGTTTCAGCGAAAACCAAAATGGGTCTCGATAAGCTTGAAGAAGCGATCATGCTACAGGCTGAGTTGCTTGAACTGAAAGCGAATGCAAACCGTGCTGCTATCGGTGCTGTGATTGAAGCCAAGCTTGATAAAGGCCGTGGTTCTGTCGCAACTGTACTGGTTCAAAAAGGAACGCTGAATGTTGGCGATATCTTTGTGACAGGTAGCGAGTGGGGCCGTGTTCGTGCCATGACGAACGAACGCGGACAAAAGCTTAAGTCTGCGGGGCCGTCACTTCCGGTAGAGGTGTTGGGTCTAAACGGTACGCCGAGTGCTGGTGATGACTTCATCGTTGTTGAGAATGATGCCAAAGCCCGCGAAATCGCGGCCTATCGTGAGCAGAAGAAAAAAGATCTTGCTGCTGCGGCAGCTGGTCGTGGTTCGCTGGAACAGATGTTGGCCAAACTGAAAGAAGGTAAGGCGGAAGAACTTCCGGTTATCGTCAAGGCCGATGTTCATGGTTCTATGGAAGCTATCGCAACGAGCTTGCAGAAAATGAACACTGACGAAGTTAAGGTGAACATTCTGCATACTGGCGTTGGTGCGATCAACGAATCCGATATTACCTTGGCTCAGTCTACGGGCGCTTTCGTTATTGCTTTTAACGTTCGTGCAAACCCACAGGCTCGTGAAATGTCCCGCCGTGAAAAGGTGGATATTCGTTATTATTCCATCATCTATAACGTTGTGGATGATGTGAAAGCAGCGATGAGTGGCCTTCTTGAGCCTGAACAGCGCGAGAAATTCACAGGTTATGCCCAGATCCGCGAAGTTTTCAACATTACCAAAGTTGGCAAAATTGCGGGTTGTATGATCACCGAGGGTTCCGTTCAGCGCGGATCCAAAGTTCGCTTGCTACGTGATAACGTGGTTATTCATGATGGTTCTCTGAAAACTTTGCGTCGCTTCAAAGATGAAGTGAAAGAAGTAAAAGAAGGTTATGAATGTGGTATGGCCTTTGAGAACTATTCAGACATTCAAGTGGGTGACCAGATTGAGTGTTACATCATCGAAGAAATCGCACGAGAGCTATAATAGCTCTCGTCAGCGATGAAGGGATGATATGAGTTCCAATAGTAAAAACCGTAGCGGTACACCCCGAAGCCAGAGACAGTTACGCGTCGGCGAAGAAATTCGCCACGCAATGTCAGAGATTCTGAATCGGACAAGCTTTAATGATCCACATTTGGAAGGCGTGATTATCACGATTTCCGAAGTGCGTATTAGTCCTGATCTTAAGAATGCGACCGCCTTTGTTGTGCCTTTGGGTGGGGCTGATCTTGAGGCAGTGACCAAATCTTTGAACAAAGCCAATGGTTTTTTCCGTCGTGAACTAAGCCATATGCTGCGGCTAAGAAGTTGCCCTCGGATTGGCTTCGAACCCGATACCTCATTTGATGAAGCTGCAAAGATTAATACTCTGTTGCAGAGTGACAGTGTTCAGCAAGATCTGCGTCATGATGACGATGATGAGTGGATCGAGTCGCGAGCCGGGGACGACGAAGCGGACAGCTAATGGCCCGTAAGAAAAAAGGTCTTCCTATCCATGGCTGGCTTGTTCTGGACAAGCCACTTGGATTTTCTTCTACACAATTGGTTGGTAAGGCAAGACGAGCGCTTAATGCCCAAAAAGTTGGGCATGGCGGTACGCTTGATCCCTTGGCCAGTGGTTTACTTCCCCTGGCATTTGGTGAGGCAACCAAAACAGTCTCCTATGCAATGGATGGACGCAAAACCTATCGCTTTGCTGTAAAGTGGGGGGAAGCGACTTCTACAGAAGATCGTGAGGGTGAGGTTATTGAAACAAGCCCCGTGCGCCCCCAAAAAAAAGATATACTTCAGGTGCTTACAAACTTTGTTGGCGATGTGGAACAGGTGCCACCGCGTTATTCCGCCATTAAAGTTGATGGTAAAAGAGCTTATGATTTGGCGCGTGATGGCGATGAAGAATTCGAATTGAAATCCCGCATTGTTCGTATTGATCGCTTTGATTTAGTTGATATGCGTAACGAGGATATTGCCGAATTTGAAGTCGACTGTGGCAAAGGAACTTATATCCGTTCGCTGGGCCGTGATCTGGCCAAGGCACTGGGAACCTGTGCTCATATTATCGAGCTACGACGTACACGCGTAGGACCCTTTACCCTGGAACATGCGATTTCACTGGAATCTCTCGAAGAGATCGGGCATAGTCCCGCTGCCGATGAGCTTTTGCTCCCGGTAGAGACCGCGCTGGACGACATCTCGGCGTTGGCCTTATCAGAAACTGAGGCAACCCGCCTTCGTCAGGGTCAAGTGTTATCCATGATAACACGACATGATCTTGACCGGATTGGAGACTTGGTGAACGGGGATGTTTTTCTGGCAACAGAAAACGGAACACCCGTTGCGCTGGCCCGATTTGAAAAAGGTGAGGTGAGATCAGTACGTGTTTTAAATCTCTAGGATTTTCCTAGATAGCTTTTAAAGAAGGAAAAGCGATGTCGATTACGGCTGAGCGTAAGCAGGAACTCATCAAAGAGTTCGCAACTGTTGAAGGTGATACTGGTTCTCCAGAAGTACAGGTAGCTATTCTATCTGAGCGTATCAACAACCTGACTGAACATCTAAAAGATCATAAAAAGGATTTCCATTCCCGTCGTGGTCTTCTTGGATTGGTTGGTCAGCGTCGTCGTCTGCTGGACTATACCAAAAAGAAAAATCAGGGCCGTTATGATGCTCTGATTAAACGTCTCGGCCTTCGCCGCTAAGGCAAAGGAAGTTTCTAGTGACACCCGGTCCACAGCGAATATCATTCCTGTTGGCCGGGTGTACGTTTATTCAAGGACTGGCCAAGGACTGAAATGTGAGAGACTTTCTCGCTAATCCATTTACAAGGCCATGATCTGAATAAGTTATTTGATGTTGTTTCGGGGGTCGGGGCAATATCAGGTCTGCGCCGGTCCTGCGCAAGCTGTTCAACAAAAATGGACAGCTTGCGTAGGCCCGGCAAAAGAAAGAAACCGGCCCGTGATAATAAGGAAAACTGATGTTTAACATCTACACGAAAGAAATTGAATGGGGTGGTCGTACCCTTAAGCTGGAAACAGGTCAGATTGCACGTCAGGCTGATGGTGCTGTATTGGCAACCTACGGTGACACTGTTGTGCTTTGTACCGCGGTTGGCGCACGTAGCGTAAAACCGGGTCAGGACTTTTTCCCACTGACTGTAAACTACCAGGAAAAAACATATGCCGCAGGTAAGATCCCTGGCGGCTTCTTTAAACGTGAAGCACGTCCATCTGAAAAAGAAACTCTGGTTTCTCGTCTGATTGACCGCCCACTTCGTCCTCTTTTTGCTGATGGTTACCTGAACGAAACTCAGGTTATCTGTACTGTTATCAGTCATGATCTTGAAAACGATCCAGATATCGTTGCTATGGTTGGTGCTTCTGCAGCCCTGACAATCTCTGGTCTTCCATTCCTGGGTCCAATTGGTGGTTGTCGTGTTGGTTACGAGAACGGTGAATATGTTCTGAACCCGCTCATGCAAGACTATGAGAACATGGACCTTGATCTTGTTCTTGCTGGTACACACGAAGGTGTATTGATGGTCGAATCAGAAGCGAAAGAGCTTTCTGAAGAAGTTATGCTTGGTGCGGTTGCTTATGGCCACGAGCAGATGATGCCTGTGATCAATGCAATCATCGAACTGGCTGAAGAGTGTGCAAAAGATCCTCGTGAACTTGCACCTGTTGATCCGGCTGTTGCAGCTGTTAAAGAAAAGCTGATTGCAGGTGGTATTCTTGATAAATTTGCAGAAGCCTATGGCGAACAGGAAAAGCTACAGCGTCAGGCAAATATTGCAGCTGTTAAAGAAGCTGCTTTGGAAGGATTGGAAGAAGACGAAGCTGCGATTGCTGGTGGTCTTTTCAAAAAGCTTGAAGCCGAAGTTGTTCGCGGCAGCATTTTAAAGACAAGCATGCGTATTGACGGTCGTAACACCAAACAGATTCGTCCGATTGTTGCTGAAGTTGGTAAATTGCCACTAACACATGGTTCTTCTCTCTTTACCCGTGGTGAAACACAGGCTCTTGTGACTTCTACACTGGGTACTGGTCAGGATGAGCAGATTATCGATCAGCTAGAAGGTAGCTATCGTGAGCATTTCATGCTGCATTATAACTTCCCTCCATACTCTGTTGGTGAAGCTGGCTTCCTTCGTGGCCCTGGGCGTCGTGAAATTGGTCACGGTAAGCTTGCATGGCGTGCGATTCACCCATTGCTGCCGTCCAAAGAAGACTTCCCGTACACAATGCGTGTTGTATCCGAGATCACTGAATCAAATGGTTCTTCTTCTATGGCGACGGTTTGTGGTTCTTCCCTTGCGTTGATGGATGCAGGTGTTCCGTTGAAATCACCAGTTGCTGGTATCGCGATGGGTCTTATTAAAGAAGGCGACGATTTTGCCGTTCTTTCTGATATCCTTGGTGATGAAGATCATCTTGGTGATATGGACTTTAAAGTTGCTGGTACTGAAAATGGTGTGACTGCCCTGCAGATGGATATTAAAATCACGTCCATTACACAGGAAATCATGAAGGTTGCTCTGGAACAGGCGCACGAAGGTCGTCTTCACATTCTGGGTGAAATGGCGAAAGCCCTTACATCTGGCCGTGAAGGTGTTTCCGAGCATGCTCCACGGATCACAACGTTCAGCATTCCAAAAGACAAGATCCGTGAAGTCATTGGTACTGGCGGTAAAGTTATCCGTGAAATCACTGAAGAAACGGGTGCGAAGATTGACATCGAAGACGATGGTACAATCAAGGTTGCTGCGGTTGATAAAGAAGCAGGTGATGCGGCTGTTGACTGGATCAAGTCAATTGTTGCCGAGCCAGAAGTTGGTGTTGTTTACGACGGTAAAGTCGTTCGCTGTGTTGACTTTGGTGCGTTCGTGAACTTCATGGGCGCCCGTGACGGTCTTGTTCATATTTCCGAGCTGGAAAATCGTCGTGTTGGCAAAGTGACTGACGTTGTAAACGAAGGTGACATGGTTAAGGTCAAATGCATCGGTATCGAGCGCGGTGGTAAGGTTAAACTTTCCATGAAACGTGTTGATCAGGAAACTGGTGAAGATCTGGAAGGTCAGGAAGACGAAGAATAAGTCTTCTGCCGGTTTGGATAAGCAAACAAACTGGACCTACTAAGCCATGCAAACTGGTAATTGACCTGTCATAAAAAGCAGGTATTAAGAAACGGACGATCCTGATTAGTGGTCGTCCGTTTTTTTATTCCGGCCAGCATGTTTAGTTAAGGGAGATGGAGAATGGCAAACGCCACTCCGCTTGTTACGTTGCCAAGAGTACAAGCCCATCGAGGAGCCAAGGGCGTTCGACCTGAGAACACGATGGCAAGTTTGCGCGAAGCTCTTGACCAAGGGGTGTGCTGGACTGAATTTGATGTGAAGCTGTCAAAAGACGGTGTGCCCATTATTTACCATGATCAGGATTTAAAACGGACGTCAGGTATTGATGCACTGGTCAAAGACCACAGCTTTGCCGAGCTGGGTGAATTTGAAGCCGGGGCCTGGTTTGATGAGAAGTTTCGTGGCGAGAAAATTCCTTCGCTAGAGGAATTTTTGCTGTTCCATATTGAACACAACCTTCACCCGAATATCGAGTTGAAACCATCTGATGGTGAAGAGGCGGAAACGTCTCGCAAAGTGGTTGAGCTTCTTGACAGAGTGTGGCCGAAACATTTGGATAAACCACTGTTCAGTTCTTTCAAGCTTAAGTCGTTGGAAGTTGTCCGGGATCTTGCGCCTGATCACCCCAGAGGTCTGTTGCTCTATGACGATATTACGGGGTGGCAGGAAAATGCGAAGCGATTGGAATGTTCGGCAATTCACTTGTGGCACAAGATGTATACGCCTGAGCTCGTGAATGAAATCAAGCAGGCTGGTTATGCGACAGCAACATATACGGTCAATGATGTGGACCGTGGGGTTGAGCTGGTCGCTATGGGCGTCGACAGCATTATTACCGATTTTCCAGGGGACATGATCGCGGCTATTGGTGACTAACCCAACCGGGTACTTTGGCAATAATTGATGCCTAAGTGGCATTTATTTTGTGTTCCTAGATGACCATAATTCTTTCAAATGAAATTGAGAATAGAATATGGGAATTTGAACATGCTTGAGCTTAGGCCGAATTGTGAGTGTTGTGATAAGGATCTTTTGCCAACAGCCACAGATGCGATGATTTGTACTTATGAGTGCACTTTTTGTCGCGACTGTGTGAATGAAATTTTAGAAAATGTCTGTCCCAACTGTGGTGGAGGTTTTGCGCCGCGACCAATTCGCCCGGCCACTGAATACCGTCAGGGATTATCCACTAAACACCAGCCCCCATCTAATACAAGAATTCATACAAAATACTCTAATGAAGAGTTGAAAGCATTTTCGGCTACTATAAAGTCTGTAAAACCAGAAGAGCGATAA
This sequence comes from Kiloniella litopenaei, assembly GCF_000982415.1. GTDB lineage: Bacteria > Pseudomonadota > Alphaproteobacteria > Kiloniellales > Kiloniellaceae > Kiloniella > Kiloniella litopenaei. The sequence continues at coordinate 183,524 of NZ_LANI01000005.1, forward strand.
TCACGGCTTTGTTTTGAGGTTGTTTTGGGAATCGTTCTGTGACTTCGTCCCTTTTCCAAACAGGCTTATAACTTTATGTCTCACATTATTAAGACCGCCGAGGACCTCAAGAAAATTTATGGGGAAAGAAGCCCTCGTGCAGACCAAAAAGTACTGAAAAAGCTGGATAAGCACTGTCGTGCTTTTATTGCTAAATGTCCTTTTTTGGCCATGGCAACAAGTAGCCCGCAGTTAGGGGCAGATTGTTCCCCTAAAGGGGATGCACCCGGTTTTGTTAAAGTGTTGAGCGACACTCAACTGGCGATACCGGATCGCCCTGGCAACAACCGTATCGATAGTTTGTTAAATTTGATCGACAATCCGCAAATTGGCCTTTTGTTTATGATACCCGGGGTCAAAGAGACTTTGCGGATTAATGGTGTTGTGCAAATTTCTGTTGATCCGGAATTGTTAAGAGATCTGGCAGTGGATGGTAAAGAACCACGTTGTGCTTTTGTTGTGACGGTTCACGAAGCCTATATCCACTGTGCAAAGTCAATTATGCGGTCGGAAATCTGGAACCCCGATAAGGTTGTTGATCGAAAAGCTTTGCCATCAATGGGACGGATTTTGGCCGATCATGTTGCTGGTGGACTTGATGCGGATGAATATGATGCGACCATGGAAGAACGGTATCATAAAAGTTTGTATTAAGGGGGATTGGTAATGGATAAAAAGACCGGGTCTTGTCTTTGCGGGGATGTACAGTTTGTCATTATGGGTGATCTACGTGATTCCGTCGCTTGTCATTGTATCCAATGCCGTAAAACCAGTGGTCATTTTGTTTCTGCGACAGCAGTTTCCAAAGATGAGTTCAAAATTACAGTCGATAAGGGGCTGAAGTGGTATCACTCATCCAATCGTGCCCGGCGGGGCTTTTGTAACAACTGTGGGTCCAGTTTGTTCTGGGACCAAGAAGGCCGCGATCAAATGGGTATTATGAGTGGCACGATTGACGGAGAAACGGGGATCAAAACATCCAATCATATCTATGTCGCTAAAAAGGGAGATTATTATGATTTGGATGACGCGCTTCCGAAACACAAAACCTATCCGCAGAAATAGATGGTGCTGGTGGGTGGTCCGGTCATTACCTTCTAGGCAGCTTTTGGGGGAGAAGAAAACCTCATTCCGGTAGAGCTTTGCTGAGCATCAACCGGAATGAGTAATTGAATTGATAGAGGTATGACTATCTGTTCAATTTGCTTTCAATTGAATCCCAAATATCAGCTTCAAGGGACACATTATTGAAGCGATTGATTTCCTGAATTCCCGTAGGGGATGTGACATTGATTTCTGTCATATAGTCGCCGATTACATCAATACCAACAAAGATCAAACCGCGTTCTTTTAGGGTTGGGCCAATAGCGGCACAGATTTCGCGATCACGTTCTGTCAAACCAATTGGATCCGGGCGTCCACCCACATGCATGTTGGACCTTGCTTCGCCTTCTGCTGGTACGCGGTTAATGGCACCTGCTGGCTCTCCGTCAATCAGGATGATCCGTTTGTCCCCTTTACGCACATCTGGCAAATACAGTTGTGCGATAATGGGTTCGCGGTAGTGTTGTTCAAACAATTCAAAAACAGAATTCAGGTTTTCATCATCGGGCTTGATGTGGAAAACGCCTGCGCCGCCGTTTCCGTAGAGTGGCTTTACGATGATGTCTTTGTACTCTGTCCTAAAGGCTTTGATCTCGTCCAGATCGTTTGTGATCAGGGTTGGCGGCATGAGATCGGGGAACTCAGCAATGAAGAGTTTTTCGGGGCAGTTTCTGACCCAGCTGGGATCGTTGACGACAAGTGTTTTAGGGTGAACATGATCCAGCAAATGCGTTGCTGTAATATAGGACATGTCAAATGGCGGATCCTGACGCATCAGAATCACGTCAATTGTGGAGAGATCGATAACTTGGGCGTCCCCAAGTGTTGCGTGGTTGCCTTGCTCTCGCCTGAATTCAACGGGGCGGCATTTAGCATAAACCTGTGATCCTTTCATTGAAAGATCTTTTGGCAGGTAATGGTACAGTTTGTAACCACGTTTTTGTGCCTCAAGGCCCAAGATGAAAGAGCTGTCGCCATTGATGTCAATGGTTGATACGGGGTCCATCTGGATGGCAACGGAGAGTGTCATGAGGTCATTTTCCCTAAGTCGATCAGTTCAGTTGTGCTTTCAGTTTCTGAAGCATATGAGACGCTTCCATCAGACCTCTGTGGTCTTCTTCGATAAGTAGATAGTGTTCCAGAGTATCAATTGCAGCAAGAATGTTATTTAAAAATGCCTGCAGCATTCCTGTTTCACGCCATATGGCAGGTTCTTTCGGGGCAATAAGGAGCATTCTTTCAAGAACCTTTAGTGCTTTTTCCGGTTCTTCTGCCTCGATTAAACGGACTTTTATATTATTTTGAAGTCGTAAGAGAATGTTTCTGTTACTGACTGATTGAGTGAATTCCGCCCGTAGTTCGGCCTGATCACTCATAAAGCTTTTCAAGGTCGCGCGTAACCAAGGTGTGTCGCGAACCTTTCCGCGTTCAAAGGGGTCAATAATGACATGTTTTTTTCTGTAAGAAATTCGCACCAGAAAATGCCCGGGAAAATTCAATCCGGTAGCAACTAAGGGCTGTTCAAGATTTAATGAACGTATGATGTGAAGATAAAGAATTCCCAAAACGATGGGCAGACCCTTGCGTCGTTCTATGACAGAAATCAGGTTTGCATTTTCCAGACTGTCATAGGTTTCAGTATCCCCTTTATAACCCTGGATATCGTAGAGTACGGTTTCTATCGTGGTAAGAATATCATTAAGTGCAAGTTGATCCACAGACTCGTTTATCTGAAGTAGTATATCGTCTGTCTGCTGCACCAGATTGGCCAGGTGATCTCTGTAGCGATCAATGCTATTGGACTGCCGTTCATGTGCCGCGATTAACAGCGCTGTTTCTGATATTGAAATATCGTCATCGTCTGCCAGACCAACATTTTTCAGATGGTGGTTAATATCAGCGGGGGATAGCGATGTACGATGTAACATTTATCTTTTTTATTTTCAAAGCGGCGGTAAAGATAAATATTACCGCCGCATATGGTCATTTGAACAGGCTTATTGTGTCCTGGAAGGGTCGTCTTTTAATGTGACATAACTGACAACACGTTTAACGTAATCAATATCCTTTGCGTGTGCGATTACGCGGTTCACTTCCTGTTGATTTTGAGCGATGCCAAGCAGGTAAACACTTTGGTTAACCGTATCAATATTGTAGTTTATCGAAGTGATTTCCTTGTCGAACAATAGAACCGTTTTTAATTGTGTATTAATCCACACGTCCCGTGCATAGTCGGTGATGCCACTGTCGTTATTAACTTCGATCTCGTTAATGACTTCGCGAACCCCGTTTGCTTTCCAGGCTTCACGTACAGCAATGATACGGTGTTCCGGCAGTTCAACATTACCGCTGAGTAATACTTTGCCTTCATTAACCTGAATATTCACTTTCCTGAAAATAGAGACGTTTTCCCGTAGAAAAAGATCATTTATTTCAAGTTGAATTTGCACATCGGTCACAGCGTTTTGAAAGGAACGTTCTTCTGCGGCAGTATTTGCGGCAACAGCACCGGCACCAATAACCGCACCTGTTGTGCTGCAACCGCTTAATGTTGCGATTCCGATGAAAGCCAATGTAAGTTTAAATACTATCCCCACCTTGGACATGCTGAAATTACTCCTGTTTATAACCTGATCCTTAGTTTTGGGATCTGTAATTCTGTCAGTATCTTTTACGGCTTGTTCAATGAACGTGCCATGCATTTTTAATGTGATAGGGAAAAACTGTGGCACCAATAAGAACGGCATCAAATCGTTTGTCAAAATCCTGATAAAAAGGATTTTGTTTCAGAAAATACTCTGCGGCGTGAATGATCCGCCTTTGTTGTTTTTGATGTATTGCTTGTGAGGCTGTTTCCAGATTTTTTCTTTTTTTAATTTCCAAAAAACATATCAGTGATTTCTTCTTTGCAATCAGGTCAATTTCTCCGACCTTGGTTTTATAGTTACGGGCAAGAATTTGATAGCCTTTGCATCGTAAATATATTGCTGCAAATGTTTCTGCATAACGGCCAGTCCTATAGCTGTTCTTTTTGATCTTTTTTAAAAAGAAATCAGACATTCAGTTATCTTTGGAAAGTTCTAGGGCGCGTTGATAAACTTTCTTTTTTGGCAGGCCCGTGGCGGTACTTATCAAAGCAGCAGCATCCCTGAGCGAATTGTTTTCCATGGCACTTCTGATTTGATCATCAAGATCCTGTTCACTTAGCACATCCGATTGTACGCTGCTTTGTCCAACAACTATCACAATCTCACCTTTGGGGTTACCAACCTCTGCATAGTGTTCTGACAGGTCTTTCAGGTTTCCGCGTCGTATTTCTTCGAATTTTTTCGTCAATTCCCGTGTAACAGCTGCGGGACGATTCCCAAGAACGTCGTACATATCTGCCAAAGATCCAGCCAATCGATGGGTAGATTCGAAAAATATAAGTGTTGAAGGAATCGAGATCAGTTCTCTCAAGGCCTTACAACGTGCTCCGGTTTTGTTGGGAAGAAAGCCGTTGAAGAAAAACCGGTCCGTTGGCAATCCGGATAAAACAAGTGCGTTAATTGGGGCTGAAGCACCAGGAATGGATGTTAAGGCAATGCCTTCTTCGTGGGCGCTATTGGCCAGTTTATACCCAGGATCTGATATCAAAGGGGTTCCTGCATCAGAAACCAAGGCCACGACATTGCCTTTTTTTACCTTTTCAATAAGCTTTGGTCTTACCTTGTCTGCGTTATGTTCGTGATAAGCCACCAACGGGGCCGTAAAGCCAAAAGCTTGGGCGAGCTTTTTGGTGACACGCGTGTCTTCGCAGGCGATAAGATCAGCGGCGGCCAGAATTTTTTTTGCGCGGTCCGTAATATCCCCCATGTTGCCGATTGGGGTGGCAACGAGGTAAAGTGCTGGTTCGGGTTTATCGCTGCTTAGGGCAGGTCGACTGTTGGCTTGTTCCTCGGTAAGTGTTTTATTGGTCCCATCGGACTTGGTAACAGGATGATTTTGAGAGGATGATTGTTTTGAGCTCAACGTTGGCAACTTTCTTTGTTGTAAAAGGCATGGGTATTGGCCGTCGGCTTGTTTCCCTACCAGCGATCATCTTGTTTTCTGTTCTGATCTCTGGTTGTCAGACAACCATGAAAAAGGGGCCAGATGCAACGGCAGAAACCCCAAAGGTTGAAGAAAGTCAGCCAGATTCTGTTGAAAATACTGTTGAGCCAGAAGTAACTGAGCCTGAAATAATTGAAGAAGTCGAACCCTTTGCAGATATTGATACCGCAGAAACTGTTGTGATCACGGAAAGAAGAACAAAGGTTGGATTTCTTTTACCTTTGACTGGTCGGCACAAGGCTATCGGTGAATCTCTGTTGAATGCGGCGCAACTTGCCTTGTTCGACGTATCCGGAGAGAAATTTGACCTAGTTGTTCGCGACACTGCGGGAACGCCGACGGGCGCGCGAACCGCAATGGAATCATTGGTTGCTGAACAGGTTGATTTGGTTATTGGACCGCTTTTTGCGACGTCAGTTTCTGCCATTACACCCTTGGCTCGACAGGCGGGAATCAATGTTCTTTCATTTTCGAATGATCAGGCCGTTGCGGGTGATGGTATCTATGTTCTGGGCCTGACACCGGAAGAACAAATCAGACGCGTTGTCGATTATGCGGCCTCTCAGGGAATTCGCCGGGTTGCTGTTTTTGCTCCCGATAATGACTATGGTCGCCGGATTGTGAGCGCCTTACAAATCCAATCATACGGTTCGGGCGTGGAATTGACACGCTTGGGCTTTTTTAATCCGTCAGACCCAGATCTGGAAGATAAAGTAAAAGCCATTGCGAACTATGATGCACGTCATCAGTCTTTATTGGGTCACAAAGCAGCCCTGAAGTCCCGGGGTGATGCGGCTTCGCAAAAGGCGCTTGCCCGGCTTCGGGGTCGCGATACACTTAATCCCCCAAATTACGAAGCGATCATTATTCCAACTGGCGGCAAGCAGTTGCTGACGATTGCGCCGTTGCTCAATTATTACGATGTTGATCCCAATCAGGTGAAATATCTTGGTACCGCATTGTGGGATAATCCTAAACTTGGGCGTGAGCCAGCATTGGTCGGTAGCTGGTATGCGGCTCCCTCTCCGGTACACTGGGAAAATTTTAAAGATCGTTACAAGGTACTATATGGCAAGACGCCGCCACGTATTGTGACACTTGCTTATGATTCAGTTGCTCTTGCTGCCGTCATTGCTCGTCAGGCTGAAAGTCAATCCACGGCTGTGAACTACTCCAAGAGTTTGCTGACCAACTCACAAGGCTTTGCAGGTCTTGATGGTGTTTTCCGCCTGCATGCTGATGGACGAAGTGAACGTGGTTTGGCAATCCTTTCGCTAGAACGTGATTTGATTAATGTTGTCGACCCTGCACCAGCAAGTTTTACGCCTTTGGTGAACTGATTATAAGTGATGCTGTTATCAAGGGATCATTGAAAGTAGAGCTGTGGCTATAGAAGATCATCAAAACTGCCAACCTGTTGTTTCCGGTGTGTCGGGGGAAGAAAGCTGTTGTCAGGGACTGCCTGCACTTGGAAATAGCGGCATTGAAAACCTGAGCAACATTTTCAAGACTTTGGGGGATGAAGGTCGGTTACGGTTATGTCTGTGCTGTTTTCAAAACCCTTGTTCTGTGAGCGAACTTTCAGAGGCTACGGGGCAATCTCAGTCCTTGACCAGTCATAACCTGCGCCATCTAAGAGATGCGCGTATATTGGTGTCTAAAAAAGTAGGTCGCCACGTTCACTATGAATTAGCCGATGATCATATTCGTCATGTTATTGCCGATATGGCACATCACGTCCTGGAAGATCACGATTAAAACCAAGCCAAAGCAGTAACTCTGCAACAATTGATACAAAATACCCGCTAGCAGCTTTTCATAGGCACTGTATAGTAGGGCAGATTTAATTCTATTACGGATTGTAGATGCCCTCTTCGTTTCTTTTTTTTCTTCTTGTCATTGGCATGCCTGTCCTCGTGATCCTGTGGGGTATTTTCGCCTACAACCGACTGGTAAAATACCGCCAACAGGTTTCCGAAGGATGGAGCGGTATTGATGTTCAGCTGAAAAAGCGGAGCAACCTTATCCCCAATCTGGTTAAGGTTGTGAAGGGGTACGCAGCACACGAAAAATCAACATTGACCGAAGTTACGGAATTAAGGGCTCAGTGCGTGAGTTCTGTGGGGAACAGTGTCGATCAACGAGGCAAGGTCGAAGGGGGTCTTGCCTCCGCTTTAACCAAACTGCTCCTGGTCGCAGAAAATTACCCGGATCTAAAGGCGGATAATAATTTCCGAGATCTTCAGTCCACGCTGACCGAAGTGGAAAATGATATTGAAATGGCACGTCGATATTATAACGGGGCCGTACGCTTGATGAACGTCTCTGTTGAAAGCTTTCCAAGTAATTTAGTCGCAAAACAGTTTCATTTTACGCGCGCAGAGTATTTCCAATTGGAAAACCCGGCTGACCGACAGGCACCAGGAGTAAAACTATGAACTATAAGATCTTTCGCAACTGGAATCTTGTTAATCTACTATTTGGTTTTCTGCTGGTTTTGGCCCCTTCTGTTGTGCTCGCGGATGAGCGAATTAAACTCTTTGTCTCGGACATTGTAGTACGTGAAGACAGTAGCCTAAAGGTGACCGAAACGATAACGGTCCGTGCGGAAGGACAAAATATCCGACGTGGTATCTATCGAGACTTTCCGACGAAATATGAAATCCAGGGTAAGCGCTATTCTGTCGGTTTTATTCTTGTTTCTGTCAAACGGGATGGCCGGAATGAACCCTATCATACCGAAAACTTAAGTAATGGTATGCGCATTTACATGGGGCGGTCTGATTATTTCCTGCCTGTCGGTGAATATACCTATGAAATTACTTACATCACCGATAGACAGCTAACGCATCTGGAAACGATGGATGAACTGTACTGGAACGTGACTGGTAATGGTTGGGAATTTCCGATCGATAAAGTTGTTGCCAATGTTTACCTGCCACGTGGGGCTGAGGTTTTACAATCTATCGGCTATACAGGATACTTCGGCGATGATGGTGGGGACTATCAGTCATCACTTAGAACTGATGGTGTGTCCTTTGAAACAACGCGACCTTTGTCTGCGAGTGAAGGTTTGACGATTGCGGCGGCCTGGCCAACGGGTTTTGTCTATGTGCCGGATAGTTATGAACAAGCACAGTATTATCTGGAAGATAACGCCAGTTTTTTGATTGGCCTTGTGACGCTGGTTATAGTCACGGTCTATTATGCCGTAGTCTGGTTTCTTGCAGGTCGTGATCCGGCCGCTGGCATTGTTATCCCACTTTTTGAAGGTCCGAAAGGTATTTCACCTGCTGCTGCGGGGTATCTTAGTCATCTTGGTTTTCGAAAGGGTTACAGCAAAAAAACAGCCTTTGTCGTCGCGCTGACAAGCTTGGCAACAAAGGGCTATATAACGATCGACCAAAGCAAGAGCGATTATACACTACTGCGAACAGAAAAAGATGATCTTGATAGCCTGCCACGAGGTGAATGGACGATTATTGATCGGTTACTGCCCGATCCCGGTGATGAATACAAGTTGAAGCGAAAATATGATTCCAGATTTGCGTCTGTTGTGGATTCCTTTGGTGGGGAAGTCAGCAGTGAGTATGGGTCGGGTTATTTTACGGCAAACACCGGTAAATGGTTGATCGGGTTTTTGATCGGTCTTGGCGGTATTATTATGTCATTAGCCTATGCCGGGGGTGACCTTATCATTCCGGCTCTCTTTTTCATGGCATTTTTTGGTATTTTTTCAGGGATTGTTTTGCCACCTTTATGCAGGGCTCTATCGGGAAAAATGGAAAAATCTGGATTATCCAAAAACATTGCCGCACTCTTGCCCCTGAGTATTTTTCTGGTGATCCCCTATTGCTCATTGTCTGTAGGGGAATTGGTTACGGATCAAGCTTTCTCAGCTGAAAATTACAGTGTTGTTCTTTTGATTTTTACCGTCACGCTGGTTTTTAGTTATTTGATGGAAGCACCAAGTATCAAGGGACAAAAAATTCTCGATCAGCTGGAAGGCTATAAACTCTATCTTTCTGTTGCAGAAGGCGAACGATTGGAAGCCATTGGTCCAGAACCTGATTTTAATGAGCATGTATTTGAAGAACATCTGTCCTTTGCCATGGCTCTTGGGGTCGAAGATCAATGGTCGCAGAGGTTACAAAATTATCTCACAGTGATGAATCAGGCGCCAATGGATTATAAGCCTCGCTGGTACAGTGGGGATTCTTTTTCCCGAAGTTCAAGCTCTATTGCCAGCGGGCTGACAAGTGGCATCGGACATACAATTTCTTCTGCCTCTAGCCCCCCGAGTTCTTCGTCCAGCAGTTCGTCAAGTGGCGGTGGCTCTTCTGGCGGTGGCGGTGGCGGCGGCGGTGGCGGTGGTTGGTAAACATACTGCTGATACAGTATTCAAATTTAGTTCTTTGAATATTAAAGGTGTATGCCCTTGACTTAATCCATATATGATCATATTTTCATATGAAATATTTTTCATATATGGATTTGCTATGACACAAACAATTCTGTTTATTGATCATATGCCCGAGGCTGAAAGCTGTGGGGATTGTCGAGACCGTATTGGCAAACGGCTTGAGGCGCTACCCGGGTTGTCATCTTTCGAGGTTTCCCGCAAGGCAATATCCTGGGCCGGTGGTGATGATATCAAGGATGCGATTGTTACCGTCATAGCGGAAATGAAAGATCTGCATCATCACATGGCCTGGACAATCAGCGGTATGGACTGTCCAAGCTGTGCAAAATCAATCGAAAAAGCTGTTGATCGATTGCCGGGTATTCATGCCGCGCGAATTTCTTTTGCGCGAGAACGCCTTAATACAGATTTTAACCCGAAGGAAGTTTCGCAAGATGACATCCAAAAGGTTGTCACGGGCTTGGGGTTTGGACTCACGGAAGTTGGCGATGGCAGTACAAACACAGTTGAAAGAAAATCTAGTTGCTGTTCTTCTTCGCAAACTGTGGATCAATCATCCAAAGCAAGCTTTACCGGTGATGTAAATGGTCATTTTGACAAGCTAAAGGCATTCTTGGGTGGTAGTACTGGTAAGGTGCTGATTGCGGGCGTTGCTTTTTTTATTGCTGTTGGGCTGGCGCAGTTTAACCCGGTGAATGCACGTTTATATTATAGCGCGGCTGCTTTGATCGGGCTGGTTCCGATTTTTCTCAATACGTTAAGAGCTATTCGTTTTGGTCAGTATTTTGGGATCCAAACCCTGATGACTGTTGCGGCGATCGGGGCTTTGTTTCTGGGGGAAGCCTTAGAGGCATCTATGGTTCTGTTCCTCTTTTTAATCGGTGAAGCTCTGGAGCAGCGCGCCGCGAATAAAGCGCGTGAAGGTGTGACACTTTTGCTTGATTTACAGCCCAAAGTCGCCCATCTGGTTCAAGGAAACCATCGTCAGGAAATATCTGTAGAAGATCTGTCTGTTGATGATGTGATTGAGGTGCGTCCGGGCGAGAGATTACCGGCCGATGGGATTGTTCTCAATAGTATGGCTGTATTGGATGAGTCAGCCTTGACGGGTGAATCTATCCCCCGAAACCGAGACGTTAATGAGGCTGCCCAGGCTGGATCTCTTGTTCTTGAAAAATTGACCACCTTTCGGGTTACGTCAGAAGCTGGTGACAATACGCTGGATCGTATTATCAGACTGATCGAAGAATCAGAAGAGCACAAAGCCCCGGTTGCCCGCTTTATTGACCGCTTTTCGTCATGGTATACGCCCGCGATGATGGGCGTTTCATTACTGGTTGCTGTGATTCCCCCGCTACTTTTCAACGGCGTTTGGGAAGCCTGGATATACAAAGCACTGACACTGCTCATTATTTCCTGTCCTTGCGCCTTGGTTATTTCTGTCCCGGCAGCGGTGACATCATCCCTTGCGGCTTCTGCGCGTCGCGGGTTGTTGATCAAGGGGGGTGCTGCGCTGGAACTATTGTCCCGGGCTAAAACCATGGCCTTTGATAAAACCGGAACGCTTACAGAGGGCAAGCCACAGGTTACGGATGTTGTTGCACAGGGTGATGCCGCAGAGATGGTTCGGTTAACAGCAGCAGTTGAGAGAGGATCAAGCCACCCCTTGGCAGAAGCTGTCGTTCGTTATGCTGAAGATCAGGGAATTGACATTCCGGCTGTGACCGATGCGCAATCCATAACAGGAAAAGCAGCCCAGGGACAGGTAGAGGGGCGTAACATTGCTGTCGGATCGACGGATTATTTTGCAGAACAGCTGGCTGGTGATGCAAATATCTATGCGCAGGCCCAGGAGCTTTTGGCACAGGGTAAAACAGTTGTTGTTGTGACCGTTGATAAGGCACTTGCCGGGATTCTGGCGTTGCGGGATGAGCCACGTGCAGAAGCCAGGGATACCTTGAAGCAATTGCAGCAATTGGATATTGAAACGATTATGCTGACCGGGGATAACCCGAAAACGGGTAAAGCCTTGGGGGGAGAATTGGGGCTTGCTGTAAAAGCCGGTTTGATGCCTCAGGACAAACTTCGGGAAATTGACCAGCTACGGTCAAAAGGTACCGTTGTGATGGTTGGCGATGGCATAAATGATGCCCCTGCCCTGAAAGTTGCTGATGTTGGCATTGCAATGGGGGGCGGTACCGATGTTGCGCTGGAAGCGGCTGATATTGCGTTAATGCAAAACAAGCTAGAGGACTTGCCCGCCTTGATTCGCCGCGGTCGGCAGACAATGTTGAATATTCATCAGAACGTCGCTCTGGCGCTGGGGCTGAAGGGAATCTTTTTGCTGACGACTCTGTTTGGTGTGACAGGACTTTGGATGGCCGTGTTGGCTGATACGGGGGCAACAGTGTTGGTGACCCTGAACGCTTTGCGGTTATTGCGAAGTTCCTCGGATTAAGCCTGTGGTTTGATCTCGGGCTTATGATGTGGTCACAAAGCCTTTGGGCAGGTCAGCGATGTGTTTGTATTTTTCAAACTGTTCAAAGATAAGATTCAGGCGCTCTTTCGGAACCGGTGGATGTTTGGGGTCCAGCAGAGGTTCACAAAGGGGATCCAGCGCTGCATTTTGAAACTCGAGGGAGAGACTTAGCCTTGGCGTTTGGGCGTTCCGATGACTTCGGCCGCCCCAGTGATAGAGATCCTGTCGCCACCCCAGCACCGAACCTGCTTTGGCAGGTAGACAGAGAATATCCTGTAGCGCGACTTCTGATGGTGTGGTAACCGGAGTGTCGTAATTCTGCTCACAGCTTAGCGGTAAAATGGACATACAGCCGTTTTCTGGTGTTGCATCTGTTAGGGGGATCCAAAGGCTCAGGGAAACCAGCATTTCCTGACCATAGAGTTCTATTACGGATTGATCGGCACTATCTCTGTGTGGTGACCAGCCCTTCGCTTTGCCCGGCTCAATATACCAGGCCCAAAAGTGAGGAAGTACACTGTAATTTTCCCCAAGGAAATTTTGTAGGAGTACGCGCAGACGGAAAAATAACTCCCAAGTTTCATTATAGAGGTAAATAAACGCCTGTGGCAGGTTGCGGCTATGAAGTCTTTCCATCGCCTGACGCAGGGGGAGAATATCCTGTTCTGTAAAGATGCTTTGGCAATTGAGGTATCCATCTTGCCATAAAGATTCAGAAACGTCTGACAATAGAGCATCATTAATGACTTGCAGAGGAAGTGCAGTAAGGGGGGCAGAGCTGATCGTAAGCTGTGGATTGAGATCGCGCCAAAAGGAAATGCTTTTAAGCTGCTCTTTGGTAATGTGATCCACAGTCCTGTCCTGTATAAAAGTGCCGGTTACTTATTGATGTGCTGAGCCAGCGCAGCATCAAGAACGGCGGATGCCATGGCCCGCGCCGTATCTTCCAACAGCTTTCCGTCATCAGCCTTTGGCCCTGCCAGCTTTTCAAGCCTGTAATCTTCCGGGAGATCCTCAATTCCCGCGGCCTTTACATCCGGATGCTCTTTCAGTTCGGCAATCAGCGAAATACAGCCCTTCCACTTATGGGTCAGGGTTTTGATAACACGGTCTTTATCAAGCGCAATTTCTTGCCACTTATCCGCTGTGTCCAGATCCTCAAAACCGGGTCTTTTTGCGGCTTGTTGATAAATAACGGCGGCGGCTTTTTCCAAGTGTAACATGCATAAATCCTCTATTTAATGCCTTGTCTCATCTGTTTGATGATCAGGCAAGTCTTGTATAGAGCTAAATATTCGATGTTGAGTGGCGTGATGCTTCGAAATGTCCTTCGGGGGAAAGAAGAGAATAGCAGTAGGTCATAAAATACGATGGTGAATCTTCCGGTGCTGCATTATTTTGGGCAAAGGGAAGAATCAGACGTAAATAGTGACAGGTTTCCAGTTCTTTATAGAAGATTTTCCATATCTGGGGGATGCCTGCTTCAAAGGTTATTTTAAACTCTTCAAAATGTTCCTGATAGATTTCACTTGGTGTGCCATCCAGAATGCTTTTACCGCGAAGATCTTCGTTTGAAGAGGAGGAAATCTCTGTACCATCAAGGCGGTATATAAAATCCAGAGGATTTTTCTGAATCTCAACAACGCAAAAGCGCCCAAGGTGTTTACGGTACCGCAGCGGATCTATCTCGTTTTTATAGGGATTGCCCTGAGCAGGTTTATGATCTTGCCATATCTTCAGAACGCGGAGAATTTCATCAGGCGCATCCGAAAAATCTATAAGTGAAGAAGCATAGTCATAATTGGGCATGGCTATTTCTGGAATGATTCAGGCGGATTGTCAACGCGGATAAAATGATATTTTCACTGCAAAGATTCCTGCTAAACTTTTGGCGGAATTACAGGTTTATGTCTTTGATTATGCCAAAAGATAAGAAAGGACGCTGTTTAATCGGGTTCTACCTTCACTTGTGGCCGCTATTCTGACATCGTCCAGGAACAGCAAGCCTTCTTGTTCAAGCTGCTCAATCTTTTTTTGCTCAATCAGATTTGTCAGATCCTGACCGGTTTCGTTACAAAGATCCGCTCGTTTTATGCCTTCGCTCAGGCGCAATCCCATCATCAGCATTTCTTCAAAACGTTCCGTATCCGAAATAGAATCATAGGTGCGTGTCGCATGGCCCGCCTGTTCAACCGTGCTAAGCCAGATTTCCGGGGCTCTGTGCTGTCTTGTCGCGATTTTTTTTCCCAAAGATGAGCTGTCTGTCAGAGTCAAGCGCCCGTGTGCGCCGGGGCCGATGCCTATATAATCGCCGTATTTCCAATATGTTAGGTTGTGACGGCTTTCTTCCCCGGGATGGGCATAGTTCGATATTTCATAGTTCGGCATGCCATGCCGGGTCATAACATCATTGGTAATATCGTAAAGCTCGGCAGCTGTATCAGGGTTAAGCTCTTTGAACTCTCCCCGACGGCGAGCACCGTGGAACGGCGTGTTCTCTTCGATTGTCAATTGATAGAGAGAAAGGTGTCTGGTGCCTTCTGCAAGTGCCCGTTTGAGTTCCTCTTGCCAACTCTGTTTATTCTGTTCTGGCCGGGCATAGATCAGATCAAAGGAAAAACGTTCAAAGTTCTGTCGGGCAACGTCAATGGCCTTAAGAGCTTCGGCTGCGGAATGTTCGCGCCCCAAGAACTGGAGATCCTGATCATTAAGCGATTGAATCCCCAAAGATATGCGATTGATACCTGCTTGCGCGAAGGCAGCGAATTTATTCGATTCAACAGATGTCGGGTTGGCTTCCAGCGTGATTTCAAGATCGTTGTGACAGGGCCAGTGTTTTCGAATTCGCTGTATCAAAGCTTCGGCAGTTTCCGGCGCCATAAGAGACGGGGTGCCCCCGCCAAAAAACACCGAGCTGACAATTCTGCCTGTACCACCGGAAGCTTTTAATAATTGGGCATAGTGATCAAGCTCTTGTAGCAGGGCAGCCCGCCATCGTTCCTGAGAGACTTCTTCACGAACGTGACTGTTAAAGTCGCAGTAAGGGCATTTTTTCAGGCAAAAAGGCCAGTGTATATAGATACCAAATCCGCGTTGCGCGGCAGCTGGTATATATGAGGCAGTACTTGTTGTGTTGCTCAAAACACTGGCCTTTTAGAAATCAGTTAAAAACCAGACATAACCCAGCTCATAAAAGCCATGGTCCGTTTTGCCCGGCCACCCGGTAAGCCAACTTAGCACAGTTTCGTCGGTATATTGGCGGTTTAGGCCTTTGAGGCAAACTTTTCAGCAACAAGAAGGGCAAAGGCCCGGGCGCGATGGCTCATGGAATGTTTCCGTGCGGGGTCCATTTCCCCAAAGGTGATTGTCTCGCCTTCGGCCTGAAAAATAGGGTCATACCCAAAACCCTGTAAACCCCGTGCCGGATGGACAATCGTGCCATCAACGCGGCCTTCGAAAACTTCTGTTGTGCCGTCAGGCCAGGCAAGGCAAAGGGCGCAAACGAAGTAAGCCGCGCGTGTATCGTTTCCTGTCTCAGCGGCTTTTTGCAGTTCTTCTTCAACCTTTTCCATGGCCAAAGAAAAATCCTTTTCAGGGCCTGCCCAACGCGCAGAGTAGATACCGGGATCACCATTGAGAGCAACCACCGCCAGACCACTGTCATCTGAAAGAGCAGGCAGACCAGATCCCTTTGCAGCGGCCAGTGCTTTTATTTCTGCATTTGCTGCAAAGGTTTCCCCGTCTTCGACAGGTTCAGGCAAGCCGAGATCTCCGGCTGAAATAACATCTACGCCGTATGGGGTCAGAAGCTCTGCTATTTCGCGCAGCTTTCCCGGATTATGGCTGGCAAGAACAAGTTTGCCATCCCGCAACGTTTTTTCAGGGTGTGTTTTGTCAGCCTGAGTCATGGCCTTGTTTCCTGTTTGTCTTATTCGCCTGCTATTGCTTGCTTCTGTAGCTCTACAAGTTCGGATACGCCCTTTTCCGCAAGATCAAGCAGCGCATTGAACTCGTCACGAGAGAAAGGCTTTTCTTCGGCTGTGCCCTGGATTTCGACAACGCCGAGACTACCGGTGAGGACGAAATTTGAATCAGCCTGGGCATTGGAATCTTCGGGGTAATCGAGATCCAGAACGGGTGTCCCTTCGAAAATACCGCATGAAATGGCTGCAACATGGTCTGTCAGCGGAATTTCTTCGATCATGCCAAGCTTTTTCATGTGCTGGAATGCCAGATGAAGGGCAACAAAGCCACCCGTTATGGAAGCCGTACGTGTGCCGCCGTCGGCCTGTAGGACATCACAGTCAATTTTGATCTGACGTTCACCAAAACCTGACATATCGGCAACTGCACGTAGGGAACGACCAATCAAACGCTGGATTTCCTGTGTACGGCCTGATTGTTTACCGCGTGCAGCTTCCCGGCTTGAGCGGCTGTGGGTCGCGCGGGGGAGCATACCGTACTCGGCAGTGATCCAGCCTTTACCGGAGTTGCGGAGCCAGGGCGGCGTGCTGTCTTCGACAGATGCGGTGCAGAGCACATGCGTATCGCCGAACTTGATCAGACAGGAACCTTCGGCGTGCTTGCTGAAGTTGGTTTCAATGGTGACCTGACGCATTTGGTCAGGAGTACGGCCTGATGGACGCATGGTATGCCCTCGATATTAATAGATGTTGGGCGGAAGCTACCTTATGGCGTCCAGTACGTCCAGTGACATTGATCAGGTGTGTTCCATCCCTCGTTTGTGATCTGATTATCTTGTTGATTTATCTAGAATATCATAGGGGTTCTGGAGCCGTGCTCAATAGATCCTTTTGCGTATCTTTGTTTTTCAATTTGATTAGATAGATTGACAAGAGCGTGGCAAGTATGAGCACAGGGAAAAAGATGGCGTGAACCCAATAGGATGTTTGTTCGATAATCTCCGGGCTGGCTCCTTCGCTGAAACCGATTATGGCAGCTGGAATACCCGCAATGGCTGGACCCAAAGCGCCGCCACACATTTGCAAGGTCGGAATAGCGCCTGATCTTTTATCCTGTTCATCACTCGGTCCTGATTCAATGATGACAGAGGACAAGTCTGCCCAGAAAATACCAAAACCTGCACCAGCTAAGAATATCGCGATACTCAGGGACCATAGCGGCCCGCCATAGAGAAAATGGGCTATACCATAAAAGCCAAGGAATGCTGTGAAAACTCCTGTTGGAATCAGATAGAGCCGCCAGTTGTTATTCTGGGGAAGTTTAGCACAGGCCATGGCTGCGAGGGACCAGGATATGGATTCCAGCGCAACCATAAAACCTGCGGATAGGGGCGAGAAGCCGTGGGTTTTTTGTAAAATATAGGGGCCATAAACCATAAAGGATATGGAAGAGACCATGGCCAGAAAGATAACAGTAATTCCGGTGCCCGCAACGGTGAAAAGGCTGAGGCCACGTTTGGGGAGTAGAGAAGAAGCAGACCTCTTGTCCCGGTATAAAAGGTAACCCAGTAAGGATAAGCCAACGATTAAAAACGCAACTGCGTATTCGGGCTCTCTGTTGCCCATCGCAATGATCAATACTGCTGATCCCAGCAAACCAAGTCTGAAGAAAGGCAAGGGTGATTTGGGTTTGGAGTCTTTAGAAGTTTCAATTTCTTCTTTTTTAGGAAAACTGGATCTGATGAGAATGATAAACAGGATTGCACAGGCCGTCATGATGTAGAAACCTGCCCGCCATCCAACGGTTTGGGCAAATATACCGCCTGCTAGAGGACCGCCAACCGAAGCAATGCCCCAGACGGCAGATTCCATTGCAAACACAGTCGGCCAGAGATGGCGGGGAAAAAGATCTGCGATGACCGTATAGCAGCTGGCAAGAACCAGCCCTCCACCGATCCCCTGAACAGCGCGAGAGAATAAGAACAGTTCCATTGAGGGGGAAAGGCTGATTAGCAGAGAGCCGACAGCAAAGACTGAACCACCGATTGTCATAATGGCACGGCCACCAATTCTGGTTTTTGTTGTACCCGCTGAAAGCGACGCAATCATTGCTGCTGTGGTATAGAGTAAAGCTGACCAGTTAATGAACTCGAGTCCATTAAGGTCATCAACAGCAGAGGGTAACAGTGTTGAGGTGATGAGACTGTTTAAGGCATAAAGGGCCACGCCCATGCAAACGATGACCAAGTGCAAAATGTTCTGTGGGGTCATCTTTGACTTGCGAGTTGAAGAATCTGGATTATTCGCAGAATTTGATACAGTGCTATTTTCTGGCTCAGAGTTAGGCATGGTGTAAACCTTAAATAAAAAAGTATTTTCTTTTCTTATTAAGTTTGTAATTCAGATAATTAAAAAAGCAAATACTTTTTTTAATTGATTTAATAGACTATACTCTATTCCTATGCGGAAAAATGAAAAGACAGAAGATGCCATTCTCGCTCTATTGAAGGCGAGGGGAGCTATGCAAGCCGTTGATTTAGCGGACGAATTATCAATGACGGCTGTTGGTATGCGTCAACACCTCAAACGGATGCATTCTGAGGGTATGATTCAGAAAGCAGCAGAGGAAAGAGCTTCTGCTTCTGCTGGGGCTGGAAGGCCTGCTGCCAGTTGGGAATTAACAGCTGAGTCACATAATACCTTTGGCGATTCCCATGCATTGCTTACAAAAGATCTAATCGAGAGTACCCGTGCTGTGTTCGGAGATCAGGGCCTTGATCAGTTGGTGAGCTATCGTGAACAACAGACACTCAAAAATTATACCGAGGCACTGACAGAGGCGTCCTCGCTTGAGGCCAGAGTACAGAAACTCGTCGAACTACGAGAAAAAGAAGGATACATGGCCTCGGCTGAAACGGATAATGACGGTGGTTTCCTCTTTATTGAAAACCACTGCCCTATTTGTACGGCGGCAACCATTTGCCAAGGCTTTTGTCGGGCAGAGCTATCTATTTTCAGAGCTGTTCTTGGGCCGGACGTGAATGTCGAACGCGCTGAATATCTATTAGAAGGTGGACGGCGTTGTAGCTATCGTATTCGACCAAAGAGTTCCGAGCTATATATTAAGTCCGAAGACGTTGATGATGATAAAAATGATGATCAACAGAGGGCTGATACTGAGAATTCTCGCCCACAAGCGCGGTATTTAATCATAGAAGACTAAATGGCCGAACGTTGACCCACACATTGACTGGGACTATTCGGCTTACTAAATTATCACTATGCAAATAGGTGGATAAGGATCGCTTATTTAACGGTAATGGAATTCAAAGGATAATTCTGTGAAATTTAATGAGACATCCCTGATATCCGGTGCAATTGCTGGTATGAACGATCGCTCTCGCGAGATTTTCCGTCTGGTGGTTGACGCCTATGTTGAAACCGGGGAGCCCATCGGGTCCCGAACACTATCACGCAAGCTGGGTATGGAACTGTCGCCCGCTACAATTCGTAATGTCATGGCTGACCTAGAGGATATGGGGCTTCTATTTGCCAAGCATACTTCTGCGGGGCGGTTACCAACAGATGTGGGGCTGCGACTTTATGTAAACGGTTTGCTGGAACATGGAAATCTTAGCAAAGACGAACGCAGTCAGATAAAAGCACAATGTGCAGCGGGTGGAAAATCTATGCCCCAGCTGTTGGAAGAGGCAACGGGGATGTTATCCGGCCTTTCCCAGTGTGCAGGATTGGTTGTTGCCCCTAAATTATCTGAGCCTTTAAAGCATATCGAATTTGTTTCTCTTGCGCCCGGACGGGCCTTGGTCGTACTGGTCTCTGATTCGGGATCGGTTGAAAACAGGGTTGTTGATATTCCCCTGGGGCTGCCACCCTCTGCCCTTGTCGAAGCGTCTAACTTTTTGGCTGCACGCCTGGTCGGGCGAACACTGGAAGAGGCAATTCAGGAGATTCAAACCGAGCTTAAAGAACATCAGGCGATGTTGGACCAGTTGTCTCAGAAAGTTGTCGAATTAGGACTTGCAACCTGGGCAGAGGATATCAATGGCAGCTCGAATGGCGCATTGATTGTCAGAGGACAGGCCCAGTTGCTTGAAGATATAAATGCCCTTGAAGATTTGGAAAGGGTACGCCATCTATTCTCTGCATTGGAAAAACGAGAGTCTCTTGTCCGTTTGTTGGAAATGACAAAAACGGCAGAGGGTGTTCAGATCTTTATCGGGTCTGAGAATGAATTGTTTGCCCAAGCGGGGTGTTCTGTAGTAATGGCACCTTATAAAAATACTCGGCAACAGGTTGTCGGGGCGATTGGCGTTATTGGTCCAACACGGATTGATTATGCCCGCATCATCCCGATGGTGGATTATACCGCCAAAATCCTTGGCCGAATGGTTGGATAAAAGTCGTTGGATAAACAGGGCTGAAATCTTGTGAAGTCCAGAAACTGGTAACTTAAAGAGAAGATTGGTTAGCGGAAAATGTCCGAAACGGAAAAACAAAATCCGGAAGAGAATGTTGTGGCTGAAGATCAGATTCCTGATGATCTTGTAAATGAAGAAGCAGCCGATGAAGCGACCGTTGATACAGCGTCTGCCGCTGAAGAAGCAAAGTCAGATGCCGTAAGAGTTGCTGAACTGGATGCACAGAATGCACAGTTGACTGACAAGCTGTTACGTACGATGGCGGATATGGAAAACCTCCGCAATCGAACGCGTCGTGACAAAGAAGACGCGATTAAGTATGCGCCGCAAAAGCTGGTGACAGATCTGATCGGTGTAATGGATAATCTTCAGCGTGCTCTGTCTGCCGTTTCCGAAGAAGCAGCAGAAGGAAATGAAGATCTTAAAACACTTCGTGACGGTGTAGAAATGACCAACCGCGAAATGCTCAAGGTTTTTGAAAAGCACAATATCACTGAAGTAGAAGCGATGGGGGCCCGCATGGACCCACATAGCCATGAAGCTTTATTTGAAATCCCCGATCCTTCCCAGCCAGAGGGAACAATTGTACAGGTTATCCAGCCTGGTTTCCGCCTACATGATCGCTTGTTGAGGCCTGCACGTGTTGGCGTTGCCAAAGGCGGCCCGGTTGCGGGTGCAGAAAAAGTGGATACAACAGCTTAAACCTTTGCGCTGTTTAACGTCAGAAAGCCGGTACTTTTGTGCCGGCTTTTTTGTTCGGGATGTCCCTTCCTGTAATTGGTTTACGGGTTGGAAATTTATGATAGGGAATTCTGGAAAAAGTTGGCTAGGATCTCGTTACTCGGCGCAGTGTCAGATTGATACGTCCACCATTTTTCAACAGCTGACTGGATCCGTATAAAATATGGTCGATGCCATGATAGGCATTTCGGGCTTCGCCACCGAGAATGACGATATCGCCAGAATTCAGCTTGGTAGAGGTTGTTGGGCCTTTTCGTTTGAGGCCACCAAGGCGAAAGAGCGCGCTGTCGCCAAGTGAAATGGAAAGAACAGGAGCGTTAAAATCCTGTTCATCCTGATCCCGATGCAGACCCATTTTCGCTTTTTCGTCTTTGTAGTAGTTCAATAGACAACATTCTGGGAGTTCGGGGTAACCAGTTAGGTCAGACCAGATTGAAAGCAGCTTTTCAGGGATGGGGAGCCATGACCGTTTGGTAACGGGATGAGAACTTTGATAGCGGTAGCCTCCTGCTTTGTCGGATACCCAGCCATGAGATCCGAATGATGTCATGGCAACCGAAAAAGGTTTTCCGGTTTTAGGCATTGACGGTTGGAAAAGCGGATTTGTTTTGATCATCTCTCGAATTTCACCCAAGAGATTTTCCTGTTCTTTTCGACTTAGATATTCCGGGTGGTATTCAAAGCCGGGGATCATTTTATTATTGCCAATTTACCATTGAGTTGTGATTCAGGTTTAATCTAGAGAGTCGTCTTTTGGATTTATGATACGCGTTTGGCGCTTTTCAAGTAAACGCATTGTCAAAAACAGTAATCCGCCAAGGAGCGTTACAGCGAGACCAAACCACTGAACAATTTCATTTTGCAGAATATAGTGTGCTGTGAGCATGACAGCGATTCCAAATAAAACGTCGCCAACTGCAATCCATTTGACCATTGTTCGTATATTGGGGCTGATTTTGTCTTTTTTTGAGTTCATTACGGCTAAATTCCCGGAATATTTATGCGATGATTCACCCTAAAAACGTAATAACAAAAGTGAGAGAAAAATTATTATATCACTAATCTATTGATTCATAATGTAATTTAACTTTTCTGAAAAACCTTATTTTTTTAGGCATATTGCTCCTTGCAGTGAAAGCTCTGGCTGCATATATACTCCGTGAGCCCAAAAGATAGGTTCACCCCTCAAAAGGGACCAGCCGGCAGTGCTTGGCATCAAGGCTGCCAAATCGGTTTGCTATATTAAGTGTGAGGAATAAACATGAGCAAAGTTATTGGTATTGATCTAGGAACCACAAACTCCTGTGTCGCTATTATGGACGGTAAAGACGTCCGCGTTGTTGAAAATGCCGAAGGTGCACGTACGACACCTTCTATGGTTGGCTTTACGGCTGAAGAGCGCCTTGTCGGGCTGCCCGCCAAACGCCAGTCTGTTACAAACCCAGAAAACACTCTTTTTGCGATCAAGCGTTTGATCGGCCGTCGTTTTGACGATCCGCTGACGAAAAAAGATATCGACCTGGTTCCATACAAAATTGTCAAAGCTGACAATGGTGATGCATGGGTCGAAGCCAACGGCGAAAAATATAGCCCGTCACAGATTTCTGCTTTCATCCTGCAGAAAATGAAGGAAACTGCCGAGAGCTATCTTGGTGAGCCTGTGACAAAAGCAGTTATTACCGTTCCTGCCTACTTCAACGATTCTCAGCGTCAGGCAACCAAAGATGCCGGTAAAATTGCTGGCCTTGAAGTTCTGCGTATTATCAACGAGCCAACTGCTGCGGCTCTTGCATACGGTATGGACAAAAAAGGCTCCGGTACTGTTGTTGTCTATGACCTTGGTGGTGGTACTTTCGATGTGTCCGTACTTGAAATTGGCGACGGTGTCTTCGAAGTGAAATCAACAAACGGGGATACATTCCTCGGTGGTGAAGATTTCGACAGCCGCATCATTGATTACTTGGCAGACGAGTTTAACAAAGAACAAGGCATCGACCTTCGTAACGATACCCTTGCCCTTCAGCGCTTGAAAGAAGCTGCTGAGAAAGCAAAGATCGAGCTTTCTTCCTCTACTCAGACCGAAGTGAACTTGCCGTTTATTACGGCTGATGCATCCGGTCCTAAACACCTTAACGTCAAGCTGACACGTGCAAAACTGGAAGCGTTGGTTGACGATTTGATCCAGCGCACAATGGGTCCTGTTAAGTCTGCGTTGAAAGATGCTGGTGTGAAAGCGGCTGACATCGACGAGATCATCATGGTTGGCGGTATGATCCGTATGCCAAAAGTCCATGACACTGTTAAGGAATTCTTTGGTAAGGAACCACACCGTGGTGTGAACCCTGATGAAGTTGTGGCAACTGGTGCTGCTATTCAGGCGGGTGTTCTACAGGGTGAAGTCAAAGACGTTCTTCTTCTTGACGTGACACCATTGTCTCTTGGTATTGAGACACTTGGTGGTGTTATGACAAAACTGATTGATCGTAACACAACAATCCCGACGAAGAAGAGCCAGACCTTCTCTACAGCCGAAGATAATCAGAGTGCTGTGACAATTCGTGTGTTCCAGGGTGAGCGCGAAATGGCTGCGGATAACAAAATCCTTGGTCAGTTCAATCTGGAAGGTATTCCGGGCGCGCCACGCGGTGTTCCACAGATCGAAGTTACTTTTGACATCGATGCTAACGGTATCGTTAACGTTGGCGCGAAAGATAAAGCAACTGGTAAAGAACAGTCTGTTCGTATCGAAGCTTCTGGCGGTTTGAGCGATGCTGATATCGATCAGATGGTTCGTGATGCCGAAGAAAATGCGGAAGCTGATAAAGCGCGTCGCGAGTCTGTGGAAGTTAAAAACCAGGCTGAAGGTCTGATCCACCAGACAGAAAAAACACTTGGCGAAGTTGGCGATAAGATTTCTGACGAAGAAAAAGCCTCTATCGAAGCTGCTGTTGCTGAATTGAAAACAGCACTTGAAGGCGATGATGCCGAAGAGATCAAAGCCAAGATGGAAGCCCTTGGTCAGGCGTCAATGAAGCTGGGTGAAGCCCTCTATGCTGACGCTGGTGCCGAAGGCGCAGAAGGTGCTGCAGAAGCGGCTTCTGACTCTGCGGCTGACGACGGTGTTGTCGATGCAGACTTCGAAGAAGTTGACGACGAGAAAAACAGCAAAAGCGCTTAAGGCGGTTTTGGATTTCAGGGGGCTGGCAGTTGTCAGCCCCTTTTCACCTTCTGATGAGGGAAAATTACACTGATGTCCAAAAAGGATTTCTATGAGGTCTTAGGGGTTTCACGTTCGGCAGATGCCAAAGAACTGAAATCGGCCTACCGCAAACTGGCAATGAAATACCACCCGGATCGCAATCCGGATGACGCCGAAGCGGAAAAAAAATTCAAAGAAATTAACGAAGCCTATGGCGTTCTGAAGGACGACCAACAGCGCGCGGCCTATGATAACTATGGTCATGCTGCCTTTGAAAATGGCGGACCAGGTGCTGGCGGCGGCTTTGGCGGCGGTGGTTTCGGCGGTGGCGGCTTTGCTGATATCTTCGAAGAGATGTTTGGCGGTTTTGGCGGTGGTGGCCGCTCTTCCGGTGGTGCGCAGCGTGGTGGCGATTTGCGCTACAACATGGAAATTTCTCTGGAAGATGCCTACACGGGTAAAGAAGCCGAGATTCGCATTCCAAGTGCCGTTTCCTGTGATGTCTGTGATGGAACGGGGGCTGCTAAAGGATCTTCTCCGGTAACTTGCGGTACTTGTAAGGGTAATGGCCGTGTGCGTATGCAACAGGGTTTCTTTACCGTTGAGCGGACATGTCATACCTGTCAGGGTGTTGGTAAGGTTATCGAAAACCCCTGCGGAAACTGTCACGGTTCCGGACGTGTAGAAAAAGAAAAAACCCTTCAGGTCAATATTCCGGCTGGTGTGGAAGAAGGCAATCGTATTCGTCTGGCTGGCGAAGGCGAAATGGGTGCCCGTGGCGGAACGCCGGGTGATCTGTACATTTTCCTTTCCATCGAACCTCACAGGATTTTCCAGCGTGAGGGCGCGGATATTTACTGTCGGGTTCCCATTTCGATGACGCAGGCTGCTTTGGGCGGTTCTGTTGAAGTGCCGACAATTGATGGTGGCCGGGCGAAAGTTTCTATTCCCGATGGCACACAGAGCCGACAGCAGTTCCGTTTACGGAACAAGGGTATGTCCGTTCTGAGATCCAGTTCTCGTGGTGATATGTACGTTGAGGTTACGGTGGAGACACCGGTGAACCTGACAAAACGCCAGAAAGAATTGTTACGCGAATTTGAAGAAGAGAGCGGGGACAATTCGCCTCTCAGCTCTGGCTTCTTTAAGCGCGTCAAAGAGTTCTGGGAAGACCTTACGGAATAAAGATCAGACCTTGATAACAAGAAAAAAGCCTGTCAGCGATAACTCTGACAGGCTTTTTTTATGGCTTCGGC
Source organism: Kiloniella litopenaei (assembly GCF_000982415.1). Taxonomy (GTDB): domain Bacteria; phylum Pseudomonadota; class Alphaproteobacteria; order Kiloniellales; family Kiloniellaceae; genus Kiloniella; species Kiloniella litopenaei. The sequence goes on from NZ_LANI01000005.1 coordinate 209,219, forward strand.
TCGTTTGAGAAACCTTGTATTGGCATTGCGTATTGGCACTGTGGATTTCCTTTGGCTGATCATCACTGCCAAACATGAACAAATACAGGCATGAACAAATAAGGGATTTTGTTTTGGGAAAGGGGTAGAGTTCCGCTTGGACTGATCTGACTTAGCTGCTATCTCTGTTTTGAAACAGATAAAAGAGCGATAAACGCGGGTCTTTGACGGGAAAATAAGATGAGTAACAAAATTGGGATTGTTGGTTGTGCTGGTCGCATGGGGCGTATGCTGACGGATGTTATTGGCCGGACGGATAACTGTGAAGTTTTTGGCGGCACTGAACTTCGGGGAAGCCCGAACCTTGGTAAGGATCTCGGTGAGTTGGCGGGCATCGGCACGATTGGCGTGAAGGTTGGGGATGATCCCCTTGCCTTGTTCGAAGCTTGTGATGTTGTCATTGATTTCTCTGTACCGGAAGCAACGCTTAATCACGCAAAGCTGGCGGCAAAGACCGGGTGTTCACTGGTTGTCGGAACCACGGGCATGACCCATGAACAGGTTGCGGAACTGGAAGCTGCAACGACGACAACCTCGATCGTCTTTGCCCGTAATATGAGCCTGGGCGTCAATCTTCTGATGTCGATTGTGGAGCAGGTTGCGGCCTCTTTGGACGAAGACTACGACATTGAAGTTGTGGAAATGCACCACCGTCACAAGGTTGATTCACCTTCAGGTACAGCGCTTGCCCTTGGTGAAGCAGCGGCTGCGGGACGAGGTGTTGATCTGGACAAGGTTGCAGACAAGGTCCGCGATGGCATCATTGGTGCCAGAAAACGCGGTGATATCGGTTTCGCAACCTTGCGCGGTGGGGATGTCGTGGGGGATCACAGTGTGATCTTTGCCGCGGATGGCGAACGAATTGAGCTGGGGCATCGCGCCAGCAACCGCGAAGTCTTTGCCCGTGGTGCCGTTAAGGCCGCCAACTGGTTACAGGGCAAGGAAAACGGCTTTTACGATATGCGGGATGTCCTCGGATTGAAGTAAGCTGAGTTAACTGGCTGTTGAAAAGGGAGCTTTGGCTCCCTTTTTTAGAGCAGTTTAGCTTCTTTTACGCTCACGATAGAGCGTATAAAGCCCGCTGGAGACCACCACCAAAGCGCCTACAATGGTCCATTGATCAGGGAACTCATCATAGAAAAGCCAGCCGAATAGCGTCGCCCAGACCAACAGCGTGTAGTTAAAGGGCTGTATCGCTGACGGCGTTGCGTATTGAAACGCAAAGATGAGAAAGAAATGCCCCAGACTGATAAAAATACCCCCGGCAATCAGTGCCAGCCAGCCATAGAGATCGGGTGTAACCCAGAAAAAGGGCACCATAAAGCTTACGCAGATAAAGGGAACAACACCTGTATAAAACTGTGATGTTTCCCCGTTGTCGTAACGGCTACTGATACGCAGCAAGATTTGATAGACAGCAAAGGCCGCTGCCGCAAGAAGAGGTAAAAGAAAGAGTTCGTTAAAACCTTCGAAGCCGGGACGTAGAATAATCATTACGCCTGCGAAACCAACCAGCACAGCAGACCAACGGCGAATACCGACCTGTTCCTTTAGCCACAGCGCAGACAGGGCTGTCACGACGATGGGGGCCACCGCCACAATTGCATGAACGTCAGCAATGGGTAGTAGTTTGAAGCTCAGGGTAAAGAGAAAGGCTTCGCCTAGCAAAAAGACGGATCTAAAGACCTGTAGGGGCAGATTGTTGGCCTTTATGACTTTTTTTAATCCCTCGGGGCCTGTGCGATAGAGCGCCATGCTGATGACAAAGACTGACAGGATAATATAGCGCACCCACAACAGCTGTGGCAGGGGATAGGTCTGTGCAACGTGTTTGACCACGGCATCACCCGATGAAAAGGCTGCCATGGCGATAATGGCCAGGACAATTCCTTGTCGTGTGGTATCCAAAACGGATGCCTGACTTTCCTGTGTGTGATTTTCCTGAACGCTCACAAGTTGTCTTTCTATCATTAGTGATACTCTGCATTTATAATGCAGTGTATTTTTGGGTATTTTCAGGTGACTTTACGCAGCTTTTTATCCCCTTTGTGGGGGCGGATAGCGGGTAAAGTTGTTTGAAATATCAAGTTTCGTAATCTAATCCGACTTTGACCTTTATTTCCTGTACGGGCAAGGGGCAAGATTGTCAGATGCTTTTTCAATGACTTACACCGAATCTGTGCCCTTTTATTCTGGATAAGACACAAGCTGTGTGAGCAACGCATAGGTGCCCTGTGGCTTTGTGCTTGCCCAGAAAATGGAACTGGCTATACTCCGCGCAAATTGTAACCCGACTGTAACCGACCACAGAACAAACTCTGCGGGCCTATAATACGGAATTTTTATGAGCGAAAACGCCAAACTTGATGTTGTCGGCATTGGTAATGCCATCGTTGACATTGTTGCCACTGCGGATGATGCACTGCTTGAAGAACAGGGTATTATCAAAGGGGCAATGAACCTGATTGATCAGGACCGTGCCGATGCGCTTTACGATGTGATGGGCCCGGCCATTGAACGTTCTGGCGGATCAGCGGGTAACACCATGGCCGGTATTGCATCACTTGGTGGCAAGGGTGGTTATTTCGGCAAGGTTCGCGACGATCAGTTTGGTCAGATCTTCCGTCATGACATTCGCGCTGAAGGTGTTGAATTCAATACTGCGGCTGCAACTGATGGACCATCAACAGCGCGCTGTTTGATCTTTGTAACACCGGATGCCGAGCGTTCGATGAATACTTATCTTGGTGCCTGTGTTAACCTGACAGTGGCGGATATTGACGAAGAAATGATCAAATCAGCCAAGGTAACCTATATGGAAGGTTATCTTTGGGACCCGGAAGAAGCGAAAAAAGCTTTTATCCATGCGTCTAAAACAGCGCATGCAGCCGGACGTAAAGTGTCACTGACGCTATCAGATTCTTTCTGTGTTGATCGCCATCGCGAATCTTTCCTGAATCTGGTGAAAAACTATGTGGATATTCTTTTTGCTAACGAAGAAGAAGCCATGGCGCTTTTCCAGGTTGATAACTTTGATGCTGTTTTGCAAGAGGTTAGAGCCTGTTGTTCTGTCGCGGCAATTACCCGTGGCGAGAAGGGTTCTGTGATCTGTGCCGGTGACGAAGTTCACGTTGTTGATGCTATTCCGGTTGAACAGGTGGTTGACACAACAGGTGCAGGCGACCTATATGCAGCAGGATTTCTTTACGGTTACACGAACGGCTACAGCCTGTATGACAGTGGCCGGATTGGTTCAATCGCCGCCGCCGAGGTAATTTCCCACTTTGGTGCTCGCCCGGAAACGTCCCTGGCGAAACTGGTAGAGGAAAAACTTAAGTAGGTCATCGCTCTGTCACACGACTGCGCTACAGACCTTAGAGGTTACGTAGAACAGAAAGACAAGAGAGATTGATAACACTCTGGATGTCCGGGGTGTATTTGATGACCGAAGATAATGCGGGGCGCAGAAGCCCCTCTTGATACATGAGAGTATAAGGCAATGACTACAGCGCTTCGCAACGTGGCGATTATCGCACACGTTGACCACGGCAAAACCACTTTGGTGGACGAGCTATTAAAACAGTCCGGTACCTTCAGTTCGCATCAGCAGCTTTCAGAGCGTGCGATGGACAGCAACGATCTGGAAAAAGAACGTGGCATCACGATTCTTGCCAAATGTACATCTGTGACCTGGAACGATACCCGGATCAATATTGTTGATACACCTGGTCACGCCGATTTCGGTGGTGAGGTCGAGCGTATCCTGTCCATGGTTGACGGTGTTGTTCTGTTGGTTGATGCCGCCGAAGGACCAATGCCACAGACAAAGTTCGTGACATCCAAAGCTCTTGGCTGTGGTCTGAAGCCAATCGTTGTTGTGAACAAAGCTGATAAAGCCGATGCGCGTCCTGACTGGGTTGTGGATCAGGTATTTGATCTCTTTGTGAGCCTTGACGCTTCTGAAGATCAGCTTGATTTCCCGGTTCTGTTTGCTTCTGCAAAGCAGGGTTGGGCTGTTGAAGATCTCAGCGAGCCACACGAGAACATGGAATCACTCTTCAAGATGATGGTAGATACCCTACCGGCACCGACTGAAGAAGTTGATGCGCCGTTTTCTATGTTGGCAACAACACTGGAAGCAGATTCTTTCCTTGGTCGTATTCTAACTGGTCGTATTCACTCTGGTGTTGCTAAAGTGAACATGCCTGTGAAAGTTATCACTGCTGACGGTAAAACAGTTCCAAACTGCCGTTTATCTAAGCTTCTGGCTTTTGATGGTTTGAAACGTGTACCTGTTGACGAAGCCCGCGCGGGCGATATCGTTGCCATTGCTGGTATCCCTGACGCGACTGTCGCTGATACGATTTGTGATCCATCTGTTGAGAGCGGAATTGATGCTCAACCAATCGATCCGCCAACCTTGTCTATGACTTTCTCAGTGAACGATTCTCCGCTCGCGGGTCGCGAAGGTGACAAGGTTACCAGCCGTATGATCCGTGACCGTCTTTTCCGTGAAGCAGAAGGTAACGTTGCCATCCGCATCACAGAGAGTGAATCAAAGGATTCATTCGAAGTTGCTGGTCGTGGTGAACTCCAGTTGGGTGTTCTTATTGAGAACATGCGTCGCGAAGGTTTTGAACTTTCCATCTCGCGTCCACGTGTTTTGATGCACAAAGACGAAGAGGGCACCTTGATGGAGCCGATGGAAGAGGTTGTCGTCGATGTGGACGAAGAGTTCTCTGGCGTTGTTGTTGAGAAAATGGCCGAGCGTAAAGCCGAGCTGACTGACATGCGCCCATCCGGTGCTGGTAAAACGCGCGTAACCTTCCTGGCCCCTTCACGTGGTTTGATCGGTTATCACGGTGAGTTCCTAACGGATACACGTGGTACCGGTATTATGAACCGTCTGTTCCACAGTTTTGGTCCTTACCGTGGTGCGATCCAGGGGCGTCGTCAGGGCGTTCTGATTTCCAATGGTATCGGTGCAGCTGTTGGTTACGCTTTGTTTAACCTGGAAGATCGCGGAGAAATGTTTGTGAACCCGGGTGATGCGCTTTACGAAGGCATGATCATCGGTGAACACAGCCGTACCAACGATCTGGAAGTGAACCCGCTGAAAGCAAAACAGCTGACCAACGTGCGTGCTTCCGGTAAAGACGACGCTATCAAGCTGACTCCGCCACGTGTGCGTTCACTGGAACAGTCCCTTGCTTACATTCAGGACGATGAATTGGTGGAAGTAACACCAAAATCAATCCGTCTGCGCAAACAGTACCTGATCGGCCACGAGCGTAAACGTCACGCACGTACCAAAGAAGCGATCGGCTAAGCTATCTTGGATAGAAATGATAAAGGGGTTGCTTTTAAGCAGCCCCTTTATACTAGTTAATTATTAGAATAACTTACCTTGCTTATCGGCTATTTCACGGGCTTGTGGAAATCGCTTTCCTGTTTTGATTTCTGAAATTCGCCCTTGGTTCATTTTCAAGTATGAAGCAATTTGATGTTGATGGTAGCCTTTGCCAAGTAGCTCATGTACTAGTATGGCGTCTTGTAAAGACGGTGTCTTAGATGGACCTGAGTTAAGATTTTCTGTGTTCATTTTACGTCACTTTCTTAAAAAAAGTGATGACACAAGTGTAGAGATATAGTTGACATTCTCTATGCATCAGCTTAGAAAATGTTGTGAGATACGGAAAAAATTCCGTAGATGTTACTAACTTGTGTCATCAAGTTGGTTACCAAAAAGAGACCAAGTGCCAGCTTGGTCTCTTTTTTTATTTCATTATTGTTCATAAGAGTCGAGTCAAAAGTTGTATGATATCAACTACATATGGTGTATTTTTTTGCATAATAAGCACACTATGTAGTTGACAAAAGTAAATGATGTTAAAAATCAAATACTTGCAAGATTGGCGGTAAGTAGATGCTGTTTCATTAAATGCTTAACAAAGCAATAATTTTTCCTAATTTTTAAAAGTATATGTACGAATCCACAAATTTAAGTGGATAATTTCTTCTCTTCCGGCGCAGACCCAATGGGATAGACAAAGCGCTGGTAGAGGAAGCCGATACCGATGAGGCAGAGGCCAAGGCCGATAAAGGAGGCCACGCGGTAGAGGCCGCTGAGCGCGGACATATCCCACAGGAAGACCTTGGTGGTCACCAGAAGAACCAGCCCAAGCGATAGGTGGCGTATCTTGGAAATGTCCCGGATAATCCCGACAGCGAGTAGTGCCCCGGCAAAGATGAGCCATGCGGCAGAATAGCTGTAGCCTTCGGCGTTGAGAATATCGCCGGAGGCCATGGCAAGGGGGTGGAAGGCGCGGCGAACCTCGAGCGTCAGGTCAAGGAACACCAGCCAGACGGCAATACCACCAATCCAGGGCATGAACTTCGTATGCCCCTGATTACGGGCTTCGCGGTAGATGATGATCGCGATCAGGCCGGGAATCAGGTAGGCGAGGGACAGTTGGTTGAACAGGGGCCAGTTTCCGACAAACTCGTTGGTAAAAACCGGATTGAAGATAAGAGATTGAAAGACCAGTATCTGTGCCCCGGCCATAGATAAGAGAATTTTTGATCCCCAGTTGCTGACAAGGCGGGGCACAAGTCGATTGCGATAGTACAGAAATGCACCCGTTATCAACCAGGATAGCGATTGCAGGCTCTGTTCCAGTGGCATGTAGTACTGGGCGTAGAGGTTATTGTCGTTCGCCAGATATCTTATTTCCAGACTGACCAGTGCAACCCCGATGGCAAGGGCCCCGGATTCAAGAATAGTGACGAGCTGGTCGTCCTTTTCCCGTTTGAAATAGTAGGCTGCCCCGGCAAAGGCGAGAGCCGGGATACCGAAGCTATAGAGAAGCCAGAGAGCATCGACCTCTTCTCTTGGGATTACGGGGTCAAAATGGTTCAACGCGACAAGGCGTAAGACGACGATCACCGCGATGAAAAGAATGCTTGGCCTGATAAAGGGGATACGGATCTGGGACGCAACCCATCCGGCAGAGGGCAGCAGCAGCGCAAGGGCAATGGTCAGGCCGCTTTTCTCAAAGGCGATGGCAAAGGCAATACCCAAAGCGGCGAGCACCGCGAGGGCATAAACCCCCAATACGGGTTCCATGCCTGTTTCTGACCTTTTTGGGAGAACCTGTTTGGCAGCCATAAAGCAGAGGCCCGCGAGGACCAGCGCGAGCAAGCTCCATGCGAGATCGGCACCAAGCGCAGATACCCTGAGATAAACAAACAGGAAAGCTAACAGAGGAACGGTGACTGACAGGGTTGCCATATAGACGGGGGTTCTGGTTTTGCCCAAGCTTCTGAAGCCGAGAGTCGCGGCAATGACCGCTATAAAGCCAGAGAGCAACAGGTAGAAATTAAGTTCTGGCGGGATAATGGGGTTAATAAGCGTCCCTGCTTCTTGCCCGGAAACGTAAAAGGTTTCTGGTAGTTCGATTGAACCGGGGAAGGGATAGCGGGCGATAATATAAAGCGCGACCAGTGAAATGGCTGTGAGAAGGGCTTCACAGTGTCTGAGTTTCAAGGCGCCATAACCAAGCCCGCCAGCAATGATAAAGAAGAAGACGAGCGAGGCGGTGGAGAAGTTATCCATGGACAAGAGGATAACCTGCAGGGCTAGAACGGATGTAATGGCTGACAGTCCAAGGGTCTTTTCTGGCGAAAGTTTGCCGATAAAATCGAACGGATGTTTCAGGTTCTTAACAGAGGTCAGGAAGTCTTCATAACGTGGCGCGATAAAGAGGCCGATCATCAGAATTTGATGCAGGGCAAGTGGATAGACGTTGCCACCTTTCCACGCCGCAGTCATCCAGATAAGTTGCCAGAGAACAGAGCCTGCGAGAGACATCCAGCCAAGCCACCACCAGTTTTGATAGCGGACAACAGCCAGTGCAGACGCGGTGATAAAGCTCAGATAGCTGAAAAGCGCCCAGGCAGAGGAATTGCCGGTACTGACGAGTATAGGAATGACAAAGGCACCGGCCATGCCCATGGCGGCAATCAATGGCCCCTGAAGCAGGGAAAGCCCCAATCCGGCAATTGCGACGATAGTCAAGAGGATAAAGGCAATGAGGGGGGGAATCAGATCGTAAAGGCCATAGGCGGCATAGATGCTGCCATAGGTGATGGCAAGGCCCGCTGCGGTCAGCGCGGGAGGAACATGGTTTGGCTTGAGCGCGGCGATAGCCTGTTCAATGGGGCGTCTGCGCAACCATTCCCCGCCAAACATCAAGGCGAGACCAAAGAGAACGCCACAGGTTACTCTGAAACCGGGGGAAAGCAGGTCGTTTTCAATGGAATATTTTATCAGGAAGACACCCCCGATAATGACAGTCAGGCTGCCAAGCCATACCAGCCATTGACGGGTGAAAGCCTCTTCAAAAGATTTCCAGGGGCTTTTTTCACTGGAATAGCTTTCCATGGCCTCGGCAATGGATCGGGCCGCGACTGGTTGTTTGTCTTGTTGCTCAGCCTGTTGTTCAGTCGGTTTTTCATTTGAAGACTTTTGCGCATCGGTTTCGGGGCCAGAAGTTTCCGTTTCTTCTGACGACGTAGGCTGTTTGTCTGTTGGTGGCGGTGTTTGTAGGGGGTCGCTCTGGACCTTTGTATTGCTATCAAGTGCTTTTTCCTGTGACGGTGTCACAGGTTTTGCAGCAGTTGTGGCAGGCACAGCCTGTTTCTCAAGGTTTTGTATCTTGAGTTTCAGGGCAAAGATTTCACTGCGCAATCCGCCGATTTTATACAGGGCAATAAAGGCCAGTATCGGGCCGCCAAAAAGAATGAGAATTCCGAGAAGAACCAATAGTACTTCGTCCACAACACCCCCCTGAACCAGCATAAGAAAACACGTAAAGCTGGTTGATTATATAAAAACCTCACGGGATCATAGCGTTATCCCTATGGAAGAGACAACAGGAAGCTGTGGCTTCTAGACCTTTATCCGAACCTTTTCTTATTGTTGTTAGGACTAATCTTGTAAGGAACAGGGAAGAAGCTGTTTGATCTTTTGATCCGAGAGGTTCTCAAGGCTCAAGAGATTAAGATAGGGATCACCTGTAATACCCAGTAACTTGGCAAAGGCGGGTTCCGTTTTCATGCCTTGCTGTTTGAGGCGAATAAGCTGTTGGGTGAATTCGGATCCAAGAAGAGACAGGAGGCGCTTTTCCAAGAAAAAGTGTCTGACCCCAAATTGATCTTTCAGCGGACAATCCTGAATGAAGAACTCGATGGGCCAGTCCATAAAGGTGAAGGAAACCACTTCGGTTTTATATGGCGGAAAAGAAAGGGTTCTTGCGGACAGATCTTTATAATCGACGAGCGCTGTTGATAACTTTTGCGCCAGCGTATCCGGGGTGGGGCTGAAGCAGGCAATATCAATATCGCTGTCGGCAATGTCGATACCCAAAGGCGGTGTCCCGATGATTTCGTAATCAACATCAGCGAGCAGTTCCGATAGATTCAAACCCGCCAGAACTTCTTCATAGCGGGATTTGTTCCCTGTGATATCAGCCGTCAATTTCAAAACCTCTGAAAGGCATATCCGGGCTTCTGCTTAGCCAGTTTGTATCGGGATAGTCACAGGCCCCGTCTATCAGATGGAGTGTATAGGCCTGTCTGGACTTATCCGACGTATTTGCGCCGCTCAGGTGTGGCAACTGTCCGTGGAGCACAATCAAGGATCCCTGTTTGACTTCCAGTGGCACGCGGTCTTCTTCGGGCCATGCTGTGTCGTTGAGCTTTTCTGTGACAAGCTTTCCCTCTGCATTGCGATAGTGGCGCTTTTTCAAAGGAGATTTATGATGTCCTGGCAGGCCCCACATGCAACCGTTCTCAAGGGTGGCATCTTCCATGGCAAACCACATCCCGATGCAGGAATGGGGTTCGGTATAGAGAAAGGTTGAATCCTGATGACAGATAACCTCGCCGCCGATGCGGGGTTGTTTGAAAATATACATGGACTGGCTTAACAAGGGTTGGGCCATACCCAGATCCTTGGCCACCTGTGCGAGATCCGGATTACGGGAAAAGTCTGAAAAGACAGGATCAAGATCGTGTTGCGCATGCCCGATCTTGTTGATGGACAGGGCCTTGTCCTGCTTCAGGTTGCCATTGGCATCAAAGGCCCCTTCTTCGAAGAAACAACGGATTTTATCGCCTGATTTTTCGAAGTACTCATTGCCTTCGTGGCTTTTATTTGTTGTCGAAAAGACAGCCCGAAATTCATTGGGGTCAAAAGCATCCACAATGGTCCCTGCTTGTGCCATCAGTTTTTCACAGGCTTCTTTGGACACAAAATTTTCCAACACCAACACACCGTTATCATCAAAAAACTGCTTCATTTCCGGGCTAAGAATACCCCTGTCGGGGGCGTCAAATTTTTGAATGGATGAAGTGGTGTTGTTTGTCATTTAAGGCAGATCCTGTTGCTGGCGGTTTACGGGTTTGTCATTTGGATTTAGTTGACCATTGGGTGAAAAGTGTAGAGATAACAATGGGCTTTGAGTAGAGGAAATTATGCGAGATTTAAAATAACCCGCAGACAATCTTTGACCCGTGACTTATGATCGAAAAATTCGTTAACTATAAAAATAAAGAGCCGAATAGGGCTTTAAACGTTCGCAAAACAGGGAAAACCAATCTATGACAACCCCTAACAGCAGCCAATCACGTGTTCATAGCTGGGCTGAGTCTTTCAAGGTTTATCGCCAGCCACGTGTTATTGGCATGTTGTTTCTTGGTTTTTCAGCTGGCCTGCCTTTACTGTTGATTTTCTCTACACTCAATACATGGCTTAGAGACGTAGGTGTTTCTCGTACCGAAATCGGATTTTTTGCTTGGGTCGGTTTGGCTTTTTCAATCAAGGTTCTTTGGGCACCCTTGGTTGATCATATTAATATCCCCTTCTTATGGCGCTTGGGAAAACGCCGCTCATGGATGCTTTTGGGACAACTGGGGATTATTGTTGGCTTGATGGGGATGGCTTTTACTGATCCAACAGCCAATTTGGCACAGATGGCTGCTTTTTCCGTTATTGTTGCTTTTTCTTCTGCGACACAGGATATCGGACTTGATGCCTATCGCATTGAAGCAATGGATACAGAGTATCAAGGGGCGATGTCTGCCAATTATGTCATGGGATATCGCATTGCCATGCTTGTTGCTGGAGCAGGGTCTTTGTATCTGGCGGATTTTTATTCCTGGATATTAAGCTATCAGGTTATGGCTCTTTTGATGGGCGTCGGTATCATCACGGTTTTTATTATCAAGGAGCCGGATCGACAAGAAACACCTGATGAAATTGAATCTTTAGTCAAATCAAATCGCTACCTCGATCAAGCTCAAACGATGGTGTTGAATCCTTTTGTTGATTTTTTCAAGCGTAATGGTTGGGTTGGTGGGTTTATTCTGGCATTTATTGGGGCTTACAAGATCAGTGACATTATTATGGGGAATATGGCAAATCCCCTTTATATTGATCTCGGATTTTCCAAGTCTGAAATTGCCAGCATATCCAAAGTGTTCGGCCTGATCATGACCATCTTTGGCGGTTATGTTGGTGGTATGTTGCTTATGCGCATTGGGCTTTTGCCTGTGTTGCTCCTTGGGGCAACATTGGTGTGCTTAACAAACATTCTCTTTGCCATCCTTGCGCAGGTTGGTTATTCCCTTGATTTCCTTACACTGACAATCACAGCTGATAACTTTGCCAATGGTGTGGCGAGTTCAGTGTTTATTGCCTATTTGTCGAGCCTTGTGAACAAGAGTTACACGGCGACACAATATGCACTATTCAGTTCTTTTATGACTCTGCCTGGGAAATTTATTTCAGGATTTTCCGGTGTCATCATTGATCACACAGACTATACAACCTTTTTCCTCTATGCCGCAGGCATGGGCATTCCGGCTATCTTAATGGTAATCGGATTGATGATTTATGATGCCAGACAGAAGGCTGACGAAAGTTCGGAAAAGCCAACAGAAGAGACTGTCCAATAAATGCGTATTTTAATTGCAGGAGGCGGGATCGCCGGGCTTTCGATGGCGATTGCTTTGAAGCAGAAGGGCTTTGGCGGGGTCGATGTTGTGGAGAAGGCTGATGGCTGGCGATCAGAGGGGGCGGGATTACACCTGCCGGGAAATGCAGTATTGCCGATGGAAAAGCTGGGAATTCTGGATGATGTTCAGAAAAGGGCCTTTGATTTTCAAACCATAAGGTATTGTGATCAAAAAGATAACAGAATTTTTGATCTTGATTTATCTGGTGACAGCTGGCCGAAGTTTCAGGCGCTTTCCCGCAAGGATTTTCATGAAATCCTGATCGCAAAGCTTGGCGATACCCCGGTTCATTTCGGGAAAGAAATAAAAAGCCTTACGCAGCAGGACGAGAGTGAATGTGGCCCTGTGACGGTCAATTTTGAAGATGGGTCAGACGGTGAATATGATCTGGTTATTGCTGCAGATGGTATCCACTCCTCCTTGAGGACACTGCTTTTTGGAACGGCGTTGAAACCCGTATCAACCGGGATCAGTTGCTGGCGCTGGACAACAGAGATTTCTGGCCGTGACAAGCCCCACTTTATGTTGGGTAGAGGCAAGATTTTGCTAGTTATGCCGATCAGTGCAGACAAGGCCTATGTTTTTGCCTCTTTAACTGATAATGGAAATCCTTTTGCAGAGGATCCCGCTTCATTAATCAAGCGCGAGTTTGCTGACTTTGGCGGGCCTGTGCCGAAGATACTGACGCGCTTGGAAGAGGATGGCCCGATTTTGGCTGGAGATCTGTTGCAAATGATTGTGTCCGACTGGTCAAAAGGGGCCTGTGTGTTAACGGGGGATGCCGCTCATGGTACCTTGCCGACCATGGCGCAGGGCGCGACCATGGCTATGGAAGATGCCCTTGTTCTGGCGGAAGAGTTGGAAAGGCAGGCGACTGTTGCCAAAGCTATTGAAGCCTATAAAGCGCGCAGAATTTCACGGGCGCACTGGGTGCAGCAGCAATCTCTGAAGCGCATGGGGCTTGCGCGAATAAAATCACAGCCTTTGTTGGCACTTCGCCATCTGCTGATGAAAGCCTTTGGTCCTAAAATACTTGCTTCTGGTTGGCGTCCGCTGATTGACCAGAGTTTCTAATTACAGACCGCTGGCGGGACGCGAGAGTTTAACCGGCTTCCCGAAAAGAATCAGGTAAGAGCATATGATCGATGATTTCGGGGTCTTTGATTCCCCGCACCCGGGAAAAGAGATCCTGTGCTTCCGGGTATTGGAGCTTCAGAAAATTAAGCCATTGCTTAAGGCGTCCGGGGCCGTGCTTGTCGGGAACTTCCAGCCACATTTCCCTGTAGAAACCATGTAACATGGGTAGGAACTCTTGCCAGGACAGGACGGAAGCCTTTTGACTGGTGCTGGTGCCGTCGTTTTGATTTTCATGCTGGATCAGGCGGGCGAGGTCTGGCTTGGCGATAAGGCCACGCCCGATCATGACATCGGTACAGCCACTGACGTCTCGACAGCGTTTATAGTCATCCACTGTGCAGACATCGCCGTTTGCGACCACATTGATATCAACGGCTTCGCGGATACGGGCAATCCATTCCCAATGGGCCGGGGGACGATACCCTTCGACCTTTGTCCGGGCATGTACACAGACTTCCGAAGCACCGCCTTCTTCGATGGCATGGGCGTTCTCCAGAGCCTGTGATTTATCTTCATAGCCCAAGCGCATCTTCGCGGTGACGGGAATTTCTTGTGGAACGGCGGTGCGTACTGCCTTAACCACGTCGTGGACAATGTTGGGTTCTTTGAGCAGGACAGAACCGCCTTTGTGCGAGTTGACGCGCTTGGACGGGCAGCCAAAGTTGAGGTCAATTGCTGGTGCGCCAAGCTTAACTGCAAGCTTGGCGTTTTCGCCCATAACATCGGGGTTCGAGCCAAGTAGCTGAATTGAGATCGGGGTTCCGGCAGCGGTCTGGCCTGCGGTTTTAAGTTCCGGAGCAATCTTGTAGAAAGATTTTGGCGGCAGAACGAGATCGTTGACCCGGATAAACTCGGTCACACCCTGATCAATACCCCCGATAGCCGTGAGTATCCGGCGCATCTGTGCATCAACCAGACCTTCCATCGGGGCAAGGATCAGTTTCATCCCCATATCTTTCTATACTTGGGGGTTTTTCTGTACTTAATGCTTTTCAATCTCTCTTGCCCTGGCATAAGCAACTGTGAGCCTTATAACTATAAACTTCGGGCAACACTCTGGTGCCCGTATGTTTGGGTGCTATGTACATGGCAGAGGTAAGGGAGTCAAAGGTCACCTGTTCTCGTATAACCCCCTATGACCTGTTCCAATCCGAATTTCAGGAAACAGGTTTTCCGTTATAAAGCGCGTTTAGTCGTTTGAGCAGGTGATACAGCGTTATGCTGTCAGCCTGGCCTGTTTGTGGAATGCCAAGATCCTGTTGTGCCTGCAAGAGAGCTTCTTTTTTATCAGATGCGTTTTTTTCAAGGTATTTAAGATCGACCAACAGACGCTGGACACTGTTTTGGGCTTGTGGAGAAACATAGTGAGTTTTTTGTGGCGCAACGGGCTGTGAACTAAGGTTCCAGCTTTGATAGGTTTGATCTGCAATCACATTGCTTGGTGCCAACACAAGTCCCTGCTCTGTGAGTGAAAAACGATTGAGAGGCCCTTCGTGCCGGGCGGGGCACAAGGTGGTTCTGTTGGCATATTGATTACAAAAGGGGAACAGAGCCTGTATGTGTTCCCAGCCACGGCGATAGCCAGCTTCGATAATCAAATCATCTTGATGTATCTGGTTTGTAACACCGACCCAACCGGTATAGTCACCAAGCGGATTGGTAAGCTGGATCAAAGCCCAGTTGTGTAACAGCGATTTCAGACTTTTCTTTTCCGGGGTAAAGCCTTGCGCGATCTGGTAGCTTTCTACAGCAGAGGAGATGGTCGCATCATCCCGTTGATATCCCGCGACAAAGACCATCTCTTTGGGTTGAAACCAGCGTCCTTCGACAAGATCGTAAAGGCAGGATGCTGGGGCCAGAAGTTTCCGTGCGCCAACCATCGTGCCGTTGCAAAAGTGGCGTCCGGCAACGTTCAATCGCCCAAGCGTGCTCCAGGGGTATTCACGGGCCTCGAGCAAGGCGACGTTTTTACCAGCCAAAAATCCGGCATTTTTCTGTTGAGTTTTTGCTGGTGATTTTGTTGTTTCCAAAGATGGCGTCGGTTGCGAGGACACCGTTTTTTGTTGAGAGCTGCATCCAGCGAGCAAGACAACCATGGTGATCAGGAGAATGTAGAACTTGCTGGATACCATTGTTGGTTTTCCTCTGTTTTTAAAAAATCCACCCTATTAAGATATACCGTAGTCCCTTGCCAAAGAAGACCAGTGGCAAGAAAATAATGAAACGTACTCGTAGCACACCAGCTGCAAAGGTAAGGGGATCACCTATTACAGGCACCCAGGTGAATAGTAAGGAGAAGATACCGTATTTTTGAAACCAATTTGAGGCCTGGTTTAACTGGCGGGATGAAAAGGGAAACCACTTATGGTCTGACCAGTGTAAGAGATAGAGGCCAAGCCACCAGTTCAAAACTGCCCCAAGAGTGTTCCCCATTGTGGCAATAAGTACCAAAAGCCACTTTTGATGCTCGCCGGAATGCAAGGCTGTTGCCAACATAACCTCTGAAGAAAAGGGGAGTATTGTTGCGGCTAAAAAAGCACCCGCAAAAAGGCTAACAAGTGTGAACATGCCGGATGTGTCTAAACTTGATTGTTTGTCGTAAAAAAGGCTGCCAAACGGCAGCCTTGATCTCATGCCTTATCAAAAAGTCTTTAGTCTTTTTTCGGGCTTGGTATTGCAATAACGTTAAAACCGGCATCAACAAAATGCACTTCGCCAGTAACACCTGCCGAAAGATCAGACGCCAGATAAAGACCCGCGTTTCCGACTTCTTCCAACAGCACGTTGCGTTCTAGTGGTGAGTTATCCCTTGTAAAGCCATAGGTGTATTTGGCATCCGCAATGGCCGAGCCTGCAAGTGTGCGCATTGGGCCAGCAGATATTGCGTTTACACGCGTTCCTGTTGGGCCCAGATCTGTTGCCAGATAACGCACAGAAGCTTCCAAAGCAGCTTTTGCAACACCCATAACGTTGTAGTTCGGTGTTACCCGTTCTGAACCTAGATAGGTCAGGGTGATTAGACTGCTGTTCTCGCTCAGGAAAGGTGCAGCCTTTTGTGCCACGGCGGTAAAGGAATAGCAGGATATAGACATTGTTTTGCGGAAATTATCCCGCGTTGTATCTACATAGCGTCCTTTGAGCTCTTCTTTGTCGGAATAGGCAATTGCATGAACGACAAAGTCCAGGCTACCCCATTGTTCCTTGAGGGTTGCGAAAACATTTTCCAATGCATCACCATCTTCAACATCACAAGGAAGAACCAGATTTGATCCCAATGATTCAGCCAGAGGTTCAACGCGCTTTTTAAAGGCGTCACCCTGATAGGTGAAAGCGAGTTCTGCCCCTTGGTTATGTAACGCTTGAGCAATCCCCCAGGCGATGGAATGGTTGTTCGCGACGCCCATGATTAAGCCGCGCTTTCCATCCATCAATGCCGTTGTCATCGTCACGTTTCTACCTTTCGTCTAATACTGCTGTTCGAAGCTTGTTTTGTGCGAGATTCCGATTTTTCTTATCGGGTTTACTCGCTTAGGCGTTTGAAGACTACCGATGCGTTGGTACCACCAAAGCCAAAGCTGTTGGACATTACGCAGTCGATTTCCTCGTTGTCTCTTCTTTCAAGGAGAATTGGCATACCTTGAGCTTCGGGATCGAGGTTTTCGATATTTGCAGATGCACACAGGAAATTGTTGTCCATCATAAGCAGTGAGTAAATAATTTCTTGAACACCGGTTGCCCCTTGCGAGTGCCCGGTCAGGGACTTTGTTGACGAAATCCAAGGAATATCCTGTCCCTTAAAGGTTTCCTTGATTGCATTTAGCTCGGTCCCGTCACCTACAGGTGTCGAAGTACCATGCGCATTAATATAGTTGACCTTTGTATTTCCTGCTTCGGCAAGGGCAAGCTGCATACAGCGGATAGCACCTTCGCCAGATGGTGCAACCATATCTGCGCCATCACATGTTGCGCCGTAACCAACGAGTTCACCATAAATTTTTGCACCACGTGCTTTGGCGTGTTCGTATTCTTCCAGAAC
Source organism: Kiloniella litopenaei (assembly GCF_000982415.1). Lineage (GTDB taxonomy): Bacteria > Pseudomonadota > Alphaproteobacteria > Kiloniellales > Kiloniellaceae > Kiloniella > Kiloniella litopenaei. The sequence continues at coordinate 226,509 of NZ_LANI01000005.1, forward strand.
AACGACACCTGCACCACCGGAAATAACAAAGCCATCTCGGTCTGTGTCATACGCACGTGATGCTTTGGTTGGATTGTCGTTGTACTTGCTGGAAAGGGCACCCATAGCGTCAAAGAGAACAGTCAAGGTCCAGTGAAGCTCTTCGCCGCCACCGGCAAAGACGATATCTTGTTTGCCCATTTGAATAAGCTCTGCACCATTTCCAACACAGTGTGCTGATGTGGAGCATGCAGATGTAATGGAATAGCTGTGGCCTTTGATTTTAAAAGCAGTACCCATATTGGCCGAGTTTGTTGATCCCATGCATCTTGGCACCATATAGGGACCAACACGTTTCGGGTTTTTCTCGCGTGTGATGTCTGCGGCTGCGACCTGATTGGATGTGGAAGAGCCACCAGAGCCCATTACAAGCCCTGTTCTGATGTTGGATACCAGATCATCGCCAAGTCCGGCATCTTCAATGGCTTCTTTCATGGCAACATAGTTATAGGCAGAACCATCGCCCATAAAACGGCGAAGCTTTCGGTCGACCAAAGAATCAAGATCAATGTTGATGGAACCGTGAATATGACAACGAAAGCCTAAATCGGCATAGGTTTGGCAATATTCAATGCCTGATCGACCTTCTTTCAAAGAATCAATCACTTCTTCTTTGTTGTTGCCAATGCTGGAAACAATTCCAAGTCCGGTGACGACTACGCGACGCATCTGTCGTATCCCTTCTTTATAAGCCAACCTAAATTGATAACGGCGGCGATAATTAATGTCCTGGTTTAAGAGTCAGATTGAAACAAACCAACTTTCATATCTTTGATCTCAAACGCAACTTCATCATCTGCCATGATGATGCCGTCTGAGACACCCATAACCAGTCTGCGATTTATGACTCGCTTCATATCAACTTTGTAGGTCACTTTTTTGACGGATGGGGTGATCATGCTCTTGAGCTTCACTTCACCAACCCCCAGAGCACGTCCTCTGCCAAGTGCGCCAGTCCATCCAAGGAAGAAACCGGTCATTTGCCATACGGCATCAAGGCCAAGACAGCCGGGCATAACCGGGTCGCCTTCGAAATGACATCCAAAAAACCAAAGATCTGGCTTAATGTCGAATTCTGCAATTATCTGGCCTTTGCCGTGTTCGCCACCATTGTCGTTAATGGTTGTAATGCGATCAAACATCAGCATGGGGGGTAAAGGTAACTGGGCATTTCCAGGACCAAAGAGTTCACCACGTCCACAAGATAGAATCTCTTCATAGGAGTAGCTGTTCTGGCGTTCGCTCAAAGGTTTATCCACCGTCTTTTATGTTGTTATCCGAACATCAGCTCTAATCGGCCGAATCCGGCGTGACTATAGCACAGGCACAGGGTGCCATGGCAATGTTCTTCAAGTTGTAACAGCTCGTTTATTAAGGAATTTTATATTCCTTGGCACGAGAAGCGATCTATTTCCCTGACATGTGCTGTTTCTATAGGAAAAGATCAATCAAAAACTGAAACAATTTGAAACATTTGACAATTATTGTCTGAATTCTGGCCTTTTTTTGTCAATGAAGTAAAAAAAAATCGGGTCTTGGGGTCTTATTCTGATTTTGAAAATAATACTGCGGTCGAAGCCTGCGAATTAGGTGCGGATGACTGAAAGCAGCGCGTTTTGTGGATTTTTTCCTTTAATAGCGCTGAAACTGCCTTATATTGATAATCATGGAAAAGATACGCCCCTATACAGAATTGATCGACACCCTTAAGGGTGCTGGCCTACGTCCTACGCGACAACGACTGGCCTTGGCCAAGTTATTGTACTCTCGTGGGGATCGCCACATATCTGCGGAACAACTGCACGTAGAGGCTATGGACGCCAAGGTGTCTGTTTCTCTGGCAACGGTATATAACACGCTTCACCAGTTTCACGACGCGGGTCTTCTTCGCGAAGTTTTGGTCGAAGCCGGGCGATCTTATTTTGATACCAATATCAGCGACCATCACCATATTTTTTATGAAGAGACGGGTGAACTGATCGACATCGACAAAGAGACTGTTCAGTTCAAAAACCTACCCAAGCTACCCGAAGGGAAAGCGATTTCACGGGTGGAGGTTGTTGTCCATGTGGTTGACCTTGAGGAAAAATCCAAATCCGTTTAAGGCGTGGCCAATTTTGTTTAAGACGTGGATAGAACCTCGGGTAACACAAGGTTTCTGGGTCTTGGATAAGTGACGCCTGAATTACTTACCCTGATATTGCTGTTGCAATGTATTGACCAACTAGGGTTGAACGTTAAACCTGATGTCGGGTAGCCGTACTTGCCTGTTGATCAGGACGTGGTGTTGGCCGAACAATCCTTTTGACCCTAAACAAATGTTGAAAAGGTATCAGCACGGCTTAATCGAAAACTTCGCCCTTGTATGACCCGTAAAGGGAACTCCGTTGAAGCCAGCCTGAAATATCGTTGATTTCCACCTGACACCAATCCTCTATATTACAGGACTCTAATTCTCCAATAACACCTGCTTCGGCCTGAACTACCGGGCGACTGGTTGTTTCGGGGTCATCGTAGATGGTTCGGACGGTGCCCGTAATCATCATGCTCCTTTGACCTTTGAGCATGGATTGATGTACCCAACCTGTTGTTCCTTGCCAATCACGGATTTGTCGCCAGGTATCAAACTCATCAATGATTTCGACAGGTAATCGACGGCGTTGATAAATCCACTGAATCGGATATCGGGACCCTGGACCAGCGCGCATATTTACTTTGCCTGATCGAAAGCTCACAAATCGTGGCAGGGGCAATCCGCTTGGCCCTATCTTTCTTTGGACCTGATCACCCGTGGTGGTGCCGACAGTTTGTGCTTTGACATGCGGGGTAATTAACAGGAAGCAACTTGCGATGACAACAAGGCTTAAGGTGCTATGGACCCTTGTCTTTAAAAAAGACAGTACAAGCCAGAGCGTCATTTTTTTGTCCCCCAAAAAAGGTAGACGCAGCAAACTTTTTTTCATGCCGAATTTTCAATAATATCCAAATAACTCGCGAATTGTCTGAGAGATTACCTTCCTAATTCTGTGCTGGCTAGAATTTATCGAAACAACTGTTTCTCTCTCTTGGCAAAGACCTTGTTCGCAGCATAGACTAGGGGAAAGAAACAAGACCGTTAAGTTAAATAATAACGGCTTGACGTAAAGGACCAGCGACGGGGATCCCAGAGGCACATGACACAGAAAAAACCTCTTGTAATTGTTACGCGACGACTTCCAGATGCGATCGAAACCCGGATGATGGAATTGTTTGATTGTCGTCTTAATCTTGATGATAAACCATTTTCTCAAAAGGAATTGATTGCAGCAGTTAAAGAGGCTGATGTCCTAGTCCCGACAGTAACCGACCGGGTTGATGCTGGGGTTCTTGCCCAAGCCGGACCGAACTTGCGGTTGATTGCTTCTTTTGGGACCGGTGTTGATCACATCGATCTCAAGACCTGTCGTCAGCGGGGTATTACCGTCACAAATACGCCGGGTGTTTTGACCGAAGATACAGCGGATATGACAATGGCTCTTATTCTGGCTGTTTCCCGCCGTATTACCGAAGGCGTCAAGCTAATCAAATCTGGTGAATGGACCGGGTGGAGCCCGACCGGAATGCTTGGGCATCGCATGTGGGGTAAGCGTCTTGGTATTATCGGCATGGGGCGTATTGGCCAGGCTGTTGCCCGCCGCGCAAAGGGTTTTGGTCTTTCGATCCATTATCACAACAGACGTAAAGTACATCCAGATATTGAAAACGAATTGGAAGCAACATACTGGGAAAGCCTGGATCAAATGCTTTCACGCATGGATGTTATTTCTGTCAATTGCCCTCATACACCTGCGACGTTCCACCTGTTATCCAGTCGGCGTCTTAAATTGTTGAATGACCGTGCGATCATTGTGAACACCAGTCGCGGAGAGGTCATTGATGAAAATGCTTTGGCTCGTTTGATCAAATCCAGAGATATTGCGGGTGCCGGGTTGGATGTTTTTGAACAGGAACCAGCCGTTAATCCTAAATTACAGGCCAGTGAAAACGTCGTTTTATTGCCACATATGGGATCAGCAACGATCGAAGGCCGCCACGATATGGGTGAAAAAGTCATTATCAATATCAAAACCTTTGTTGATGGACATACACCGCCTGACCGTGTTGTAGAGGCTATGTTTTAGGTACAAAAAGGAGCTTCTTAGCTCCTTTTTTATAGGGGACTTGCGCCTAAAAAAGTTTGAATTTTAAAGGCTTGTGTTTTTTGCATGACTGAATTGAGTTGAATGTTATTGCTCGATTCGTTTTCTTGATTTAAGATTCAGTTAACTAATTTTTTAGCTCGAAGTTTGTTCCTGAATTTGTTTGGGAGCGTGCATTAGTAATCTTGCTTATTTGCAGGAGACTCCGAGTTCATAGTAGAGTCAAAGTCTGGGTTAAATCGTTCGATCTCCAAATCAGACGCACCTGGAATAGAAGGCAGAGTTGAAAATCAACTCTGCCTTTTTCTTTGTTGGATTTAATTCTATATTCACACTTGTTCAATGGACGTGGATTTATTGCGTTCTTTTAAGGGCTATCCACTCATCCACAGCGTGGCCGTATTTTTTCAAAACAGGGCCAATTTTGCTGTGCTTATATAGATTGTCCTGCCAGGTAATAAATTTGTTTGGCAAACTGAAACTCACATTGCTTTCACGAAACATTTTCTCTGCCAGTAACAGACTGGGCGCGTAGCCACAATCAGCCAAGGTTATGTTTTTTCCTGCAATGAAAGGTTTAAAGTTACCAAGCTGGGTCAGTAATTCCAATTGCTGGGAAAGAGAGGCTTTTGTTGCTTCAATGAACTCTATGTCCCTTTGTGTAGGTGCCATGTGTTTGAACAGGGACCTGATCATTGGTTCGACCTTAAGGTCATGCAGGCGCGCGAGCATACGAACCTTGGCACGGTTTTCTGTTGTTCCGGGAAGGAGTTTTTCCTGCGGATATTTTTCTTCCAGATATTCACAGATACTATCTGATTCGCTTAGAACAAGGTCATCGTGCACAAGTGCAGGAACGGTTCCGGCAGGAACAATGGATTTGTATTCTGTCGAGCCATATCCTGATGGTGGCAGGCGTACCTCGGCGGAGAGATTCTTGAAAGCCAGCACAATTTCAACTTTTGCGCAGAAATTACTGACTGGAACAGCATAGAAAATCATAGCGAATTTACTTTTGGGGACTAATTGCAAGAATAAGGGGCCGCGCTCAGCCCGTTATTCCTGCGGTATATGAAAATAACTTTATTCAGCCAGCTTCCATTTCACGGCAAGCTTGTTGAAAAAGCCCTGGGTCTTTTTAAGTTCGATCCAGTGGTTGAGATAGTTGATCCAAACCTGATCGTCTTGGGCAATCAACATGGCAAGAGGCGTAGGCGAGCGGGCTTCTTTAACAGGAACAATTGCCATTTGCTCATACTTCTGGACAAGGGTGGCGGCCTCTACGTTAGAGGTGATATGCACCATCGCACGGCCAGAGAGAACTTCTTGAAAGTCTCGTGCCGGCGCTTCGACTGATTTTAGCTGGGCCAGAGGGAAATATTCTTTGGCCTGTTGTTCTTGAACTGTTCCAAGTGTCGTTGCGACGGATACATCAGCCTTGTTGATGTCTTCCCAGGAATTAAACTTATCAAGGTGCTTTTTCAGTGTTAGCGGAACGGTCCCGACGTTGTAATAACTTTGTGTATAACCAGCAACGGCCATACGTTTGGGATTAAGTGATGCGGATGTTGTCATATCGTATTTATTGGCGACGACGCCGTTGATCAATGTTTTCCAGTCAGTCGGCACAAAGGTCAGTTTTACACCCATGTCTTTGGCGAGTTCAGTGACCACGTCGATGTCAAAACCTTCGTAGTTACCTGTTGCCGTGTTTTTGATGGTCATGGGGTTCCAGTCCCCGGTGGTGCCAACTCTCAGCTCTCCAGAGCTAAGAATTTTGTTCAGGCGCGATTCATCGGCGGCATGCGCAGATGTAAAAAGTCCAACAGTTAGAAGTGTAACTGTGGCGAGTAGTGTCTGAATTTTAAGCATGAGAATTCCGGTTTTACGGCTATTTCAAAGATGGGCTCAGATGCAAGTGTAGATCAGTTGAATATTTTGCACCAGTTCAAAGACTAAGGTGGAATACAGGCTTGCTTCAAAGTTTTGTGAACAGTCTTTGTGTGTGGGCAGTTGTTTTATTTCTGATCAGGTAAGATGTACAACCCGATCTGCGATAGCATCGGCATCTTCTTTTAGATGCGTTACCATTAAAGTCAGAAGCCCGTGGTTATGATGCAAATTTTTTACAAGTCTCAACATTTCTTTGCGCAAATCCTGATCAAGGGCACTGAAGGGTTCATCCAGTAATAAGATTGGTCGCCGCCGAACCAGACATCTGGCAAGCGCGACACGTTGCCGTTGACCGCCTGATAGTTCGGCTGGGTGGCGTTTTCCCAATCCCTTCAGGCCGACGTCATCAAGGGCTTGTGTTATTTGTTCCTTGTCTTGGCTTGTCAGACGCAAACCGGGATGAATGCCCAGACCGATGTTTTCTTCTGCGCTTAGGTGGGCAAAAAGATTGTGTTCCTGAAAAAGGCTCGTAATCGGACGCTCGGACGGGGACAGCCTGTTAAGTTCTTTCCCATTAAACTTAATACTGCCCGAAACCGGATTTTCAAATCCTGCAATCAAACTGAGAAGCGTTGATTTTCCAACCCCTGAAGGACCGAGGATGGCTACGAGTTCATTGGGGGCGACACTTAAATCAAAACCCAGAACCTCTTCACTGCCGTGGTGCTGATAGGACAGTTTCTCAATGCTTAACCCTTGTAATGATTCTTGGTGACTTGCGCCCGGGTTCCGTGCTTTCGAGACTGATGTTTTTTGATCGTCAGGCACTGGTTGAACCCTTCTTATGAGCTTTGGCAGTTGATAAAGAGAAACCTTTTCCGGCTATCGTGCGCTCTATTAGAATAAACAGGGTCAAACTCTGAAGACAGAGAAATAGCGCTGTGATTGCGGCGTCATCCAGGCGATAGCTACCCATTTTCTGGAACATTAGAAGCGGCAGGGTTGTGAAATCCTGTGTGCCGAAGAGGGCAATGACACTTAAGTCGCCTGTTGATAGGGCGACTGATAGCCCCAGGGCCAGTCCGAGTGCTTTCCTGTTTTGTGGCCAGTCAACTATACGGATGCGATTTAGTCCTTTGATACCCAGATTATCACATAGGTGATCGCTTTTTTGTGCAGATGTTTCAAAGGCGGGAACAAGGATTCTCAGGATAAAAGGCAATGTCATCAGGGCATTTACAATGACCACCAGAAAAGGCGCCAATACTGACAGGCTGGCCGCTGTTTTGAAGGTAATAAATAGCCCTGTTGCGAGGACAAAGGGGGGAAGAAGCAGAATAATACTTCCCGATAAATCTGTCATTGTCGCGAAAGACGATGCAAAGCTGTGTCGCCCCAATCGATATGGTGATTGAAGGCTTCGCAGCATTAATGCAATGCCAATGGCAAGCATCAATGCAATGCATCCGGCGGTTAATGAAATGAGCAGGCTGTTCAGGGAAGCCGCCCATAATTTTTCGTCTGTCAAGACGGCTGCCAACCGAGGGGAGAAAGCTTTCCAGATCGTCGCAATCAAAGGGGGGATAACCAATAACACCATGGCCAGAAGTGCCAGTCCATCGGTTATTTTCGCAATGGTATGCGTGGCATCAAACCGTTGAACAGCACGTTCTTCTGTTTTTTGAATCATAACGTGACGGGCAAATTTGCTGCCAATGATAAGGAGCATAAAACAGAGGCTTAACTGGGCAAGTGACAGAATAACAGCTTTGGGAATATCAAAATCAAAGCGAATTGCCTGATAGATCGCGACTTCCAGGGTATTTGTCGAAGGCCCCCCGCCAAGGGCAAGGACAACTGCGAAAGAGGTAAAACAAAGCAGAAAGACAAGCCCGCATGAGGCGGGAATAATACGCCGAAGCAGAGGCCATTCAACAAGCCGGAAAATATCTTTTCCTGTCATGCCAAGTTGCGCGGTTGTTCGCCAGTATTCCGGGGGTAATGCTTCGAGGCTTTGTAGAAATATCCGCGAGAGAAGCGGGGCGTTAAAGAAGATGTGGGCGATCAGAATGCCTGTGAGACCGTAGAGATAGTTTCCGGCACTGAGATCGAACAGGGAAAGGAACTGGTTAAACCATCCGTTACGGCCATGAATGGCGACGACACCAAAGACCCCCACAATCGTTGGAATGATGAGGGAGAGTGAGGCGAGTTGCAGGAAAATCTTTCGCCCGAGCAAGGTTGGACGTCTCGCAAGGGCACGGGCAACAGGAATAGCGAGAAGCGTTGCCAGAAGTGTGCTTAGCCCAGCTTGAAAGAAGGTAAAGCCGATCACCCGAAACAGATAGTTGTTCTGGAATATACGGGCGATATCAATGTTCTGGATTTCAGAGAAAAGACCGTTAAAGGCGAAGCCCAATATCAAGGCAATAAAGCTGAGGCTTAAAAAGCCCGGCCATAAAAACGCGAGCCATTTTTGTACAGATTGTAATGGCCTTTGCATTATTAAGCGCCTTGATATCGGGACTTTAACATTATCAATGATTATTCGACTTACTGATTGATGGAATTTAACCAGCTATCGATCCATGCCTGCCGATTGTTTTTTGCTTCTTCAGGGGTAAAAAGAAGTGACTTATCCGGGCGTGGTAACTCGGCAAATGTCGCGGGAAGGTCTTTGCCCAAGTCAATAACCGGATACATCCAGTTACCTGTAGGAATTTCGTTCTGGAAGCCGGATGTGGCGATAAAGTTTAGAAATTTCTGTGCCAGTTCGGGCTCTTTTGCTGTCTTTAGCTGTGCAGCAACTTCGACCTGCATGTAATGACCTTCTGAGAAAATAGCGGCTTTATACTGTTTCTTTTCTTCAGCGATAATGTGATAGGCCGGGGATGTTGTATAGCTCAAGACCATATCAGCTTCCCCGTCGAGGAAAAGACCGTAAGCTTCACTCCACCCTTTGGTTACCGTGACAATTTTTGGGGAAAGTTTCTTCCATGCATCGGCCGATTTATCGCCGTATACATTTTGAATCCACATCATCAGCCCTAACCCGGGTGTTGAACTGCGGGGGTCCTGAATAATGATTTTCAGATCTGGATTATCATTAATGAGGTTGTCGAGGCTCGAAGGTGGATTAGCCAGTTTTTCACTGTCATAAACAAAGGCAAAATAGCCATAGTCAAAAGGAATGAACTGCTCGTCTTTCCAATCGATGGGCAGATCGACGTTGGACAAATCGACATTGCTTTTTGCAAAAAGGTCTGTGGCAGCTGCCTCAGCGGTCAAATTGGTATCAAGACCCAATACGACGTCTGCTGTGCTGTCTTTCCCCTCTAGCTTCAGACGGCTGAGAATGCCAACGGAAGAATCAAGGGCGACAAACTTCAGATCACAATTGCAATTGGCTTCAAAAGCCTTTTCCACCTTTGGGCCTGCTCCCCAGTCGGCAGCAAAGGAATCATAGGTGTAAACAGTCAGCGTTTTTTTGTCTTGTTCCTGAGCTTGTGCGCTCAAGCCAAGGGCGAGTGTTGCTGCTACGGCAGCTATCGTTGTACGCAGGATCATGCGACGCTCCATATATGAGTGGGGCGGGCAAGGACCTGAAAAATCTGGAAATAGCCATGTGTTCTGGATTCAAAAACTCTTGCGTATTTATGCCTGTTAAGGCGAGAGCTTCTAAATCATAAACAGCATCCAGTCTTCAATTCCCTCCGCCGGTATTAACCGGTTCAGGTTCCACGGGTCTATTTCATCACTGAAAATTCTCAGCCCATAAAGGGCACCCCGTTGAGACCGCTATCGACCTTAGACATTTCCTTTGCAGCCAGCAAGAAATATCCGATTGATACCTTTATGCTTTCTGGAAAGAAAAAGAGCCCTTTTGATCGGGCTCTTGTTATGAGGAAAGTTCTAGAACAGCTAGGTTTTTTCAGCTGTCTGGTTCTTTTGTGGTACGGGGGAAAGCTTTAGCAATAAATAACCAGACAAGGCGGATAGAATGGAGCCACTGAGGACACCAATTCGCACCTGGCTTCCGATTTCAGGATCATCAAATGCGAGGCCACCGATAAACAAACTCATGGTAAAGCCAATACCAGTCAACAGAGCGAGTGCATAGATTTGAACCCAGTTTGTTCCTTCGGGTAGGCGGCAGAGTTTTGATTTTACGGCCACCCAGGTGAAGCTAAAGACACCGATCTGCTTACCGATAAACAAGCCGCCCGCAATACCAAGGGTCAGCGGGGCTAGAACGGTTTCCATGGTAATACCGACAAGCGATACACCTGCGTTAGCAAAGGCAAAAACTGGCAAAATCATGTAGGCAACCCATGGGTGAAGGTTGTGTTCCAGATTTTTAAGCGGGCTGGCACTGTCCTTTGTTTTTCCATTCAGAGGAATAGCAAAGCCAAGGGCCACACCAGCCAATGTGGCATGCACACCGGATTTCAAAACGCAGACCCACAGTACAAGACCAACCAGGATATATGGTGTTTTGGCGGTGACGCCTGATCTATTGAGAATGAGAAGTCCAAGAAGAGCAACAGCTGCCAAAGCCAGTGAAATCAAGGATAGCTCAGCGGTGTAGAAAAGAGCGATAATGATAATTGCTCCAAGATCATCAAAAATGGCGATCGCTGTCAAAAGCACTTTTAGGGCCAAAGGAACTCTATTGCCCAAAAGCGCCATAATGCCCAATGCAAAAGCGATGTCTGTGGCGGTTGGAATGGCCCAACCGTTCATGTTGGGGCCAACGCCCCAGTTAATACCAGAGAAAACAAGCGCGGGTATAAGCATTCCACCCACAGCAGCGATAGCCGGCAAAACGATCTGATCGGCTGACGAAAGCTGTCCTTCGAGGATTTCTCTCTTGAGCTCTAGACCAATCAGCAGGAAGAAGATAGCCATCATGCCGTCGTTAATCCAAAGCAAGATAGCCTTGGAAATTGCCCAGTCACCAAGGGCGATGGTGAAGGGGACTTCCAAAGCACTTGTATAGAGCGAGGCAAGCGGTGAATTTGATGCCACCAATGCCAAAAGAGCAGCGATCATAAGGATAATACCCCCGGATGATTCCAACTGTAAGAAGTCTTTAATCATCTTGGTTGGCATCTTCTTGATCATTTTTGTTGGCATTGCTGGAATCTCCGAATTGCCGATTTCACCTGTCTCGGTGAAAAATGGGGGTTGTTGCTTGATTAGTGTAATCGTTTTATTGTCAATGTGTAATAGATAAAAACTATCAATAAGCTATTGGTATGATTAAACCTACTATCAAGCAACTGGAATATTTTAGTGCAGTGGCCGAAACTTTACATTTTCGTAAGGCGGCAGAACAATTGCATGTTTCACAACCGACTCTCAGCGATCAAATAAAAGAACTGGAATATCGTCTGGGGGTTATCCTTTTGGATCGAACTCGCCACGGGGTCGAACTAACACCTGTGGGGCGCGAAATTCTTAAACGGACAACTTATCTATTACGTGATCTTAATGACCTTTGTGATCACGCAAAAACAGCAAAATCAATGCTGGGGGGAACCTTACGGTTGGGCGTTGCACCCACCGTGGGACCTTATTTGTTGCCATATGTTCTGCCTGATTTGCATCGTGCCTATCCAGATTTGAAAATCTATATTCGGGAAGACAGGTCTTCATCGTTGGAACAAGCGCTTCGTACTGGTCAGCATGATCTGATTCTAACAGCACTTCCTCTTGAAGATGAAGGCTTGAGGACAGAGGCACTTTACAGCGAACCCTTGATGGTTGGTTTGCCTAAAAACCATCGTCTCGCGAGTGCTGATTCTGTTGCGCCACAGGACCTTAAAGGCGAAGCCGTTCTTTCTCTTGGCGTTGGTCATCGACTTAATGAACAGGTCCAAGAACTGTGCAGAGAATTTGGTGCTGATCTGCAGAATGATTACGAAGGTACCAGTCTGGATACCTTGCGACAGATGGTCGGTATGGAAATGGGTATATCATTTTTTCCAAATCTCTATGCGCGTTCTGAAATTACTAAAGATCCAGAAGTTTGCGCCAGGCCAATTGAAACACGAGTTGTTAAAAGACAAGTGGGGTTGGCCTGGCGCAGTAATTCCCCGCGTATTAATGAATTTCTTCAATTCAAAGAAGATCTGTTACGGTCTCTTAATCGACAGATTTCGCGAGAGGTAATTTTAAGCGGATAACTCTTTTTTCGTTACAGGTATCCAGATATCCACTTCACCCGTCGCACTGCTTCCGTCAAAACGGTCATCATAAAGTTCGAAGTCCGGTGTGTCTGCGTAATCATAATCAGAATTCGGTAGCCAGTTTCCCCATATGCCCTGATATACGTTTGAGAACTGTTCGCCAATAGGGGACTTGTCGTCAATTGTGAAGGTGAAAACGGCATAGTCAGCTTCTTCAATGACCAGACCTTCCATCCCCGTCGGGATATTGTTGAGGTCGTCTACCTCAAAGGCGGCCATATAGGTAAAGTTTTCCGGAGACCCCTTTAAACACAGGCCGTAGGCACGGCTATTTTTACTGTGGGTGATTTCGGTGTGTCGACCGACGACCTTTTCCCAGAGGTCTGGGATACTTTTGTCAGTATCCGGCCCAAAATCGTCACTGATACCAACAATATGGAAAGCGGATTTTTTAATAATATTCGGTTCCATCGGCAGAATTCCTGAATTTGTTGTAATCGAATGCAGGAGAGAAAGCTGGTACTTCGCCGATATTGAGCATCCATTGGATCGATATTGACCCGGAGGCAAGCCGAAACATTTTTTAAATGCGCGGGTAAAAGCTTCCTGACTATCAAAACCATAATCCAGTGCCAGATGAATGAGGGATGTTCTCTGATCTGATTCGAGGATTTTAGCTGCTTCTGTCAATCGGCGATGGCGAAGGTATCCCATAGCTGTTTTTCCGGTTGCGGAACGAAATAATCGGGCAAAATAATAGGGGGAAAGGCCTGCATTATCGGCTATTTCACCAAAAGTAATTTGCTGGTCAAGATTTTGTTCTATAAAGGAAATAGCTTTTTTTATCGGCATGGTTTCTCCTGCATGAGAGAGAATAGACTCAGGCTTGTTGTCAATCTTGATCAGGATTGCTTTTTTACAAATAAACTTGTTTTGTTGTCTCTAGCCCCATCCGTTTGTCTTTTCGCCCTTTGTAAAAGAGGATTATGAAAAGAATTGGTGCTTTAACACAAAGGAGAAGGGTGTAATAAGAACCTTATAACATCTGTTCTTTTTTCTGTCTTTCAGGATGTCTCGATGACTAGCTCGCTTATTGTTCTTGATCAAATGCCTACTGCTCATGAGTTTTATGGCAGCTATTGGAATCAAAAGCCGTTTTTGGTGCGAAAGGCAATTCCGGATCCAACGCTGGACCTGTTGATCAAACCGGATGAGCTTGCCGGGCTTTCCATGGAAGAAACAGCAAGATCCCGCATGGTTAAAACCGCTGGTGAGGAAAGAGACTGGACTTGTGCATTTGGTCCTTTTGCGGAAAAGGACTTTGATGCTGCTGGCGACAAGGAATGGAGCCTGCTTGTGCAAAACGTGGAACAATTCCATCCTGATACGGCAACGCTGCTTCCCTGTTTTGATTTTGCGCCTCGCTGGTTGATGGATGATATCATGGTCAGTTTTTCCGCTGTTGGTGGGTCAGTTGGACCCCATATCGACAGTTATCATGTCTTTCTGGTGCAGGGCGAAGGAAAGCGGCACTGGAAAATCGGACGCGAAGCAATTGAGGACGAAGTTTATATTGAAGGCATCGACCTAAAGGTTCTGGATGGCGGCTTTGAAGGCGACGAGGTCGAGGTGACCAGCGGTGATGTACTTTATGTGCCGCCGCGTTTTGGTCATGAAGGGACAACGCTAGAGGCCGCACTGACCTATTCTGTTGGTTTTCTGGGGCCAAAAATATCAGAGCTGTTCAGCGGCTATGCACAATACATTTCCGAATTTGATGAACTTGACCAACGTTATGTCGGTCAAAATCTCTCGGTTTCATCGTCCGGGTTTACTCTTGGGGAGCAGGCCGTTTCTGATATCAAAGCTTGTTTTGATCAGCATCTGTCCTCTGCAAATTTTACACAGTGGCTGGTTGAATTCTTTACGGAGTCCTCGCACGAAGATTTTGGTATCTATAGTGAACGCGAAGAAATGCTGTACGATGATGAATTCGAAAATGAACTACAGGAAGGCGCCAGCCTGATTAAGCCGGAATATGTGAAGTTTGCCATCACGGCTTCCCCAACGGGCGGTTTCTGTCTCGGTTTTGATAGCCAGAGCTTTACTTTGGATGAACGCATGTTCCCACTTGTTCAGCTGTTCATGAAAGAAGAAATCGTAAACTCAAAAACCTATCCGGATCTATTTAAAGAACCAGCTTATCTGGAATTTCTTTTGGAGCTGTATAACCATCAAGCGCTAGAGTTTCTAGACTAGCTATCTTTTCTGGTTTCAAGGTGATCTTTTGGCGCCCATCTAAAAGCCTGAACACGGCCTACATTCTTGAGCTTAAGGCCTCTTTGTCCATCTTCGTCTGATAAACTGGTACAATCCTTTTGCAAAGCAAAGGGCAGCAGGTTTTCAAAGCGGTTTGTCATAAATACGGTCCGGGGATCGGCGCGGGCTTCGAGCCGTGCAGCCAAATTGACGATCTCGCTCAACAGGCTAAATCCGGGGTAGGCTGACGGTAATGAAAGAAGAGTAACGGGGCCGTAAGACAGACCAATGCGTGCGCCTTGGGTTTCAATGACACGGTCAATCGAGTCCTGCCAAATTTGGGCAGTTTCCTTGGCAAGTTTGTGGATTCTGGCGGCAACGTTGAGCACATTGGCTGCATCCACTTCATCATGGACACCCCAAACTGCCAGTAGACCATCACCCTGAACACGGTCAACCAGGGCACCACTTTCGATCAGGATATCCCGCGCGCCGTCACAAAAGGTACTTAACATTCTGTGAGCGAGGGAAATATTGCTGGTTTCACGTACAAAGGCACTGTAGGAACAGAAATCCATCGCCATGACACAGCAATTTTCTATGGGGCGATCCAACTTTTCATCAAAGTTTTCCCATCCCTTGAGTGAGCCAAAATGGAACTCGTACAGTTCCTTATCAACGGCCATTCTATTCCCCTAACCGACGTTACCTGTAACCGCGTTCTTTGCACGGTAATTATGCGCGCCATAATAGAAAGAAAGATGCCAGAAGAAACAAGGGAAAAACCTGTGGTTAGTAAAATCTGATTACAAAGTTAAGAGCAGGATCTGAATCCTGCTCTTAGCTATTTTGGGATTGATGGTACCAAAGGGAAATACTTAGTTGCCATAAAGGGCTGAACAATCTTTTTCAATCATTGCCATTGCTGCGCGATATGGTCCGGGGCCATGGCTAATACGAGCAACGCCAAGGTTACCCAGTTCATTGATAGAAGGGCATCCTGCCATCATCATGATGTTGACGGGTAGTACACATTTTTCGCAAAGCTCGCTGATAAGATCTGCATCTGTTAACGCAGGGACAAAAAATCCGTCTGCGCCAGCATCGGCATAGGCTTTCCCACGTTTGATAACTTCTTCCAACAGTTTGCTTTTATCATCTGATGGGGTTGCTTTCAGAAAGATATCTGTCCGTGCATTAATGAAGATCGGTACATCCAAAGCATCTGATGCTTTTCTGGCTGCGGCAACTCTCGCGGTTTGATCTTCGATGCTATAGAGACCTTCGCCATCAATGATCTGGTCTTCAAAGTTTATCCCGACTGCGCCATTTTGTCCGGCTAGGGTTACAGATTGTGCAACTTGTTCAGGTGTTGCGCCATACCCGGCTTCCAAATCCAGTGAGACAGGAATCTCAACGCTATTGCAAATACGGTTGATATTTCCCATGGCAAGATCACGGGGGAGTTTTTCGCCATCGGGAAAGCCAAAGGCCTCGGCGACTGACCAGCTACCTGTAGCAATGGCCGGGGCACCTGCGCTTGCGGCGACTTTGGCTGTTCCCGGATCCCAGATATTATAGAGAACCAGCGGGGCGCCTTTTTTGTGAAGATTGTGAAAGGCTGTTGCTTTTTCTTGAAGCGAAGGCATGGAAAAGGCTCCTGTCATGTAGAGCTTGGAAAGACTCGGTTAACGATGTTTCTTTCCAAGCTATAGCTTTCTGGCTTGATAAAAACTGGTCGAAATCGGACCTAATCATGTTTTTTGCGCGACGAAGGGCTAGCTTCGTTTTTGCCGCTTAGCCACACGAATCAGCTTTTGAAACTTGGGGCATTCCATATGGGACGGTGCGGAACAATTCGCGACATGCCGTAGGGCTTTGCTGAGAACGGTGAGATCATGGATTTGCCTGTCCAAATCGTCCGCACGCGTTCGCAAATCTTCTCTCGAGAGGTTAGGTTGGCCATCTTCACCAAACATGCCTGAAATTTCATCTAGCGAAAAACCTGCTGATTTTCCCAATGTAATCAAGGACAGCTGCATTATTGTTTCCGGGGTAAATTGACGTCGCAGACCCTGCCTGCCAATGGATTTTATCAGCCCGATTTCTTCGTAATACCTTAGCGTTGAAGGGCGTAACCCTGTTTGTTCCACCACTTCGGCAATATCTAAAATTCGCATTTTTTCCCTGATTGTTAACGGGTGAATTTTACATCTTGACCTCAAGTTAACTTGAATTTGTATGATGCGCTCAACAGACGATTTATTCAAGAGGAAAGAGCTTATGACACAGTCTCTCATATCAAAAGAAAGCCCGGTTTGGCAGGACGGCAGGGCGATTGCCCTGATGATGGCAGCAACACTTATGGTCATGGCAAATGCAACCATTAGTCCGGCCTTGGCCGGATTAGAGTGTGCATTTATGGGGCAGCCCAACGCAGAACTTTTGATCAGACTATTGGTTCCGGCACCTTCGCTGACGGTTGTCATCTTTGCACCACTTGCCGGGTACTTTGTGGACCGTTATGGCAGACGTGCGATGCTGTTATCCGGTGTTGTATTGTTTATCATTACCGGTAGTGCTGGTTTTTATCTTCCTGGCCTTGAGATGATTTTTACCAGCCGATTGGCGTTGGGTGTTGCGGTTGCAATGATCATGACGTCGCAAACTGCGTTGATCGGGGATTATTTTACAGGTGAAAAACGCAGTGCGTTGACAGGGCTACAGATTTCTGCCCGAAATTTTGGGGGCTTCGTATTTTTGACTCTCGCGGGGTGGCTGGCAGTTAATTCTCCACGGTTGCCCTTTGCTATTTATGGTTTGGCCGTACTTTACCTGCCCTTTATGTGGCTGGTTATCAAAGAGACATCTGCTGCACCCAGTAAGAATAAAACAACTGAAACGTCCGTGAAAACAAAAGCAGACGGGACGGATGGACATCCTGCGTGGAAAGGATGGATGGCGGCGTTAGCGGTGTTACAGCTAATGACCAACATGATTTTTTTCCTGATGCCAACCCAGTTACCTTTTTTCCTCGACAGCCTGGGGTATGACAGTGCGGTTATGACAGGGGTTGGCTTGGGCGCTTTGTCTTTGGCCGGGGGATGTGCTGCATTATTCTATGGCCGGATTAAACGTGTTATGGGATACGCAGGGGCTTATGCGCTGGGCTATGGCTTTATGGCCCTTGGGTTTGCCATTCTGCCCTTTGGCGAGAATGTCGTTGCGATCATTGCGGGATCGGTCGCCGTTGGTACCGGCTTCGCGCTTGCGGTGCCAAATTTTGTTGGGATTGCCCTGCAAATTGCCCCTACAAGTCGTCGTGGTATGGCGGGTGGCATTTTGACAACCGCCGTTTTCCTAGGTCAGTTTTGCTCTCCTTTTCTAAGCATCCCGTCGATTGCATCCTTTGGCTATAACATAACCTACCAAGGAACAGCCCTGTTGCTGGGAACAATCGCGCTTATGGCCGCCGTAAAACGCGGGATGGATATCTTGAATTTGCGGATGAAGCAGGTTTGATTTTGGAGCTTTTTGATTAAGTACGATATATAGCCGTGGTTTTTAATAATTACAATTATTGGACAAGCTTATTGCGCGATAATAATTATTGTTACACTACTATATTGGTTAAGTTGATAATTATACGTGTTGGAATTTAAATAGTGGCAGAACGGCGAAATTGGTCTCAAGAAGAAGTTCGTCATGCACTCGCGCTGTATTTAGTGACTGATTTTGGAAAAATTGATAACAAAAACCCAGACATTATAAAGCTAGCAAATGCGCTAGGACGATCTAAGAATGCAGTTGCTTTAAAGTTAGCTAACCTTGCTGCTTTGGATGCCTCGATCCCTCAATCAGGGATGTCTAACGTCAGTAAGACAGATCGACAAGTTTGGGATGAGTTTAAAAATGATCCATCTGCAATAATTGAAGCTTATGAAGAACAATCATTAGATAAAAACCATACTATTATTAAGACTGATACAGATCGCTTCATAAATGAGACTCTTGGTTTAGCAGAGACCGATACTAACTTTGATCCACGAAGAGCTAGAGATAAACAGGTTTTCAGTAAACAAAGAGTGGGGCAAAATTTTTTCAGAAAAGCAATTTTGAGTGCATATGAAAGACGATGTGCTTTAACTGGAGTTGAGGATATAAGGCTTTTAAACGCGAGCCATATTGTTGCATGGAAAGATGATCATGTTAATCGTGTAAATCCTTCTAATGGGATCTGTTTGAATGGTTTACATGATCGTGCGTTTGACAGGCACTTGATAACTTTCGATGAAGATTATCGCTTGAAAATAAGAAATGATGTACCGCAAATTGCGAGACGACAATTAGAACGAGTAGAATCTTCTAGATTGTATATGCCAAAACGGTTCTTGCCTGATCAAGCATTTTTAGAACAACATCGTCGCATATTTTACGAGGAAGGTTGATTTTATTGGCGCACCCGACAGGATTCGAACCTGTGACCTTCGCCTTCGGAGGGCGACACTCTATCCAGCTGAGCTACGGGTGCTAAAGCAGAGGGCCAATAGGGCGGACATTACTGCAAGCTCTGGACGAGGTAAAGGGGCAAAATGGCGGTTGTCCTTGTTAATGGGGTAAATTTATTGCTCTGGTAAAATTATCTCTGTGAGTTGTTCATCTAGCTCTTTTCCTGTTTCTGCGCCATCCTCTATTTCATCGTGTTCGTATCGGAGTATCCAGGCCGGAGTATAATTTTTTCAATGAAATATAACGGTCTCTGTAGAGTCCTTGGAATCTTTGGCGCTTTTCTTATATTGCTATTGATAATAGGCTGAAGGGCTGCGGTGGCGCTTTTTTCTTGTGTTTGGGCGGTTCTTTGTGGCTTGTTGGGCAACGGATTTTTGGATGTGATAAGATCACTGCTTTTGACAGGTGGTATTTTATCGCTGGTTTGATGTTCTGAAATCGCTGTCGATGACGGTTTATCAGAACAAAAAGGGAGTTAGGAATGGCGCGTCAAAAACCGAGCTGGATGGGACCTGCAATCGAATATGGTCCAATTCTGATCTTTATGGGGATCTACTATGGTTTTGATCGTATTGTCGCGGCCTTTCCGCATGAGATCCTTCAGAATACAACACAGTTGATTGCCGCGACGGTGGGCTTGATGATCACAACGGTGATCGGTATTGCTTTTTCACTCTATTACGATGGCAAAATCCCAAAAGTTCCTCTGATTACAGCTTTGGTGGTAATGGTCTTTGGTGGCCTGACGGTCTATCTGAATGATGAAACCTTTATCAAAATGAAGCCGACCATTATTCAGACCATTTTTGCCGTGATCCTTTTTGGTGGGCTTTTCATTTTCAAGCGCCCCTTGATCAAACCCTTGATGCAAAAGGCATGGAACATGACCGATGAAGGCTGGCGTATTCTGACCATCCGTTTCGGTTTCTATTTCCTTGGCATGGCGGTGTTGAACGAGATTGTCTGGCGTACACAATCCAATGATTTCTGGGTGAACTTCAAGGTTCTGGGGTCAATGGTCCTGATGGTCATCTTTATTTTTAGTCAGTATCCGGTGATCCGCAGATATCATCTGCCTGACGAAGACGAGACATAAGCCTGTTTTTAGCTTAATTTGCTTCCTGTTTCAGGTTTTCCTGATCCAGTTTTTGTTGGGCGTTGATATCGGCGCCTGATGGCAAAGGCGTTGTCTGACTTTTTACCCAACTCGCAATATCGGCAAGCACCGTTTCAGCTTGTAAGTCCCGTAACAGCATGTGCCATCCTTCCGGGTAGAGCGCGGCCTTTTGCGGACCGGCAATACCATTGGGCAACCGCTTCCAGACATCGCGTGTCGGGTGCCAGGGCACAACTTCATCTTTTTCGCCATAGAGCAAAAGTGCAGGAAGGGTCAGGCTGTCGGGTGAGCCATAGGCAGCATCCATCAAGTCCGTCAGGCCATAGACGCTATCAATCCGGGTGCTTTTAATCACGAGGGGATCTTTGCCAAGGTCGATCAGCATGGGGATATTGTCTGATGCCTGTATTTTCAATCCACTGCCGGTAAAGCTGGCCCATGGTGTCGTATGGGCCACCAGCCACAAGGATGCTCGTTGATACCACGGCATGGTTTTTCTGGCCCATACGGCGGGAGCAGAGAGGATTACGCCGTCAATATCTAAAGGGGTGATATCCAGAGGTGTTGGATCGTTTTGTTCTAATGCCCTTTTTACTAACACTTTTTGTCCTAATACTTTCTGTTCCAATCCCTTCTGTTCTTCCAAAGCGGCCATCGCCACGGCGCCGCCCATACTGATCCCGAGTACATAGAGGGGCGTGTCCGGGTGACGTTGACGCAAGAGTCTGGCGGCTGTGCGTAGGTCGGATGTCATGCGTTCATGCCCACCCCACAAACCGGGATGAGGCGCCGCCCCAAAGCCACGTTGATCATAGGCATAGGTGGCGATACCGGCTTCTGTCCAGAAAGTGCCGGGACCATTGAAGGCATTGGAATAGTCATTAAAGCCATGAAGGCCCAGAATGATAACAGAGGGTTTTTCCTCTGGCAGCCAGATTCGCAGGGGAAGTTGCAGGCCATCATCTGTTATCAGGTAATCGTCGGTGAGTTCTGCTGCCTGTGTCAGTTCACCAGCGGGGCCAAGGCGCGGTGTACAGGCGGCGAGTAAGGGTATCAGCAGTAGGCACAAAAGAAGGAAGCGCCATAATCTGTTATCTAAAATTTTACCCGTACTAAACATTCCCAACCTTCAAGCTATTCTTCGTCTGCCAGTCTGATTTAGATATGGGACTGGGTACCTGAATGAAGTATCTGATTCCCGGTAGTTTAAGGCAAGAAGTCAGTTTTGATATTTAAAAGGAATGAACTGGTAAAAGATAAATTGGGGTAAAGGGGAAGAGAAACTTCCCCCTCGTGAGCCTATATTACTGGCGAAATTACACTAGGCAGTGGCGGTGTGCGCGCCGCGGGTCAGTTGCAGGAAGATATCTTCCAGATCCCCCTGATCCGTTGTCAGATCCAGAATGGAGAGGCCCGCAGTGTGCGCGGCTTTGAGGATTTCTGCGAGTTGCCCGTCATCGGATTTATAAGTGAAGGTCAGTTCCCGGGCTGACTTCTGTTCGACGTGGAAAGCCGTAAAGCTGCTGGGCAGACTATCAAGATCTTCGCCGAGGGTAAGGGTTAGCGTTTTGCTTTCGATACGTGCGAGCAAAGCCTGGGTGGTGTCACAGGCGATGACCTGTCCGTGGTTGATGATGGCGATTTCATCGCAAAGCTCTTCGGCTTCTTCCAGATAGTGTGTGGTCAGCAGAATTGTGGTGCCGCGTTTGTTGAGTTCACGTACATAGGCCCAGAGCTGTTGACGGAGTTCGATATCCACGCCTGCAGTTGGTTCATCAAGAACGAGAACAGGGGGATTGTGCACCATGGCCTTCCCAACCATCAAGCGGCGTTTCATCCCGCCAGACAGGCTACGGGTATAGGTTTTTGCCTTGTCGGCCAGGCCCATGACGCCGAGGATTTCTTCGCTGCGGCGCTCGCTTTTGGGGACACCGTACAGTCCGGCTTGAAGTTCAAGTAGCTCCAGGGGTGTGAAGAAGGGATCAAAGTTCAGTTCTTGGGGTACCACACCGATTGACATACGTGCGGGACGCATCTCGTCCACAATATCGTGTCCCCAGATCTTGGCAGAGCCGCTGGTTTTATTGACAAGGCCAGCAAGAATATTGATCAGGGTTGATTTTCCGGCACCGTTTGGTCCCAGAAGGCCAAAGATACTACCGCGCGGAATTTTGAGATCAACAAAACTCAGGGCGCGTTTTTCTTCGGCGTTTCCGGCAGCCTGATAAACCTTGGTCAGACCTTCGAGTTCAACGGCGTAAGTGGGCATGCCAGATGGATCCTTATCTGTTGAGCCTGGTAATTCAGACTGTTCCGGGGTGTTTCGTCCGGGGGTGCTTGGTGTTGTTTGGGCGTAACTATGATCGTCAGGCATAATATGTACTATCTGTCCGTCTTAAAAGGCTGTTTACCTTAAAAGGTCTAGGATGGTTTAAATTGCTGTCCGGCAGGGAAAAGGCAGCCATCGGAAAAAGAGGCTGGAAACTTTCCTGTCTGGACGGTAAAAGAATTTCAGCATCATTACATAGTGACTATTGTCTCAATAATAAAGTCCTCCATGAAAAAGTGGGCTGAAAATCGCAAAGGAAATTTGCTATTCAGTTCGAAATCAAGGGGTGAAGTCAGGAAAGAGTTATGGCCGTTACTGAAACGCAAGAGGTAGAAACCAACGTTGTTGCCTGTGATGGCGGCAGTGGTCCCGAGGGACATCCGCTCGTTTATCTCAATATGAACGGGAAGAATGAGATTACCTGTCCCTATTGCAGCAAGCGTTTTATATTGAAGGAAGGTGCTGGCGGCGGAAGCGGTCACTAAAACTTTCCGATCAAGACATGTTCAAAAGCCCCACACCCAAAAAATTCTATGCTCTGGGTGTGGGGCTTTTTTCTTTTTAATCAATGATTTTATGATTTTTGTGTTCAGTTCCGTTTTTAGCCAGAATTCTTTGGACTGTAATCTAAGATGATCGACGTACCCCGTTAGTCCGCTAGAGATTCCAATGCTTGATTCCAAAATTTGCCAAAAAGCCCGATTATCCAGAGACCCCCGGTTTGATGGCAAATTTTTTACGGCGGTCAAAACCACCGGGATTTATTGCCGCACGATCTGTCCGGTCTATCCGCCGAAAGAAAAGAACGTCTTATATTTTCCGACGGCGATAGAGGCGGCAAATGCGGGTTTCAGGCCCTGTTTGAGGTGTCGTCCTGACAGTGCGCCGGGGTCACCAGCGTGGAAAGGGACCAATGCGACACTGGACCGTGCCATCAGATTGATTGACGAAGGTGCCTTGCAAGACGGATCTCTTGGAAAACTCGCCGATCGCCTGGGGATTACAGATCGCTATTTGAGGCGGCTCTTTGATAAAGAACTTGGTATTTCACCAAAGTCCTATGCGCTTTATCAACAATGTCTCTTTGCGAAGCAGCTATTGCATCAGACAAACCTGCCAATTATTCAGGTCGCCTTTGCGAGTGGTTTCAAGAGCCTGAGGCGCTTTAACGACTGTTTTAAAGCTCATCTGAAATTGACGCCTTCTCAGGTGCGGAAAAAGGGACAATCGGCTTCTAATATCTTGCAGCTAAATCTCTACTATCGTCCTCCTTATGATTGGCAGTCCATGCAGAGGTTTTTAGCAAAGAGAGCTATCGGCAAGCTGGAATGGTGTGATGAAAGCAGTTACGGACGAACCTTTAGCTGGCTTGGATCCCAAGGCCATTTTACTGCACGCCATGATTCGTTAAAAAACTGCTTTATCGTTACGATTTCTCTGGATGATCTTTCTCACCTGAAGGCGGTTGTTGCCAATATTCGCAGGATATTGGATATGAATGTGGATATTCAGGCAATAGAAGCTGATATTGAGAGCTGTATACGTCCGTTATTCCCGCTTAAATCCGGGTTGCGGTTACCCGGTATATGGTCTTCTTTTGAGGCGGGTGTCCGTGCCATTCTGGGACAACAGATTTCGGTTGCGGCAGCGCATGAACTCGTCAGAATTCTCGTCGAAAAATTGGGTGATTCTATGGGGGATAACAAGGTTTTTCCATCACCCGAGCGGTTGGCTGAAAGCGATCTGGGCTTCCTGAAAATCCCAATGTCGAGAAAGCAAACCTTGCGCAATCTGGCGCAACATTACCTTGATCATAAGGCCCCGGATGATCTGTCCGCTTGGCAGACGTTGTCGGGAATTGGGCCATGGACAATTGACTATGTCCGCATGAGGGGGCAAAGCGACCCGGACGTTTATCTCGACAGTGATCTCGGGGTGAAAAACGCGTTGAAAAAATATACAACACCAATCAATGCCTACATGGCAGCCCCTTGGCGGAGCTATCTGACGCTACAATTATGGAACCAGCTATAATGTATACCGACTATTTAGAAACACCCCTTGGTATGGTCGAAATCAAAGCATCGGAAAAAGGTGTTCGACACGTTATTTTTTGCGGTTCAGACCAAGGCGTTGTGCGGCCCAGCAGTGTTACAGATCGATGTAAACAGCAGCTGAAAGAGTACTTTGAAGGCTCGCGCAAAGAATTTGATTTGCCGCTGGATCCACAAGGCACTGATTTTCAAAAATCTGTTTGGGCTATTTTGGCCCGGATTTCCTTTGGGGAAACGCTTTCCTACATGGATATTGCGCAAAAATTGAACAACCCGAAGGGGGTGCGAGCTGTCGGCGGTGCAAATGGCCGGAACCCCATCAGCCTTGTTTTGCCCTGCCATAGAGTTATTGGCAGCAATGGAACCCTCACCGGCTATGCGGGCGGTGTCGCTCGCAAGAAATGGCTGTTGGAACACGAGGGAATTCAGTTGAATTTCTTTAGGAAAGGCGAGCAACTCGATCTTGATGATGTCATCAATACCCGCCAGGATAAGACCCGGTTTTTAAAATAGACCACTCCCTGGCAGGAGCTTTTCCTGCCAAAGTTTCCATGCCAGAGTTTCCAGGCACTTTTTTTCGTTTTGAGAAAGTCGGTCTATACTCTCGACAAACAAAGTAGGGAATAGGGTGTCGCAAGTGATGCAGTTTATGTGGTGGTGTATGCAGCAGATTTCTGGAGCAGTGCTGAGGGTGAAGGGTTTTATGTCCAGAATTTGTGTTCTTGGGGCTGTGACCTTTGGTATTCTTGGCTGTAATATCCTGTTATCGACACAGCTACAGGCGCAGGATCAAGAAGAATTGTCCGCGCAGGAGTTTATTGCCGGAAACATTCTGCTAACACTCTATCACGAGGCAGGTCACGCCTTTGTCTCTATGTACAATCTGCGGCTGAGTGAAAATGAAGAGGATGCGGTTGATCATTTCTCTATCATTGCCCTTACGGAAGAGCTTAATGAAGGTAATCTGAGAGAAGAGCGGGAAATTCAGCTCGATAACTACCTTTTTTCAACGGCTCTCTATTGGCTTGCCATGAGCGAGGATGAAAGTTTTGGCGATAGCAGTGAAGGGCAAGAGCATTCATTGGATTCAGAGCGGTTTTTACAGCATCTGTGCATGGTTTACGGGTCTGACCCGGATGTCTATGTGGATTTGCCCAAGGACTTTGATGTCGCTGATTTGGTTACGCCCGACTGTGCTGGTGAGTACGAGGAAAAAACCGATGAGTGGTATGATATGCTGGCATCACACTGGCTCGGAGATCGCATTCGCACAGACAGGATTATGATTGTCGAAGACAAACCCGATCCTCGTTACAAAGGCTATCGCGAGTGGTTGCATGTGCATGGTATTCTTGACGAGTTTGAAAGCTACATTGAAGGTAACTTTTATCTACCACGTAAAATCACTCTGCGCTTGATGTCCTGTGGTCAAGCTAATGCTTTTTGGGATCCGGAAAATTTTGAAATTATCCTTTGTGACGAGCAGATTGCACAATATAGCCATATCTATGATCGTCTCGCAGAAGAGAACGGATAAGGCTTTGGACCTGACCTGATTATTATTGTATCTTTTCACCTAAATAATAAACATCAGAGATAGAGATACTTAGCATGTCTCGAGATGATTTTGGTCAGGGAAGCCTTTGTTACGGTCATTTTTCAGCAGTCGTCGACGCATAGAAAAACTGGTTCCGGATTTGAAAGCCTATGCGATTGCCCTTTGTGGTGATCGGGATCAGGCCGAAGATCTGGTACAGGAAACTATGGCGCGTGGGCTTGAAACAGGCACCCGATTGAAATCGGTGGATGAGCTGCGCCCCTGGCTGTTTCGTGTTCTTCGCAACCATTTCTTTGACGAGCAAAGAAAAAAGTCTGTGCGCAGGGAATATTTTGTGCAGGAAAAACGTTGGGTAAGTGAGATCAGTGATCAGACACTTGATCCTGAAGATACTATCGCAATCAGAAATGCTTACGAAGAACTCTCGGCAGATCATAGAGAGGTTTTGGCCTTGGTGGATATTTTGGGATTACGCTACAAAGAAGTGGCCGAGTTACTGAATATTTCTCCGGGTACGGTTATGAGCAGGATCAGTCGTGCACGGCAAGCGTTGTTACAAAGACTGGAAGAAGAGGCAGAAGACAAGATTGTTAAGTTCCCACATAAGTACAGTTAATCATGAGTGCCATTAATTATGTCCCGTAAGGATCATTCAATCGGGGAGAAACCGAACCGGGAAATACTAAATGCTTTTGTTGATGGTGAATTATCTCCATCCCAAGAGGCATGGGTAGAAAGCTGTGCCAAAAAAGATCCGGAAATTGAATCTGAAATTGCACGGTTTAAGCTTTTAAAGAATGCTCTGGCGGGGAGTGCTTTGATCACTTCGAACGAGAAGATATCTATCGCAGAAGAAAGAAAAACGATTGGATGCAGACAGATTGCGGGCGGTGTATTTGCGACTGCTGCGGTTATTGTCTTGTTTGTGATGGCCTTTCTGTTGGGGTATTTTTCTTCGCCTGATTTTGAACATTGGGCGCGAGATCGTCATCAAGATCTGTCCGGGCAAAATTTTGTTGTGTCAGATCTTGAATACAGGCCGTTGATTGCGGCGGCTATATCCGGCACGTTACAAGCCCCGGACCTGACAGGCAGCAAGCTTTATCTTGTAGATTTGTCAATCGGTACTTTTGATCGTGATGATGCAATTGTTATGCACTATCGGGGATTGCGAGGGTGCCGGGTTTCTTTGCTAGTAACGCCGCTTCGGGATAATTTAAAGCTTCAAAGGGATGAAACTGAGGAACAGTCGCCTGATCGAACCGGGACAAAAAAACTGGTGTCCGATTTCTGGAACGGAGAGCGTTTTCGTTTTGCGCTTTTGGCAACCGGTATGGAACGCAAGAGATTTGATTCCATTGCGACTTATCTAAAGCTGGAGGGAGAAAGAAATCTTCCCTCGCCTAATGATGAAGCTCAATACGCAATGCAGCAGGTCTATGCGCAGTCTACACCCTGTGTGTAGGTTGTTTGGATTTTTTTAAATTGTCTCATCAAGTAATATGAAAAGAGGAAGCCGGGCAAATATTTGCCCGGCTTCGTGTTGAGAGCTTCTCCCTGACGTCGCATATGCTGACAGCAAGCAGAGTTCTACATCTTAATTTGTTGGGAAGTTGGGGCGATCGACGTTGTAGTTTTTCGCCAGATAATCGAGAATTAAAGTCAGGTCAGGTTCTTCAATCTCGCTCATGCCCTGATCTTCTACCATCCATTCCAGTGTTTCGGCCCACTCGTCCCGAGAAAGTCCTTGTTGTTGAACAATTTGAGTTGAATGACAGGCGGAGCAATAGATCAAAACCTCTTCCTGTCCGGGACCCGCGACAAGTCCTTCAAATTCGTCTTCGTCGGCGTCTTGTCCAAAGCTCGGCGCACTAAAGGCAAAAAGTGTTGATACCAATAGCAAAGCTGTTGCAGCACCGCGATGCAGTGATGTTTTTGTCATCTTGTAATTATCCATAGACAGAATGTTCATGTCGACAGCATGAACGACCTTGGCGGTGAAAATAACCGCCAAGGTGCTAATAAAAAGAGCGCGGTGGGCTTAAGAAACCCGAACGGCGACGCGGTGCATGGTATTGTTCAGGTACCCTTTGGGGTTCCAGTCAATGGCATGAGGTTGGCTTTCACCCTCTGAATCTGTGGCTTTGGCCCAGATTTCATAATAGCCCTTTTCTGGTAAAGTGACCGCCGCTGACCAACTTTGCCAGGCACCAGTATTTGTCGCTTTTTCCAAATTAGCTTCCTGCCAGGTTGTCCCGAAATCAACAGAGATTTTAACTGAACTGATATCCCGATCACCGGACCATGCATGGCCACGAACGGTTATGTTCCTGTTTGCTGTTTCTACGCCGGATTGCGGGAAAGTTATGAGCGATTTAACCGGCATACGCTCAATAATTTCAAAGTCTTTCTTATCAACTTTTTCACCGGGTGCAACGGGATGGTTTGGAACTCGATAGGCTGTGCCAGTCATTTTTGGACCGTCGTGAACCTGATCTCGTAACCAGATGCGTGTGAGCCATTTTTGCGAACAGGATCCCGGCCAACCCGGAACAACGAGGCGTAAAGGCGCACCGTTCATAGGGTGGATTGGCTCACCGTTTTGCTCGAAAGCAATCAGGATATTCGGGTCCATTGCTTTGGCGATGGGGACGCCACGGGAAATAGGTAGTTTTTCCGGGTCTCCGGAAAGATGAGCATCTGCCCCTTCGTGTGCTGTATAGACCACACTGCTCTGAACACCGGCAGCTTCGAGAACATCTTTCAGACGAACACCTGTCCATTGCGAGCAAGCCACGGCACCCAGCGTCCACTGGTTGCCTTTTGCGGGTGGGTTAAAATAGGCGCGTCCATTTCCGCCGCATTCGATAACCAGTGCTTTGGTGACAACTTCAAATTTGCTTTTCAGATCAGCAATTGTGAGTTTCATCGGTTTATCGACGAGACCATCAATGGTCAGGGTCCAGGTTTCGGGATCAACGTCTTCTGGTGGAATACCGTTGTTGCGGATGAAGTGGCGGTTTACCGGGGTTATTGCATCATCCAGAAGATGTGGCGGTGTTTCTGCATTGAGAGGACGGTCATTGAGAAGTGTCAGGCCGTCTTTTCCTTCGATAACGCCACCTGTCTCAGCAAGGGCAACCGGAATCAAGCCTGATGGCATGTTTTTGCTGAAAGGAATAGAAGCACCCAGCATAGCCCCCATCGTAGCAAGGCCGGCACCTTTTAAAAATCCGCGGCGATTTTGATCGGGAATGCGTCCGAAAATTTTCAAATCAGCGGCAGCTGGGTCAGATGAATAAAGGTCAAAAAGCTTTGGAATGCCAGAGTTTTTGGTTTGTTTTTTTGATGGTTTTTCAGTCATGTAATTCCCCGTTAACGTCGTGAGTTATATATTTTTATCTTCCTTGTAACTGTGGGATTAACGTCTTGGGTTTGGTTTTTATTCCATGCGCACTGAAAAAAAATTGACTAATTTGATAGGATAAAATTTTAGGACGTTTTGCACGTAAATTTCCTTGAGGCAGTTTTTTATAATTTCAGGATATATTTCTGTTATTCCTGCTCGACTTAATCGGGCTGCTTGGGCATTCTGTGCAGCATGACTGATAACGTACCTTTCAAGCACCTCTACCTCGTTGATGGTTCTGGATATATTTTCCGGGCTTTCTTTGGCATTCCCCCGATGACGCGCCCTGACGGAACACCCGTTAATGCGGTATTCGGATTTACCAATATGTTGCTCAAATTGCGCGATGATATGGAGGCTGACGGTATTGCGGTTATCTTTGATGCCGGGCGATCCAGCTTTCGTATGGATATTTACGAAGAGTACAAATCCCATAGACCGGAAGCCCCTGAAGATTTGATTCCACAGTTTGCCCTGATCAGGGAAGCAACAGACGCCCTGAACTTGCCGCAGATAGAAATGCAGGGTTTTGAGGCCGATGATCTGATCGCGACCTATGCGCGTCAAGCCAAGGAAAAAGGCATTGATGTGACCATTGTATCATCAGACAAGGATTTGATGCAGCTGGTTGAACCCGGCATTTCCATGATGGACCCAATGAAGAACAAAATCATTGGCCCCGATGAGGTGTTTGAAAAATTTGGTGTGCAACCGGACAAGGTTGTTGATGTGCAGGCTTTGGCCGGTGATTCTGTTGATAACGTCCCGGGTGTACCGGGGATCGGCATAAAAACCGCTGCGCAGTTGATCACCGAGTATGGCGATCTGGAAAGCTTGCTGGAACGTGCGGGTGAGATTAAACAGCCCAAACGCCGGGAGAAGCTGCAGGATAATGCAGAAATGGCACGTATCAGTAAACAGTTGGTGACCCTTAAACAGGATGTGCCTGTTGAAGTTCCTTTAGAAGGCTTTGCCACTCGGGAACCCGTGGCAGAGGTTCTGCGTCCCTTTTTGGAAGTAAATGCTTTCCGGTCTCTGCTTGCCAGAATGGCAAAACGGCTGGGGGATACCCCCATGGAAGTAGCTGATGAAGCGGCCTCTGAAGATGGTGATCCAGAATATGAGTTGGTTCAGGATGAAGAGGCGCTGGTCAAGTGGATTGCCGATGCAAAGTTAAAGGGAACCGTCGCTGTTGATACAGAGACCACGTCGCTGGATGCCATGAGTGCTAATCTTGTGGGTATTAGCTTGTCCACGGGTGGCAACAAGGCCTGTTACATTCCATTGGATCATATTGCGATCTCTGAGAGTGGTGATGGCGGGCTTGATTTGTTGGGTGGTTCAGCGGATCGGCCGAAGCAAATTCCGAAAGCACGGGCCATAGAGCTTTTGAAGCCGTTATTGGAAGATCCGTCGGTTCTCAAAATCGGGCAAAATATCAAGTATGATATGGTGATTTTTGCTCAAAACGGGATCTCTGTTTCCCCTGTTGATGACACGATGCTGCTATCCTATGTGCTTGAAGGCGGGATGCACGGGCATGGCATGGACGAGTTGGCTGAGCTTCATCTGGATCACACGACAATTAAGTTCAAGGAAGTTGCCGGAACAGGGAAATCTCAGGTTACCTTTGATAAGGTGTCTTTGGATAAAGCTCTGGATTATGCCGCGGAAGATGCTCTTATTACCTATCGTCTTCATGCCGCTTTAAAACCGCGTCTGGTTCCCGAGAAGATGGCAACTGTTTACGAGACAATCGAACGGCCTTTGGTAAAGGTGTTAGCAGATATGGAACAGCGCGGTATCAAGGCCGATCGTCCTTTCCTGCACCGCCTTTCCAATAACTTTGCTCAACGTCTGGTCGATTTACAGTCCGAGATCCACGAGATTGCAGGGGAACCCTTTACCATCGGATCACCCAAGCAGTTGGGTGAAGTCTTGTTTGATAAGCTTGGTTTGCCGGGGGGCAAAAAAGGTAAAAGCGGGTCTTATAGTACCGGGGCTGATATTCTTGAAGGATTGGCTGCCGAAGGTCATACGCTTCCGACCAAAGTTCTG
The DNA here is from genome assembly GCF_000982415.1 of Kiloniella litopenaei. Taxonomy (GTDB): domain Bacteria; phylum Pseudomonadota; class Alphaproteobacteria; order Kiloniellales; family Kiloniellaceae; genus Kiloniella; species Kiloniella litopenaei. The sequence continues at coordinate 258,103 of NZ_LANI01000005.1, forward strand.
GAATGGCGTCAACTTTCCAAGCTGAAAAGCACCTATACAGATGCTTTGCAGGATCAGATTAATAGCAAGACTGGTCGTGTGCATACTTCCTATGCCCAGGCCGTGGCGTCAACCGGGCGGTTATCTTCATCTGATCCAAACTTGCAGAATATTCCTGTTCGCACAGAAGAGGGTCGGAAAATCAGAGATGCCTTTATCGCCGAAGATGGCTACAAATTGCTTTCTGTGGATTACTCGCAGGTTGAATTGCGTCTTGTTGCTGAAATTGCCAAAGAAGATGCTTTGCGTCAGGCCTTTATAGATGGACAGGATATTCATGCGATAACAGCGCATCAGGTTTTTGACACGCCAATTGAAGGCATGGACCCGATGATCCGTCGACAGGCCAAAGCCATTAATTTTGGCATTATCTATGGACAGTCAGCCTTTGGTCTGGCTGCAAGTCTGGGGATTTCCCGAAAAGATGCCAAAGACTATATTGATGCTTATTTCGGGCGTTTCCCCGGTATCAAGCGCTACATGGAAGAAACCAAAGAATTTGCGCACAAGTATGGCTATGTGAAAACACTGTTTGGGCGCCACATTCATGTGCCGTCGATCAACGAAAAAAATCCGATGCGCAAAAACTTTGGCGAGCGGGCAGCGATTAATGCGCCAATTCAGGGAACAGCGGCAGATATCATCAAACGGGCAATGATCAGAATGCCGACTGCGTTGGACAATGCTGATTTAAGTGCAAAAATGCTGCTTCAGGTGCACGATGAATTGATCTTTGAAGTTCCCGAAGCAGAAGTTGAAGCAACTTCGGAAGTTGTACGTTCTGTTATGGAAAATGCCTGTGATCCCGTGCTGAAGCTTTCCATTCCCCTTACCGCAGATGCGGGTGTCGGACGAAGCTGGGGTGAAGCACACTAAACATTGGATATTGGTATGATGGTAGAGCCGGGATTATGCCCGGCTTTTCCTATTACCCAAACAGAATTTCGGTGAGATCTTTGTAGTCTTCGGCAATCCATGTTGGCTTGTATTCAGCATGTTCGCCGTCTTTACGGCTGGCTACACCCGTTAAAATCAGTATTGATTTCATCCCGGCCTTGTGGCCAGCAAGAATATCTGTGAACAGATTGTCCCCGATAATTGCACATTGATTCGCTGGTTTTTCAAGGCGTTTCAAGGCAGCGTCCATAATTGGCTTTTCTGGCTTTCCAAAGATTTCAGGTTCTTTATTTGTCGCGGCTTGCACCGCAGCAACCAGTGGTCCGGCTTCGGGTAAGATGCCGTCTTCAACTGTGATCAAACGATCAGTGTTGGTCGCTATGAAGCGGGCGCCCCTATCGATAAATCGCAGGGCGTGGCTTAATTTTTCATAGTTGATACCACGGTCATAGCTGACCACAACGGCATCGATTTCATGATCTGTGGAACTATCCACAATAACCATTCCAGCTTCTCTGAGAGTTTCTTTAAGGGGTTCTTCCCCAAGGCAATAGATTTTTGTTCCGGGGGGTAGCCCCATGGCAACGGCCTGTGCAGAGGTCAGGACATCATCTTCCGAGCAGGGGATGTCCATAGATATCAATTGATCGGCGACGGCGGAAGGGTGGCGGTTCCCCCGGTTGGTTACAAACAAAAAGGGTATGTTGCGCTCTTTTAGTCTTGCGATGAAATCACTTGCGCCGGGAATGGCATCTGTTCCCCGATAAACAGTGCCATCAAGGTCAAATAAAAGGGCTGAGATATTATGCATTAACAAAGTCCTGTTGAAATCAAATGTGGCTTAGTAGCAGATTTTATTACCAATAAAAAAGCCCAACCTTTCGGCTGGGCTTTGGAATGTTTATGTGGTCAATTTTGGAGATCGAATCACATATTGCTTGTACTAAATTTGGGGTCGGTTCCCAGATGTTTCAAGAGGGGGACAAACTCATCCCGTCGCAGGAATATGATGATCAGGCCGGAAAACCAGACGCCGACAGCCTGTGTGAAGAGTTTCCCGCCGTCATTATAGGGGTCGATACCCAAAGGGGTGAAGACGTGGAAGAAAATGGCGCCAGTCATCAGGGCCAGCGACAGTAAACCACCAAGTGATTGAAGTCGCGGGATGAAAAGCAAGATACAGGCAAGCAGTTCTGCGCCGCCGACAAGATACCGACCATGGGGCTCAAACCACGCCAGTCCACTCCAGTCTTCGAGAACCTGAAAGAGATGACTTCCCTTGGCAAATTTAAAGGGCAGGTATCTTAAAAAAACATAGGCGATAAATATCGCAAGCAAATATGGCAGTACTTTTTTGATCATAGACATTTAGTTTATTCCCCTAAACTGTGTTCCATGGAGTGCATATGACTTTTCTTTTGATCAAGTACTAGTAACATTTCCGGCAACGAAAAGTTATTGGGATGCTCTTGCTTGTTTGGTTTGGCTAACAAGTGCATTTCTGGCTTCTGATGTATTTGTGACAAGCTGATCAAACGTACATCTGGCATGAACATGGCCGTTGTGCAGATCCCACCCTTCAGGATCAATGCCGCACATACGCCACTTGCCGGGATCTAGCTGCAGTGTTTGTTCTGCGATCACGCTGATGGCGTCTGAATGGTCGCTGTTCATATGATCAATGATGGATGTTTCGGCTGCGATGAGTTCCTGCGATCCTGTGCAATCCAGCTTTAGATCTTCCGCGGGGACCCAGATAGCTTTTGCAAAACCGCCGATAAGATGTGCTTCCTGAATGTCGTAGCGATAGAGGCTAAAGTCTTTGAACCCGGCATAGAGCTTGGATGCAGGGTGCCGGGCTAAAAACCGTTGTAACATCCGTTCATCATTTACTTTTTGCATTGTACCGATCAGGGTAACGCGTCCCCCGGCCAAAGGATCTCGGTATCCAGCTGTGCCATCAAACAGTATTCCGGTTTTGGGGTTATGTGCCATGTTCTGACTGTGGTCTGCCAGATCAGATAACATCATGTATGGCGTTGCATCATGATCTAAGACAACAAGTGATAGTGACGCATAGGGATGGGAACTTGTAACTGTTGTCGCTTTTCCACCAGGAGCATCTGTTGCTTTAGTGTCCGGAGAAAGTTCTGTTGCAATATAGGCTTTCGTGGCCCAACGCATCAGATTTCGCGCTTTCTCTGCTTCGCTTGAATTAGGCTTGGCTTTAATTTTATTCATTTTTAGTACCTGATGAAAATTTTGAGGGCTAATATGCTCATTTATTTGAATTTAAAAGGAAAAAAGTAAATCTGACAATTTGTCTCTGTTTCATTGATACTATGTTGAAGAGAAGAGTTTATTCACTGAAACGGAGTATCGTATTTTGGAATACTTATAAAAATTAAAAAAGATGACATTAGATGACAACCTATTATTGATATTAACTATAATTGAAACTATTATTTGAGGAAATGTCACTGTTGATTTTCAGTGACTTGATTTCTATCAAGTCGTTTGTGTGTATCGAAAATCCAGACATATTTGTTAACGATTGCCGGTATTAAGGGATACTGGTTTGGAAAAGCTACAATAAGCGGTGCGCCTCTGGGGTGTGCCGCTTGTTTTTTAAGGAGTTAATCTTGATACAACAGGGGATTGTCCGTTGGTTTAGCAGCCAAAAAGGATATGGTTTCATCACGCCGCAATCGGGGGGGGAAGATGCTTTTGTGCATTTTGCCGCGGTGCAGAAATCTGGATTGGCTGGCCTGGTCGAAGGTCAGCAGGTCGAATACGAGTTGGTGGAAAGCAGAAAAGGCCGTATGGCTGCTGATAATATCAAGTTGTTACAGCCTGTGGGTTAGTGTTGCAAAGTATAATGCCCCGAGATTGCAGGAAGTAGGGCATAATCAAATGCCCTACTTTTGGATTAAGAATCAATACTTCCCTAATTATCTAATATTCCCGAGGGAAATTAGGGTTTTATATTCGTTTGAGGTTATTACTTATTAACTAATTGAGAGCCGACTACGATAATATCAATATTTGATTCGTCGCCTCTTTTTGCTAACCAATCTGAAAAATGCTCATGTCCAAAATGATCTTCATGGTTTGTCATTTGAGTTCTAACGTATTTTAAGTAATTGATAATCTCGTTAAGCTCGTATGAATCACAAAGTATGCTAACTTCTTTTAGATTTTGAAGTTCATCATTATCTTTGTTGTACCCAAAAATTTTCACTCTCCTGGTACTCCCTGCGATGTTGAGTATTGGAAATGGAGCTCCTGATCAGGAAATACTCTGGGGTGGATGGCATGGGCTGCCATGGCTGCTTCGGAAAAGCCGCAGAGGATGAGTTTTAGCTTGTTTTCATAGGTTGCGACATCACCGATAGCATAGATGCCGGGCTGCTTGGTTTCGCAGGTTGCTTGATTGACAAGAATATGATTGCGTTCCAATTCGAACCCCCAGTCAGCAATAGGACCGAGGTTTGTTGCCAATCCGTAAAAGGGTAACAGGATATCGGCTTTCAGAGCACGCTCGTTCCCCTGTAGGTCTTTGACGATGACAGATGAGAGTTTTCCGTCTGTTCCTTTTAATCCATGAAGTTGGTAGGGAACCACCATTTCCACTTTGTCAGTCTCTGCCAAAGCGCGCATTCTGGCAACGGACTCTGGTGCTGCGCGGAACTTATCGCGCCTATGGACGACATAAACTTTTTTGGCGACCTGTGGCAGGGACATGGCCCAATCCACGGCACTATCGCCTCCCCCAGCGATCACGACTGTTTTGTCGCGGAAATCTTCACGGCGTTTAACCAGATAGAAAACAGATTTGCCTTCAAAATTTTCAAGGCCATCAAGAGGGGGGCGGTTCGGTCCAAAAGCCCCTGCCCCAGCCGCGATAATAACAGCTTTGCAATCAATGACAGTGTTTTTTGTCGTCGTGACGCGCCAAGTCTCATCGTTTTGTCGTTCCAGGCCGGAAACCTGTTGATCCAGATGATAAACAGGATCAAAGGGGGCGGCCTGTTGCTCCAGATGCTCGATCAGTTCTGCTGCTGCGACAGTTGGGAAACCGGGAATGTCATAGATGGGTTTTTCCGGGTAGAGAGCGGTACACTGTCCGCCTGTTGCCTCTAGGGCATCTATTACGTGAGTCTTCATGCCAAGCATGCCGCATTGGAACACGGAAAAAAGGCCGGTAGGTCCTGCGCCGATAATAACAACATCAGTTTTCTGGATATTTTGACTCACGCAGATAATCCTTATGATCGACCTAAGCGGCGTTTAGAATAGCTTCATAAAGGGCGCATTGTATGTAAGCTTTAGGGCGATTCAATAGTAGAAAAACGCCAATGCCATGTTTTTTGTTCCAAAAGGTAATGTAATTTGGCCGCTGATACTGTGCGGATTAAGGATTTTTTTGGTCAAAGTTTGAAAATTGTCTTCCCATAAGTGCCCATTCAGGAACAAAATGCTGCCATAGTCACGCGCCACATTGTTTAATGTGACAGGATACTTACTATTTGATTCGCTTAAGCGAAATAAGGGTGCCGCCCCGGGTAACGGCTCGGCCCCTGAACTTGAAATGAGGAATGGCATGGAAGGCAACATTGTACTGGTAGATGACGACAGAAATATTTTAACGTCGGTATCTATTGCTCTTGAATCCGAAGGCTTCAAAGTTCGAACCTATACAGATGGTTCCGAAGCGTTGCGCGGAATGGCTTCCAATCCCGCAGATCTTGCCGTTCTTGATATCAAGATGCCACGCATGGATGGCATGGAGCTTTTGCGTCGTATTCGTGAAAGTAACTCTATCCCCGTGATCTTCCTGACATCGAAAGATGATGAGATTGATGAAGTTCTCGGGCTTCGTATGGGGGCCGATGACTACATCACCAAACCTTTTTCCCAGAGACTCTTGGTTGAACGAATCAGGGCATTGCTGCGCCGGGAAAAAGCAAAGCAGGATATGAGCGAGGGCAAGGAAGGTGAAAAACCAATCCAGCGCGGCGAAATGATGCTGGATGCATCCCGTCATCTCTGTACCTGGAAAGGCAAGCACGTTAATTTGACCGTGACCGAGTTTTTAATTCTCAAGGCCTTGGCACAACGGCCTGGCCATGTAAAAAACCGTGACCAGTTAATGGATGCAGCATATGGTGATGCGGTCTATGTTGATGATCGAACAATTGATAGTCATATCAAACGATTACGGAAAAAATTCAAAGAGTGTGATGACGATTTCGGCCAAATTGAAACGTTGTATGGTGTTGGCTATCGCTATCGTGAATAAGCGGAATATCCAGCAAAACATCCAAAGGGGGAATAGCTGTAAAAAAGAGCCGGGGGCTCTTGTGATACGGAGGTCTTTTGATGGATAGGATGGAACGCTTAGGTTTAGTTATAGGAATGGGGCTGATTGTTCTTGGTCTGGTTACATTGTTTGACGGCACGAGTGATCATTCTGATCTGAAATCGAAGACGAACAGACCGGAGCTGTTGAGTGAAAATACCGGTGCGAACACAGCTGGTCCAGTTTTACCCGATTATGATATTATTCTGGTTAATTCTGAGGGCACTGCGGGCGATTCACCTGCGCAGTCTTTGAGCCGACAGCAGGAAAAAATAATTCGTTTGGCCTTGAAAACCGGTGGAAAAGGAGCTCCCTGCGATTTGCAGGGGAAGCGTCCTGATCGTGTTTTGTGGGGACAACGGGGAAGCCAGAAGCATTTGGATAGTCTGTCGATTTTTTCTGAAGAGAAGCTGATTTATATTGGCAGTTATCTTGAGGCTTGGAAGATACAGGCAACCGGGGGCACGGTGACCTGTTACAATTTAAATGATCAAGCTGCCAAGATATTGACCGAGCTGTAATAATTCATGTTGTTTGGGGGATGCTGTGGCTGATGAAAGCCATAAACAAAGGGCGGAAATAGCGCAGACCGTTAAAAAGCACCGTAAGGGGCGCAAACGGGGATGGCGGTCGTCCTTAACACATAAAATTCTCCTGATTAACAGCTTTGTCTTGATGATTCCTGTCGTCGGATTGATGCATCTGGAACAGTACAGACTGAGCCTTATTGCATCCGAACTGGATGCGTTATCCATACAGGGGCGTGCTTTTTCTCTCAGTCTCGGGTCGACTGCTGTGGTTGCCAGTCAGGTGGGCAGTGAAAAACTTGTGCCAGAGCTAACGCGTAGCCTGATGCGCGCCATGTTAAATGACATTGGTGTCCGTGCCCGTATTTTTTCGACCAGTGGGGAAATGCTAGCCGATAGTCTCTACCTTGCCGGGGTTGGTGGTCCCGTCGAAGTTGGGGAACTTCCCCCACCTGGTGGTATAGGGATGATGGATCGGATTATCCAGTTTTACGAAGAGATCATGAACTGGCTTCCCGGGCACGATGATTGGCCTCTATACAGAGAAGCTCAACATCAGACGGCTGAGGACTATACCGAAGTTTTGATTGCTTTGAACGGCGAGCCCGCGGGTATGGTTCGGACAGATACAACAGGCCGTCTTGTTCTGTCTATGGCTGTTCCTGTACAAAGATATCGCCAAGTTCTTGGTGCCCTGATGCTTTCAAAGGATGCAGAGGTTGTCACACAAGCGGTACAGGATCGTCGCCGGGATATTCTCGCCGTCTGTGGTTTGGCGCTGGGCGTTACGGTTCTTTTATCCCTTTATCTCGCAGGTATTATTGGTCGTCCGCTACGTCGCTTGGCCAATGCTGCTGACTTTGTACGGTATGGCAAAGGGCGCGAATATGAAATTCCTGACTTTACCCATAGAGGTGATGAGATTGGTGATTTGTCTGGCGCTCTACGGGCAATGACCGAAGCATTGTGGGCCAGAATGGATGCCATCGAGGGTTTTGCGGCGGATGTTTCCCATGAAATCAAAAACCCGCTGACCTCTCTACGTTCTGCTGTTGAAACCGTTGCTCGTGTGAGCGACCCGGAACAGCAAAAGAAGTTATTGGCCATCATTATGGATGATGTTCAGCGACTGGACCGTCTTATCAGCGATATTTCTGATGCGTCACGTCTGGATTCAGAACTTTCCAGGGCCAAAATGGAAGAAGTCGATGTGGGTAAGCTATTGGAAGCTTTGGTGGAAATTCAACGCGTTGATGAAAGCTGCCCCGTTTTTGAGACCGATATAAAGACTGACGACAAGCTTTGCGTTCAAGGGCTAGAGGGCCGACTGGGACAGGTTTTGCGAAACCTGATGACGAATGCAAAAACGTTCAGCCCACAGGATGGTGTTATTCGCTTAGCTGCCAAGTCTGAAAACGGCAGAGTTATTATTACGGTTGATGACGATGGTCCCGGTATTATTCCTGGCAAATTTGAGGCTATTTTCGACCGTTTTTATACCGAACGTCCAGAGGATGAAAAGTTTGGTACTCATTCCGGCCTTGGTCTGAGTATTTCCAAACAAATCATAGATGCCCACAACGGAACGATAGCGGCGGAAAACCGGACGGGTGATGATGGTGAAGTCCTTGGTGCGCGTTTTACGATCTCATTACCGGAAGAGCAGCGATAGATGTCTGACAGTCAACTTGTGCATTGTACCGCGATTGCCTTTGAAAAAGGCGGATGGCTGACAGCTGTTTTGCTCCGTGGTGAACCGGGCGCAGGCAAGTCCGATTTGGCATTAAGGGCAATTGATACCGGGCGTGCTGAACTTGTTTCAGACGATCAAACACATCTTGCCAAACGGGGAAGTGATTTACTTGCCTCTCCTCCACCAACAATTGCCGGAAAGCTCGAGGTCAGAGGTTTGGGGATTGTTTCTTTTTCCTATTGTTCTGATGTGCCTGTGGGGTTGATTGTAGATCTGGTGCCGCGGGATAAGGTAGATCGGCTTCCTGCCCCCAACACAGAGGAGTTACTCGGTATTGAGATTCCCTGTATCAAATTACATAGTTTCGATCATTCAGCTGTCGCAAAGCTGTTACTTGCCATATCCCGTCCGGACAGCGATATAGTAAGATAAGTAATGTTCTTTCTGTAATTTGCCGGGTACGAGGGCGAGCGTCTATGTCAGTTTCTTCAGAAAAAAAGGTTCAAGAACCCCTTCGGGTTGTCTTGGTAACAGGGCTTTCCGGTGCGGGGCGCTCTACGGCAATGAAGGTTCTCGAAGACCATGGGTTTGAGGCAATTGATAATCTGCCATTGAATTTGTTGGATCTTGTCATCGGGGGGCAACCGCGCCGTCGTCCCTTGGCCGTTGGCATTGATATCCGGTCCCGAAATTTTTCTGCGCCCCCCCTTCTTGAACATATCCGTGAATTGAAAAAGCGTCCTGAGTTGGATGTTTCGTTAGTTTTTCTAGATTGCTCTGTTGATGTTCTTGAGCGACGTTTTAAAGAGACCCGGCGCCGTCATCCGCTTTCCGAAGATCGCCCTCTTAAGGACGGTATTCTTGCGGAACGTTTATTGGTTGCCCCGCTTCAGGCCCGTGCAGACTTCGCAATTGACAGTTCGGATACGACATCAGCAGATTTCAGACAAAACCTAACAAGTTTGCTGGGGCTGGAAGAAAGCGGCGTGATGACTGTGCAGGTCATGTCATTCTCCTATCGCTTCGGGGTACCAAGAGAAGCTGATTTAATGTTTGATGTGCGCTTCTTGCGAAATCCCCATTATGATCCTCATCTGCGTCCGTTATCGGGAAAAGATAAAGTTGTCTCGGATTATGTTCGCGAGGATCCTGATTTTTCCAGCTTTGCGTCGCGTTTAAAGGAACTGGTTATTCCCCTTTTGGCGCGTTATCAGCAAGAAGGGAAAAATTATCTAACTATTGCAATTGGCTGTACTGGTGGACGTCACAGATCCGTCGCTTTGACAGAATGGCTTGGCAGTGAACTGGATAGTGTTTGGCCACAAATTATTGTTGCGCATCGGGATATGGACAAAGAGCCAGATCGATACAAATAGAAATCCTTATCAATTAAAGCATCAGACAATTGATAAAGTCTGATAAGACGATGATAAGAAAAGAGAACCTGATAACAATTCAAAAATTTGGCTGTGTTGTATCTATGGTTTTCTCTCCTGTTTAATTTCCTGAATCTCTTCTTTCTTGAGAATATTTATCTTTAGTGCATTGCTTCGCCTTGTATCAGGTCATGGTTTACTGTTAATTTTCCCATCTATAAAGGGAAAGCGCCTGCGGAAAGGGAAGGCATGATAGGGATGGTTCTGGTCACACATGGTGACTTGGCTCTCGAATTCGTGGCAGCATTGGAACATGTTGTCGGGGCTCAAACACAGATTGAAACTGTGTGTATTGGTCCCGAAGATGACATGGAGCAAAGGCGTCAGGAAATTATCTCTTCTGTTGAAAAGGTAGAAGACGGTAGCGGTGTTGTGATTTTAACAGACATGTTTGGTGGTACTCCTTCTAATCTTGCGATATCCATCATGGACAAAGCCAATGTAGAGGTCGTGGCAGGTGTTAACCTGCCTCTGTTGATCAAATTGGCTGGCCTGCGGGAAACAAAATCCATGAAAGAAGCGGTTTTAGAAGCTCAGGAAGCAGGGCGTAAGTATATTCACGTCGCTTCAGAGTTACTTTGATTGTGCTTAAAACTGGGTTTTAAGGGTTCTAAGGGGGAAATAGAACTTGCTTACCAAAACATTGATGATTTTGAACAAGCGGGGATTACATGCCAGAGCTTCGGCCAAATTTGTAAAAGTTGCCGAGGTTTTTGATGCAGAAGTGACCGTTTGCAAGGATGGAACAAGCGTATCAGGATGTTCCATTATGGGATTAATGATGTTGGCAGCGGCACCGGGGTGTGAAATTGAGCTATCCGCTAGTGGACCTTCCGCCCAAGAAGCAATGGATGCTTTGGAAGAGTTAATTCTGAACAAGTTTGACGAAGATTAATTCGGTCAAATCAAACGATCAAACTTCACCAGTAATTTTACTGGGAAGAGTGTAAAAGTGAACAGAAAACACCGTCACTTTGCATCAATTACGAGATAGGAATGCGCTGTGGCCCATAAGTCCGGTGAACGTATATTCGAAGGTCTTGCTGTCTCACCAGGGGTGGTGATTGGTTCTGCTTATGTCAGTGAATCCAGTGATATCCAGATTTTGGAATATCGAGTTCCGACAGCAAAGATCTCTGCTGAGCTAAAACGCCTGTCTGATGCGGTGCAAAAGGCGCAAAATCAAGTCCTCAAACTTCATGGGCAGTCAAAAGATTTTCACGGTGCTGCCGGTGAAGAGCTTGGCTACCTGCTTGATGCCCATATGCAGATGCTCAAAAGCTCCAGCTTGATTGGTGGTATCGAAGCGCGGATTCAAACCGGACAGAAAAATGCCGAAGCGGCTGTTATGGCCGAGGTTGGTCAAATTGCCCGTAAATTTTCATCGATGGAAGATCCGTACTTACGGACAAAGTCACAGGAAGTACGCGAAGTCGGGCATCGTATTGTTCGCAACCTGACCAAGACAAAGGCAGATTCCTATTCCGGGCTGACTCCGAATTCCGTGATTCTTTCCGAGGAAATTACACCTGCGGATACCGCGATGATGGACCCCAGTCACATCGGTGGTTTTGCGACTGTCCTTGGTGGGCCCGAGGGACACACTGCTATTATGGCGCGTTCGCTTGGGTTGCCAGCCGTTCTGGGTGTCCCGGGCCTTTTGAAAGGTGTGGAAAACGGCGAAGTCATAATTATTGATGGCACAAATGGTCGGGTGATCATTAACCCCAGCCCTGCGCGAATCAAAGACTACAAACTTCGCCTGAAGGATATTGAGCGTGAAGCCAAAGTTTTGGCGGGTTTACGCGATGTTGCCGCTTTGACCGTTGATGAAGAACGGGTTGGGCTACAGGCGAATGTCGAGTTGCCGCGTGAAACGGGACAGGCGGTTGCCAATGGGGCTGAAGGTGTCGGTTTGCTGCGAACTGAGTTCCTCTTTATGAACAGGGATGAATTGCCGACAGAGCAGGAACAATACGAAGCGCTGGCTGAAATTATAGATGGTATGGCCGGACGGCCCGTGACAATCCGGACATTGGATGCAGGGGGCGAAAAGCTGGTTTCGGCTTTGGGAACACACCCCACAGAATCGCAAAACCCGGCACTTGGACTGCGGGCTATTCGCCTTTCACTGAAACACCATGATCTGTTGAAAACCCAACTGCGCGCTATTTTACGGGCCAGTGCTCATGGCCCGCTGCGTATTTTGCTACCGATGGTGACAACGCCAAGTGAAGTACGTGAAGTTCGCAAAGCCTTAACAGAAGTTGCTGAAGGCCTGAAGAAGCAGAATATTCGCATTGCTGATCCCTTGCCTCCTCTCGGTATTATGATCGAGGTTCCTGGTGCTGCACTGGCTGCGGACGGTTTGGCAAAAGTTGCTGATTTCTTTGCTATCGGAACCAATGACCTGACGATGTATACCTTGGCAATCGACAGGGCAGAGGAGCAGGTGGCATACCTTTATAATCCTTTGCACCCAGCGGTGTTAAAGCTGATTTCCTTTGCCGTTGATGCCGCGCGACGGGCCCATATTCCGGTTTCAGTCTGTGGCGAGGTTGCGGGTGATGTGGATTATTTACCCCTGTTGCTTGGCTTGGGTGTGCGCGATCTTTCCATGAGTTCCAACGCCTTGCCCCGGGTTAAGAACAGAATACTGAAACTGAATATGGAAGATGTGACCCGACGTGCAGAAGCGATCATGACACAGCACGATCCCGGACGTATTTCGATTATGCTCCAAGATTATAACGAACGTTATAACTCGTAACTGTTTTATCTGTATTAGTGCGGTCTATTCAGACGGCGGGACAAGAGGAATGCGGAGAAACACACCGAACTCCTTGGTAAAGTCGCAACTGACTCTGGCGTGAACGGCACCTTGCTTGTCATAGAAACGGGATTTTTGTGAAAGGGGCGTTATGGCTTCGTGCCAAATGCCCGGGTGGATACACAGGCCAAATGATCCGTCACAGTAAAAGGCGACCCAATCCTCGGGTTTCATGTCGTCCCCGGTTTTTGCCAGCGCAGCAACAAAGGGTTTGTTATCAAGTGGATAGAAGAGCTGCGCGCCATCGGGATGATAATTGGCGTGCCAGATCAAAAGTTGGGAACGATCAGGTGCAGGGTTTTCGCGCGATGCTAATCCCGGCTGCTCTGACCATCCCAGAATATAGCGATCATTCACTGCCATGTTTTGTCCCAAGAGGACATCGCCTTCCCACCAGAATTCAAAAATCCCGTCCAGATGTCCGGCTTCGTCACCAGTGCCATCGTCAATTTTGCGCCATCCCTGGGCGGGCCACTGAACAATTTCAACAGGGTGAGACATGTAGTCTGTTACGATAGTGCCAAATCCCTCCAGCGATTCAGCTGTTGCCTTAACCAGTGGCATATCAAAAAGCGGAAGTTCATCAGGGACAGCGGGATTCATATAGTCAAAAGATTTCTTTTTAGTATGGACCGTAGAAGTGGTGTTCGGAGATGATGGTTCAGACATTAAAGTTTCCCAAAAGATATTCAGATTTTGTCGTCAGTTTGTTCTTTGAGGCTTATCAAAACAAATTAAATTCAGTATTTAATAAATTAAATAAAATTTAATTCTGAGTTCAGATCGGGCATATCATGAGGCATAGTCAACTGAGGGCATTTGATGCCGTGGCAAGAGAAGGGAGCTTTGCCAGAGGCGCTCACCTGTTGAACTTAAGTCCTCCTGCTGTGACTATTCAGGTGAAAAGCCTTGAAGAGGCCTATGGATTGACGCTTTTTATCCGAAGCGGGGGTAAAGCTATTCTGACACCGGATGGTCAGGCTTTATACGATAGAACGCGCCGCTTCTTTATTGAAGAGGAAGAGATCCAAAGTTATTTGTCTGCATCTTCTGCTTTGGAAAAAGGTTATTTGAAAATAGCAGCAGATGGCCCGCACGCTGCTTTGAATATCATTGCAGCATTTCGTGAAAAATGTCCGGGCATCAAGTTGACCGTGGCTCTTGGGAATGCAGAGACGGTGAGGCAGGATATTTTGGCGCAAAGGGCAGATGTGGGCATCACGGCGAATTGCCCGGAAAGTGATCGACTGGTTATTGACGAACTGTCGGTGCAGTCAATGATTTCCTTGATTCCCAAAGGGCACCGTTTCAGCTCTCGAAAAGAGCTTTCTCTGCCTGAATTGATGTGTGAGCCATTGATTTTACGTGAACGTGGATCCAACACGAGACGGGTTTTTGAAGGGGCGATAAAAGAGCTTTCTCTGAACTATGAAAACGAACTGGAGCTCGGTAGTCGAGAAGCTGTTCGGGAAGCTGTTGCCGTTGGCTTGGGTATCGGGTTTTTATTTGAGCATGAAGTTCTTGGGGATAATCGTGTCGTTGCTGTGCCGTTGAAAGAGCTCGCAAGTAGTAATCGTGATATGGTGATTTGTCTGAAGAGCCAGCTTAAACGAAGGGTTGTAGAATCCTTTGTTTCATTAGCAAGAACCTTCGCAGAGCTTAAAGTCACTTAGTGTGATGTTTCTTGGTAAAATACTGATATCAAAATGAAGTCGTTTGTCATAGTTATCCTCTAATTTATGGAACGGTGATGATTTCATGAAATGGGTTGCAAAATTGGTTTGGGACTGTTAGTTTTCTGCCAAAATAAACACATAAAGATTTCTTTATGTAACTGCCATAGATGAAAGCCAAGTACATGACAGAATTTACTGATTATAAAGTTGCGGATATGTCCCTCGCTGATTGGGGCCGTAAAGAAATCACGATTGCTGAAACTGAAATGCCAGGTCTAATGGCACTTCGTGAAGAGTTTGGCGAAAGCAAGCCACTTGCAGGGGCTCGTATTGCCGGTTGTTTGCACATGACAATTCAGACCGCAGTTCTGATCGAAACTCTTACTGCTCTTGGTGCAGAGGTTCGTTGGTCTTCTTGTAACATCTTCTCCACTCAGGATCAGGCTGCGGCTGCTATCGCGGCTACTGGTGTTCCTGTTTTCGCCTGGAAAGGTGAAACAGAGGAAGAGTTCAACTGGTGCATTGAACAGACAATCGAAGGTCCTGATGGCTGGAAGCCAAACCTTATCCTTGATGATGGTGGTGACCTTACTGTGATGGTTCACGATCACTTCCCGGAACTTCTTGACGATATTCGCGGCCTTTCCGAAGAAACAACAACGGGTGTTCATCGTCTGTATGAAATGGCCAAAAAAGGCACATTGAAAGTACCAGCGATTAATGTGAATGACTCTGTTACAAAATCAAAATTCGATAACCTTTATGGCTGTCGCGAATCCCTTGTTGATGGCATCAAACGTGCGACTGACGTTATGGTTGCTGGTAAAGTTGCTGTTGTTGGTGGTTTTGGTGATGTTGGTAAAGGTTCTGCGGCTTCCCTGCGTACACAGGGTGCACGCGTTCTTGTAACCGAAATTGATCCGATTTGCGCACTTCAGGCCGCAATGGAAGGTTACGAAGTAACAACTATGGAAGAAGCTGCTTCTATCGGTGATATCTTTGTAACGACAACAGGTAACAAAGACATCATTACAATCGACCACATGCGTGATATGAAAGATCGCGCAATCGTTTGTAACATCGGTCATTTCGATTCAGAAATCCAGATTGCTGCTCTTCGTAATTATCCTTGGCACAATGTTAAGGATCAGGTTGACGAAGTTGAATTCCCTGATGGCAAGCGTTTGATCATTCTTGCCGAAGGTCGTCTTGTAAACCTTGGTTGTGCAACAGGTCATCCAAGCTTCGTGATGTCTGCTTCCTTTACAAACCAGGTTCTCGCACAGATCGAACTGTGGGAAAATTCAGCGAATTATGAGAACAAAGTTTATGTTCTGCCTAAAGCACTGGATGAAAAAGTTGCAATGCTTCACCTTGCCAAACTGGGTGTTAAGTTAACCAAGCTGACACAAGAACAAGCTGATTACATTGATGTGCCAGTTGAGGGTCCTTTTAAGCAGGATCATTACCGTTACTAATAATGCCGTTATGGGGTGATTGACGGTCTCTACCGATAAGATTGCCCTAAAAAGAATATCTTCAGGGGACGCAGGTTGATTTCTGTGTCCCCTGTTTGCGTTCAACATCTTGTTTTGACAAGATAAACTTATTACACTTGATCTGGGTTTTCTGGCAGTTTCAAAAAATCCCCACAAAATATGGATTTACTGCACTTATTGAGGGGAACGCAGTGTCGTCATTTTCGGCTTATCTGCCGGGCTTCTTTCTTACTCTCATTATCCTGCTTGGCTCGGGGTTAATTGTTTTTGCCTATCGTCACCGTTGGCGATTGCTTCAACAAAAACTCAATGACTTGCAGATAAGATCGTCACTCGACCGTGCTGCGGTTCTAGCGGCTCCTCTTGGGTGTGTCACCTATTCTCACCACGATAAAAAATCGCGGGCCAGTGTTGGCGTTGTCCGTGAGTTTGGTCTGGATAAAGGAGAGATTGATTTTAATGCAATCTCTATCGCCTTTCAGCGTGGAACAGGTGAAGCGAATACGCTGACAGAGGCTTTTGAGAGTCTCAGGGATCAAGGCAGGTCCTTTACGCTGACGTTACGCGCCAAAGGGCGAACATATCGAATGCATGGTCAGCGAATAGAAGCCGCGGGTGATAATCCCCCAATTACTGATGTTGTCTGGTTTTCAGATATTAGTGATTTGGCAAAGCAAGCGAGCACTGCGGCAGAAGAATCCCGGCATGTATCTTCTTTGTTAGAAAACTTGCCGATCCCGGTATGGATGCGTGATGACAACCTTGCGATTACTTATTGCAACAAAGCCTATGCAGATGCTGTTGAGGCCGAGCAAACGGAAATCATCCAAAAAAATATAGAACTGGTCGACAGGTCAAAGGTTTCTCAGGCCCATAACCTTGCAAGGCGCGCGCTGGATAGTGGTGAAATTTCCTGTGATAAACACCACGCAATTATTGCTGGTGAAAGACGGCTTTTGGAATTCAGTGAAAGAAAGTTGGATGATAAAACCCTGTTGGGATTTGCGGTTGATCAAACAGGTTTAGAGGAAGCGGAAAACAAATTGGGGCGGCATATCGGCGCCCATGCCCAGGTACTTGAAAATCTGGGCATTGCTATTTCAATATTTGGTCCAGATGAACGTCTTACTTTCTTCAATTCTGCCTATGCAAATCTGTTCAAGTTAAACGAGGATTTCTTGAAATCCGAACCTCATTTAAGTGAGGTTCTCGACACCATGCGTGAAAACCGCAGATTGCCTGAATATGCGAACTTCCCCGAGTTTAAACAGCAAAGGCTTCGTGATTATCGCACGATGATCGAGCCCGTTGAAGAGCTATTGCACCTCACCGATGGCACAACCCTACGTTCTGTTGCGACGGCGCATCCTTTTGGCGGTGTGCTTGAAACAGTCGAAGACGTAACAGATCGTCTTGCGCTGGAACGATCATACAATACCTTAACCGCAGTACAGCGTGAAACGTTGAACAAGTTATATGAAGCTGTTGTGGTGTACGGAGCGGATGGTCGCTTGAAGCTGTATAATCCGAACTTTGCAGAACTTTGGAAGCTTCCGGAAGATTTCCTCAATAGTGAGCCACATGTCAGGGATGTGGTTCAGCAAAGTAGAGATCTTTTTGAAGTAAGGGATGGCGATTGGGATAGTCAGCTTGAAATGATGGTCGCACGTGTTTGTGAGCCCGAGGCCAGATCTGGTCGTAAATTTCGGGCCGATGGTGTTGTTCTTGATTGGGCACAGGTTATGCTGCCGGACGGGGCATCTTTGTTGACATTCCTTGACGTGACAGATTCCTTTACCGTTGAACGCGCACTGCTCGAGAAAAATGAAGCACTGGAGACAGCTGATAAGCTAAAAACTGAGTTCATCGCCAATGTTTCATATGAATTGAGAACACCTTTAAATGCGATTGTTGGCTTTGCAGAAATTCTGGAGAACCAGTTTTTTGGTGAACTTAACAGCAGACAGAGAGAGTACAGTCAGGCGATTGTTGAATCTTCGCAGCGGTTAATGACCTTGATCAATGATATTCTTGACTTGGCAACGATTGAAGCTGGCTATCTGCACCTAGACCTTACCGAGGTCAAGGTCGAACATATGTTGCAACATCTTCACACCATCGGACATGAAAGAGCACGTCACCGAAATATTGATGTGAATATTATTTGTGATGACAAGATTGGCTTTGTTCTGGTGGATGAGCGTCGCTTGACACAAGCACTGTTTAACTTGCTGTTGAACGCTCTTAAGTTTTCCCCCGAAGGAGAACGAGTTGATATCACAGCAAGCCGTGATCATGAGCTGCGGATTGCCGTGAAGGACAATGGCATGGGGATTAGTAAGGAAGACCAGGAAAGGGTTTTCCATAAATTTGAGCGTGGTGAAGGCCATGCTAAACAGGCTGGTGCAGGTCTGGGACTGTCCCTTGTTAAAAGTCTTGTGGAACTACATGGTGGTTGGGTAGAGATTGAATCCAAAATAAACGAGGGAACCACGGTAACTTGCCATATTCCATTGCTTGAAGATCCTGAAAAACCGGGTGGAATTCGCAAGGTTGTTGCCGATACGATCAGTGCAAACAGTGGTGCACATGACGCTGTTGAAGATCAAAAAATTGCTGAACAGCACGAAAAAAATATCGTAAAAAATGAAGAAGGTGCATCCCCAGAAGAGAAAGAGGCGCCGTGACAACAGAAGAGCTGATTGGTGAAATTGTTCTTGCGGATGAAAATGAAACCCGGAAATTTGCTCGTCGTCTTTCCCCTTTTTTGGGGGAGGGTGATGTTCTGGCTTTGGATGGGGATCTTGGAGCTGGGAAGACAGCTTTTTCACGCGCCTTGATTAATGCCTTTCCGGCAACGGAAGGAGCGGAGCAAACCGAAGAAGTCCCCAGTCCGACCTTTACTCTGGTACAAATCTATGACCGGGCTGAAAAACAGGTTTGGCACTTTGATCTCTATCGATTAGAGGATCCGGAAGAAGCATATGAGTTGGGTATCGAAGAGGCTTTTTCTGAAGGTATTTCCCTTATTGAATGGCCTGATCGGCTTGGCTTTTTAATGCCGCGTGGACATCTAAAGGTAAAGCTGTCTTACGGTGAGGGAGAAACTGCAAGGGTATTGAAGCTTGTGGGGGGGCCGAAATGGCGGGAAAGACTATCCCCTTTGTTTTCTTGAAATCTGGTGTTTTCTTAAAGCGTGACTTGATCGACGATGGGTCCGACTAATAGCAGGATATAGTAATTCCGATGGCGACAAAAACTGCGGCAATAAAAACGGCAATGGTATTGGCGGCTGGTTTTGGCAAGCGGATGAGGCCAATCACAGAAACAATCCCCAAACCTTTGGTGCCTGTTCTTGGGGTGCCAATGCTGGAAAGTATTATTGCGAAGCTAAGAACCGCAGGTATCGAGAGGATTGTGGTAAATGGCTTTTATCTGAAAGAGCAGATTCAACGCTTTGTAGAATCTTATGACGATCCGATGATTATGTTTTCTGAAGAACATGAAATTCTAGAGACGGGCGGAGGAGTGACGCAGGCGCTGTCTCTTTTGGGGAATGATCCTTTTGTTGTCGTGAATGGTGACGTCTGTTGGCTCGATGGTGGTTCATCTGCCATCAAGCGGATTATGGATTTTTGGAATCCTGATGTCATGGATGCGTTACTTCTGGTTCATCCAAGGTCCAAAGCCTATGGGTACGAAGGGGCCGGTGATTTTTTTCTGGGGAATGATCAAAAGCTGAGCCGCAGGGGAGAGAAAAAATCTGCGCCTTACGTCTATGCAGGCATTCAGATTCTGCATCCAAAACTTTTTGTAGCTGTCCCTACAGAGGCCTTTTCTCTAAATGAAATTTTCGACAAAGCTCTTGCGTCCAATCGATTGTGTGGATTGGAACATGACGGGGAATGGTTTCATGTGGGAACACCCGAAGGCCTTCGTGAAGTAGAGGATCTTTTACAAAACATGTTACCTACGGCATCCAAATCCAGTGGCTCTTGAATAATGACTTTTGAGTTGCCCTTCGACCCAGAGCCTTTAGAGGTGAGAGACACTGTATCAGAAGTTTATTCTGTCGCGTCGAATGCTTCATTTGTTGATGCGCTGGCCAAGGGAATCTTAGAGCGCTGGGGAGACAACCCGCTGGAATTTTCCAGGGTAATGATCCTTTTACCAACAAGGCGTGCTTGTCGAAGCTTGCAGCAGGCTTTTTTGCGGGCGTCTGAGGGTAAAGCCATGATGTTACCCAGAATGCTGCCGCTGGGTGATTTGGATCCCGATGAATTGCTTATGTCGGCTTCTGACGTAGCTATTGGGCAAGATCAGGATCTTGATCTTCGTCCTGTACTTTCATCATTAAGGCGGCAACTTTTGCTAAGTCAGCTGGTGTTGAAATGGTCGGCGTCACAGGCCAAGGCAAACGGCGGGGATGTCATTCCCGAAGATCAGGCTGTGCGTCTTGCCGGAGAGCTTGGTCGTTTTCTGGATCAGGTGCAGACAGAGGGCCTGAGCTTTGCCGATCTATCTGATCTTGTGCCGGAGGACTATGCCGTCCACTGGCAAATCACACTGGAATTTCTGGAGATTTTAACAAAAATCTGGCCGACCGTAGAAGAGGCAACAGGCGGTATTGGCCCGGCAGAAAGACGGCGACGTCTTTTGGAGGGACAGGCTGAGTTCTGGCGTCAATGCCCTCCGGACCATCCCCTTATCGTTGCTGGTTCAACAGGCTCTATTCCGGCGGCAGCCGATTTAATTGGCGTTATCTCCAAATGTTCGCAAGGGGTGGTCATTTTGCCGGGTGTTGATTTGACCGCAGACGACGATACCTGGCGTGAATTTCTGAAAGATAGCTCACATCCCCAAAATGGATTGGCGCGTTTGTTAAAGCGTTTGGACATTCCTAGGTCTGATTTACAACCTTGGCCTTATGGCCTTGAGGGAACCGATTTAGAAAACAGAGCGCCGGAAAGGCGGGTTGATTTTGTGCATATGGCAATGCGTCCGGCACAGGCAACAACGCAATGGCAGGGCTATATAGAGCAGTCGGATATTTCGTTATTTCAAAAGGCACTTGCAAAGGTATCCCGTCTGGACTGCCCCGGACCCGGCGAAGAAGCCTTGGCCATTTCCCTTGTTTTAAGGTCAGTTCTGGAAACACCGGAAAAAACAGCGGCCTTGATCACGCCAGACAGAGACCTTGCCCGACGTGTTGCGGCAGAGATGGAACGCTGGTCAATTACGATAGATGATTCTGCGGGCTCTCCCTTGCCGGAAGCGGCTCCGGCTGTTTTTTTGCGTCTAACTGCCGAAATGATGGTGTCTGGGCTATCACCAATTTCTTTCCTGTCGGCAATGAAGCATCCTCTTTGTGCTGCGGGTATGCAGATCGGTGTCTTTAAACGAATTATTCGACAGTTGGAGATTACGGTCCTGCGCGGGGTTCGGCCTGCGTCGGGATTTGAGGGGCTGATGACGGCGCTTGGTGATGATGCCGAAGGGGGGCTGGAAGCTCGAAATCTGCTAGAGCGTCTTGTCACTGCGGGACAGGTTTTTGACGATCATATCCGTGGTGGTACACAATCTTTCCGCTCCCTGTTGGATGCTCATATAGAGTTTGCCGAATTTTTGGCTTCAACGGATGAACAAAGCGGGGCAGAGAGACTTTGGGCTGGGGATGACGGAACAGCCACCGCTGAATTTGTCGCGGACTTGCGGGAAGCGGTCGGTGATGCCCCAGATGTATCGCCGCGTCGCTATCCGGAATTACTCGCGGCTCTTATGGTTGGGCGCGCGGTGCGTGCCCCCTTTGGCGCGCATCCGAGGCTGAGTATTCTCGGTGCTATCGAAGCACGCTTACAGCATGCCGACGTGGTTATCCTTGGCGGGTTGAACGAAGGTAGTTGGCCGGCAGAGGCGAAGCCCGGCCCGTGGATGAGCCGTCCGATGCGACGGGATTTTGGCCTTCCCCAACCGGAACAGCAGGTGGGATTGTCGGCACAGGATTTTGTGCAGGCCTTTTGTGCGCCAGAGGTATTTTTGACCAGATCGGAAAAGGTAGAGGGGGCGCCAACTGTGCCTTCGCGCTGGTTACTCCGTATCGAAGCCCTGTTAGAAGGTAAAGGGTTGCGGGGTTTTTTACAGCGAGATGCACGAAAATGGTTAAGCTGGGTCGAAGCGCTGGATCTGCCTGAAAAACGTCTTCAGATAAAAGCACCAGCTCCCACGCCACCCGTGTCTGCACGTCCCAGGAACCTTTCTGTTACCCGCATCGAAACGTGGATGCGGGACCCTTATGCACTTTATGCCCAAAAGATATTAAAACTTCGCAAGCTTGATCCTCTGGATGCAGACCCATCCGGAGCTGACAAAGGAAGCCTGATCCATGAAGCCCTTGAAAAATTCCTGAAGCAATTTCCCGATGCGTTGCCTGAAGATGCAGAGCAACAGCTTTTGATGATTGGCGAGGGTGTTTTTGCGGCGGTTAAAGACCGTCCGGGGATCTGGTCTTTTTGGTGGCCCCGGTTTCAGCGTATTGCCAAGTGGTTTGTGGAACAAGAGAGCTTGCGTCGGAAAATGGTTTCCAAGTCCCATGTAGAAGTGACGGGTAAGCTGGTTCTGAAGGCACCAGCGGGTGATTTTACCCTGACAGCCAAGGCGGACCGCATTGATGAACTGGCAACGGGTGGCCTGGCGATCCTTGATTATAAAACGGGTACGGTCCCAAGTGCCAAGAATGTGCTACAGGGAATTTCACCACAATTACCGTTGGAAGCGGCTATCGCTATTGAGGGCGGTTTTGGCATCTTACCCGATGAGGTGAAAGAGCTTCTTTATTGGCGCCTAACCGGTGGTGATCCCGCAGGGGAAAACAAAAATGCACTGGGACAACGCGGGGCAAAAGACGGTGTTGACCAGATTGCAAAGATTGCTCTTGAAGGTTTACAGGACCTGATTACAGAGTTTGATTATCAGGAAACACCCTATGCAGCGCGTCCGCGACCTAATCAAGCCCTCGTCTATAATGATTTTGAGCATCTGGCGCGGATTAAGGAATGGTCCACAGGTGGCGAGGGGGATCTATGACGCTGCGCATTGACGATATCCTCCGGCAAGCCACCAACGAACAAAGACAGGCTGCGGATCCCACCACATCTGTCTGGGTCGGGGCTTCTGCGGGGGCGGGCAAGACAAAAGTTCTGACAGACCGCATTCTCAATCTGCTATTGAGTGGATCAGAGCCGGGGAAAATTCTGGCACTGACGTTCACCAAAGCGGCTGCGGCAGAGATGGCGAACCGTCTGTCTGACAAACTGGCTGGCTGGTCCACAATTCCTGAAGATGATTTGATAAAAGAGCTGGAAAAGCTATTTGGGCGCAAGGCTTCTCTGGACGAACTGCAGACAGCCCGGCGATTGTTTGCCCGTGTTCTGGATACGCCCGGTGGCATGAAGATCCAGACCATTCACGCGTTTTGTCAATCTTTGCTGGGGCGGTTCCCCCTGGAAGCCGGCGTTGCGCCGAACTTTCAAATTCTTGACGATCGTTCAGCGGAAGAACTTCTTTTTAGATCCCGTGAAGACGTTCTCTCGGGGCGCGGAGGATTAACTGAGCAGACTGTTACCGACGCTCTGGAATGCATCACAGCCTATACTCAGGAACAGTCCTTTGGATCGTTGGTACAGGAAATCATCCGGGAACGCGGGAGGATCTCGGACCTTCTGGCTGAATACGGCGATCAGCAGGGGCTAAATAGGATTATCTATGAAACCCTTGGTGTTGATTCGAACAGTAATGCGACTGATCTCTTGAATGCAGCCTGTGGTGATGGCGCTTTTAACGCCATTCAGCTTTCTCATGCTGCTGATGCTCTTTTACAAGGGGCAAAGTCAGATCAGGAACGCGGTTATCTACTCAAAAACTGGTTGGAAAGTCAGCCTGAAACCAGGTGTGAAAAATATAGCGAGTACCGGGGGATTTTCTTCACGCAAGCTGGTGAAATAAGAAGTCGTTTGGCAACAAAGGGTGCTTTATCTGTATTACCTCAGCTACCGGATATATTGATTGCCGAAGCTGAGCGTCTTATTCGCTTGAACGAAAAACTCAATGCCATTGGTGTTGCGAAAGCAACGTCGTCTTTGCTTGATCTCGGTACTGCGATTTTATCGCGATATGAGCGTTATAAAGAAACCCGCGCTTTTCTGGACTACGATGACCTTATTCTCAAAACCCGTGACTTGTTAACGGGGGAGCGGGCGGTTGCCTGGGTGCTCTTTAAGCTGGATGGTGGTATTGATCATGTTTTGATTGATGAAGCACAGGACACCAACCCGGAACAGTGGGAAGTCGTGGCGGCGCTGTGTAACGAGTTTTTTGACGGTGAGGGTGCAAGAGAAGACATTCGAACAATCTTTGCTGTCGGGGATGTGAAGCAGTCCATCTATTCATTCCAGCGGGCTGACCCGGCCAAGTTCGAGCAAATGCGTGAACACTTTGAAAAGCGCGTCGAGATCGCCCAACAAAAATGGCAAGGTATCAGTCTGGATGTTTCCTTTCGTTCGACACCTTCGGTATTGGCAACTGTTGATCAGGTTTTTTCCTACCCCTCGGCAGCGGATGGGGTTGCTTTCCATGATGATCGCTTAAAACATCAACCCGTCAGATTGGGGCAAGCTGGGCGCGTTGAACTCTGGCCCTTGATGGTGAGTGAGGGCGGTACTGAAGACACACCTTGGACCTTGCCATTAGCACAAGAAGCGGAAATGGAATCTCGTGCACGTCTGGCAAGTGTGTTGGCGCGTCGTATCCATTACTGGACTCTGGCAGAAGCTGGAATCGATGACCCCGTTTGTCAGTTACCTTCGCAGGGGCGACGTATTGACCCCGGTGATATTCTGATTCTGGTTCGCCGCCGGAACGCTTTTGTTGAAGAGCTGGTGCGCGAGCTCAAGACCTTGGCCGTCCCTGTCTCCGGGGTGGACCGAATGGTACTGACCGACCAGATGGCGGTTATGGATCTTGTTGCCTTGGGACGGTTTTTGCTGTTACCCGAAGATGATTTGACATTGGCGACTGTTCTAAAGGGACCTCTCCTTGGGCTGGATGAAGATCAGCTTTTTGAACTGGCCTATAATCGCAAAGGAAGCCTGTGGTCCAGATTACGGGATAAAGCCAAAACGAATGATGTTTTCGCCCGAGCAGCAGGTTTCTTGAACGGTTTGCTGGCCCGTGCAGACTTCACACCACCTTTTGAGCTTTTTTCTCACATCCTGGGGCCGTTGGACGGGCGAAAGTTGCTCTTGTCCAGACTGGGGCCTGATGCACGTGATCCTATCGAAGAATTTCTCTCTCTTGCTCTGGCTTATGAGCGGGAAGAAACGCCATCGCTGGAAGGGTTCCTGCATTGGCTCGAAGTTGGCGATCAGGAAATCAAGCGTGACCTTGAACAAGGCGGCGGTGCCGTTCGTATCATGACGGTACACGGGTCCAAAGGTCTTCAGGCGCCTGTGGTTATTTTACCGGATACAACTCAGATACCACAGGCTGATCGCGGGGTTGTCTGGCTAAAAGAACAGGGCAATCTCCCTGTATGGTCACCGCGTACAGCGATGAATACAGAAATCATTTCTTCTGCACGAGATCAGCTTCGCAAAGATGGTCTGCGGGAATATCGGCGACTTTTGTATGTGGCTTTGACCCGTGCCGAAGACCGTTTGGTTATATGTGGTTGGACAGGTGCACGTGAACCATCTGAGGATAGCTGGTACGCCTTGGCGCAAACGGCTCTTGATGAACATGGCAAAGAGGTCGAGTTTGCCTTCCCCGAAGACCCGACGGGCCCTTGGACTGCAATGGGAAGGGTTCAGGAGAATACACAGGAAGGTCAGATTAAGGCGGGTAAAGAAGAAGTCGCTGTTGATCATTTCGATGGCAGTTTACCTGCTTGGGCTTTTGTCGATCCGGATCAGGAACCTGTGCCGCCCCGTCCGCTTGCCCCATCCCGGGCAAAGGATGATGAACCGCCTGTCAGATCACCTCTGGGGCAGGATGATGGTACACGGTTTAAGCGGGGACGGATTATTCACCGACTTTTACAAACATTGCCGGATTTACCAAAAGAAAAGTGGGAACCGTCAGGGCGACGATTCCTGGAATCGCCTCTGCACGAATTAGATTCTGATCAGGTTGATATGTTATTGGGTGAAACATTATCTGTTCTCAATCACCCGGAGTATCAGGATATTTTTGGTGAAGGTAGCCGGGCGGAAGTGCCTGTTGTTGGGCTGGTGCATCGCGATGGGGATGTGGAAGTTATCTCTGGTCAGGTTGATCGCCTGATTATAACGGATAGCAAAGTAAAAATTATTGACTATAAAACCAATCGTCCACCACCCAAAAAAGTCGAAAAAGTTCACCGCGCCTATCTGCGCCAAATGGCAGCCTATCGTACGGTTTTGAGGCAAATTTACCCGAATTATCAAATAGAAGCGCACCTGTTGTGGACCGATGAAGCCCGCTTAATGCACTTGCCGGATAACATTCTTGTACAATATGAACCTTGACGTCGGGGGACCTGCATCCCTACATTCATGCTGACGATGTGATGGGAAGCACAAGATAGCTGATCCCATTGCACATAAACAAATGGCAAGAGGTATAATATGTCAACGATCGCAATCAGCGACGATTCTTTTGAAGCCGACGTTCTTAAAGCGGATGTCCCTGTTCTTGTGGATTTCTGGGCTGAATGGTGTGGCCCTTGTAAAATGATCGCACCGGCATTGGATGAAATCGCCGCAGAAATGGACGGTTCCCTTACTATTGCCAAGCTTAACATTGACGAAAATTCAATGACTCCACAGCAATATGGCGTTCGTGGCATTCCGACACTGCTTATTTTTAAAGGTGGTGAAGTGGTTGCCCAGAAAGTAGGCGCTATTGCCAAAGGTCAGCTAAAAGAGTGGATTACATCTTCTCTTGCATAAGATAGAGCAGCGTATTTGACGCGCTGTCTCGAGATAAAAGCCCTGCATTTTGCGGGGCTTTTTTATGTGGAATTATCGGAACACTAACAGGCACACAGATCGTGCGTTATAACGGTTATCTGGTTCCAGCAAGGCGCAAGCCGGGTATAGTTAATGGTGCACTTCATCGGTGCAGAGAATGCCCCCTGCACCCCAGTTTTCTTTATGAACATCGTCTATTACGACATACACCGCTTCGGTATTGCAGCCTGTGATTCGGGCCGTTTCTTCGGTCAATGTTTTGACCAGAGCTCGTTTTTGCTCAAGTGAACGACCTTGGAACATTTCCACACGGATTATCGGCATGGTTTCGTCCTCTTTCTAGGTTGAATCAGAATAGAGGCTTTTAGCCAAAAAAGCTAGGATTTGTGTTGGACAAAGAGTCGTGAAAATAATGTATCTGGTTATTGGCTTTCTGCGAGGATATGACCCGCGAGATAGAGTGAACCACAAATCAGAATGCGACCGGGTTCTTCCCGGGCAAGAATTTCTTCAACGGCTTGTTGTGCCGAAGCGCATGCTTGGGCATCAAAACCGGCTTCAACTGCATGTGCGGCAGCTTCTTCAGCACTAAGTGAAGCTGCTTCAAAAGGGATTTCAATTGCGCGCAGGCTTGATCCAAGCGGCGCCAGCGGGCGCAGATAATCTGTGGCAGCTTTTGTATTGAGCATGCCATAGATTATATGAACCGGTTTGTCCTGCCACGTCTTGAGAATTGTTGCCAAGGCAAGTCCAGCTGATTCGTTGTGACCGCCATCAAGCCAAAGTTCGCAACCTTCGGGAAGGAGGTCGGGCAATAGACCTGTGGTCAATCGCTGCATCCGACCGGGCCAATAGGCCTTGGTCAAACCTTCTTTGATCGTATCCGTTTTCAGATCAAAAGAACTCGCCAGAATATCAGTGGCGGCGACGGCCAAAGCGGCATTTTCAACCTGATGTTCACCGAGAAGATTTGGGTTCGGATAGCGCTCTTCTCCGTTTCGACCACTAAAAAGGAAACCATCGGTATCTGGTGTTACTGTCCAGTCTTCACCTTCGATATAGAGTTCAGCGCCAATCTCAGTCGCACGGGCCTTTATAACGTCGAGGGCAGCTTTGGGTTGCTTGCCAACCACGCAGAGAACGCCGGGTTTGAGAATGCCGGCTTTTTCTGCGGCTATTTCTTCAATGGTATCCCCTAGGAACTGCGTGTGGTCGACGGAAATAGGGGTGATAGCTGTCAGGGCTGGCTGTGCGACCATATTGGTGGCATCCAGGCGACCGCCCAGGCCTGTTTCAAGCAGCAAAGCATCCGCTTTGTGACGGCTATAGGCCAGGAATGCAGCAACGGTTGTCACTTCGAAGAAGGTTATGGAATCAGGGCCATTGACCTTTTCGCACTCTTCAAGCAGGGCGACCAGTTCATCTTCGGAAATTAGCTCTCCGGCCAGTCTGATGCGCTCGTGGAACTTTACCAGATGCGGAGAAGTGTAGAGATGAACATCCTTGTCATGCGCTTCCAAGATCGCCCTGAGATAGGCAAGGAAAGATCCTTTCCCATTAGTTCCGGCAACATGAATAACCGGGGGTAATTTTTCTTCCGGGTGATCGAGCAACCCCAGCAACCGCTCGACGCGTCTGAGGGACAGATCAATAATTTTTGGATGCAAGAGGCTAAGGCGCTCTAAGACGATATCACTCCGGCGCATGGTTATATCTCTACCTGATAGAAGTTTAGTACTGGTTTTTCGCCTTACCTCTTTTGTTTATGCACTCTGGTATCTAATGCAGAGAATTTACAAAGAGGGAAGCAAACCCGGCTTATTCAACCGGGTTGTTCTTTTCCGCAGTTTCTTCTTTTGTCTCTTCAGTGCCCTTAAGTGGTAAAATCTCAGCTGAAGGTCCCTTTTGAGTCAAAAGATTGAAAACACGAATAAGAGTGTCACGTAAATCATGGCGGTGAACCACCATGTCAACCATGCCATGTTCCAGAAGATACTCGGCGGTCTGGAAGCCTTCCGGTAGCTTTTCCCGGATGGTTTCTTCGATCACGCGCTTTCCTGCAAAACCAATATTGGCTTGTGGTTCGGCAATGGCAATATCGCCTAGCATTGCAAAGGATGCTGAAACACCACCAGTGGTTGGATCGGTCAAAAGAACGACATAGGGAAGTCCGGCATCCTTGACCATATCGACCGCAATGATTGAGCGCGGCATTTGCATGAGGGAGAGAATGCCCTCTTGCATCCGGGCACCCCCGGAAGCCGGGATGACCAGCAAAGGTGCTTCCTGAAGAACGGCCAATTTCGCTGCTGTCAGTAGCCCTTCGCCAACGGCGGTTCCCATGGAGCCGCCCATGTAGGAAAAGTTGAAGACGGCAACAACTGTTTGCATGCCACCCATGGTGCCACGGGCAACAATGATGGCTTCCTTGTCTTCATTCTTGGCATTCGCATCTTTGATGCGGTCGGTATATCTTTTCAGATCCTTGAATTTAAGTGGGTCTGTGATGGTCTTTGGCAATTCAACGAGAGTGTAATCACCGTCATCAAAAAGAGTCTCAAGGCGTTTTCTCGCAGAGATCCGCATGTGATGTCCGCTATAGGGACAGACCCAGAGGTTCTTTTCCAATTCCTTCTTGAAAATCATCTGGCCTGTGGCAGGTGATTTTACCCATAGATCATCTGGTGTATCTTTCTGTACCAGCGCACGGATCTTCGGGCGGACGTAGTTGGAAATCCAGTTCATGCTTTCTGCCTTACTTGTTTCAATTAAGTACGGGATCCACGTACACCGTCAGCAAGTGTACGTACGTATCCCAATACAGCTTGGCTGAGGCCAGGTTTCGCCTGGTTATCGTCATCCAAGTTTTCTTTCAATCTATCAATAATTGCAGAGCCAACAACAGCGGCGTCTGCAACTGATGCTACGTTAGCGGCCTGTTCGGGTGTCCGAATGCCAAAGCCAACGGCAACAGGTAAATCTGTTTCGGCTTTCAGGCGGGCAACTGCGTCGTGGATCGCACTATCTGACGCGGCGGCAGTACCTGTAATGCCAAGGATGGATACGTAATATACAAAACCACTCGTGTTGTTAAGTACTTTCGGTAATCTACCGCCAACTGTAGTTGGCGTTGTCAGGCGGATGAAGTGCAAACCCTGTTCCAGAGCTGGAATACAGAACTCCTCATCATGCTCTGGCGGTAGATCAACAATAATAAAGCCGTCAACACCAGCTTCTTTAGCATCGACGAGAAATTTATCAACACCATAGATATAGATTGGGTTGTAATAGCCCATCAGGATAATTGGCGTATCCTGATTGTCTTTTCTAAAGGAGCGGACAAGATCAAGAGTTTTGCTCAGTGTCATGCCATTGCGCAAAGCCCGCAAGCTGGATGCCTGAATAGCAGGGCCATCGGCCATCGGGTCGGAAAAGGGCATGCCAAGTTCGATGATATCAGCACCGGCTTCTGGCAGGCCTTTTACGACTTCAAGGCTGGTTTCGAAGTCGGGATCACCTGCGGTTACAAAAGTAACGAGGCCGCCTCGACCTTCTTCTTTCAGGTCCGCAAAACGTTTTTCAAGTCTGGTTTGGCTCATGATATCTTCCCCCTAGATCTTTACGCCGAGTGCTTCGGCAACTGTAAAGATATCTTTGTCACCTCGACCACAGAGGTTCATGAGGATGATTTTGTCTTTGTCCATGTCCGGTGCGATCTTGGTTACATGGGCCAATGCGTGTGCTGGCTCCAGTGCAGGGATAATTCCCTCTATTTTTGACAGCATCTGGAATGCTTCCAAAGCTTCGCTATCGGATGCAGAGGCGTAGTTCACGCGACCAATGTCGTGCAGCCATGAATGTTCCGGACCAATGCCAGGATAGTCGAGACCAGCAGAGATTGAATGCGCATCTTGAATCTGTCCATCTTCATCCTGTAACAGGAAGGTTCTGTTACCATGAAGAACACCGGGCTTGCCACCTGTTAGAGACGCGGCGTGCTTATCGGTTTTAACGCCGAAGCCAGCGGCTTCAACACCTGTGATTGCCACTTCTTTGTCATCCAGGAACGGATGGAACAGGCCAATCGCGTTAGAGCCACCACCGATGCAAGCAACGAGCTGATCAGGTAAACGGCCTTCGGCTTCGCGCATTTGTTCTTTTGCTTCGCGGCCAATAATGGACTGGAAGTCACGGACCATCATCGGATAGGGGTGCGGACCAGCAGCAGTCCCGATGATATAGAATGTTTCTTCAACATTGGTCACCCAATCACGAAGCGCATCGTTCATGGCATCTTTCAGGGTGCCTGTCCCACTTTCAACGCCGATAACTTCAGCACCCAGCAATTTCATGCGGAAAACGTTTGGAGCCTGTCGCGCAATATCGGTTGCACCCATGTAAACAACACAGGGAAGATTGAAAAGGGCACAGAAGGTTGCCGTTGCAACACCGTGCTGTCCGGCACCTGTTTCTGCGATTATGCGTTTTTTACCCATACGTTTGGCCAGAAGAATCTGTCCGAGAACGTTATTCGCTTTGTGCGATCCGGTGTGGTTTAACTCATCGCGTTTGAAGTAAATCTTTGCGCCGCCTAGCTCATTGGTCAGGCGCTCTGCAAAGTAAAGGGGACTTGGACGGCCAACATAGTGTTTGGCGTAATAGTCGTAATCTTTTTGAAATGAAGGGTCAGCCTTGGCTGCATCATAGGCTTTTTCGACTTCGAGAATAAGCGGCATCAATGTTTCAGCGACATAGCGACCGCCAAAAATACCAAAATGCCCGCGCTCATCAGGGCCGTTCATATAAGAATTAGGTGTTGTCATATCTACTCTGCAACCTTATCGGATCTCTATGATCTATCTTGGGCGGACTTTGCCTGAAAAGCCACCATCCTGCAAGGGATGCGATGCTCAGATCTTTAATATCTTGAAAAGAATTGGTGCTCCATAACTGGACCATAATCCGGCAATGGTACCAACGACGAAGGTAAGGATTAAAATAAGCTCTATTTCTTTCCCCGGTGCAATGTCGATTAAAAGCGCCAAGGGCGGCAAGCCAAGCAAAGGTCGAAGAGCAAGCTTGAGCTTTTTTCCGGGTTTCGGCGGATGTTTTCCATCCAAAAGGGCAAGGCCGAGAAGCCAGCCGAATAAAAGACCAGGCACAATAATAATGTTGTCGGCTTTGACGGGGCGCAGAGGATGTCCTGCGTTTTCAATCCAGCTTTGGGGGACAATTTGCTGACCAGCATGAACAGCAGCCCATAGTCCAAATGCCATCAAAACAGCACAAAAGACGAAGGAGCCGGAAACCCGGATGGTAAAGTTACTTCTTTGCCACCAATGTGTTGCGGGTTTTTCCAGCAAGAATATAGCGATGAGCAATAAAACACCAATTGTCCAACCAGAGAGGACTTGTTCCACGCTGTGTACATTACCGACAATTCTGGTCCAACCTGTGAGAATCACGATTGCTGCGGCAAGAAAATAGGCCCAACGTCGCCGGGAAGATTTGGCGAGAATGCCATAGAAAAGCGGTGGCGTTTGTGCATGCCCCGAAGGCATACCGTAAGAAGTACTTCTCTCAATCGCAACAAGATCAGGATTTACCCAATAAGGCCGTGGTTGTGCAAAAGCCATTTTGAGGGTTTGTTGAACCGAACTCGAAAGGCAGAGAGCAAACCAAAGTCGCGTGCCCAGTCTGGGACAGATCATCCAATGGATGCAAACCGTCGCAACGATAAAAAGCTGTATCTCGCCAAAGTGTGTAAGAAAAGCAACGACAGAATCTGGCATTAGATACTCCGAGATCAGGTGCTCTTGGCTTTGGATGTAAAGGAATGAATCTTTTCGACTGATTTCAGCCCGGGTTTGTCTTCGACCCCGGAAGACACATCAACAGCGGGGGCGCCGGAAATTCGAACGGCGTCCTCTACATTATCGCTATTCAGCCCACCAGCTAGCATCCATGGTCGTTTCCAGCTTTTCCCTGCCAGCAAACGCCAGTCAAAGGAGATAGCATTTCCGCCGGGGAGTGCATCTTTAAGGTCTTTTGGAGGCTTGGCATCAAACAAAAGGCGATCAGAAACTTCCTCAAAAACAGAGACGGTTTCAAAATCTTTTTGCTCAGAAACCTTGATGACCTTCATTATTTCCAGACCAAAGTTGCGTTTGATCTCGGCAACACGTTCCGGTGTTTCGCCACCGTGCAATTGAAGGATATCCAAAGGAACCTGTTCT
This sequence comes from Kiloniella litopenaei, assembly GCF_000982415.1. Classification (GTDB taxonomy): domain Bacteria; phylum Pseudomonadota; class Alphaproteobacteria; order Kiloniellales; family Kiloniellaceae; genus Kiloniella; species Kiloniella litopenaei. The sequence goes on from NZ_LANI01000005.1 coordinate 291,301, forward strand.
GTGATTTGGTGAATTTCATCATCACTGGCATTGACAAGTAACCCCACCTTCTTAATGCCGGGCTTTACCTGTTTTGCAAGGGCTGCAGCCTGTTCTACAGAAACGTGACGGGGGCTTTTGGGGAAAAAGACAAAGCCAAGGTATTCCGCACCAGCTTCCAGTGCTGCGTTCAGAGCTTCGTTACTGTTTATACCGCAAATTTTAACTTCAGTTGCCAAGGTACTTGCTCGCCTAGTCAGTTTTTGTTTCCTGCCCAAATATTTATAACATCCGGGCAGGAAAGCAAAAGCTTTAGGAGAAACGATCAAGTATTTCTTGGTCGTTTGTTAGGCTGACATCTGTTTTGAAACAGTAATAATGCATATTGATGAAAGGGATATAGGATATCAATGTGATGGCCATGCTAATAAGGTAAGATGGAATTACCAAAATGAGGAAGCCAGCTGAAAGAAGGGTTGCAGAAATGTCTGATGTTGAAGTGAGTTGATTAGCATTTAAGCCAATTGGTGAGAAAACAGCCCCAAAAATGGAGAAAATTAATCCAAGTACGAGTTGGATCACGATTGTTGCAACAATCATAATAAGGACAAGTAGGATAAAAGCGACAAAGATGCGTAGCCAGTTCTTACGTGTCGCGTTCCAGCTGTCGATAAAACCAAAGCGTTGATCAATAGCGGCCGCCGGGAAAATGTAGGATAAGCGAAGAAAAACAACGGCTAATGCCAACATTAGCAAAATTTGGATAACAGCTGTTATAATTCCCGGGCTACCAAGGTTTAAAAAGCCGAGTGGTATATTCACGATAGTGGCTATTAAGACAACAATGATATTTAACAAAATCGCTTTGCCCAGAATGACAAAATGACATTTTTTGATGTTGAATATAAAAGTATTCTTAAGGGATGTATCTCCGTATCTTAAGAATTGTATCCACGCGGTATAAAACTGTATTGATATCAGAACGGATAGCAGCACAAAAACAAGTATCGCGATGAAGAAGCCAGTATGAAAATTAGAAAAATTTCCAGATGCCTCTTCACTAAACAGTGAGAGCCCAAAAACAATGCCGATCACAAGAATAATTGACCAAGATAAAATTGGTAAAATTGTAAATTTTAATGCTGTTTTTAGATTGCTGAATAGTGGAGAGAAAGCATTACTTAATGCTTTTCCCATCGTTATGGACCCGTCATCCACATAATCATCTGTCACGACTGACATAATTTTTAGCCCCCAAAACATGTACTCATTGGTAGTAATGTGAAGAGAATATTCAATTAAGAAGAGGGCGGCAAACTCTAAAATCAGGTGTCAAAAAACTTAACACAAAATAAGGGCAGCAATAGTGGTTAGCTATCGATCTTTTCTTCGCTTTGTTCCGGAACCCACCCCGTGCAGCCTTTAAAGGCAATAGATAGTGCTGTGATAGTCGTGGCTGTTGGGAGATATGTCAGAGCTATTATGAACAGGTTAAGTATAAAAATTTCTAGTCCATTGTTCAGAAAATGCTTATTCAAGTCGTTGATATAATTTTCAAAATTAACTTGAGATGCATTCGTCGTTATAGATGGCAGCTCTGAAATAAAAGCACTTTCGAAAGCCTGACTAATAATAATGATAAACAATGCATAAGGGGTGGTTACTATAATGAAAGTTCCTAAAAGTCGCCAGCCTTGTCTGTCTGTGTGCTTCCAGCTGTTACTTAAGGTGTATTTTTCACCTATGGCTGTTGCAGGTAATATAAATGATAAGCGTGCAGCTACATAAATAATAAAAATGAATAAAGCGAAGAAAAGTATAGGTAGACTGGCTGGGATAGCTGCGCCTAGAGTTAGAGCAGGAAGGCTTCCGAGTATAAGTAAGCCATAGGAAATTAGTATTAATTGAATAACCCTGAGAAGAAATCGCCAGTGTACTCTTCTCCAACTAGAGATAAAAGTTGGTTCTGATTTTTCAAGGTTAAGTAATGTTCTTCTGTGCCAAGCAACCGCAAAAAGAGAATGTGGGATAAAAGATAATATAAACAATATAATAATAAGAAATGGGCTGCCGAAGTTTGTAATGGTTACGGCTGTTATAAGAGCCGATAGCAAGAACGGAAACAAAGCCATTTGCATCAAAGCGGGTAAATTCCCCATAACCGTTTTGATGGCAAGGCCACTAACGATCTTGACCGGAATGTCATGAACGGCTTGTTCTGGAGGAATCTGGGATACCATGCTGTCTTTCCCGGCTTTGCTTCCGGCCTTCTGATTTAATTTAACTCTTCAACAATTCTGCGTGCAGCGGCAACGGGGTCTTCTGCGCCTGTGATCGGACGGCCAATGACAAGGTAATCCGCACCGGCTTCAATGGCATCACGCGGTGTCATGATTCGTTTCTGATCACCTGCATTTGCCCATGTCGGCCTTATGCCGGGAACCACAAGCTTAAAATCAGGTCCACAGGCCTTGCGAAGCAGTTTTATTTCTTTTGAAGAACAGACCACGCCGTCAATGCCGCTTCCTTTTGCAAGTAGAGCTAAGCGTTCGACCTGTTCTGCTGCCGGACCCTTTTGGCCTACGTCAGATAGGTCGTTATCGTCCATACTTGTCAGGACTGTTACCGCCAAGACGATTGGGCGTGGAAGGCCGAGGTCCTCTGATGTTTCCCGTGCAGCTTCTGCGGCGGCTTGCATCATGGCTTTGCCCCCTGAGGCGTGCACGTTCACCATGAAAGGGCGCATGTGTAGGGAAGACCGGATTGCGCCGGCAACAGTATTGGGAATGTCGTGAAATTTCAGATCGACAAAAAGTGGTTCGCCACCAACCGCGCCTCTGACGGCATTGGGACCTTGAGCCGTGAAAAGCTCTTTGCCTATTTTAATACCGCCGACTTCACCAGAGAGTGCCTTTGCAAGCTCTGTTGCCTTGTTTATATCCGGGGTGTCAATGGCAACAAAGATGCGTTCTTTCGGGGTCATAATCCGATCTCCAGTCGAGGTTGTTAATCGGAACCCATACCTAACAGAGGTAACCGTATTGGTCACCCCTGTATTTATCGTAATAAGTAATTAATACTGAATAGATCGTGGCTGATGCTATATTCAAATGCCGTTAATACGCTTATCAACCAGCTGTGCGGCGGCCAGATCTTCAAGTGCATGACCAACAGATTTGAAGTAGGTAATTTCTTCTGCAGAAGTCCGACCTTTATGTTCGCCTTGGGTAAGGTCAAAGAGATCTGCTTTGATATCTTCTTTTGTCAAAATACCGTTTTGCAGGGGAATAACGATGTCCCCGCCTTCTTTCATTGCGCCTGCGTATGTATCGACAAAAACACTGCTGCGTTTGATCGCTTCGTCATCAGCTTCGCGCATATCCGGGCGATAGGCGCCGACCAGATCAAGGTGTTGGCCGGGTTGTAACCAATTTCCTGAAATAAGGGGTGTTTTGCTCAAGGTGGCGCTAGATATGATATCTGCAGTCCTAACGGCCTTTTCCAGATTTTCCTCGGCATGGGCTTTGAAGCCAAGGTTGTTCATCTCCTGTGCGAGGTCTTCCGCTTTTTTAATATCACGCCCCCAGATCGCTACTTCTTTGATTGGGCAGACAGCTGCATGTGCCTGAATAAGATTTGGTGCAAGGACGCCTGTTCCCACCATTGTCAGCCTTGTACTGTCTGGCCGCGCAAGATAGGACGTGGCCAATGCAGAAGCTGCTGCCGTGCGACGTGCGGTAAGGGTTTTTGCTTCGATAAGTGCTTTGGGGGTTCCGGTATCACCATCAAAGAGGATGTAAATGCCTTGGATAGCGGGTAAATCTTTTTTGCCATTTTCAGGACTAACCGTAACAAGTTTTACACCTACGGACTTTCCTGATTCCCATGCTGGCATAAGTAAAAGCGTGGACTCTCGTTGGCCGTTAGGCTGTTCCATGTCGTGGTGATGACGCATGGGAACAGTTATTTTGCCCTGAAAAGCTTCTCTGAGCGCGTCGACAAGTGAAGGATAGTCCAGGCATTTTGTTACCTGTTCAGCTGTGATGTTTTGCACGGAGAGTCCTTTGATTAATCATTGCTTTGGATATTTTATACAATGATGGCTGCTTGAGTGCTAGCCCTAACCTTACAGAAGTACGATAATAGTTAGAGTGATTTTCTTGTTCGACTGACCGGATAGATGGAAAAAACAAAAAAACTTACGAAGCTTCTTTAACAGCAAGCGAATTTGAGGCTTCTTTTTCTTTCAATTTCTTGAGCTCTTCACGCTCAAAGGAAAGATCGCGCTGCAAGTCCAATACTTTCCATTCGGCTACCTTCGCACGTCGGCGGGTAGCTGCACTGGACAGCCACGCGATAACGGCACCAGTTAAAATACCCAAACCGACTGAAATTAGGATAATAAGATAAAGCGGGTAATCAAACTGAAGCCCAAAGGGCCAGATCTCTAACGTGACATCCTGGCGATTGTTAACTGCCAAGAGCAAGATGGCCAGCGTTATAGGAGCTGTGAGTACCCAACTAAATCGTTTCACTTATCTCGAACCATGTTTTGGGGGATTAATTAGCTGTCTGCACCATTGTTCAGGCGCTCACGTAGCTGTTTACCCGTTTTGAAAAAAGGAATGTGTTTGGAATCCACTTCGACGGATTCGCCTGTGCGGGGGTTACGGCCAACACGGGCATCACGATGCTTGACGGAAAAAGCCCCGAAACCGCGGAGTTCGACCCGATTGCCGTCTGCGAGAGCATTTGAGATTTCGTCAAAGATAGTTGTGACGATTCTTTCAACGTCCCGATGATAGAGGTGTGGGTTTTGCTCTGCGATATGCTGAATGAGCTCTGACTTGGTCATGCCTTACGTCTCCCTATAGCTGTTACCGAAGTAGTTCAAAATACCGGCCTCTTGCACCTCGGATTATCTGGCATTTAATTCTGACTCTACGCTTTTTTTGCCGCAATTATATTCCTGTTCCTCTAAAGGGTGCCAGAGCCTGAAAAATCCGTCAAGTCTAAGTCATTAAGAATAAAGCATTTCCACTATATAAAAACGTTTTTAATGCAAAAAAGGCCCGGTGAATGAACACCGGGCCTTTCTTTGAGCTGAAAAATTCAGCTTATTTTTTGTCTTCAGCAGCTTTGGAGAGAGCTTCGCCGAGAATATCGCCGAGGCTAGCACCAGAGTCTGTTGAACCGTAATCAGCCATTGCCTGTTTCTCTTCAGCAGCTTCGTGCTGTTTGATGGACAGGGCAATTTTGCGTGATTTGGAATCGATGTTAGTGATACGTGCGTCGATCTTCTCGCCAACTGCGAAACGATCTGTGCGCTGTTCACTACGCTCACGGGAAAGTTCAGTTTTGCGGATTGTGCCAGTAGCACCATCAGCGATCTGTACTTCGAGAGCACCATCAGTAACGGCTGTAATAGTACAGGTAACAACAGCACCTTTTTTCAGACCCTCAACAGAACCTGCGAAAGGATCAGAGCTGAGCTGTTTGATACCAAGGCTGATGCGTTCTTTATCAACGTCAACGTCGAGAACTTTAACCTTAACCATGTCACCTTTGTTGTATTCTTTAACAGCTTCGTCACCGGAAAGTTCCCAGTTCAGATCTGAAAGGTGAACCATGCCGTCGATTTCGCCGGGAAGACCAACAAACAGACCGAATTCGGTGATGTTTTTGATTTCGCCTTCAAGCTCGGATTCAGCAGGGTGGTTTGCCTGGAATGATTCCCATGGGTTGGAAGAACATTGTTTCAGGCCAAGGCTGATACGACGTTTTGATTCGTCAACATCAAGAACCATAACAGCAACTTCCTGGCTCGTAGAAACGATTTTGCCAGGGTGGATGTTTTTCTTGGTCCAAGACATTTCAGAAACGTGAACAAGACCTTCGATACCAGCTTCTAGTTCAACAAAGGCACCGTAGTCAGTGATGTTGGTCACGCGACCTTCAAGCTTCGCGCCCATTGGGTATTTAGCTGCAACGCCATCCCAAGGATCAGTCTCAAGCTGTTTCATGCCCAGGCTGATACGCTGTGTTTCAGCGTTGAAGCGAATAACCTGAACATCAACCTGTTGGCCGATTGTCAGTTTTTCACTTGGGTGGTTGATACGTTTCCAGGAAATATCAGTAACGTGCAACAGACCGTCAACGCCACCAAGATCAACGAAGGCACCGTAGTCAGTGATGTTTTTAACAACACCCTGAAGAACCTGACCTTCATTAAGGTTCTGGATAAGCTCTGAACGTTGCTCTGCACGGGTTTCTTCCAGAACAGCGCGACGGGAAACAACGATGTTACCACGTGCACGATCCATTTTCAGGATCTGGAATGGCTGTGCATTGCCCATCAATGGGGAAACGTCACGAACTGGGCGGATGTCAACCTGGCTGCCTGGCAAGAATGCCACGGCGCCGGAAAGGTCAACAGTGAAGCCACCTTTAACACGACCAAAGATAACGCCGTTAACGCGCTCATTGTCGCCAAAGGATTTTTCAAGCTGTGTCCAGGCTTCTTCGCGCTTCGCTTTATCACGAGAGACCATAACGTCTCCGTTTTTGCTTTCCATGCGCTCGAGGTAAACTTCTACCTCATCCCCGACTTTAACTTCGGGAGCCTGACCAGCGTCAGCAAATTCTTTAAGTGCAACTCGGCCCTCAGATTTGAGGCCTACATCAACAAGGGCAACATCGCCTTCGATGGCAACGATCATGCCTTTAAGTACATTACCTTCCAGACGATCGGATTGACCGAGGGATTCGTCTAGCAGGTCGGCAAAGCTTTCAGTAGCTGCTTCAGCCATGGGTTAATATTCCTTTCAAAAGGTTCGCACTATACAGGCCGGCCGGTTTTTCCGGCGGTCTACCCAGGACCATCCCGGGCTAGTAAAATTATACTGAGAGAAACAAACGGAACATCTTGATAAGATGTCCGGGATTTTAAAGAGAAAGCCGCTCGCTTACGAGTGACTTTGCAACTTCAAAAGCCTTGTCGGCATCCATATCGCTGGTGTCCAGAGTGACCGCATCTTCAGCAGCCCGCAAGGGAGCCGTAGCGCGATTACGATCCCGCTCATCACGTTCACGTAAATCTTCCAGTACGCGGGCGTATATAGACTCATCGCCACGATCAAGCAACTCTTTATGTCTGCGTTTTGCTCGGACTTCCGGCGTTGCAGAGATGAAAAGCTTGATTTCTGCATCGGGGCAAACAACTGTACCGATATCTCTGCCGTCCAGAACAGCACCTAAGTGATTGTTTGGCGGTGCTTTTGCAAAGTTACGTTGAAATTCCAGCAAAGATTTTCGCACTTCCTGATTAGCAGCAACAATAGATGCTGCCTGTCCAACTTTTTCGTCACGAAGGTCACTACGATTAATGTCATCTGCAGTAAAACTGTCTGCAACCTTTGCGGCAACAACGGAGTCGTTTGGGTCACTCCCCCGCTCCAAAATCAGAGATGCGACTGCTCTGTAGAGAGAACCGGTATCCAAATAGGCAAAGTTGATTGTGGCGGCGAGACGACGCGCCAGAGTTCCCTTGCCAGAAGCAACGGGACCATCAATAGCGATAACAGGCAAAGTCTTTTCCTTTTTATCCAGCCGATAATTATTATCTCAGTAAACGGATGGTAAGGTTAACCGATTTGTGCACCCAAGCCGTTCATCAGTTTGGCAAAGTCCGGGAAACTGGTGTCGATTGCATCAGCATCCAGAACCTTAACCGGTTCTTTTGCGGCCATACCCATAACCAAGAAGCTCATGGCGATACGGTGATCAAAATGCGTTGTGATCGTACCACCACCTTTTACGTCAGTGGGGGATCCTTCTACGATCAAATAATCATCGCCTTCTTCACAGGTAACGCCACAAGCTTTGAGACCATTGGCAACAGCTGAAAGGCGATCGCTTTCTTTGACACGAAGTTCGCCAAGACCTTCCATAATGGTCTTTCCTTCGGCAAAAGACGCGGCAATTGCCAGAATAGGATATTCATCAATCATGGACGGTGCACGTTCTGCGGGAACGGTGATGCCCTTGAGCTTGCTGGCGCGAACCACGAGATCTGCGACGGGTTCACCTGCTTCGGTACGCTCGTTTTCCAGCGTGATGTCAGCACCCATTTCTTTCAATGTGATGTAAATTCCGTTGCGGTGCGGGTTCATGCCGATACCGGGAAGGCGAAGCTCAGATCCTTCGTTGATAAGGGCTGCGACTGTTGGGAAGGCCGCAGAAGAGGGATCTGAGGGAACATGCACATCAGCCGCTTTCAGTTCTGGTTGACCGACAATGGTTGTCTCCCGGCCTTCCTCGGTCTGGGTGACGCGGACTTCGGCCCCGAAGTGACGGAGCATCAGTTCGGTATGGTCGCGGGTATGTTCTGTCTCGATTACTGTTGTCTCGCCGGGGGTATTCAGTCCGGCAAGGAGAATACAGGATTTCACCTGTGCCGACGCCATTGGTAATTTGTAGCGGATAGGCATGGGCGTTTCAGCCCCCTGTACCATAAGCGGAAGACGTTGACCGGAACGGCAATGAACCTGTGTTCCCATTTCAGCCAATGGATTGGCAACCCGGCCCATGGGACGCTTTCTGAGGGATGCATCCCCGGTCATAAAGGTGGTGATAGGGTGACTTCCCAGAATACCCATAAGCAATCTGGCGGATGTCCCTGAATTTCCCATGTCCAAAACATCTTCGGGTTCACAAAGACCGCCAATGCCGCGCCCTTCTATATGCCAGACACCTTGGTCATCCCGTTCAACATGGGCCCCCAAAGCACGCATGGCTTTGGCCGTAGCCAGCACATCTTCGCCTTCTAGCATGCCAAAAACATTGGTTTTTCCAATCGCGAGAGCCCCAAACATCAGGGACCTATGCGAGATAGATTTGTCGCCGGGAACTTTCACCGTGCCTTTGAGTGAAGAACTTGGGGTTGAAGACAGAGAATTGTCGCTGGTCATTAATGTATTCCGTGTTCCGTATTCCAGATTCGTCGCGAGTTCCACCCCTAACGAATCTGTGCGAATCTGTATGTGTTCAAGATCTGATGCGGTATCCCCGTCACAGAACTTCAACGTGCAGTGTGATCCTAAAGAATTGTTTCGGGTTTCTTTTATAGAGGAAAACCGCCTTTTACCAGAGCTTGATATTGATAAAGATCGGGCTTGTGCATGACAAAGTGGGGAAAAGTTAAAAAATTTTCTCAATATTTAAATTGTCATTCACCCTTTGTTGACAGTCTGCAGCGATCATGGCATTTGCAGTTTTTTCGAAAGCCATTGTGTGGTTGTTACAAAATTCTAGTTGGAGGATCTGGCTGTGAGTAAGCCGGAATGGGGTAGCAAACGTACCTGTCTAAGCTGTAAGGCAAAATTTTACGATTTTAAGAAATCGCCAATTGTGTGCCCGAAATGTGGAACAGAATTGGATTTGACCGCAAAATCAGGGCGCCCAAAGCAATCTGCCAAGGCGCAGGCTGAAGAAGCAAGTGAAGCACAGGATATTGATCTGGATACATCCGATGACGTTGTTGACTTCCCGGATGAAGAAGAATTACTTCACATTGATGACGGTGATGATCTGGATCCGGATGATGATGATGATGATCTTCAAAGTGTAAGCGGCGGCGCTGGTGGTATCAGCGACGACTAAGTCGTTTAAATCCTAACCAGAAGAGGGCTTTTCTTTTCGCAAGGAAAAATTTTTCTTGCCAAGGAGGAAAAGACGACATATTTTCCGCCGCATCAGCTGCTTTGCGGCGGATAAATTGGGGCCATAGCTCAGCTGGGAGAGCGCTTCGCTGGCAGCGAAGAGGTCAGGAGTTCGATCCTCCTTGGCTCCACCATCAAAACCCACTGCCTAAAGCAGTGGGTTTTGTTCTTTTTGGCAAAAATATTCCCATAATTGCCCTCTACTCTACATGATATTTAGTAATTTTTCGCTCGGCTGGTCCGCGTCTATGCGCCATTTTCCACCCCGGGCAGGGGTAATGCCATCGAGATTTATAATTGTTGAGAGTATTCGGTCTATAAAGACCTCAGCGCGGCGGGTAAGTGACTGTCGTGACGGATAGAGGAGATAAATTGGTTTAGGAGGAACAGTGTAATCGGGTAGAACCTTTTCCAATGTACCATCATTCAGTTGGTCTTTTATCAACAGATAGGGAAGCTTTGTATAACCAATCCCTCTTTTTAACGCGTTTATAATTACATCTGGATTATCAAAGGTGTAATTCGATTGAATGTCCGCTTGATATTCTCGCCCGTCCTTTTGCACAATTTGTTTGCCAACCTTTTTTTCGTCGCGGTATTGGATCATAGGTATCTTAACCAAATCCTCTGGTTGTTTTGGGCGGCCATATCGGTTCAGAAAGTCGGGTGTGGCGGCAAGCATTAATTCCAGATCACCGATCTTGCGCGCCATGGCATCAGATTTTCCGAGTGATCCGACGCGCACAGCCAGGTCGATACCATCCTTCACAAGATCAGCAAGTTGATCGCTAAGCTTGAGCGATATATCAAGTTCGGGATACTGGCTTTGCAGTTCAAAGACGATCGGGGCAACAAGGCTTTGCCCGATTGCCAGCGGGGCTGTAATTCGCAGTGGCCCGGTGAGGCTTTCGTCCAGATTCTTCAGTTCTTCGTGCAGTTTTGTGACTTGTTCAAGGATGTTTTGGGCATTGTTGTAAACAACCAGCCCTGCTTCTGTAGGCTTTACGCCTCGGGATGTTCTGAACAGCAATTCTTTCTGGAGGATACTTTCCAGCAAGGTAATCTGCTGGCTCACCGCAGGTTGACTGATATTTAACACCTTTGCTGCGCCCGAGAGCGAGCCTTTGTCAATGGAGGCAATGAAAGTCTGAAAAAGTTGCAGTCGATCCATAGTAATCCCATGATATAAGTAATGCTTATACAAGATATAGGCGCGAAGCCTCTCCCGATCCAGAAAAATATACTGATATTAAGCGGTATTGATTTGGATAACAGTGATATCGGGAAACTTTCGACATGACACTTTCAAGACGCGAGCTATTAAAGGGTTCATTATTAACCGGTGGTGCAGGGCTTGTTGCTTCCATGGCATCGCTTTCTGTTCCCATGCCGGGCTTTGCCGCGGCCCCGAAAGCGGGTGTGCAAACAACAGGTGCCTATCGTTTTTCGGTGGGTAATTTTGAAATAACGGCTTTGTTGGATGGCTATATTGACGCGGGGTCGGACCTGATTCCCAACTATGACCCGCAAGAGGCAGCCCAACTTTATAGAGATCAGTACCGGACGCCACCGGTTGATAAGATCCGGGTTCCGATTAATTCTTTTGTGGTGAACACAGGGGAGAAAATCATCCTGATTGATTCAGGGACAGCGGACAATATGGGACCTACGCTCGGGCAGTTTACCGAGAATCTGAAAGCAGCAGGAATCACACCTGAATCTGTTGATGCGATTTTGCTAACCCATATGCATGTGGATCATATTTCTGGCATCACATCAAAAGAAGGGAAAGCACACTTTCCCAATGCAGAATTGATTGTGCATAAGAATGATTGGGACTTTTGGCATGACGATGCGTATATTTCGAAGGCATCTGATTTCCTAAAAACAAATTCTGCTAATGCCAAGGCCATGTCTGCGCCTTATGCAAAGCGCTTGACCCTTATCGATAAAGACGGCGAAGTTTTGCCGGGTATCGAGGCTGTCGCGTTACCGGGGCACACGCCGGGGCACACGCCGGGGCACACAGGGTTTGTTCTGCGTTCGGAAGGTCAGGAAGTTTTGATTTGGGGGGATCTTGTTCACTTCACAGCATTACAATTCCAGCATCCTGAATGGAGCATTGCCTTTGATATTGATATGCAGCAAGCTGAACAAACCCGTCGCAGAATGCTGGATTGGGTAAGCGCAGACAGAGTTGCAGTACTGGGTAGTCATCTGGAATTTCCGGGTCTTGGACATGTTGCTCAAGACAAGGGGGCTTACAGGTATTATCAATCAAGTTGGCAGTATCAATTATAAGCCGCAGTATCAATTATAAGCCAAAGAATCGGGCTGCATACAGAGGTGTATGCAGCCCGAATTCTTGTTCAGCGCTCAACTGTGTTAGACTGTTATGATACTCTACAGGGTATGCCCCGAATAATAGGCCCCGAACAATAGACACAGGAAAATAGAGTTGAGAGCTTTGATGAGAATTTATTCAAAACGCTTTATTTTTTCTTGTTTCAAAAATTTACTTCTAGCGCTTGGTTTGGCTTACCCAAGTTACCTTTGGGCCGACAGCAATGAATTGAATTTTGTAACACTTCAACATGCGCCCTATGGATTTTTATCTGAGACAGGGGAAAAACGTGGGTATCTCTACGATCTTACAAATGTCTTGAGGAAAGAGGCCGGATTTCATGGCACGCATGAAATCGTTCCAACGCTACGTGTGTTTAGTGAACTGGAAGAAGGCAGTGCTCATTGTTCTGTATTGGCGCGAGTGCCTGTACCGGATGCGCGATATGAAAAGCTTGCGCCGATTGGCAAAAGCATCACTGTATCTGCTATTCCAAGAAAACCTATTATTTTGAATAACTATAGTGATTTAGCTGGTAAGAAAATTGGTGTTCCCAGGGGTGTTTTTGTGGGGGAGCCTTTTGATTCAGATGACACGCTGTTGAAAGTCCCAACTAAAAATTATGACCTTAGCAGTGCGATGTTTAAAAGCGGTCGGGTCGATGTGGTTATAGGGGCTTATGATAGCATGTTGTTTAACATGCGAAAAATGGGGGTGGATCTTTCGGAAATTGGACAGGCCTATGTTTTTAAGACAGTTGAATTCTGGTTAATGTGCCAGCCGGGAAAGGTCTCCACAGCGCAAAAGAAACGTTTGGTCGAGGCTACGGACAAGCTGAGAGAAAGCGGGACGATTAAGCGAATTATTGACAAATATCTTCAGCCTGACAGTACATCGTAATCTACGTTTTTATCCACGTGCTGTTAGCTGTTTGGTTTCAACCAACTCGGTTAGCTTAACCAAAATATTCTTTAGATAAGGTCGCAGAACGGCTGCTTTTTCAGTGTCATAATCAAAGGGTATGTTTTCTTCTTTTAAATGTGTCCGCTGGGCGAGTTCCATTTGGATCGCGTGAATATCGTTGTGTGGCTGGCCATAGTGCCGGGTTGTCCAGCCGCCTTTGAAACGCGCGTTGAGAACCGTGTTGTATTCGGGCGCGTTATTGCAGATATCCCAAACACTTTTCTCAATCATTCTGTCACAGGTTTCTCCATTGTTTGTGCCGATATTGAATTCGGGTAGCAAGCCGTCAAAAAGAAAGGGAATGGTCGATCTGATGGAGTGGCAGTCATAGAGAATTGCCACGCCATGGAGGTTGCGAACACGCTCTAGTTCGCTCTGTAGTGCGGCGTGATAGGGGGCGTGAAAGCTCTGACGGCGTTTTTCAATTTCTGCTTCATCCGGTTCGCAACCGTCTTTGTAGATCGGCTGATTGTCGAAATCCGTTACAGGGCAAAGGCTCGTCGTGTTTTGGCCGGGGTAAAGACTGATGCCGGCAGGGTCTCGGTTGGCATCAATGGCATAGCGATGAAAGTTTGCTTTGACGATTGTCACGTCAGGCAAGAGATCCGCGTAAAGCAAGTCAATATGCCAATCCGTATCTGCCTGTTTTTTGCCGTTCGCGTTCAGCTTATCCAGAATTTTTTCGGGAAGCCAGGTTCCTGTGTGGGGCATGCCCAGTACAATCGGACTAGTCCCGCTGGTGATGGTTACCGGCGACACAGGCGTTTCGAAAGCAGAGGCAGACGGCATGAGAAATACTCTTTCCTGACTTGATAAGATCTATCTTTATTGTATTATGTATGTACATAATATTTTGTCAAGCGGTGGCGAGGAGCAGAAAAAGTGAAGCATCTGTGGGCAGAACAGGCACTTACGCAAAGTGGATGGCAGTGGGATGTGCATGTCATCATTGGTGACGATGGGCGGATTGTTTCTGTGGAATCCGGTATTGCTGCTGACGCCCCTGTTGTTAAACAGGGGAATAAACTGGGCGTGCTTCTGCCTTCGCCGACAAACCTTCACAGTCATGCTTTCCAGCGGGCGATGGCGGGTATGACCGAAACCAGAGGTCCGGACCCAAAAGACAGTTTCTGGACCTGGCGCAAGCTGATGTATCGCTTTTTGGATCATCTCAGCCCGGATGATATTGAAGCAATTACAGCCTATATGCAGATGGAAATGCTGGAAGCGGGCTATGCAGCAGTTTGTGAATTCCACTATTTGCATCATCAGCCCGGTGGTGTGGCCTATGATGATATTGGGGAACTGTCCAACCGTGTTGTTGCGGCCTCAAAGGAAACGGGTATTGGTCTGACGCTTTTGCCTGTTCTTTATGAGCATGGTGGATGCGATGGCCGATCACTTGGGCCTGGACAGATCCGATTTGGTAATACGCCTGATCGTTTCCAGAAGCTCTTTGAGGCGATAGCCAAAGAACTCAAAACATTACCAGATGATACCAAACTGGGGGTTGCCCCTCACTCGCTTCGGGCGGTCAGTCAGGACGGGATGCGTTTTGCGACAGGTCTCGCACCCACAGCCCCTCTTCACATGCATATTGCCGAACAAACGGCAGAGATTGAAGAAATTCAATCAGCTTGGGGCAAACGTCCTGTGGAATGGTTGTTGGAAAATCATTCTGTGGATGAGCGTTGGTGCCTGATACACTGTACCCATATGGAACCACACGAAACAGAAGGTTTGGCGCGGACAAATGCTGTTGCAGGTCTCTGTCCGATTACTGAATCCAGTTTAGGGGATGGGATTTTTGATGGCGTTCGTTATGTGAATTCTGGTGGACGTTTTGGTGTTGGTTCTGATTCCAACATACGTATCTCGCTTTCGGAAGAGCTTCGGACGCTGGAATATTCTCAGCGCCTTCGTGATCGAGGGCGGGCCGTGTTTGCGACGAAAGAAAAGTCAACAGGCCGGGTTTTGATGGATGCTGTAGTCGCGGGGGGAGCACAGGCCGGACAGCGTGAATCCGGGGCCATTGCTGTTGGCCAACGCGCAGATCTCTTTGCGCTTGATATGGAGTCTGTTGATCTGTTGGGTAAAGAAGGTGACGCCATTCTTGATAGCTATATTTTTGCGGGTGATGACAAAATGATCACCGATGTCTGGTCAGCTGGCCGTCATCTGGTAAAAGAAGGACATCATACCAAGCGGGATAGGATCGTAACCCGGTATAAAAAAACCATGATGTCACTAAAGGACCGGATTTGACTATATCAGAGATCAACAGTTGGCAAAGCGTTAAAGCCGAAGTTATGCGCCGGATACTTGAACGTATTTGGTTACCTGGCGATATGATTCCCAATGAAATTGATCTCGCCGAAGAATTTGGCTGTGCACGGGCGACGGTTAATCGGGCGATGCGTGCGTTAGCCGAGGAAGGTCTGTTGGAACGTCGTCGTAAGGCGGGAACCCGTGTGGCCTTGAATCCGATCCGCAAGGCAACACTGGAAATCCCGATTACAAGGTTGGAAGTTGAGCAGCGTGGATGGGCTTGGCGGCACAGTGTTTTGGAAAGAGCAGAGACACTACCGCCTGTGAGTGTGGCAAGTCGCTTGGGTCTTTCAGATGACGTCGAAATGTTACATGTTCGTAGCTTGCATTATGCTGATAACCATCCCTTTCTTTACGAAGATCGTTGGGTAAACCTTTCCGAAGTTGCAGCTATTCGGGATGTAAATTTGCAAGCGATTGATGCAAACGAATGGTTGGTCCAGAACACGCCTTTGACAAAAGGTGATATTTCCTTCTCTGCAGCAAATGCAACAAAGCAGGAAGCCGAGCTGTTACAGACAAGCGAAGGTGAAGCCATTTTTGTCATAGACCGGACAACATGGAATGGTGATATTCCGGTAACAATTGTTCGCTTGGCTTATACACCGGGTTATCGCATGCACACTGAGATCTGAGCGATTTATACCTAGGTAATTTATATCTGAGTGATTTTCTGTGACATTCTGTCACTTTGTCGTTTGTTGATCGCGTTCTTATTTTAGCGGGTATTATATACCTGACTAAAATACTGCGAGAATAGATGACAGATATAACAGCGCAAAAATTGTCTTCTGGAATAACGGATAAGCAAGCATCTGATGAACCCAAGATTTTTCGGTTGATTTATGCTGTGCCGTTTATTGGTTCATTTTTCAAGGAGTTGCTGGACCCCAACTCGGATGCGACGTTGTATTTTTTACTGAACGTGGTTTTGCTGTGGATTTTCAGCGGGGCTTTCTGGGGGATTCAAGGCGTGTTTGCCGTGGCTTTAGGGCTTGTACCTGTCATGTTTATCGTCATTCTACGAATAACGCTTGGAAAAGTACCTGTTTCCGAGGCTGGGGATGAAACATTATAATGAACAAACACTCTGCCGGAATTATTTCGACAGAGTGTTCATCATTAATCGCAGAAATTTACGACCGTTATTATATAATTTATAACTGTTATCATATAAATGATCAGGACTATTTATAACACCTGATCAAGTGCCTTGAGCAGCTTTTGAATGTCGTCGGGGCTGGTGTAATGAACAAAAGAAACCCGCAGGGCGCCAGCTTCCGGGGCCAGATTTATTCCTTCAAACAGTCGATAGGAATAGAAGTGTCCACCAGCAGCCATAATGCCATGTTTGGATAGCTTTTCTGCAACGGACCGGCCATCCTGTTTGGTAACTACCGAAATGGTTGGTGCTCTTTCTTCCGGTTTGTCCGGGCCAAGAAGACGTAAATCATTTCGACCTCTGATATATTCAAGCAAGGGAGCCATCAGGGCTTGTTCCTGTGCCTGGAAAAGATCGTGTACATCCTGTCCCCGTTTTGCCGGGGTTGCTTCCTGGTCAAAGTGATGTGCGTGCACGGCATCAAAGTATTCTGTAATGCCGCTGGATGCCGCAACTTGAGCATGATCAGGTCCAGCAGGCACAAAGCGCTTGTGGGCAAGGTCTTTGTTAAAGAAATGCCCCTGATAGGCTAACATATCCCTTGTTTCCTGACGAATGACCATGAGGCCCTGATGCGGGCCATAGGTTTTATAGAGGGAGAAAAGATAGACGTCTGCGCCAAGAGCCGTCACATCGGGGAAACCATGCCCGGCATAGGAAACACCATCGACAACAACCTTTGCGCCAACCGCATGTGCACGTGTGGAAATTTCGGCAACGGGGTTCACGTGGGCAATGATATTTGAGCAGTGGGGAAAGGTGACAAGGCGCGTTTTGTCGTTCAGTAAATTATCGAGATCAGTAAGATTCAGATAGCCGCTTTCCGGATCAACACGCCACTCTCTGACAATAATTCCACTGTCTGCCAACCTGCGCCAGACGCCGGAGTTCGCTTCGTGGTCCTGATTGGTGACGATGATTTCATCACCCTGTTGCATGGTGGCGCGAAAAGCTTGTGCCAATACATAGGTATTCTGACTTGTGGATGGTCCCAGATCAATTTCAGCTTCGGAAACGTTGAGATAGGCGGCAAGATTGACAAGGGCCTGATCCATTTCCTGCCCGGCTGTCTCGGATGCAGGAAAGGGGTGATAGGGTTGTAGTTTTGTTTTCCGATAATAATTGTTCAAGCGGTCAATAACCTGATGACAGGCATAGGAACCACCTGCATTTTCAAAAAAAGACCAGTTTTCAAGCGAGGGTTCTTTAAATGCAGGGAACTGAGATCGAACAAAATCAAGGTCTAATGTTGTCATGGGCGCTATATGTCTCTTTATCTTGGGTTATTAAGTGCCTGAATTATATTAATCGTGGCTTTATGGTGTGACTGCCGGATTGCCGACAGAAAGGGATGGGGGCTATCTAGGACAGAAGCATAAAAAAACAGTGTTCTGTCTGTTATGTAACTCTGTTTTAAGGGGCAGGGTCAAGCACCACTTTGAGGCGAAACGAAATTTTAAGAGTTTATTGCTTATCTTGAATAATTAAGGCTGATAAACAAGCCTCATGATATTTTCGGGGTCAACTGTATGGGGAAACATAAGGGAACTGAGGCAGAACTTTCTGCAGAGTATTCCAGTCCGCTTTATTTACCAAATCAGGCTGTTGCTTTTTTTGATGGCGACCACAGGTTGATCGGCTGTGATGATGACTTTCAAAAACTTCTGGGGCTTGGCCAAAGTCATGTTGAGAATGATACCCCTTTAAATGATATCCTTTTGAACTGCATTAATAACGATGTACGTGTTGCCGCAAAGGAATGTGGCGCCCAAATTCTGGATGAATGGCTTTATTTTATGGGAATTGGTCAACCCGTTGTTTTCCAGAAACCAAACTTGGAATTAATCCAAATTCGTATGGCTCGATTGAACAATGGAAGCCTTTCCGTCGTGGTCACTGATGCGTCATCCAGCCTGATGGGGGATGTGATTGCCATTGCGGGACAATTAAAGACTGTTGTTGAAAATATTACCCAGGGGATATCGCTTTTTGATCGTAACTGTAACCTCGTCTTGTGTAATCAACGCTTTCTTGAATTGATGGATTTCCCGGAAGAGTTAGGAAAACCGGGTACATCAATGGCAGAGCTTTTCCGTTTTAACGCTGAAAGGGGAGAGTATGGGCCGGGCGATGTTGATCATCAGGTTCATGAACGAATGGCGTTAGCCTTTAAGTTTGAGCCCCATCAATTTGAACGAACACGAACGGATGGAACTGTCGTAGAGGTCTGCGGGAACCCGCTTCAAGATGGGTTTGTAACGACTTATAGCGATATAACCGTTCAAAAAAGGTTTGCCGAAGCCTTGGAAGAGTCCAACCAGAGCCTTGAAAGGCGGGTTAAACAGCGTACCGCAGAGCTGCAGGAAGAACTACAAACCCGTATTAAGACAGAAGAACAGTTGCGGAGCGCAGTTAGTAAAGAACAGCTTGCCAGCCGAAGTAAAAATGAATTTTTGGCGAATATGAGCCATGAACTTCGAACGCCCTTAAACTGTATTATTGGCTTTTCAGAGTTACTCAAAAATGAGTCCTTTGGTCCTTTGGGGCAGGACAGGTACAAAGATTATTGTCAGGATATCAATAACGCCGGTGTGCATTTGCTTGAGGTCTTAAACGATATTCTGGATGTTTCCAAACTTGAATCCGGGGATGTGGATCTTCTTGAGACAGAAGTGGATCTGTCTGTCGTAATTGAATCGTCTGTTGCAATGTTGTCGAACAAGGCAGCCAGTTATAATATTTCAATAAAGACAGAAGTCCCTGATGATTTACCTTATCTCTTCGCAGATGCCCGCAGGGTTAAGCAGATGCTGATCAACTTGCTTTCTAATGCAGTTAAATTTTCCGGTAAAGCGGGGGATGTAATTGTCTCTGCAAGTGGAAACAAAAATGATGGAATATGTTTGTCGATTGCTGATAAAGGGATCGGGATAAGCAAAGAAAATCTTGCCAAGGTTATGGATCCGTTTCAGCAAGTCAGTGAGGCGTTGACACGAGATCATGAAGGAACCGGATTGGGGCTTCATATTGTAAAGTCCCTGATCGAGCTGCATGGCGGCTATGTTACTATCGATAGTGAGTTGGGTGTTGGAACAAATGTTTGTGTCTACTTTCCCCAAGAACGAAGTATTGATCGGGCATTTATCAAAAACAACAAAAGCAAAAAGAGTGCAGCAATCAGTCACGATAACCGATCGCTGCACTAATAGGCTTTATGCTGTTCTGTGCTCTAGTTATTTATTCTTTAGCCTGTAAATTTAACTGTGGACTGACGCTCTCTGTTTACAAATAGCTGTGTTACATCTGGTCTTGAATAGTGTCCGGCGGGGTCAAAGTTCTGACGCTCTCTTCGGACCAGTTTATGGTCTATGGTTGCCACAGCCAGACGTTCTTCACCAATAATCGGTTCGATAACCCACTTGCCATCCGGCCCCATCAGACAGCTACCGCCATTGGCCAGAAAACCTGTATTCTCCCCGGCTCTGATCAGATCGGCATGGGGGATGTCGTCGGTGATGTCTTCCACGCGCATCAGGCCACAGACAAACATTGTATAGGACCGGGATTCCTTGGCGATAAAACCGGGCAAGTCATGGGTATTGTGATCGCCGCCGGGCCAACAGGAAAAATGAAGATCTTCCCCCTGTGCATAGAGCGAGGCACGGGCCAGCGGCATCCAGTTTTCCCAGCAATTCAGACCGCCAACGGTGAACTCGCCAAGTGTATGGGTGCGCAGGCCGTGGCCATCACCGGGTGCCCAGGCCAAACGCTCTTCATATGTTGGCATCAGTTTGCGATGAACAGAACCTATTCGCCCCTGCTTGTCGATATAAACGAGAGTGCAATAGAGGCTGTGTCCGGCCCGATCAAGGGGGCGCTCCATTATCCCGACATAGACGGCAATTCCTCGGGCTTTTGCCGTTTCACAGACGGATGCAAGATCGCCGCGTTCAATACAGACACCTTCGTCCAGATATCTGGCGTGGATTTCCTTTTGGATGTCATTGTTAAAGCGCGCACCATCGGTCCGGTCGAGCCAAAAGGGATAACCGGGGGCCAGGGCCTCGCCGAAACCAACGAGATCACAGCCCTGATCTGCGGCCTGGTTAATATAGGTGATAATTTTCTCAAGCGTTGCTTCACGGTTGAGCCATACGGGGGTGATCTGGGCAAGTCCAACGGTCAGAAGGTCTTTATTGGCTGACATAGAATAACTCCGGATAAAACGAATTTACCCGGAGTTAAGCACGCATATTTTTGTGGATCAAAGCCTGATCCATAGTGGAGTTATCTTTACCGCAAGAATGTGAAAACAATGGCTAAGGGCGGTTAATTATTCTCCTGTTTCGGGTATTGCAGAAGCTACCTGTTCTTCTTCATGCTTGCGCAGGTTATTTTCAAATTCATGCAGGCGTTTGTAGATTGATCTTAATTCAGTAATGATTGTCCAGTTGTCCAAGAAATAAGAAAAACTGCCATGAACTTGCCCATAGGCGTTTGCTGTTTGCATTAATATGCCAAGTAATATGGTCTGCGTAAAAAGGCTTGGGCCCATTATGATAAGCGGAGCGACGCTCATTAATTGTTTATAGGAATATCTCCATAGATCGAAATAACTATAGTGCCTGTATAGTCTGTGTGCATTAAATTTTACACCAGTAAATAATGCTAATAGGTTGTTTGGTTGGGCAAAGTTAACTTTATCTTCTTCACCGAGAACCAGATCTTTTCTGAATGCAGCTTCTGTCTTTTGACGATCATACTCAATGCCGGGTAATTTAGATCCTATGATCCAAGAAGTAATAACGCCTCCAACTGATACAATGAGGGAGAGCCAGACAAGAGAGCCATCAATGTCTTTGATATAGGGGATTTCAACCTTTTCGCTTAAAGTCCATAAAATCGGGATAAAGGCAATTAAGGTCAATAATGAATTGACTATATCTGTTCCTAAATGTTCGACTATGACGGCAAACCGATGGCAATCTTCTTGAATTCGCTGAGAAGCCCCTTCGATTTCTTTTTTCACACTCCTCCAACGGGGGATGAAGTTAAAGGTCATGGCTTCACGCCATCGCAATACATAAATGCGTGTGAACCAGTTGGCGAAAACGCTGAGTATCACGAGCGGCATGACGATGACCAAAAATGAAAGGTCTTCATCTGTCCAGGTTGATAAGTATTCCAGGCCAAATACAGTTTCGTAAAATTGGCGAATACCTTCTTCTGGATTGTCCTTAAAGTCGCCTGCTTTTTGAAGAAGATCGTAAAACTTTTCGTACCACTTATTAAGAATGACAGATATCTGCACTTGTACCCAAACGATTGAGAGCAGAATTATACTTCCCCCATAAGCCCAGAGTGCCCATTTTCTGGATTTAAAAAAACTGTGAAACATGTGGTTCTTTCTCTGTGGACCTTGGAAAATTGACTGGGGCTATCATGGCGATGGCTTGTGGCGGGATCAAGGCTGTATTTACCTGTTATATGGGATAAGGCGTGAAATCACAGTAACTTGAATAGCTATTGCTGATGCTCATGTATTGTTTGGTAATAAGAATTGTGAAGTATGCAAATAAAAACAGCAGCAAGCTGCGATGGCTTGCTGCTGTTTGATGCTCTTTGCGATTAATCGTTTTGAAGCAGATGCACCAGACTGGATGTGTCCCAGCGATTACCGCCACGGGCTTGAACCTGTGCGTAAAACTGATCAATCAGGTGGGTCACGGGCAAGCGGGCACCGTTGCGTTTTGATTCTTCGAAACAGATGCCCAGATCCTTGCGCATCCAATCGACGGCAAAGCCAAATTCGAATTCGCCCTGACACATGGTTGATCCCCGGTTCTCCATTTGCCAGGAACCTGCGGCACCTTTGGAGATAACGTCGATGACCTTCTCCATATCCAGATTAGCTTTCTGGCCGAAGTTCATGGCTTCACTTAGGCCCTGGACAAGGCCGGCAATGGCAATCTGGTTCACCATCTTGGTCAACTGACCAGATCCCACAGGTCCCATCAGGGTAACAGCGCGAGAGAAACAATCTGCAACGGGTTTGATGCGATCAAAGGCAGCTTGTTCACCCCCACACATCACGGTGAGAACGCCGTTTTCAGCACCGGCCTGACCACCGGATACCGGGGCGTCGATAAAGTGGATGGATTTTTCACGGGCGATTGCATCAAGTTCGCGGGCAACATCGGCAGACGCCGTGGTATGGTCGACCAGAACAGTGTCGGCCGTCATACCGGCAAAGATGCCGTCGTCGCCAAGAACAACTGAACGCAGATCATCATCGTTTCCAACACAACAAAAAACAATTTCTGCCCCTTCGGACGCGATCCGGGGTGTTGCGCCACTGCGTCCACCGTGTTCCTTGACCCATGCCTCGGCTTTTGCATGTGTTCTATTGTAAACGCTAACTTCATGTCCCTTTGCGGCTAGATGTCCAGCCATGGGGTAGCCCATAACGCCTAAACCGATAAACGCGACTTTTGCCATAATCCTGCTCCTAATTTTATTGTTTCCCATTGGCAATCTATCAAGGGAATAGATTTTTGGGCGTTTCGAAGAATTGCGATGAGCTTAGAAACTTGACAGGGATTGGGCAAGGGGCGTGATCTATTGTCCTCTAAAACATAGGGACAATACGGGGAATTGGATAAATGCGTTTTTTACATCACTTTCGCCATAGGTTTCGGCTACATATGGACCTTCTTTGCCGAGACGTGTTGATTTATTACCTTTGTTAATTGATCGAAATCTACGGGTTTGGCTACGTAGTCATTCATGCCAGCGGCGATATATGTATCACGATCACCCTTCATGGCGTTGGCTGTGACTGCGATAATAGGAATTTCTGACTTGGCACTGTTCAACTTACGGATAGCCTTTGTTGCTTCAATACCATCCATTTCGGGCATCTGTATGTCCATAAGGATGATGTCTGGATCTTTATGCTTTAGGTATTCAAGCGCTTCCAGACCATTAAACGCAACGTCAGCAAGGTGTCCACGTTTGCTAAAAAATTTAGTCAACAACATCTGGTTTATCTTGTTGTCTTCTACAATCAACACATGTAGCTGATCGTTCCCGGATGATGAGATTGTTCCCGTAGTTTGTTGATCCTGAGTTTCTACAACGGATTTGTTGGGTTCGGTATCTTTGGAAGGGGGTTGATCAGTGTCCGGTATCTCCAGAGGAACGGTAAACCAAAAGGTACTGCCGTTTCCGAGAGAGCTTTCCAATCCGACTTCACCATTCATCTGTTCGCTTAAATGTTTTACGATAGATAACCCAAGGCCAGCGCCACCGTGTTTTCTGGATGAAGAACCATCGGCCTGGGTAAAGCGTTCGAATATACGTTCCTGATCTGCTTCACTGATACCGATGCCCGTGTCTTCAACAGAGCATTTGATCCATTGGATGTTCCCTGACCTTGGTTTATGGGGAACGACCGAGACCGTAATGTGCCCTGTATCCGTAAATTTGATGGCATTGCCAACAAGGTTAAAAAGTACCTGCCTTAATCGGGTTGGATCATTGCGTACCCAATCGGGCAGACTTGGATCAATTTCGGAACGTAATGTTAAGTTTTTCGATAGCGCCTTTGGTTCCTGGGTTGAAGTTACTGATTGAATGATTTCTGATAGTTTGAAGTCGCTGATTTCCAGTTTGCTGACGCCAGCGTCCAATTTAGAGATATCGAGAATATCGTTAATAAGTAACAAAAGATGATCGGCAGAATTTTTGATGGATTTTGTGTAATCCAACTGTTCTTCATCAAGCTTGCTTTCCAACAGTAGGTTGGTCATACCCACCACCCCATTCATCGGGGTACGAATTTCATGGCTCATTGTGGCAAGGAATTCTGATTTGCTGCGGCTTGCCTGTTCGGCTTCTATTTTTGCGGCACGTAAGTTTTCTTCTGTCCGCTGTCTTTCAATTACTTCTTCTTCCAGCCTGTCGTTGGTTTCCTGTAGCCAATGGGTTCTGTCCCTAACCTTGTCTTCCAAATCGCTTTGGTGTTGACGAATTTCTGTTTCCATCGCATCGAAACTTTCCAATGCCAGTAAAAGCTCGTTGGATTGGGCTTCCGGGATGGTTTCTGTTGATAGTGTTTCGCTTCTCTTCATCGCATTAATTTTCCGCCGGAGAGTGCCCAGAGGGTTGAGAACAATTTGATGGAGAGAAAAGACCATGAAAATTAAAGCAATGGCAAAAAAGGCAGCAAAAAGTTGTAACACGGTTGAAATTGCAAATTGCCCTTTGCTTAATATTTCCATTTCATGTGGATGAACCAGACGCATTAATTTGACGTCATTCATGGCGATAATATCGACATAGGAATAGAGCATTCCGTTTTCCTGAGCATCGAACAGGCCGATGGAGCCAGGTTGCAGCGGGTTTGTAATAACTTCAATCGGCAGATTTTGTTCTTCCGAGATACTTTGATCGAGACTGAAAACTGTGTTGAATTCTGCGTTGAGGTCTTCTGCTATTTTTTCCATACGATTTTGGTCCAAAAATCGTCCGGTGATAGCAATCCCCCGTGCAGGCCCATCCTGATTACTTTTAAGGATCGGGTACGCCGCAATCATCATAGGCCCGCGAGTTGTCTGGGCAAAGCCGGCCATGCCGTTATGTGCAACAACAGATTGGGGAGACATGACAGATCTGGTTTTATTGTCGACAAAGGTGATATCAAGATCTGTAAAGCTGTCAGCCTCTTTGTCGAACCAGCGGCCCCATACGATATCGTTATTCATATCGTAAAATGCCATCATGTGTATATCTGTTAATAGAAAGGTGTCATCCGGGGCACTGCCTGATATAAAGTCCGGATCTTTTGTGACCATGTACTCATAGGTGTCATCCCAAACGCCCCAATCGCTGGAATAAATTTTTAAATCTTCCAGTTCGTCATCAAGTGTATTTTGTATCTGTTGTGATCTATGAATTGTATTTTCACGATCAAGATCTGCAAATTCCGGCTCTACGACTGTTTTCAGGATAACAGCACTGGTCGCGATCAAGACGAGAAACAGAAGGGTTAGAAGGGAACCAATTTTGCTCTGAATCGACATAGTTTTTACAAACCTTTTCACGTGTTAAATCTTAAACGCACGCTGTAGTTCTGGAAATCTTGCGGATCAGTTGGCAAAACTTCTGTTTTCATTCCGAACAATTATATATTTTTTGTTTTAATAAATTGTTTCTATTTTGGCGAGTGCCTGAAAAGGGAGCAATACGCAGCTGTGTCTGTTCTTGATGCTGGCAACGGGCTGAAAAATAGAGAATGATTCCCAATCATTAGGAAGGGATATAGGCAAGTTTTCCTTTAATTGGGACTTTAGTTTCATGTGTATGTCCTGCAATTCGACTAAGTTACGTCCAATGGAAAGATCTTTTATAAGTTGTGCCGAAGCTTTGCAAAGCGCGCAGGACTGCGCTTTGTATCCAACCTCTGTAATAAGATTATCGTCTATGCGCAAGTCCAGGGTAATACGGTCGCCACAAAGGGGGTTGTTGTGAACGATTGTATGGTCAGGGTTTTCCAGACGGCAATCTCCCATGCTGGCAAGACGCAGAAGCTCTTTGTTGTAGAGGTCTTCATCAGTTCCTAATTCGCTCATTTTGAAAAACTCGTTTTGCGTAAGGTGGATAGAGCTTCGGGGGTATCTATATCGGAAAGAACTGATGTATTATCCATTATCACTTCTTGCAGGTCACCGGGATAATTGCCCAAAAGGTGTCTGGCACCGCTATCGCCCTTGAGGTTTAACATTTCGGGTATAAAGCTTCTGCTCCAAAGTACAGGATTTCCCCGTTTGCCCTCAAAAGTAGGCACACAGATTGCGGCCCCATTTTCCGGATCATAGGCCTTGATTAATTCATCCAGTTGCGCACTGTCGATTGACGGCATATCACCTAAACAGATCAAGACGGCATCGCTGTCTGCGGGTACTGCCATCAATCCCTTGATCAAAGATGTACTTAACCCGTCGGCATAATCAGGATTGTGCACATATTCTAGACCGTTAGCGCACAAGCTTTCCCGCACGAGGTCAGCTTCGTACCCGGTTACGACAATGGTGTGATCCACTTGGCTTTCGCCAATGTTATCGGCCACCCATTTAACAAGGGGTTTGCCATGCCATTCCTGAAGAAGTTTGTTTTTAGGTCCCATTCTCCGGGATTGTCCAGCTGCCAGAAGGATGGCCGTAATCCTGGGCGTGATATGCAATGTTTCAGGGGGCATTTTTTCCCTTGGTTGTGGGCGCGTTGGAATTTCAGAAAGTAATCCGCCACACCCCATTTGTACGATCGTATCCTTTGTAACGGGCAGCCCTGCAATAATACGTTGAAGGATCCAGTCAAAGCCGTTCAGTTTTGGTGATCGGGCACAGCCTGGTAGGCCTATGATGTCGCTGCCGGAATGTTTCCCCAGTAAAAGTAAGTTCCCGGGATCCACAGGCATTCCAAAATGTTCTATTTCTCCACCTGAAAGCTCTAGTCCTTTGGGAAGGGCGTCTTGTCTATCGACGATTGCCGAAGCACCGAATATTAATATCAGTTCGTGATTATTTGCGCGAAGGTCACGAATGGCTTTGGCGATAGAATTAGGGTCATGGTCAACAATAACTGTTTCCGAAAGTTCATTGGCGCAGGATTTGAGCCTTTGATTTACGACTGTTTTTGTTTTTTCTAGAACAGACTTTTTTGTCTGTGGCAAGCGGGTGAGAATAAGGCCTGTTTTCCGTTGACGAAAAGGATGGACGGTAAGTTGGGCGACCCCTTTTGTTTTGTCCAGAGCTTGCGAAGGGGCGGCGAGTGGGATTATTTTTGCCGTGGCAACAAGCTGATCCGGATGAACAACACTATAGGGCGCCAGCGTTGCCAGGGTTATAGCTTCATCAACTGAATTTATCTGTCCAATCTCTTGTGGCGTGGTCTCAAAGACACCGTGCACGGTGCTGTAAATATTACAGCGGCCTGTAAAGGCGGGGCTTGTTTTGACACCACTACTACAGACAAACTGACCAAGCTTTGCAGCCGCAAGATCTTCGTGGACGTCTTGCTCCTCAAGACGGATTGTGGTTATGGTTGTGATATCCGATGTTAACAAATCTTCGATATCGAGGGCCGTCAGATGATGCCCTTTGCCCAAACGGCCTTTGTTGGTGTTAATAGAATGAGCCAGATAGGTCCCTTCGGCTTCTTCCGTTTTGATTTCAGCGAAAATCACGTCTTGCCCCCATGACGGAGAGACTTTGTGATTGAGGCAAGAATGGAAAGAGCAATTTCCGCGGGGTTTTTTGCACCGATATCGAGCCCTATCGGTCCCTCTATGCGTTCCAGGTTTTTCAGATGCTTCAAGCGTTCTAGCCGTTTTGCGTGGGTTCTTTTACTGCCCAGTGCACCAATATAAAAGGCGTCTGATGTTAAAGATGCTTCCAGTGCTGGATCGTCCAACTTTGGATCATGCGTTAGCAGTACGACGGCCGTTCTGTGATCCGGTTTTAGATCTTCCATGGCCTCGTCTGGCCATTCATTGGTAATTTTGCAATTGGGAAAACGGGTTTTGTTGCCAAAAGCACTGCGGGGATCAATAAGAATGACTTCGTACCCTGCTGACTGCGCCATTGGTACCAGGAATTGTGAAATATGAACGGCTCCAACGATAATTAAGCGTAGGGGAGGATTGAAAACCTGAATGAAAGTTTCGGAATCCTCTGTGGCATGGACAGAGGATTTATCGTCGCGGATAGCTGCCTTAAGCAGGTCTTCAAGAGGGTGTGTTGTCTCGGGCCTTAGGGGATAGACCAGCTCTTGCGCACCACTTTTCAGATTTGTCAGAAGAACGGTGGTTTCTTTTACAGCTTTGGCGAGATTGAGTTGATCAAGTGTTGCACGCTTCATGTTGTTTCCAATCGTTCAACATAAACCTGTATTGTTCCCCCGCATGCCAGTCCAACATCCCAGGCTTGCTCGTCTCCGACACCAAATTCAAGAATACTGGCTTTGCCGTGATCCATAATTTCAAGGGCTTCTTGAATCACGGCGCCTTCGATACAGCCACCGCTGACTGAACCAAGCATGGTCATGTTGTCATCGATGATCATTATACTGCCGGCTTGGCGCGGGGATGATCCCCACGTTTTTACGACAGTTGCCAGCGCAACTTTGCGCCCCTCATCCTGCCACGTCGCTGCGGTTTTCAATAAATCCTCAGCAGAAGTTTCGTCAGTCTGTTTTTCAATCATTCCTGATAGGTCCATTATTGTGCCGACGCTGTCGGGGCTGCCAGTTATTTTGCAAACTTTTAGCCAGATCTTCCAGGCTATTTATATTGTGAGCACTTCTAAATTCATCAACATGTGGCAACATTAATTTAATGCCGCGCGCCTTTGCCTGAAATCCATCGTATCTGAGAAGGGGATTCAACCAGATCAACTTTCGACAGGATTTCTGTAGTCTTTCCATTTCGAGTGAAAGGTCATGGGCCCCGTCACGTTCAAGTCCATCGGTGATGAGCAAAACATTTGCACGCTGCCCTAGCACACGACGTGACCAATGTTGATTGAAATCATGTATTGCGGTGCTGATCCGGGTTCCCCCAGACCAGTCGTCAATTTGTTGGCCAACAGCGGTCAGGGCCTCATCGACGTCCTTGTATTTCATCTGTCTGGTGATGTTGTGCAGCTCTGTTCCAAAGGTAAAGCTATGAATACGATCACGTGCAGAGCTGAGGCTATGAATAAAATGCAGCAACATTCGGCTGTATTCGCTCATAGAGCCAGAAATATCGCAGAGAATGACCAGGGGGGCGCACTGTATTTTTTTTGCCTTGTGCTTTAGTTCAATGATATCTGCGCCGCGTCTCATAGAGGCCTGCATTGTTTTACGGGAATCAATGCGTTGTTTTTGAACCGACGGCGAAAAGCGCCGGGTGGTGATAAGGTCAGCTGGTAACTGTAAATGTCTGATAATTTCAAATGCGCGTCGTTGCTCATCGGCGCTCATCTGTTCAAAATCTTTATGACGAAGGACCTTTTCGTCTGAGCTGGTGAGCCTGGCGTCAAATTCTATCTCTAGCTCTTCATCTGTTTTTTCTTTCGGGCGTTCGTTTTTTTGCTCTGGAGCGAATGCTTGGCTCACACGTTTGAGGGCCTTGTCTTTTTCGTCCTGTGGTGCGTTTTCAAGAAAGGTTGTTGGCAGCAGTAATGACATGGCACGTTCCAGAAACTCTGGATTTCGCCAAAAGATATGAAAGCACTGATCGAAAATTTCCTGTTGATCCCTGCTGGTGATAAAAAGGCATTGAAAGGTTGAATAGATATCATCCCGTCTGGTGATGCCGGAAAACTGAATAGCATCGATTGCTTCCAAAACACGTGCTGACGGCACAGAGAGCCCAGCCTTTCGCAAGGTGCGTGCAAAGTGCAGTATATTTTCTGCCAGATAACCCTGGTTACTTTGGTTATCTTGTTTTGGGTTAGTCTGTTTTGGCTGTCGTGAAACCATAAGGTGTTAGCCTATTTGATCCATCTCAGTTTGTACTTTTCTTAAAATATCCGACGCCTCGCTTCCCTGAATACGGGTGATGTCATCTTGGTATTTCAAAAGAACACCCAGGGTATCACTGACAATTTCAGGGGCGAGTGAAACGCGATCCAACTGGGTTAGGGCATTCGTCCAGTCAATGGTTTCGGCAATACCGGGCTGCTTGAATACTTCTGGGTTCCTTCGTAATTCCTGTACAAAAAGAACAACTTCGTTGCTCAACTTTTCGGTTGCATCCGGGGCTTTGAGCTTAAGGATTTCAAGTTCTCGTAGAGCATCAGGATAATCAACCCAATGATAGAGGCATCTGCGTTTCAAGGCATCGTGAATTTCGCGGGTTCTGTTTGATGTTATGATAACAATGGGCGGCTCTGCTGCCTTGATTGTTCCAAGCTCTGGAATGGTGATTTGGTAGTCAGAAAGAACCTCTAGCAAATAAGCCTCAAAAGCTTCATCAGCACGATCCAGCTCGTCGATAAGCAAAACAGGGCTTTTACCCTCGTGGCTTTCCAAAGCTTTTAACAAAGGCCGCTTGATTAAAAACTCTGGATCAAACATATCTTTTGAAAGTCGGTCTCTGTTGGTATCCCCTGCCGCTTCTGCAATGCGAATTTCGATCATCTGCCGGGTGTAATTCCATTCATAAACAGCCGTGTTTATGTCGAGACCTTCATAACATTGAAGACGGACCAAAGGACGGTCGAGAGTTGCCGAGAGTACCTTGGCTATTTCCGTTTTCCCAACCCCGGCTTCCCCCTCAAGAAACAGCGGACGCTGCATGTTCAATGCCAGATGAATAACGGTGGCAAGAGAACGATCAGCAACATACTTGCCGTTGGCCAAATTTTGAAGAACGTCATCTATGGAAGCAGAGACTTGATGAGAATTGGGCATGACGTGCTCCGAAGTTGGTTTTGGAACGTAAAAAAAGGCCGCAGTTGATCGTAAAAAACAACTGCGGCCTAGAAAGTTTAGCCGTTTATTTGTGCAACAGCGCGTTTCGCCAACACCTTGATCAGGTTGGCACGATATTCTGCCGATGCATGTATATCGCTATTTAACCCATCTGAAGGTACTGAAATGTTATCCAGAGCTTGTGGGGTGAAGCTTGCTGAAAGGGCAGCTTCCATTTCTGTTTGACGGAAAACGCAAGGCCCCGCACCGGTCACAGCTACCCTGATACCAGAGCCAGTTTTTGCGACCATCACACCAACAATGGCATAGCGTGACGCAGGATTATCGAACTTTATGTAAGCAGCGGCCTCTGGTTTTGGAAAGGTCACATTGGTGATAATCTCGCCTTCTTCCAAAGCCGTTTCAAAAAGATCGGTAAAAAAATCATCGGCAGCAATTGTGCGTCGATTGGTACAGATGACGGCATTCAACCCAACAACAGCAGCTGGATAATCGGCCGCCGGATCGTTGTTGGCAATTGATCCACCAATGGTTCCTCTGTTACGAACCTGGGCATCGCCAATCCCACTTGCAAGAGATACAAGCGCCGGGATAGTTGCCTTGTTTGCAACTTCGGCATGGGTTGTCATCGCCCCGATTGCCAATTGGTCACCATCTGGACAAACCCCACGGAGTGATTCAATGGCACTGAGATCAACCAGTGTTTCCGGTTGGGCCAAACGCTGTTTGAGTGTCGGGATCAAGGTTTGCCCACCAGCCAGCAAAATGGTGTCATCGTTCAAGAGGCTAGCAGCTTCGTCTATGGTAGCTGGACGTTTATAATCAAAATTATACATGATGCATTCCTCCCTTACAGTCCCTGTGCCGCACGCCATACCTTCTCAGGTGTGGCAGGCATATCGATTTCCTTGCCCAGTGCATTGGTGATGGCATTCATCAATGCCGCTGGTGCAGATATTGCGCCAGCTTCACCACAGCCCTTTACGCCAAGGGGGTTTGTCGTACATGGGGTGTTGATGGTTTCAACCCGGAAAGTGGGCAGGTCATCAGCACGAGGCATGCAATAGTCCATGTAGGAACCAGTCAACAACTGGCCGCTTTCCTTGTCGTAGACACAGTTTTCCAGAAGGGCTTGTCCAATACCCTGTGCCAATCCTCCGTGAACCTGTCCTTCGACAATCATCGGGTTGATCACGTTACCAAAATCATCCACGGCGACCCAATCCACGATCTCAGTTGTTCCTGTGTCAGGATCAATTTCGACCTCGGCTATGTGTGTCCCAGCGGGGAAAGTGAAGTTGAGCGGATCGTAGAAGGCTGTTTCGTCCATGCCGGGTTCGACATCATCCGGATAGTTATGTGGCACATAGGCGGAAAATGCGATCTCTGCCATGGTCATCTTTTTGTCCGTTCCGGCGACCGAGAAAACACCACCGGAATGTTCAATGTCCTCGACCGATGCTTCCAGTGTATGGGCTGCGATTTTCTTGCTCTTTTCAACAACCTTATCAATGGCCTTCATTATCGCAGAACCACCAACAGCAAGTGAACGGGACCCATAGGTGCCCATGCCAAAAGGTACTTTGCCTGTATCGCCATGGGATATTTCAACCTGATCAATAGGCACACCGAGTTGATCGGACACAATTTGGGCAAAGGTTGTTTCGTGACCTTGGCCGTGCGAGTGGCTTCCGGTGAAAACTGTTACGCTGCCCGTTGGGTTAAAGCGAACCTGTGCTGATTCCCACAATCCGACACCTGCACCTAGCGAGCCAACCGCCGCTGACGGTGCAATACCACAAGCTTCGATAAAGGCAGAGTAACCAATGCCGCGAAGCTTGCCACGTTGTGCTGATTCAGCTTTTCGAGCTTCAAAACCACTGTAATCAATAGCAGCCTGTGCTTTGTCCATTGCAAGCGCGTAGTTGCCGCTATCATACGCCATGATGACGGGCGTTTCATAAGGATAGGCATCCGGTGGAATAAAGTTTCGTTTGCGAATTTCGCCCGGATCTATCCCCATTTCACGGGCACCGATTTCGATCATTCTCTCGACAACATAGGTTGCTTCTGGTCGTCCGGCACCACGATAGGCATCAACCGGGGCTGTGTTGGTAAAGCCTGCCTGGACCTCGCAATAGATGGCTGGCATTGTGTATTGACCATTCAGCAATGTTCCGTAGAGATAAGTTGGCACTGCAGAGGCGAAGGTTGATAGATAGCAACCCACATTTGCTTTTGTGGATACCTTGAAGCCAAGGATCTTGCCATTGGCATCAAAAGCCATTTCTGCATGGGTTTCATGATCACGGCCATGAGCATCCGACAGGAATGATTCAGAACGTTCCGCGGTCCATTTGATGGGTCGGTTTAATCTTTTTGTTGCCCAGGCGCAGACAGTTTCTTCGGAATAGATAAAGATCTTTGATCCAAATCCACCACCGACATCCGGGGCAATAACCCGTAATTTATGTTCTGGGGCAACCGCATTAAATGCTGACAGAACAAGCCTGTGCACATGTGGGTTTTGGCTGGTGGTATAGAGTGTGATTTCATCCGTTCCCGCATCATATTCACCCAATGCAGCACGGGGTTCCATCGCGTTTGGAATCAGGCGGTTATTCCGCAGATCCATGCGGGTGACGTGGTGCGCTGATGCAATGGCCTGTTCTGTTGCTGCGCGGTCACCAAGCTCCCAATCAAAAGACAAATTACCTGGGATGTCATCATGGATTTGTGGGGCTCCACTCGCCAGTGCATCACCGACTTCAATAACGTGGGGGAGTTCTTCGTAATCGATTTCGACTAACTCGGAAGCATCCCTTGCCTGTTGCAGGGTTTCTGCAACAACAAATGCAACCTGATGACCAACGTATTTAACATGACTTACGGCCAATGCAGGATGAGCAGGGGCTTTATGGGGTGTACCGTCTTTGGATGTAATGCCCCATCCACAGATGATTGGTCCAATACCATCTGCTTCCATATCCGGCCCAGTTAAAATATCAATAACGCCCGGCGCTTTTAGCGCTTCGCTGGTGTCGATGCTATTGATTTTTGCGTGAGCATAGGGGGACCGTATGAAGTATCCATATGTTTGCCCGGGCTTGGTGATATCGTCGAGATAGCGTCCTTTGCCGATGATAAAACGCTTGTCTTCTTTGCGGCGTACAGAGGCGCCAATGCCAGTTTCAGTCGTCATGATTATGCCTCCATTTCTTTCGCTGCTGCCTGGATGGATTTCACAATATTCTGATAGCCAGTACAGCGACAGATATTGCCCTCGAGGCCTTCGCGGATAGAGGTGTCATCAAGATTGTCAGACTTGTTAACCAGATCTACAGCGCTCATGATCATGCCTGTCGTACAAAAGCCACACTGTAAGCCGTGGTTTTCCTGAAAGGATTTTTGCATGGGGTGAAGGTCATTGCCCTTTGCCAGACCTTCAATCGTTGTTACCTCTGCGCCTTCTGCTTGTACGGCAAGCATGGTACAGGATTTTGCACTGTTGCCGTTGACGTGAACCACACAAGCGCCACATTGGCTTGTATCACAGCCAACATGGGTGCCAGTAAGTTTCAGGTTTTCGCGGATAAAAGTCACAAGCAGGGTGTTCGACGATACTTCTGCCGAAACTTGCTTGCCATTAACTGTCATAGATACCGTTGGCATCGGTTTTCTCCTGTTCGTGGTGTGACAACCCAGAGATTATTTTTATCTTATTTCGTCGTTCTTGGGCTGTTGCCTCTGGGGCGATTGGTGCACTGCAATGGCGTTTGAATCCGTGCAACGCGATCTTAAGGGCTGGTTCTTTCTAGAACTCTTTTTTGTGTTTAGAATGCGGTATTTCAGTAGTTATGTACTTTATCTTGAAGGGACTAGCTGAAAGCATAGATAGCTATGGCGACCAGAATAACACTGGCAATGCCAATATAGATAGCGTTATTGCCCGTAACACTTGTTGTTGCAACCGTGGTGTCATTTTCGTTGGAAGGGACTTCTGCTGGGGCACTATTCTCGGCTTCTGTCGAAGATCCTGTGGTCGTGATGTTCTGGGAAAAGGCTTCAAAGAAGTCATCGGCCATTTTTTTTGCAGCTGAATCAACCAAACGCGAACCGATTTGGGCAAGCTTTCCACCAACTTTGGCGTCTACTGTATAGTTGAGTAACGTTTGTCCATTTTGATCTTCCAGCCAGACTTTAGCTTCTCCCTTACCGAAACCAGCTGCGCCTCCCTTACCTTCTCCAGTTAAAGTGTAGCTGGTAGGAGGGTTTAGATCTGAAAGTGTTACCTGCCCTTTGAACTTAGCTTTAACGGGGCCAAATTTGGCGGTTAGGCTTGCTTGAAATTCTGTGTCTGATGTTTTGTCAACTGTCTCGCAGCCTGGAATTGAAAGTTTCAGTATTTCAGGATCATTCAAGGCTTCCCATACCTTGTCCTGAGGGGCGGGGATCAGTTGCTGCCCTTCCATTTTCATTTTGATTTACCTTGTCCGGTTTACCCTGTTTTGTGTTCGCACTTTTTATGCGTTTTTTTGTTTGTTTCAGATTAACTATCGGGGAAGCTCCAAAATCTTTCTACCCCTTGTGCGTGTTTACACCATTAGAGTGTTTCAACTTTGCGACAAATTTCGAGCTATAATTAGATATGCAATTTTTGCGTGCTAAGTTTGTGTTTTTACTCTTTTAAGTATGGCTCTGGCTTGTGGTAATTTCAAGCGTCCCTCAATTCTTTCGTGGTAAATGTATCTGGCAGCGAAATAAAAATTCTGTGCGCAGGCTTATGTAATCAATCAGATTTTTTGGCTTACTGTGATTGTTTTTATTAATTGGACTCCGGGTGGATTGGGGTATGTGGGGCTCTGAGTGTGAATGCTTGTGCTATACTTCGATCGTTTAAGGTTATCTTTTTGATTGTAATAGTTTTGATCAAAGGAGGATAAAATGACGATGACACCAAAACGTGTTCCCCATCAGTATTCGGTTAATAATTGCCTTCAATCTGATGGCAATCATGGGGCGTTTTATTTTAAGCGTTTGATGATGGAGAAGATGGGGAGAAAATATCGAAGCCCCTTGGCTATTTTTCGAGCTATTCGAACAAAGCAAGATCTGGATAGGCCGGATGGGGCTACTGACATGTTTTTTTCTGGAAAATGAAGTAAGCTGCTGCAAAAAAATAGCCAATCGGCGGGGGACCGATTGGCAAAGTGGGGATGCAAAGACACTTGGGGAAGATGTGAAAGCCACATCAATCGTGTCTTGGCATCAGAGCATCGGGGTAGGATGCATCTGGATAAAACCGTTCATATACAAAGGTTTACCGGCGTATATAAGGGTTCAAAATAAAATTGGTACTGGGGTACGGTACTGACACAAAAGGTACAGACTGGTTATTCGCAGCAGTTTTATTTGCGAATTAATTTATGCCTGTAGTAAGCCTGAAAAAAATTAAATAATAATTAATTTCCCCAATAAGGCGTAGATAGATACGCCTTATGGTTGCTTTTTGGCTTCATGAAATTTTGAGAGAAGCTGTTTTTAAGCTGTTCTGGAAAGAGCCAGAATGTAGCGTGTTTTCCAGTTGCTTACGGGTGAAACCAAGGCTTTCAAGAACATGCCGAAGAGCTTATGTGCTTCTGCAGATCTGACTTTACGCGCATTTTGAAAGTGGATGCTCATATCAGCAGCGTTTAAATCAAAATCTATGGTAGAATCGAGTGCATTTCTCATTTGTCATGTCCTCATCGGTCTAATTGTTTCCTTGAGAATAAGATAAGCATTTCTAGCGGAAATGATAATAGGTCTTGTTGGATAAGGATTATATAGTTTATTTTGATAATACTATGGATGTAATTAGCGACATGACTGTATTTGTCGAGGTCGTTGCTGCTGGCGGAATGACCGCGGCAGGGCGGAACCTCAATTTATCAGCTGCTGTTGTCAGTAAGCGCATTGCAAACCTTGAAGAACGACTTGATGCTCGTTTGTTAAATAGAACGACAAGACGGTTAAGTCTGACGGATGAAGGCGCTGGTTATTATGTCCGCTGTAAATCTATCCTCGAAGATATTGCAGATGCTGAGGCCGCGCTTTCTGGTCTGGCGGGACATGTGAAGGGTACCTTGAAAATAACGGCGCCATCATCTTTTGGGCGTAAGCATATATCACGTTTGTTACCAGAGTTCCTAAAGCAATACCCGGACGTATCTATTCAGGTGAGCTTGACAGATCAGATTGTTGATATGGTCCAATCCGGCTTTGATTTGGCAATTCGTACTGGTGAACTGAAAGACAGTAGCTTGATTGCGAGGAAGTTAAGTCCAGCGCGGCGCGTGGTTTGTGCTTCGCGTGATTATCTTGCGAAAGAGGGGGTGCCAAAACACCCACAGGATCTTGTCCATCATAACTGTCTGGTGCTTGGTTATCCTGGGGGTGTACATGATCACTGGCACTTCAAGGGGCCTGAGGGGCAAATAGATGTTAAGGTCAAAGGCAACCTAGAAACGAATAACGGCGAAATCTTACGAGATGCGACAAAGGCAGGTATTGGTATCGCGATTAAATCCACCTGGGATATTGGCGATGAACTTAAAGCCGGGGAGTTGATACCTATCCTGAGAGAGTTTGAATTGCCCAGCGCAGCTGTTTATGCCCTTTATCCAAACAGAGAACATTTACCCGCCAAAACCAGATCGTTTATTGATTTCCTCGAAGGTAAGTTTGGTAGTGAACCCTATTGGGATCGGGGAATTCGTCTAGAAGATATCTAACAGAGTTTTGTTGATGGACTCGTCATTTTAGTTGTGTGGGCTAAGGCGATAGAGGGCGCCGTTATTTGAATCCGTCAGGATATAGAGAAGGCCATCCGGGCCTTGCTTTATTGCGCGAATGCGCCCTACTTCTTCGGTTAGTAATCTTTCTTCATGAATAACTTTGTTGTTTTTGATTTCCTGTCTAACCAGAAGTTTAAACTTTAAGGCGGTCGTAAAAAGATTACCTTTCCAGCTTGCAAAGGTATCCGCGGAATAAAAAGTTATACCGGCAGGTGCGATAGATGGTGTCCACTGGTGGATAGGTTGTTCCATGTCAGGGTGGTGTGTTCCTTCGCCGATTGAGCCCAAAATGTATTCTTTTCCATAGGTGATAATGGGCCATCCGTAATTTATCCCCCCTTTGAGGCGGTTTATTTCATCACCACCACGGGGGCCATGTTCGCTGATCCACATTTCACCGGTTTCCGGGTGTTTTGTCAGCCCCTGTGGATTGCGGTGCCCATAAGAAAAAATTTCAGGAAGTGCATTGTCGCCCTCCGGGAAGAAAGTGTTGTTGGCGGCGGCGCCTTTATCATTCAGGCGCAATACTTTACCGGCATGCGAGTTTAGGTTTTGCGCATTATCACGGTTCCCACGGTCACCCACCGTCATAAACAACATACCGTTGTTATCAAATTCAATACGTGATCCATAGTGCTTGGTCGTGTTGGATCCCGTATCAGCAATAAATATAGTTTGTGGATTGATAAGTTTTTGCCTGACAAATTTGGCTTGGGCCAATGCAGTGGTTGAGCCTGTTGGCAAAGGATGGCTATAGGTGAAATAGATCAGCTGATTTTTCTCGAATTCCGGGTGGATTGCTATATCAAGTAATCCGCCTTGTCCTCTTGTTTTGACCTCGGGAAAAGTGTTCAGGGGGATATTGAGAAGGGAATTGTCTTGATAGAGCTTAAGTCCTTTTTCCCGTTCCGTAATCAATAAGTTTCCGTTCGGTAGAAAAGCCATTCCCCATGGGTGGTCCAATCCATCTGCAAGCAGCTCGAGTTCGAAATTTTCTTTTTCACTTTGAAATATCGTAGGGGAGGCGATGACGGTTTGCTTGGCTGTCACTGCAACCGCGATAAAAGCAAGCCAGATTACCAGAAAGGTGTTTTGAACCATGTCGCACTCCATAGATACATGACAAGTGATTTGAGTGTGTCTAATTCCTTACAACCATCATGGCTTATGACGGCGGTAAAAGACAGGTTTGCTTGAATTATTGTGATCAGATTTCTGTGAAGTAAATTTTTCTGAGAACATTTTCCCGTTTTATTAAATTGTTCCTGCGCTCGAATTTCTAGACCCTTGGCATAATCGGAACTGATATGTGTAGATCCTGATTTCAGGCTAAAAAAACGAGGGATATAATGGCGCTTAAACCAGAAGAGAACTTAAATAGTGTTCAGAAAAGAGCTTTGGGTGTTTTTACCGCGGGTATATCTAATGGCGAATTCGGGTTTCCTCCTGAAACACTGATTGAGGTTAAAAGGGGAAAGGGGGCCAAACTCTGGGACAGTGGTGGACAAGAATATCTGGACTATTCAATTGGTTGGGGATCGTGTTTGGTTGGCCATGCCCGAGAAGAGGTCGTCGAAGCGGTCCAAAAGCAAGCCGAGTTGGGGTCAAATTTTGCGTATTTGAATAACCATGCTTTGCAACTGGCCGAAGAAATTCAGAGTATAGCTCCGGCGATTGATCGTCTTAGGTTTTGTGCGTCGGGTACAGAAGCAACGATGTATTGCCAACGTTTGGCACGTGCTTTTACTGGTAAGAAAAAAATACTCAAGTTTGAAGGGGCCTATCATGGGGCCAATGAAGCGGGTGTGACCTCTCTTTTTCCGCGTCAGAACTTGGCCTTTCCGACACCTGAGTTGACGTCTGCTGGTACACCAATGGCACAGGAAAACCTTTTGATAGCGCCCTATAATGATCTGGAAACTACGAAAGAAATTTTAATCGGAAATATCAATGAAATAGCAGGGGTTTTGATGGAACCCTTGCAGCGATGCACGCCCCCGGTCCCCGGCTTTCTGGAGGGCATTAGAGCGCTTTGTGATACCTATGGTATTCCGCTTATTTTTGATGAAGTTGTGACTGGTTTCCGGTTGGCCTATGGCGGTGCACAGGAAAAGTATGGTGTGATTCCCGACCTTGTCGCCTATGGCAAAGCCTTGGGTGGGGGGTACCCTATTGGTGCTTTTGGGGGGCGTGCAGATATTATGGATCATGTGAATGAACATTATATTGGCCAAGATAATTATGTCTGGATGGCGTCCACCTTGGGGGGGAATCCGATTTCAACCACAGCTGCCAATGCCGCGCTTTCTGTCTATCGGTTGCCCGGAACTTATGAAAAGCTGTTTGAAACTGGGGAGTACCTGCGGACTAATCTGAGATGTATTCTTAGTGATTTGAATGAGCCTGCGCAGGTTATTGGTGATGGACCTTTGGCCCAGATCGTTTTTACAGATCAGGATGTTTTTAATTATCGTTCTTCCGCATTAGGGGATAAAAAGAAAGGGCGTGCGATGATGCTAGGGCTTTTTAAAAGAGGTGTTTTCTTGAATCCAATGGGGACAAAGCTTTATCTCTCGATTGCCCATGACAAAAACATTTGTGATGCTTTCTTGGCGCGTTTTGAAGATTGTTTGCGAAAAGATGTTTTGTAACCAAAAATCTTATCGACAAGGCTGTTACAGATAAATAAGACCCGTTAATGAGGTCGGAACCAGTTAAGAACAGAATGTTCTTTTTGTGATCGTCTTAAAATGATCATATTGCTCGCTTACATTTCATAGTTATTCAGGTAATTCTGTTGAATATATGTTCTTGAGTTGTTCTGGGTTTGAATCTTTGTTGTTTTTTTAGATAAAATTTATCTTAACATTTGATCCATCATGGTCAGAAGAGTATCAATCCCTGAATAGATCCTGAAAGTAGTTTTAAGAATGGTTTATGAGAGAATTCGAGCATATGCCTGAGATTGGTGATATTTTTTCTAAAAGGCACGCATCGTACCAAGATTGGGAGGTTGTCGAGGTATACAAGTCGACAATAGACGGGTTGGAATATGCCCGACTCCGTAATAAAAATATTGGTGATAAATCTGTAAGTGCAGTTGAACTAACGCGTCGTGGTTCAGATTGGCTACGTAAAGCACCTGCATGAAACGAGTGATAGATTTTTGAATTAAAAAGCCCGCTGTATAGCGGGTCAGATTGCTGACAAACCCCGTCGATTTTCG
>NZ_LANI01000050.1 GCF_000982415.1 Kiloniella litopenaei
AAAACTAGCCAATTCATTAGAAGTACTAAAAGCACTACAAGATAAAGGTATTGTAGCTATACGCTCTGCTGATCTCTCACGCGTCCACCGAGAACGCCTTATGAAGCATGGGTTTCTACAAAGTGTCATGAAAGGCTGGTATATACCTGCACGACCAGACGATATAACAGGTGAAAGTACAGCTTGGTACGCTTCCTATTGGGGCTTTTGTTCCTCTTACCTGAATTCCCGCTTTAACGATGACTGGTGCCTGTCTCCTGAAAGATCATTACAAATTCACGCGGGCAACATGCAGGTGCCGAAACAATTGCTGGTCAGGTCAAAAAAGGCTGGAAATGACATTACCAAGTTACCGCACGACACGTCTTTCTATGGGGTGAAAGCCTCAATTCCAAAAGCACAAGATATTGAGGTTAAAGAAGGCTTGCGGCTTTTTTCTTTACCAGCTTCCCTCATTGCTTGCTCACCAACATATTATCAACAGCATCCAACCGAACTACGCACAGCCCTTGCCCTCATAAAGAACTCGTCTGACATACTTGGGCTTCTTTTAGAAGGGGAGCATAGCAAAGTGGCAGGGCGCTTGGCTGGCGCATTTCGTAATATTGGCCGTGACCGTATCGCTGATGACATACTATCTACAATGAAAGCCGCTGATTTCGATGTAAGAGAGGTCGATCCATTCACAGAGAAAAGGCCTTCCATTGGGGATATGCGGGCAAACTCTCCGATGGCAATGCGCATCAAACTTATGTGGCAAGCCATGCGAGAAGACGTGATCGGGAAACTACCAGCACCAACACCCATGAATGACATTGAAGCTTACTTAAAACAGGTCGATGAAATCTATGTCACGGATGCTTATCATTCTTTGTCAATTGAAGGCTACCGCGTCAGTGTTGAGCTTATCGAGCGCGTCCGTTCCGGTGCTTGGAACCCAGACGCTATTGAGGAAGATAAAAAGCATCGAGATGCTCTTGCCGCACGCGGTTATTGGCAGGCATTTCAGGAAGTTAAAAACAGCGTCCAGAAGTGCCTTGAAGGTAAAAATGCAGGCCAAATCGCGGATCAAGATCATGGTACATGGTACAGAGAGTTATTTGCCCCCAGCATCACGGCAGGCC
Source organism: Kiloniella litopenaei (assembly GCF_000982415.1). GTDB lineage: Bacteria > Pseudomonadota > Alphaproteobacteria > Kiloniellales > Kiloniellaceae > Kiloniella > Kiloniella litopenaei. The sequence continues at coordinate 1,125 of NZ_LANI01000050.1, forward strand.
TGCTAAAGCTGTCCGACTTAGCTGGATACAGGAATGCACCTGTATATATCCGCCGTTCAATGCATGTCCCTCCACCGATAGAAGCTGTGCGTGATGCCATGCCAGCCCTGTTCGAACTATTGGAAGCAGAAGGAGACGCAGGCGTTCGCGTGGTGCTTGGGCATTTTATATTCGTCTATATCCATCCCTATATTGACGGCAATGGGCGAACAGGGCGCTTTTTGATGAATGTCATGATGGCCGCTGGCGGTTATCCTTGGACGGTTATACCCGTTGAACGCCGCGATGATTACATGACTGCACTGGAAACTGCCAGTGTAGACGGCAATATAGTGCCCTTTGCCGAGTTCATTGCAGATGTAATG
>NZ_LANI01000051.1 GCF_000982415.1 Kiloniella litopenaei
TGGTCTGAATTCTGAATCAAAAAATGAGAAGAAGAGCAAAGCGTAAAGCTCTCAAAATCAAAGATCTTACTGCCGAACGGAGAAGATAATGCACAGAATATTTAACAGATTATCGCTAAAAATCGCGCACAAACTGCCGATACTATTTGTCCTGATTGCGATGATCTCTGTGATATCAGTCGGCGCTTTCAGCATAAACAATACATCCGAAACAATTGTTCAGCAAAAGCAACAAACCCTGACCGCTTTGGCAGAAGCAAGAAGCACTTCCCTAAACCAATACCTCGTATCAATAAGAGAAGATATCGTAATTACAGCTGCGAGCAGAAACGTCCAGGATGCCTTACCCCAATTTGCAAATGGCTTTAGAGACGAAGCACAGCGCCATAACGATCCGCTTCAATCACTTCAAGGCATATACATTAACGAAAAGGCAACGACCGCAACAAGTTCACACGGAAACAAAGAAGCACTTGGACAAAAACACCTCTTTGATGGGCCCACACTTTTAGACGGCCTTTATCATAGCCAACACCAACGGTTTCATCCTTGGTTTCGCCAAATGCTGACAGAGCGCGGCTATTACGACATTTTCCTTGTGGATCCAGAAGGCAACGTTGTTTACACCGTATTCAAAGAGCTTGATTATGCAACGAATCTGCTTGATGGCAAATACAATCAAACCGGCCTTTCTCAGGCCTTCAAAGCCGCTTTATCAAATAAAAAAGTCGGCAGCATCAGTTACATAGATTTTGCCCCCTATGCGCCAAGTAATGATGCACCAGCCAGCTTTATTTCGACCCCTGTTGTCTCACAATCCGGGTTCGAAGGCGTGTTAATCTTCCAAATGCCAATTGATCGAATAAATCAAGTGCTGCAAGTCAGCGCCGGAATGGGGGAAACGGGGGAAACCTACCTCGTTGGCAGCGATTATTTTATGCGTAGCGATTCAAGATTTTCACAAGAATCAACAATCCTGAAAAACAAAGTAGAAACAACCACAACAAAAAAAGCCCTGAACGGTGAAACGGGTATTGAGATTACTATGGACTATAGAAATATACCTGTCCTTTCCGCTTATCGGCCATTTGAGTTTCAGAATATTCGCTGGGCCCTGATTGCCGAAATTGATGAGCAAGAAATGTTGGCTCCTGTGAAAGAAGCCAGACTCTTTATTCTCATGATCGGAGCAATTGTTTTGGGCGTGGTCGCCCTGTTGGGATGGTTATTTGCACGCTCAATTGTTCATCCACTTCAGAAATCAACGTCTGAAATGCTGGAACTTGCCGATGGCAACCAATCTGTTGAGATCACTGGTCTGGATAGAAAAGATGAAATAGGAAACATTGCTTCTGCATTACAAACATTTAAAGAGAACGCCATTCAGCAAACTCAAGCAGCTTCTGAAAATCTTCGGATAAAATCAGCCCTGGAC
>NZ_LANI01000052.1 GCF_000982415.1 Kiloniella litopenaei
CTTGTGGGATTTGATACCAACAAGCTTCTGGGCGGCAGTATTGATCGGTTCCATAAAAACCCCGCCCATCAACGCACCATGCTCGAAGCCCTGACCACAACATACCAGGGACGAATTAATGTTGGTGGCAGAACCTTTGATCTTATTGCCAACCCGATAACCAACCAGGACGGAGAACGTTTGGGCACAGTCGTCGAATGGGCAGACATTACAGCTGAACTTGCTATCGAGGCCGAAGTCGATCAGATGGTCAATGCCATCTCTAAAGGTGACTTTACCAAATCACTCTCGGCTGAAGGTAAAGAAGGCTTTATGCTCGCCCTGACCAATGCCCTGAATTCTCTAAACAAAAACGTCAGCGATGTCATTGATGACGTGGCAACAGCCCTTTCATCCCTCTCGCGCGGGGATCTGACACACGAAATCACGACAGACTATACTGGTATGTATGAAACCCTGAAGCAGGACGTCAACCAGACATCAAAACGCTTGTCTGAAACTGTTGGGGAAATCATCACCACCACAGATGAAATAGGCTCTGCCTCAACAGAAATATCATCCGGTTCCATGGATCTGTCGCAAAGGACCGAAGCACAAGCGTCCAGCCTGCAACAAACCGCAGCGTCTATGGAAGAAATGTCCACCACGGTAAAACAGAATGCCGATAGTGCTCAACAAGCAAACCAGATGGCCCTCAACGCGACAGAAACGGCTGAACGAGGGGGAGAGGTTGTTCAAGAGGCTGTGGTTGCCGTAACGGGTATTGAGCAGGCATCACAGAAGGTTTCGGACATCATTGGTGTTATTGATGAAATTGCTTTCCAGACCAATCTTCTAGCCCTGAATGCCGCGGTTGAAGCCGCCAGAGCTGGCGAAGCCGGCAAAGGCTTTGCTGTGGTTGCGGCCGAAGTTCGGACACTGGCACAGCGTTCGGGTGAAGCAGCCAAGGATATCAAGACCCTGATCATGGAAGCCAATGATCAGGTCAAGGAAGGGGTTACTTTGGTACGATCAACCGGGGACACCCTGTCAGAGATTGTTGATTCATCCAAGCGCGTTGCAGATATCATTTCCGAGATTGCCGCATCCAGCCGGGAGCAGGCATCTGGTGTTGAGGAAATCAACGCGGCAGTCACAGCAATGGATGAGATGACCCAACAGAATGCTGCTCTGGTCGAGGAAAGCTCGGCTGCTGCCCGTACGCTGGAAGAACAGGCCGAAGGTTTGTCCGAAATGATTGGTTTTTTCAAAACCAACAACACCGGGCGG
>NZ_LANI01000053.1 GCF_000982415.1 Kiloniella litopenaei
GCACCTGGTCAAGAAAGCGGGCCATACCCACCAAGTGGCCAAGACGGGCGCGGTCACCCTGATCCAGCGTTTTGGATCGGCGCTCAATCTGAATGTTCACTTCCACATGCTGTTTCTCGACGGTGTGTATGTCGAGCAATCCCACGGCTCAGCGCGTTTCCGCTGGGTCAAGGCGCCGACCAGCCCAGAGCTCACCCAGCTGACGCACACCATCGCCCACCGGGTGGGTCGCTATCTGGAACGGCAAGGCCTGCTGGAACGGGATGTCGAAAACAGCTATCTGGCCTCGGATGCGGTGGATGACGACCCGATGACACCCCTGCTGGGGCACTCGATCACTTACCGTATCGCTGTCGGTTCACAGGCGGGGCGAAAGGTGTTCACTTTGCAAACTCTGCCGACCAGTGGTGATCCGTTCGGTGACGGGATTGGCAAGGTAGCCGGGTCCAGCCTGCACGCCGGCGTGGCGGCCAGGGCCGATGAACGCAAGAAGCTCGAACGGCTGTGCCGGTACATCAGCCGCCCGGCGGTATCCGAGAAGCGGCTGTCGTTAACACGAGGCGGCAACGTGCGCTACCAGCTCAAGACGCCGTACCGGGACGGCACCACGCACGTCATTTTCGAACCATTGGATTTCATTGCAAGGCTGGCCGCCCTGGTACCGAAGCCCAGAGTCAACCTAACCCGCTTCCACGGGGTGTTCGCACCCAACAGTCGGCACCGGGCGTTGGTCACGCCGGCAAAACGGGGCAGGGGCAACAAGGTCAGGGTGGCTGATGAACCGGCAACACCAGCACAACGGCGAGCGTCGATGACATGGGCGCAACGGCTCAAGCGTGTTTTCAATATCGACATCGAGACCTGCAGCGGCTGCGGCGGCGCCATGAAAGTCATCGCCTGCATTGAAGACCCTATAGTGATCAAGCAGATCCTTGATCACCTGAAGCACAAAGCCGAAACCAGCGGGACCAGGGCGTTACCCGAAAGCCGGGCGCCACCGGCTGAGCTGCTCCTGGGTCTGTTTGACTGACGAGCCTGAAGGCCAACGATACCAATCAAAATGCTGCGTTCACAGCGCCGCGGCAGGGATCCGCCGTGCTGGTTGTCGGAAAAGGAGCCGCTAGTGGGAAAGAGGAGGGTAAATTTTCAGCGTTGCTGGCTCCCCGTCAGCCGGATTGGGTTGCATCGCAGGGGTGTCGAAAGAGTCAACTGCGGTCCAAAGCTGTTGGACTTGGGTGAAAAGGGCGTTTATTCTTCCTATACGT
>NZ_LANI01000054.1 GCF_000982415.1 Kiloniella litopenaei
CCCTGATTTGTACCGGGACAAAAAGACGATAGAGATCATTATCTTCCTTGCCAAAAACGTCACCCTTGCCGATCAATGGAGCAGCTTCACCAAAAACAGGATTTTCTGCATTTAAATCTTTGCCCAATTCTTCCTGATTTTCATAAGCAACCCATTTTGCCTGATTGGAAATCAGGTTAACCGAACTTCCTTTGCCAAAGGGCTGTATTTTGTTAAAGGCAGCCGACACGTCATTTAGGCTCATATCTACACCAACAACACCGATAAAGTCGCCTTTGTCGTTAAGGACGGGATAAACAAAAGAAGTCAAAAGAACATCAGTTCCCGCAATGTCATACACGATAGGTTCCATAATAATAGGGGCTTTCGTGTCTCGGGGAATTGTATAGTACTCTGAAAAACTTGTTAAAAAGTCGAGCTTTATGCCTTCACCAAAATTATAGTAATAGGTTGCATAGCGGCCATCCTCGCCATTGTAGCCTTCTTTTGAATCTTTATACGCGTTGTCATTACCATCCAGTGCATTTGGTTCGAACCCTGCCCAGGCACCAGCAAGATTTTGGTTGGCTTCGAGGGCCTGTCGCAAAACATTATGGTACGCTTGGCGATCTTGTGGATTAGTTGCCTGTATAGCCTTAAATGACTGTACAATAGAGTGTGCCACAGTCATGGCCTGATCTAACTGGTTTTTAACCTTCTCAGCCTCGACTTCACCGACTTCCTGGGCTTGTTCCAGTGTAAGGTCACGAACCGTTGTTTGCATTGTCCATGACATTAAGAAAATACTTATTGCCAGACACACAACAACAATCAAGGCACTCGTTATTGTTAACTTTGCGCTTAAAGAAAGCTTGTTAAGCATTATTCAGTTCCATTATTCTGCAAAGAGGCAATCATAAGATTTGCGCTATAACTTTTTGGATATTCCACTATTGGTATACTCGTGTTCATCAACACAATACCCGCAGCTCCTTAAAAAGAAGTAAATTCATATGCTATGGTTTATTAACCTAAGGCCAACTGGTTAAGCAGCAAACAAAAAGCCCGCAGCGAATATTTCACTGCAGGCTTTGTTAGGTCTCGGATTTATTAAATGTTTATTCGTTCACGGATCTCAGACGGCCCAGGAATTCATGAACCTTGTTCTCCAGCTGTTGTGCCTCTTCGGCAAGACCAGATGCAGAGTTCTGAACCTGCTCAGCTGCATTACCCGTTGTATTCGCAGCTTCACGAA
>NZ_LANI01000055.1 GCF_000982415.1 Kiloniella litopenaei
GTAAAGTTGTAGCTGTCCACATCCGTGTTGTTATCTGACGTAAGCTCAACGCTTCCCGGCGTACCATCAACTGTTGTCGTTGTGATTGTACCGTTAATCGTACCATCAAAACCACTGACTGGATTAACCTTGAAACCTGCAACCAAAGCTTCCGCAGCCGCTTGATCCGCAGGGCTAAAGGTCCAGGTTGTTCCTCCTGGAGTGTCAGGTGCATAGGCAACCCCAGCACTATTCGCCAAGGTACCACTATCAAGCGTAACAACAATCTTTGTTACATTCTCTGACCCATCAGTATCCGTTCCACCTTGAACATCAGCTTGGTCAGGATCAACAGGAACACTTGTACCTGTTGTGCTATCTCCACCAAGGCTAAGAGTTAGATCAAGGTCAATTGCCGCGTTATCAGAACCAGAAGCACTGCCTTGCGTAACCTCGGAACCATCAACAACTGCATCAACAGTAATTGGCGTTGCTCCCGAAGTACCTGTCGCACTCAACGAGCCATCAATAACTGTCGCAGAGGCCGTCAGGCTAAGATCCGCATCACTCTGATCCGGTGCTGTTAGCTCAAGAGTAACAACAACCGCACCTGTTGGCTCAGAACCTGAATTGAACGTAACCACATAAGGCGCAGTTCCGGATACGCTGTAATCAGCAGCATCAACAAGAACACCACCAGCTGTAATGCTTACATCACCGATCGATGCGCCAGCAGGAATACCCGAAAGTTGAATTTCACTTACCTGATCATCACCAGATGGCGTTACCTTAACAAGAACACTGCCCTCGGTATCTTCATAAAGGCCACCATTCGCATCAGCTTCGACTGAAACGGTCGGCGGTGTAATAAGATCACCAAGATTAATAACAAGTTCGGCTGTGTCTTTATCACCGTCACCATCGGTAAGCTGATAAGTAAAGGTCTCGCTTGCATTCGCAGGATAGCTGGAAGCTGTAACAGTGTATGTATAGTTACCATCCGCATCGATTGTGATCGTACCATAGGTACCAGTCGCGGTTAGCGATGTGCCAACTGTGCCTGTACCATTAACAATGCCTGTAACATCGGCACCATCAGCACCTTCATCATCAACACCGGAACCTGCTGTACCGCCAACAGTACTTGATCCAGTCATAACATTACCAGTCGCAGTGTTCGATGCATCATCAACACTGTCAACATCGTCATTTGCTACTGGGAC
>NZ_LANI01000056.1 GCF_000982415.1 Kiloniella litopenaei
CAGGCCGATACACACAGGTCGACCCCATCGGGCTGGCAGGGGGCAATAACCCCTACCACTATGCTAATGGAAGTCCTAAGAGGTATGTTGATCCTAAAGGATTAAACCCTATATTAGCTCCACTTGCTCCTCTATGTACAATTCCTGGTGTTGGTTGGGGTGGGTGTGCTGTTGGGGCTGTGATAACTACTGTATGTGGCATCATTCTGTATAATAATCCTCCAATAATACCTAATACTTTTCCTAGTGTAGAGGGTGGTGATGGAGAGACGGGGGAGGGTGACGAAAAAGGGGGGAACGCTTCCTCTCCTGGAATAGGCCCTTCAGATATTGCAGGAAAGACCCCTGAAGAAATAGATGAAATCGCTAAAGATTTGGGCTTAATTCCAAAAGGGGAAGATCCTAAGAATGGCAAGTGGACCTATGTTGATCCTGTAACAGGAGAGCAACGAATATTGGTTCACCCAAAGCCCAAAGATGGTGGTCTCCTCATTCCCATGTTAATGATGTAAATGGAAATAGGGTCGATATAAATGGAAATCCAGTTCACCCTAAAACACCTGAAGCTCATTTACCGCTTAATACTCGATAGGACAGATTAGATGCATGACTGGAGATTACTCACGATATTTTTTGATTGGAAGCAAGGAATAGTAATTATTGAAGTTGTTGAATATAAAGAGGTCGTAGAATTGAAAGCTTCTGGCGTTGTAGAGTTACTTGTGCCTCGTTTTAGGGAATGGGGACCAAGTGTTTTTATAAATGAGGCAAATATTAGCAATAAAGATCAAAAGGGTAACTCAATAATGACAATAGAGATGCAGACAGGAGATGAAATAAAAATAACTGCCGAAGAATTTATTCTGCCAGAAGGTTTTTGAAAGGTCATCGAACCTTTAAAATGAAATACCCGTTGGGCAGTCGGTGGCAGTTATGCCAAAGAGGCAGAATATACGATCCACCATGCGCGCGGAAGCAGTGTTGTTGTGCACAATCAGCAAAAAGAAGGCGGGCGTTGGAAGAGCCTTGGCTCTTATGATTTTGTGCCGGGGCAAAACCATCGCATAGAACTGCGGAATGCAGACACAGGTAAAACGGCTGTTGCTGCGCGTTTTGTGCAGAATGATGCGCAAGAGA
>NZ_LANI01000057.1 GCF_000982415.1 Kiloniella litopenaei
TATCGTCTTTTTGTCCCGGTACAAATCAGGGATTCAAAAGCTCCTTGGTCCGTTTTGGTTAATGTTCCGATCAGCCGTCTAACGCAACAAGCCCAAGCTGTTCAACAGTATACAGTTATTGGCGGTGTCGTTCTCCTTCTGGTGTTGATTGTTGCTCTGCTTCTGATTTCCCGTTTCATGATCCGTAACCCACTACAGGGCAGTATGGGTGTTATTACTTCGCTTATGCAGGGTGATTATAATGTAGAGGTAAAGGGGCAGGACCGCGGTGACGAGATTGGTGATATTAATCGCGCCCTCGAGCAGTTTAAAGCCAATGCGGAACGTGTTAGCCAGATGGAAGCAGAAAAGCTTGAAGCAGAAAAACGTGCTTCCGAGGAGCGTCAGGAAGCACGTATGCAGATGGCCAACGATTTTGAATCTTCAGTTGGTCAGATTATTTCATCTGTATCGAGTTCTGCCCATGAAATGCGCTCTTCCGCTGAAACCATGTCCAGTGCAGCGGCGCAATCGTCCAGTCAGGCATCTGTTGTCACCGATGCGGCACAGGATGCTTCTGCAAACGTTCAATCTGTTGCTGCGGCTACGGAAGAGCTTTCTGCATCCATTAATGAAATCAGCAGCCAGGTACAGCGTTCTGCTGATATTGCGAGCAATGCGGTTGAAGAAACATCCAGAACCAATCAGAAAATCGAAGGTCTTGCCAATGCGGCGGACAAGATTGGGGAGGTTGTGAAGCTGATTAACGACATCGCAGAGCAAACCAACCTCTTGGCGTTGAATGCGACTATTGAGGCTGCGAGAGCTGGCGAAGCTGGTAAAGGTTTTGCCGTTGTTGCATCAGAGGTTAAGTCGCTTGCCAACCAGACAGCAAAAGCAACCGAGGATATCTCTGGTCAAATCAGCTCTATTCAGGGGGAGACCCGTGAATCTGTTGAGGCCATTCACGGTATTTCCAAGACGATTGATTCTATCCACGAGGTGGCAACAGCAATTGCTTCAGCAGTTGAAGAGCAGGGGGCTGCGACGGCAGAGATTACCAAGTCAGTTCAACAGGCCGCTAATGGTACGGATCAGGTTTCTTCTAATATTACGCAGGTTCGTGAAGCTGCGAATACAACGGGTAATGC
>NZ_LANI01000058.1 GCF_000982415.1 Kiloniella litopenaei
GTGGGTATGGCCCGCTTTCTTGACCAGGTGCCAATACCCATCTTTGTATCAACTCCCCTTCCTGCCCGGCATCCCCGCAATTGATGACTTCAGAACAAGATGCTACCAATTTTTCAATAACAGCAAATTGCCTTTTTACTCCATCGTTATCAATTAGTTTAATGCCAAATTTTTTAGGTACAATTGGCAGATCTTCCAATTTCCAGTATTTCCAATTTTCTTTGTAATCATGGGGTTCATTCAATGTACACAGATGGCCAAAAGTCCAGGTTACCCAATAGCCATTTCCTTCATAAAAGCCGTTGTTGCGTTGTTTTGCACCAATTACTTCGGCAATATCTTTTGCCACAGAAGGTTTTTCAGCTATACATAAAATCATAAGGAGGCAAAGTTAGTAAGGTCGTTGAAGTTTTGAAACCGTTACATACAAAACATTTCAACAAAAACAGTAAGTTTTAGAGTTATTTACGTGTATATTTTTTTATTTCAAAAGCAAAAGCGTGTTTTTCATCAATACCCTGTTTCAGTACAGTTTCACTATTCCACTCAGATTCAGAAAATTTAGGAAAAAAAGTATCTGCGTCAAACACTCCATCTACTTGTGTGATATACATTTCTTGAAGGATGTTTCGCTGCATAACTTCTGCATAAATTTGTCCCCCACCAATGATGAAAACAGTTCTTTCGGTTTCATTTTTATAGAACTCTAAACATTCAGTAAGTGAAAAAAAGACATGAGCTCCTGGTGCTTGATAGCCGATTTGGTGAGTTAAAACGGCATTTTCACGATTTGGCAAGGGTCTAAATTTCTCAGGAATAGATTCATAATTTTTACGTCCGGTTATTACTACATGACCTGTTGAAGTTTCTTTAAAGAATTTCATATCAGCCGGCAATTTCCATAACAAATCGTTGTCTTTACCAATGCCAAAATTTTTATCCATGGCAACAATTAATGATAGTTTCATAATGATCGGTATTGAATAATTAATTTTTTATTTGAGGCATTAAGCACATGCAATAATTTCTCAATTGGTTTTTTCACCTTTTCTTTCAAATGTAACTCATCTGCAGTTTGAATCATACGTATAGGAAGAATAAACGCCCTTTTCACC
>NZ_LANI01000059.1 GCF_000982415.1 Kiloniella litopenaei
CCTCCAATACCATGGCGGAAGCTGTTTATGGCACCCAGGATTGTAACATCCGTAAAAAAGCTCAACACTTCCGTCTTTTTGAGGCTTAGTCGAACCGCTGAAGGAGCTTTAACGCTCGAGTATAAGGATGACAAAGCCATGACCCAGATTACCCGATTTGTCGGCATTGATATATCGAAATCCAAACTTGATGTATGTATCTTGCCAGATCGCCTTTACTTTACCTATGAGAATAGCGTTTCAGGCATTGAAGAATGCCTACGTACGCTGCAAACCCGCGAACCCTTTGAGCGGATTATTCTTGAAGCAACGGGAGGATATGAAAAGCGTATCCTTAAACGGTTGCAACAAGCTGATTTTCCTGTTTGTCGGATCAATGCGCTTCAAGTGCGTCACTTTGCCAGAGCATCAGGGCTGTTGGCAAAAACAGATAAAATCGATGCTTTTGTCCTGGCTGATTATGGCATGAGAATGCCTTGTGATGTAACTGCCGAACTCAGTGATGCACAACAACGATTGATTGATCTGGTTGCGCGTTACAGGCAGCTTAAAGGCATGATTGTTCAGGAAAAGAACAGACTGGACAAGCAGGTGGAAACAACGCTGCCTCTGATTGAGGAAACCTTGGCTTTTTTCTTCAAGCAAGAAAAACGAATACGTCATGAAATGGAAAAATGCATTAAACAGGACGAAACCCTGAATGCGAGTTTAAACGTTCTGAAAAGCCTGAAAGGCATTGGCTTCATAACGGCCTGCATTCTGCTTGCTGAGTTGCCTGAATTGGGACGGTTGGAGAAAGGGAAAATCGTCAAGTTGGTCGGAGTGGCTCCAATTAACAGAGATAGTGGGGCCTTGCGGGGCAAGCGAATGATTGCAGGAGGGCGTAAAACTGTTCGCAATGCCCTCTATATTGCGGCTTTGCCAGCTATTCGTTTTGACCCAATCATGAGAGCTTTCTATCAAAAGCTCAAAGAGAAGGGAAAACCAGGAAAAGTCGCACTGGTTGCAGTCATGAGAAAAATGATCATTATCCTGAATGCTCGAATGAAAGAACACTATGCAGCGGTGCTTGACAATTAACACCGCTGCTTTTTT
>NZ_LANI01000006.1 GCF_000982415.1 Kiloniella litopenaei
AGCAAATCTTTCTGCCTCTCAATGTATAAGGCCACCCGAAGATGCCCTTTTCTTTTTTTGGGATAAGCTTACATGCTCAGGAGAAGTCGTTGAGGATCTTCCATGCATTCCTTGATCCGAACAAGGAACGTCACCGCTTCTCGACCATCGATCAAACGGTGATCATAGCTGAGAGCCGTATACATCATTGGACGCACAACAACCTGTCCGTTTACAGCAATCGGGCGTTCTTCAATTTTATGAAGCCCTAGGATTGCAGCCTGTGGCATATTCAGAATTGGCGTTGAAAGCAATGAACCAAAAACACCACCATTGGTAATGGTGAAGCTTCCACCCGTCATCTCATCCATGCCAAGCTTACCATCACGGCCTTTTTTCGCAAGATCGCCAAGGCTGCCTTCAATCTCGGCAAAGCTCTTTTTATCGCAATCCCGAATAACAGGCACCATCAAACCCGATGGTGTAGAAACAGCCATACCGATATCAAAAAAGTTATTGTAAACAATATCATCGCCGTCAATACGCGCGTTTACAGAGGGAACATCCTGTAGGGCCTGAACAACCGCTTTGGCGAAGAAGCTATTGAAACCAAGGCGAACGCCATGTTTTTTCTCGAAAGCATCTTTGTACTGTTTGCGTGCATCCATTACCGCAGACATATCAATTTCATTGAATGTCGTCAGCATGGCCGCGGTATTCTGAGCCTCCTTCAAACGACGAGAAATCGTCTTTCTCATCTTTGACATTTTCTCGCGTGTTTCCCGCTCTGGAGCAGCTGCCACCGGCGTACTTGCCGCAGCTGGCGGAGCTTTTGCTTCCTTAGAGATCGGTGCAGGTGCTGAAGGTGGGTTTTTCAAATGCTCAAGAACATCGCCCTTTGTTAAGGCCCCATCTTTACCTGTTCCCTTGACCTGATGCGGGTTGAGATTATTTTCAGCAATCAACTTGGCAACGGCTGGGGGCAATGTCATCGCAGCTGGTGACGTATTCCCCTCTAGAAAAGCAACTAAATCAGCTGTGGTTACTTTTCCACCGGCACCACTACCGGAAATCTTTGACGGATCAAGACTATCCCCTGCGGGTGCAGCAGCGGCCTGAGGCGTTTGTTGCGACGCAGAAGACGCACCTGATGCAGCAGGTTTAGAAGTTGCCGTTGCCCCGCCGGATCCAGGTGTAATAACACCCAGAATAGCACCGACACCAACGTCAGAATCCGCTTCAGCAGCAATTGACGTCAACACGCCAGCAACCGGGGCATTTACCTCTAGCGTCACTTTGTCTGTCTCAAGTTCACAAATTGCTTCATCTTGTGCAACAGCATCCCCAACAGACTTCATCCACTGAGCGACCGTGGCTTCTGTTACAGATTCACCCAAAACAGGTACAGGAATTTCAACAGGATCACCCGTTGCCTCAACGCTGGCGGGTTCTTCTGTTTTTGCTGCGCCAGATGAAGGTTCTTCTTTCGGTGGAGCCTCTTCTGATGACGCAGCTGACGCGGCGGCAGAAGCCCCTTCGGCAATTGATCCAAGCACAGCACCCACTTCGACATCATCGCCTTCATTGGCAACAATACCTTCGAGCACACCAGCAACTGACGCGTTTACTTCCAATGTGACCTTGTCTGTCTCAAGCTCCACAATAGCTTCATCCATAGCAACGGCTTCGCCTGGCTGTTTCAACCATTTTGCAACTGTTGCCTCTGTTACAGATTCCCCTAGTGCCGGAACGACTATTTCGGTGGCCATTTTTTGTCTCTATTATGTTTATTATCTATGTGTAATTGAATGTACTGACATCTGTACCAGAACATCCGTTAAGAAAAAGGGTGACCCGGGACAGGCCACCCTCTCTATTTATTCACCGGCTTTCGCAACCGGGCGTAATTTTTCAACTTTTGTCGCCGCAGCATCCCTGGCTTCAAGCTCTTCGGCTTTGCGAGTCTGGATACGGCTCATGGCTTTTTTACCCAAAGTAAAAGCGTCATCCAGCAAAGCTTCCAATTGCTCCTGATGCTTGCGGGCAGATCCTGTCGCAGGCGATGCCGCAGTCTTGCGACCAGCATAACGAGGACGGTAATTTTCAAAGCCCATTTCCTCTGCAACTTCCTCAATGAAAGTTGAGACGAACGTCCAGGCACCCATATTGCGATGCTCTTCCTGGCACCAGACCAGATCACAATGCTCATAGCCCTTAAGTGCCTGAGACAATGCTTCTGCCGGGAACGGATAGAGTTGCTCAAGACGGATTAGATGGACATTGTTAATGCCGCGTTTTTCACGCTCATCAAGAAGATCGTAATAAACCTTGCCTGTACAAAGAATGACCTGCTTGATTTTACTCGGCGGGTTCACCTTTTCGCTACACGGTAAAACGCGATGGAACGATGTATCCGGCAGCATGTCTTCCAGATTGGAAACGCAGCGTTTATGACGCAGAAGCGATTTCGGCGTCATAATGATCAAAGGTTTACGGAAACCACGATGGATCTGACGTCTGAGAACATGGAAATAGTTCGCAGGCGTTGTACAGTTCACGACCTGGATATTATCTTCTGCACAAGACTGAAGGAAGCGTTCTACACGACCAGATGAATGTTCCGGTCCCTGTCCTTCATATCCATGTGGCAAGAGCATTACCAAACCTGACATTCTCAGCCACTTGGATTCACCAGAGACGATGAACTGATCAATAATGATCTGCGCACCGTTCACAAAATCCCCGAACTGCGCTTCCCACAGAACCAAAGCATCTGGTTCTGCAAGTGAATATCCATACTCGAAACCAAGAACTGCCAACTCACTGAGTGGACTGTTAATAATCTCGGCATTAGCCTGGCTTGGGCGAATATTATTCAAAGGTTTGTATTCAGATTGATCTTGCTGATCAATCCAGGCCGCATGACGTTGCGAGAAGGTTCCACGATTACAATCCTGCCCAGACAGGCGAACCGGGTGCCCTTCGACAAGTAAAGTACCATAAGCAAGGGCCTCTGCCGTCGCCCAATCCAGTCCTTCACCACTGTCAATCATAGCCTGTTTGGCTTTGAGCTGACGCGTTAGCTTCCGGTGAATGTTAAATCCATCGGGGATCTTGCATAGGGTGTTTCCCACTTCTTTAAGAAGGTCCAGTTCAACACCTGTATCACCACGACGGGCATCGTACCCGCGTACGGCCCCGATATGAGACCACTTACCTTCCAGCCAATCAGCCTTGTTTGGCTTATACCCTTCCGCAATCTGGAATTCTTCTTCCAGCTTGTCCCACCAGGCTTTGCTGATGGCATCGATCTCGCTTTTGGTCACCGTGCCTTCAGCAGAGAGCTGTTCAGCATAGAGTTCACGCACAGAACGCTGTTGCGCGATCTTTTTATACATCTGTGGCTGGGTAAACGTCGGCTCATCACCTTCGTTATGACCAAAGCGACGATAACAGAACATGTCAATCACAACATCAGACTTAAAGGTCTGGCGGTATTCAATGGCAATACGTGCAACATGCACCACAGCTTCCGGGTCATCGCCATTTACGTGAATAATCGGCGCCTGAATGATCTTGGCCACATCAGTACAGTAAGGACCGGAACGCGAGTGTACGGGGTCAGTCGTAAAGCCGATCTGATTGTTTACAATAAAGTGGATGGTTCCACCCGTTGTGTACCCATCAAGCTCGGATAGATCCAACGTCTCAGGAACAAGTCCCTGCCCGGCAAACGCCGCATCACCATGAAGTAGAATACCCATGATTTTGCTACGATCCGTATCATTTTTCTGATCTTGTTTCGCGCGGACCTTACCGACAACAACCGGGTCAACAGCCTCTAGATGCGAGGGGTTGGCCGTCAGGGAAAGGTGAACAGAGTTTCCATCGAACTCACGATCAGATGACGTTCCCAAGTGATACTTAACATCGCCAGAGCCACCAACATCTTCCGGGTTGGCTGCGCCGCCTTTAAATTCGCTGAAAATCGCTCGGAAAGGTTTTCCCATCAGATTGGCAAGAATGTTTAGGCGTCCGCGATGCGCGACCCCCAAAACAACTTCTTCCAAGCCAAGAGCTGACCCTCTTTTGAGGATTTGTTCCAGTGCAGGGACCATTGTTTCAGCCCCATCAAGGCCAAAACGTTTTGTACCAGTGTATTTCTTACCAAGGAACTGTTCAAAAATCTCGGCGGCGGAAAGGCGCTCCAGAATGGCCTGTTTCCCCTTTGCCGTAAAATCTGTTCGATTGTTGATGCCCTCAATGCGTTCCTGAATCCAGGCTTTTTGCTCTGGTTCCTGAATATGCATGAACTCGACGCCAACTTTACCACAGTAGGTCTTGCGAACACGTTCTACGATTTGACGCAATGTCGCCGTTTCCAACCCAAGAACCCCGTTGATAAAGATCGGATGATCCATATCATCATCACTAAAGCCATAGGCCTTTGGATCAAGTTCAGGGTGGGGATTTATCGGCTTCAACCCAAGTGGGTCGAGATTCGCTTCGAGATGACCACGGACCCGGTAGGCACGTATCAACATCAAAGCACGAATTGAATCAAGAATTGCACGACGGTTTTCTTCATCGCTCAACGGCACGCCACTGGCTTGTGCCTGAGCTGCAGGGACGGTGCTAACACCGTGAATCCCTGCAAGCAAATCTTTGGCATCTTCTTCCAGATTAGAGAAGAAGGATTGCCACCCCGCATCAACAGAATCAGGGTGGTTTATAAACTGAGCATAGAGATCAGCCAGTTCGCCTGCTTTCGGGCCAAAATAGCGGGCCTCATGCCCAACAGTAGTGTTCGCCATCTATAACCTGTAGCCGAACTGGAGGGTACCAGTCCGGCTCCCTCCAAATTAGGTTGTTATCCTTGCATAGCTTTCAGCATTGTGCTGCCGAGGCTAGCAGGAGAATCCGCGACAAGGAAACCAGCTGATTTCATGGCTTCGATCTTGTCATCCGCACCACCTTTACCACCGGCAATAATCGCACCGGCATGGCCCATACGACGTCCCGGAGGCGCTGTAACACCCGCGATAAAGCCAGCAATAGGCTTTTTCACTTTAGACGCAGCAAAAAATTCTGCGGCTTCTTCCTCGGCACTACCACCGATCTCACCGATCATGATAATGCCTTGGGTTTCATCATCTTCCAGGAACAGTTCCAGGCAATCGATAAAGTTTGTTCCGTTGACCGGGTCACCACCAATACCGATACATGTAGACTGACCCAGGTTTGCAGCCGTTGTCTGTGCCACAGCTTCATAGGTCAATGTACCGGAACGGGATACGATACCGATTTTACCACGCTGGTGAATATGCCCTGGCATAATACCGATCTTACATTCGTCCGGCGTGATAATGCCCGGGCAGTTTGGACCAATCAAACGGGATTTTGACCCGGCAAGGGCGCGCTTTACACGCACCATATCAAGAACCGGAATTCCCTCTGTAATACAAACGATCAACTCAACGCCCGCATCAACTGCTTCAAGAATGGCATCGCCAGCAAAGGGAGGCGGCACATAAATCACAGATGCGTTTGCTTCTGTTGTATCAACAGCTTCTGCAACAGTGTTGAAAACAGGAAGATCCAGATGGCTTGTACCACCTTTGCCCGGCGTTACACCACCGACCATGTTGGTGCCGTAAGCAATTGCCTGTTCAGAGTGGAAGGTACCTTGCGCACCAGTAAAGCCCTGACAGATAACACGAGTATTCTTATTAACAAGTACCGACATTTTACGCGGCCTCCTTCACGGCTTTGACCACTTTTTCAGCAGCATCAGCCAGGTCATCACCAGAAATAATCGGGAGACCGGATTCCGCCATAATTTTCTTACCAAGTTCAACGTTTGTACCTTCGAGGCGTACCACCAATGGAACACTGAGGGATACTTCACGCGCAGCGGCCACAACACCTTCGGCAATCACATCACACCGCATGATGCCACCAAAGATATTTACCAGAATGCCCTTAACGTTAGGATCAGAAAGAATGATCTTGAAAGCAACAGTCACGCGCTCTTTCGTTGCGCCACCACCAACGTCCAAGAAGTTGGCTGGCTCGCTGCCATAAAGTTTGATGATATCCATCGTCGCCATGGCCAGACCAGCGCCGTTGACCATACACCCAATTTCACCGTCCAGTGAAATGTAGTTCAGTTCGTGGCGAGCGGCTTCAAGTTCTTTTGCGTCTTCTTCGTCTTCATCACGCATACCGGCAACATCTTTGTGACGGAAAAGTGCGTTGTCGTCGAAGTTCATTTTAGCGTCGAGTGCAATGATATCGCCCTCGCCAGTTACAACCAGCGGATTGATCTCAACGATACTGGCATCAAGATCCATAAAAGCTTTGTACATCGTTGCCATGAATTTCACAGCAGAGCTAACCTGCTTGCCCTCAAGGCCAAGACCAAAGGCAAGTTTACGTCCGTGATAAGGCATAAAACCTTCCACAGGATCAATAGCAACTTTGAGAATTTTTTCAGGGGTGGCCTCTGCCACTTCCTCAATTTCCATTCCACCTTCGGTCGACGCCATAATTGTCACGCGGCTGGTCGCGCGGTCAATCAGCATACCGAGATAGAGTTCACGTTTAATGTCACAGCCTTCTTCGATGTAAAGGCGTTTCACTTCTTTACCGACAGCGCCCGTCTGCTTGGTCACGAGGGTATGACCCAGCATCTTGCGCGCGTTTTCTTTCACATCATCAAGCGTCTTGCAGAGACGAACTCCACCGTCGCCATCAGGGTCATCGGTGAAACGGCCTGCTCCACGTCCACCTGCGTGGATTTGGGATTTTACAACCCAGATTGGGCCGCCCAGTTCGCGGGCTGCATTTTCTGCCTCTTCCGGTGTAAAAGCAACTGATCCACGGGGAACAGCTACACCGTATTTTCTCAGCAGCTCTTTAGCTTGATATTCATGAATGTTCATGGGACGCCACAAAGCCTCAATTGGTTTTATTTTTTAAATATGGTTAACGAGTCCGAAAACCCTCGTACCCGTAATATGCACCTAATTTGTTAAGAGCATAACGCCAGATACTTAGCGATAGATTAACACCCCGGACCCAGAGCGCAACCGCACCGCAACAATTTTTGTCGGAAAATTGGCATAAAACGCCGCGGATTGTCGGAAAAACAAAGGGCGTTGCGACCTCTGGTCAACAACGCCCCTTTATATTCTCAATCACAAGAGGATCTAATTGTGCAACGCACAGTAATCAATTAACCCTTTGATTGAATTTCCTTACACGCTTCGACAAGGCCCTTCACAGCCTCTACAGAATTGGCGAGAAGCGTAGATTCTGTAGCATCCAGGTCAATTTCAACAACCTTTTCAACGCCGTTTGCACCCAGAATTGCAGGCACACCAACATACATTCCATCAACACCGTACTGGCCTTCAAGATACGCGGCACATGGCAAGACACGGCGCTTGTCTTTCAGATAGCTTTCAGCCATCAGAATCGCAGAAGCGGCTGGCGCATAAAAAGCAGACCCGGTTTTCAGCAAACCAACGATCTCGGCACCACCATTTTTTGTGCGCTCAACAATAGAATCCAGTTTTTCCTGACTCATCCAGCCCATTTTAATGAGTTCTGGCAGCGAAATACCGGCAACTGTCGAATGACGAACCATTGGTACCATCGTGTCACCGTGACCACCCAGAACGAATGCAGTCACATCTTCAACGGATACATTCATTTCATCAGCAAGGAAGTGACGGAAGCGGGCAGAGTCCAAAACCCCGGCCATTCCAACAACCTTATTCGCCGGAAGACCTGATGCCTGCTGAAGAACCCAAACCATCGCATCCAGCGGGTTGGTAATACAGATCACAAAAGCATTAGGGCAATGCTGTTTAATACCTGCGCCTACAGACTGCATAACCTTGATGTTAATACCCAGAAGATCATCACGGCTCATGCCCGGCTTACGCGCAACACCGGCCGTTACAATGACAACATCAGAGCCAGCAATATCTGCGTAGTCGTTTGCCCCTTTAAGATCAGCATCAAAACCTTCTACCGGAGAAAGTTGAGCAAGATCCAGCGCCTTACCCTGAGGAATACCTTCGGCAATGTCGAAAAGAACGACATCGCCCAAATCTTTCATTCCAGCCAACAAAGCAAGGGTACCGCCAATATTACCAGCACCAACAAGCGCGATCTTTTTACGTGCCATGATTTCTGTCCTTATCAGGATTTCTTCGGCCCGATCGGGCCCTCGATCAAATGCGTTACAGATTGAAGAACCTGCAAAATACAGAGGGAGTCCTAGCGCGTATCCCCTTTTTGAGCAAGGAACTTTGTTGCATTGCACACAGACTCCTCTTTTTAAAACTTCTGTGATCTCGTCTCAAAAGGTGTAAGACCTTGCCTTGATCAGCCCCAAATAATCTCGCTGAGTTATTCTGCACATTTCACACAAAGTGTCGCATAGGGCAAAGCCACCAGTCGTGCCTCTGGAATAGCTTCACCGCAATCAGAGCAAACACCATAGGTATTATTTTTTATACGCGTCAAAGCTGCTCGAATTTGGTTTATCTCTTCCAAACCCGCTTCCTCTAGCCCCTCAAGAACCTGGTCGCCTTCGCTTTCGGTCGCATTTTCACCCCAGTCCTGGCTATGAGGCTCACGCAGATCATGTTCAATTTGATCCACCCGGACACCCAGCTCTTCCATACGGGTTTTCAGATTGGCTTTCACCATATTCAGATCAGGCATTTGCACAGACTCCCTTCTGATAGTTCTACTGATTTCGATAGTACTATTGGGATTATGTCACTTGCGTTTAACGTGTCATTGACTCAAGTCAGCACCATATAGATAGCAAGTTCACACTTTATACGAGATCACACTCATACGAGTTCATTTTAAGACTTTTTTTGTTTTAAAGGAAGGTTTTCATGCAATTAAATCCATCACGTCGAGCATTGTAAATTATTCTACGCATCTATATGTGGCTGAAGAATATATTCTTGGGATCTCATTTCCTGAAGCCTGCTAACAGTACGTTCAAATTCAAAAGCGCCATCGCCACTAGGATAAAGTTCTTCAGGCTCGGCCGCCGCTGCTGCAACCAAATTACATCGATGCTCATATAGCGCATCTATCAAAGACATAAAACGACGTGCCTTATCCCTATTCTGTGCGCCCATCACAGGAATATCCGATAAAATCAGCGTGTGATACCTCTTGGCAATTGTTAAATAGTCCCCAGGACCAAGAGCCGTTGAGCAAAGTTCATCAAAGGTCGCAAAAGCGACCTTTCGCGCCGTCTTTGTCATTTTGACTTTACGCCCTTTGATATGAAGAACCTCTTCCTCAGCTTGTGCACCTTCGGTTAACTGGGAAAAGGCTTCCTCCAGAGCTTGGCTCGCTTCGTTTCCAAGGGGGCTATAATATACTGGCAGATTTTTCATCCGTTCCAGCCGATAATCAATTCCCGAATCAAGTTGCAGCACATCTAACCGTTCTTTCAAAAGGTCAATGAAGGGCAAAAAGCTCTCGCGTTGAAGTCCATTTTCATACAAACGATCCGGCGGCCAGTTCGATGTCGCGACCACAACAACACCCCGTTCGAACAAAGCTTCAAACAAGCGGGCCAGGATCATGGCATCAGCGATGTTCACGACATGGAACTCATCAAAACAAAGCAACAAGGCCTCTTCAGCCAATTCCGCAGCAACATCAGGCAAAGGATCAGCCCGAGTGCCCTTATGTTTCTCGCGCCATTTATGCAGCCGATCCTGTACTTCCAACATAAAAGCATGAAAATGCACACGTCGTTTTGGCTCTGTCGGGGCAACAGAAAAAAACATATCCATAATTGTGGATTTTCCCGTACCAACGCCCCCAAACAGATATAATCCTTGCGGTGGAGTTACTTTTCGACGGCCTAGACCCAGTCGCTCTTTCCATCCCCCCATTCCGGTAGAGGGCTGATAGTTTTTCAAGGCATGATATAGGCTTTGTAATTTTTCAGCCGCAAGTTCCTGTGTCTGATCAGGGCGAAGTTCGCCTGCATTACGCATATCTCGATAAAGAAAGAGTGGTCCTTCACCCATAGAAAAGAAATTCCTAAACCTATATGTAAATCAACAAAACGACGTAAGCTATCGCCCGCCAGAGCAATCAAAGATAGTACCATTACAGTAAGACGCCTGATCAGAGCAAAGCCAAAGCACAGCATTGGCAATTTCTTGGGCGGTTCCCGCACGCTTCATCGGAATAGCAGGTGCAATTCGATCGACACGCCCAGGCTCTCCGCCAGAAGCATGAATCTCTGTATCAATAATGCCCGGGGATACAGCATTTACTTTAATACCTTCCCCACCAACTTCCTTTGCCAAACCAATGGTCATTGCATCAACGGCAGCTTTCGAAGCAGCATACCAGACATATTCCCCTGGCGATCCAAGTCGCGCTGCAATCGATGATACAGAGATAATCGAGCCTCCTTTGCCCCCATACCTTGTTGACATTAACTTTATAGCTTTCTGCGAACAATAAAGTGCGCCCATCGTGTTAATACCGATGACCTTACTCATGATTTCCGGATCAACTTCATCAAATCGACAGATCTTTCCCGTAATCCCGGCGTTATTAATTAAAACTGACGGCACACCCAGCTCTGACTTAACGCTCTCAAATAATACTTTCACTTGAGTTGGGTCAGAAATGTCAGCTTTTATTGCCAGCGCAACCCCGCCCAAAACCTTTATTTCTCGAACCAGATCATCCGCGGCATCAGTATGTGCGTGATAATTGATAGCAACAGAATAGCCGTTGGCAGCCGCCATTTTTGATATAGCAGCCCCAATCCCCCTACTTCCGCCTGTGACAAGCATTACCTTGTTCATAAAACCTCCTGTCTTGCGCTTAATAGCGCAATGCGGGATCATAAAAACCTGAAATGATTATTATTTCAACACTCAGAACAACGAATGAAACCACACCTTAAAATTTATGTACCAATTATTTATGAACCCAAGAACAATTGAATTAGAGGAGCCAAAGCAATGAACGAAGACATCTTGAACATGAGCATTCGAAAGTTTCTTAAAAAGGTCGGCATTACTTCACAACGTGAAATAGAGGCTGCTGTTCGCAAACACATAGAAAATGGCGAACTAACCGACACGTCTTCCTTTGCGATCTCAGTACAGTTGCACGCACCAGAATTAGAGCTGGATCACAAAATAGATGGGAAAATAGAGCTGAAATAATTTTTATTTAAAACTGACGACGGTTTTGTTTTCTCCCTGCGTTGAAAGAACATGAAACGATCATTGCTGGAGAAAAATCATGATCAGTAAAAAGACACTTATCGTTGCAAGTTCAATCGCCTTTTTGACAGCCGGAGCGGCCTTTGCTGCGGGTGGTGGGAAATGGAAACACCACTTTGGCGAAGCCGATACAAACGGCGACGGGCAAATTACGCAACAGGAAATAGCAAATGCTCAGGCAGCTAGATTCAGCCAAACTGACCTTAACAATGATGGCACAATAAGCCTGCCAGAAATGCAAGAAGCCATAGCCAAGCACATTGCAGAGAGAACAAAAAGCAAATTTGGGAAAATGGACACAGACAATTCCGGTGCAATTACTGCCGAAGAATTCAACAGTCGAATAAATAAAATGATAGAGCGTCTTGATCGAAATAATGACGGAATTATCAGTAAAGATGAAGTACCAAGAAACAAGTGGCACAAAGGGTAATGTGTTAATTGAGCAATCCTAACGTGACAAAATTGTAAAACGGGTCATCTATGACAATGCCTCAAACCCCAATAGAGGATGCGAAGTTAATGGCCCGCGTTGCACAGGGGGACGCAAATGCATGCCGTCTTCTTGTGCAGCGACACCTTAATCCGCTTGTTGGCTTGGCCATGCGAATGACAGGAAACAAATCAGAAGCAGAGGACATCGCACAGGAAGCTTTTGTCAGGTTATGGAAACAAAGCCATCAATGGCAACCCAAAGCCAAAATATCAACATGGCTTTACCGAGTGACTCATAATCTTGCCATTGACACAATCCGTCGAAAAAAACGACAAAAACTATCTGAAAGCGATCAGCTTGAAATAAGTAAAGGCATAACAGCCTCTCAAAAAAATCAGGATCAAACACTCCATCAACAAGACATAACGCGACAGGTGGAAATAGCTATGTCTCATTTACCAGAACGACAACGAACAGCCATTACACTTGTGCATCATAGGGATATGACGAATAAAGAGGCTGCCACCGTTATGGATATCTCAGTTGATGCGCTTGAATCCTTGCTTGCACGGGGACGACGAGGCCTCAAAGAAATTTTGGCCGACAGCCGTACAGATTTATTGGGAGCTGAAGCATAATGACGAGCACATCCCTCTCAAGCCAAGACAAAACTAAACTCACCTTTCTTTTTGATTGCTACGGTGCGCACCCTCACCGTTGGCCCGAAGATCGGCGAGAATGGGCCTCTAACCTGATCAAACAGTATCCTGAAGCCAGGATGTTACGTGATCAAGCCCTTGAACTAGATAACTTTCTTGATAAAGCCCCAGCTGAACCGAACTCATCACACTTGATGCACGAAATTTTAGCCCAGGCACCGCAGAAAAAATACCATCAGGACTTAAAGACAAATCTGCTCTGTCAACTATGGCCCTTTGAGAGTATATGGCGCCCCTTATCAGCCCTGACGACTGCGGGCCTATTCGGCATTTTACTTGGAACGTCATCACCGTCCTTTCTCTACAACCAAGACGTCACCGAGATAGAAAGCGCCTATCTGGAATTTTCTCTTGGCGATAGCTTCTCAAACAACTTCCCAGAAGGAGAAATCGACTAATGCCTGTTCCTTCAAAAAAGGTTCTTACCATCCTTTTCTCTATTTCCTTGGCCTTGAATATTTTTATGGGGGGACTGATCGGATCGCATATATGGCACGCTCGTACTTATGGTCTGAACGCTATGCACGAAAAATCCCAAGCACAAAGAAAGCAATGGCGTAGCCTATCATCGGAACAACGTGATCTTTTTAAGGAGATATGGCGTGAACACAAATCTGATATCAAATCATCATTTAAGGATTTGCGAGCTTCACATAAGAAACTAAAAAACAATCTAAAGGGAAAGACCGAACGTGCTGAGTTTGAAGCAGCTTTTGATATTTTTGTAGCCGAACAATCCGAAGTTCATCGTCAAACTGTGGACAAACTGCTTGATATAGCAATGACACTGCCCCCTGAAGATCGCAGTACGTTTCTTTCCTTGTGGGGCACTGGCCCACGGCATGGACGCCCCTAAAAGCAGCAAGGCCAAGCAACCATAGTAATACAGGAATTATTGAACAATTCTGCTTGCGGGCAGGATAATGGATGCCGTTGTGCCTTTGCCTTCTTCACTTGAAAGACGCAGACTGCCATTGTGTAGCAAACACAGTTTCTGAGAAATAGAAAGCCCAAGGCCCGTGCCCTGAACTTGTCGTGTCATAGCACCATCCACCTGAATAAAGGGGCTCATCACATCCTGGAGCCGCTCTTGCGGAATGCCAATTCCGGTATCTGTAACCTGGACAAAGACATTGTCTTCGTCCACGCCCCCATTAATTGTGATCTTACCGCCAGCAGGCGTAAATTTAACAGCATTGGACAGCAAGTTAATTAAAATCTGCTTCATTCCCCGTTCATCAGCATAAATATTGGGAAGAGATGCAGTAGATGCAATTTCAAGGTCCAGTTCGCCACTATCCAACCTAGGACGAATGATCGTAACAGATGAATTAATCAGGTTCCGTAGATCAATTTCCTCTTCGTTAAGCGAAAACTCTCCTGCCTCTATTTTGGACAGATCAAGAATATCATTGATCAGGTTCAACAAATGATCGCCACTGTTTCTAATATCAGATAAATAGTCGTGATATCGCTCTGAGCCCAAAGGCCCAAAAACTTCGCGTTCCATCAGTTCTGAAAATCCAATAATAGCATTTAAAGGAGTACGCAATTCATGGCTCATATTTGCCAGAAACTCTGACTTTGCCCGGTTTGCGACCTCCGCACTTTCCTTGGCTTGCATCAACTGTGCCTCGGCCTGACGCTGCTTGGTAATATCCTCTTTGGTCGCAACGTAGTTGGTTATCTCACCCTTATCATTCACAACACTCGATATAGATGCCCGTTCCCAAAAATAATCCCCATTTTTGTGCTTGTTTTTAAACACCCCGGTCCAAACATGGCCGTTGGAAATTGTCTTCCAAAGTTCTGCATACTGATCATCAGTAGTATGGCCCGACTTCAGAACACTGGGGGTTTTGCCTATAATTTCCCCGGGGCTATAGCCCGTTACTTCTGTAAATTTAGGGTTTACATACTCAACGATCCCCTGTGGGTCAGTAATTTGAATAACAGCTGGGTTTTGCTCGATCGCTTTTGAAAGTTTACGTAGGCGGCCCTCTACCTCTTTTTGTGCAGAGATATCGCGAATAAATGTAATTCTG
This sequence comes from Kiloniella litopenaei, assembly GCF_000982415.1. Classification (GTDB taxonomy): domain Bacteria; phylum Pseudomonadota; class Alphaproteobacteria; order Kiloniellales; family Kiloniellaceae; genus Kiloniella; species Kiloniella litopenaei. The sequence goes on from NZ_LANI01000006.1 coordinate 14,483, forward strand.
TTATTCTCACCGTCCAAGATGCTGTTTTTTGCAATGATACTAACTTGAAATCGTGATTGATCTTTACGAATACAGACAGCTTCATATGCACCAATTTTTTTCGTCTTGATTGCGTGACGAACAACATCAAGAGATTCTGGGGCAATTAAATCCTCTACCTGCAAACGAATCATCTCTTCATATTCATAGCCAAACATACGCATCGCTGCATCGTTGCAGTCTGACATTACGTCATCGGCATGAATAATAATTCCCTCATTTGAAAGCTCAGATAGCCTACGCAAACGCTCTTCACTCACCCTAAGGTTTTCTTCAGCCTTAATACGCTCGGATATATCGACACTTACACCAATGAGCCCAGCAAAAGTTCCATCAGTATTATTATACCGCGCCTTATGCATCAAAATGTGCATATCTGAACCATCTGGGCGCGTAAAAACCGCTGTTCCTTCATCGGTCATACCAGCATGAATAGCCTGTTGATCTGCCGCGATAAAAGTATCTGCTAACTCCTTGGGGAATAATTCATGGGACGTTTTGCCAATAATTTCATCCAGCTCTAACCCTATATTTTTAAGAAAGAGCTTATTGCACCCCAAATATTTCCCGTTTTGATCTTTGAAATAGATTTGTGCAGGCACGGCATCCAATAAGGTTTGAAGGAAGTGATTATGCCGCTCCACTTCACTTTCGGCCTTTTCCACGCGCCTGATCTGGTAACTGAGTTTTTGGAAACCCGGAATCGCCCTAAGAATGCCAATAAATAGAAATATTGTCCCACCCAGGTAGCCAATCATCTTTTCCAATATTGCTTGATAAGCTGTGTCACCAACAATCAGGAACTTGTTAAGCTGAGGAAAGTTATCCGTTACATCGAATAGACTGCCAACAGCCAAAAGGATAAAGCCCGTCGTGATGTAATTCCAACCACGAAAAGCAAGATCCTGATCTGGGCGACGCCAAATAACAACAACAACAAGAGTGATCAGAACGGCTGTACGAAAAATTTCCGCCGTCAAATCCAACATTAAAGATCAGGCTCCCTACCCCACACTAAAATTCTTACTTCTCAATCACCCAATATCTGCGGAGACGATTCCAGAACTAAAACATTTATTTTCATATTTACGCTAGTATCAATAATGAAAACTAACAGGAAGTAAATGCGGCGAACTTTACAGCAAAAAAGGCTGGCGAGTGCCAGCCTTTTTCATGTTCACAAAACGATTAAGAGCAACTAAACTTTTCGCTCAACCATCAATTTCTTAATTTCTGCAATGGCCTTCGCCGGGTTCAATCCCTTCGGACAGGTTTTTGTGCAGTTCATAATTGTATGACACCGGAAGAGCCGGAATGGATCTTCCAAATTGTCCAGACGAGATCCTGTTTCTTCATCCCGTGAATCCGCAATAAAGCGATAGGCCTGGAGCAAAACAGCCGGGCCAAGATAACGATCGCCATTCCACCAGTAACTTGGGCAGGAAGTTGAACAGCTAAAACAAAGGATACATTCCCAAAGACCATCAAGTTTTTTACGGTCTTCAGGCGTCTGAAGACGCTCTCTCTCAGGCGCAGCCGTTGTCGTTTTCAACCACGGTTCGATTGATGCGTATTGTGCATAAACCTGATTGAGATCGGGAACCAGATCCTTGACCACAGGCATATGTGGCAATGGGTAGATTTTAACTTCATCGCCGTCATCCACATCGCTGCAGAATTTGGTACATGCCAATGTATTCGTACCATCAATATTCATGGCACAGGACCCGCAAACCCCTTCACGACAGGAACGGCGGAAGGTCAAGCTTGGATCGATCTCGTTTTTAATCTTGATCAAGGCATCCAAGACCATCGGGCCACAGTTGTCCATGTCCACTTCGTAGACATCTTCCCGTGGGGTTTCCCCGCTATCAGGATCCCAGCGATACACGCGGAAAGTTTTGGTCTTTGTTGCCCCAGCCGGAGCAGGGTGTTTTTTCCCGCTCTTGTTAATTTTTGAATTAGCTGGAAGTGCAAATTCTACCATTGTAATTTTCTCCTAGACGCTTTCCCTTTAGCCACTTAGTAAACGCGGGCTTTTGGTGGGAAGGATTGCACTTCATCAGTTAACGGCTCCAGATTAACCGGGCGGTAATCAAAAGTAACATTCCCGTCTTCATCACACTTGGCCAGTGTGTGCTTCATCCAATTTTCATCATCTCGATCCGGGAAATCTTCACGGGCTTGCGCCCCGCGACTTTCCTCACGATTTGCGGCACCGGCCATGGTGACACGTGATTGATACATCAGATTATCAAGCTCCAAAGCCTCAACCAGATCCGAGTTCCAGATCAAGGAACGATCCGTAACATTGATATCATCGCGCTTGGTCCAGATTGATCCCAGAAGATCAATACCTTCTTTCAGGCTCTCGCCAGTTCTGAACACAGCCGCATGGTTCTGCATTGCTTTTTGCATTTCCAGACGTACTTCGGATGTCTTCATGGATCCCTTGGCATAACGTGCCTTATCCAAGCGTGCGAGTGAGTTATCCCCGGCATCAGCAGGAAGTGGTGCCTGTGAAGCCCCTGGCTTCAATGTATCAATACAATGAAGGGCAGCACCTCGGCCAAAGACAACCAGATCAAGCAGTGAGTTCGACCCCAGACGGTTCGCGCCATGTACGGATACACAGGCGGCCTCACCAATGGCCATCAAACCGGGAACCTCTGTATTTGGATCACCGTTCTTACTGGTGACAACATCACCTGTGTACTTACAAGGAACGCCGCCCATGTTGTAATGACATGTCGGGATCACAGGAATAGGTTCTTTCGACACATCAACACCGGCAAAAATACTTGCTGATTCAGCAATACCCGGCAGGCGTTCGGCAATCAGATCAGGATCCAGATGCTCAATGTGCAGGTGGATATGGTCATTGCCAGATCCAACACCGCGACCATCGCGAATTTCCATCGTCATGGCACGACTTACAACATCACGAGAAGCGAGGTCTTTCGCACTCGGCGCGTAGCGTTCCATGAAGCGTTCGCCTTCAGAGTTGGTCAGATAACCACCTTCACCACGAACACCCTCTGTAATCAGGCAACCTGCGCCATAGATACCCGTGGGGTGGAACTGAACAAATTCCATATCCTGACAATCCAGACCAGCACGTAACGCCATACCGTTACCATCACCAGTACAGGTGTGCGCCCCGGTGCATGAGAAATACGCACGTCCATAACCACCAGTCGCCAAGATAACTTTCTGCGCACGGAAGCGATGGATCGTCCCGTCGTCAAGGTTCCATGCCACGACACCACGGCACTCACCGTTTTCCATGATCAGATCAATGGCAAAGTATTCGATAAAGAACTCTGCGTGACGGCGCAAACTCTGCTGATACAATGTATGTAGCATCGCATGGCCTGTACGGTCGGCTGCGGCACAAGTACGTTGCGCAATACCCTCGCCAAAGCGGGTTGTCATGCCTCCGAAAGGACGTTGGTAAATCTTGCCATCCTCTGTACGGCTAAACGGCATCCCATAGTGTTCCAGCTCAACAATCGCCGGAACGGCTTCGCGTACCATGTATTCGATTGAATCCTGATCACCCAGCCAATCAGATCCCTTAACAGTATCGTACATGTGCCAGCGCCAGTCATCTTCGCCCATATTCCCAAGAGAAGCAGAAATCCCCCCCTGGGCAGCAACAGTGTGACTACGCGTTGGGAAAACCTTGGTAACACAAGCTGTTTTCAGACCTGCTTCTGCCAAGCCCAGCGTCGCACGCAAGCCTGCGCCACCGGCCCCGACAACAACCACATCATATGTGTGGTCAATAAACTCATATGCTTTGTTTGATGGAGCAGTGTTCATCGTTTATTTCCTAGCCCCTGAATAGAATCATCAAAATTGAAAGAATACCTGTCAGGCCCAGGACAACATGGATCGACAGACTCAGGAACAGGGAAAGAACTTTACTAGCCTCTCCATGTACATAATCTTCTATTACGACCTGCATTCCCTGTTGCGAATGAAGCAAACCAACAGAGATCAATAGAATTAGCAACCCGGCGACTATTGGCGACTGTACCCATTCCAAAAACTGTACATGATCAGCCCCGGTCATCAGTGCAACCGAAAAAACAAACCATAATACAAGCGGAACAAGTGCCAAACTGGTCAAGCGTTGTGACCACCAGTGTGAAGAGCCTTCTTTTGCCGACCCTAATCCACGAGCACGACCCAAAGGTGTACGAAGCGACATATCAAGCTCCCCCTACAACATAGGCGAGGCCCCAAAGCCCCAAGGTGATAATAACTGTGAAGACAATCACAGCCTTACCCGATGCATAGGCAGTTTCGAGCTCCAGGCCCTTACCCGCATCCCAGAAGAGATGCCGAATGCCGTTACAAAGGTGGAACACGAGAGCAAAGGTCCAACCGAAGAGAAGCAATCGGCCAAACCAGGATCCCAAGAAGGATTGTACCAGTTCAAAATATTCCACGCCGCTTGCTGCTGCAGCAAGCCACCAGATCAGAACGATAGATCCCACAGACGTAGCAACGCCCATAATGCGGAATAGAATAGAGAGTACGGAAGTTAATTGAGGACGATACACCTGCAAATGAGGTGAAAGAGGTCTGTTACCCCTGGACATGTTTTCTTTCCCGATATTGCGCACTGGTTCCACTTTTCAACTTCGCGCGCCTTATATTTAGCAGAACCCAAAGATTTGACGACGTTAAACCGCAATGCAGCATTAGTCAATGCAAGGCGACCAAAACTCGCTAAAGAACGACCTAACAACAAACAAGTAATTTTCACCACCAACGATAGTGACTTTTACTTATTAACATCAGCTTAAGACTTCATTACGCACCTTTGTTGCGCCGCAACAATCATTACGCAAAAAGAAATACTCAAATAAAAAATTATCTTGATTACGAAAAATTGAATGAAGATTTTCATGTGCACTCAACATTATTCCGTACACAGAATATTCCACTAAAAATCATTGAATACATTAAATCTTTATTGTTTCGATACAATACATACCAACAGACCCAACGTCCCACTATCGAAGGGATTTTATTTAGGCAACAGAACTGTGTAATCAAAATCGAGAACGACGTTTTCTTGATATCGCCCTTCGCTGTCCTTTAAGGGGAAATCCTCGCAACCGTTGTTTTTTGCCGCGACCAACCGGACTCTCAAAGCACCGACATCTTCCCGTTCAGGAAGTTCAATCTTCTCCAGAACCTCACTCCAAGCATAGATCGTATCGCCTGCAAAAGTTGGGGCAACATGTGTCCCTCCGTTAATCGCAGCTACCTTGAACGCATTCTCCATACCATTAAAAGAGAGTGCACGAGCAAGTGAGATAATATGCCCGCCATAGATCAAGCGTCGCCCAAAGCGCCCTTGGGATTCTGTATGCTGGTTGAAGTGAACCTTTGCCGTGTTCTGATAGAGTCGGGTCGCCATTTGATGCTCGGCCTCTTCGATGGTCACCCCATCAACATGCGCAATCCGTTCCCCAACACTGTAATCGCCCCACCTATGAGCAGATCCGGACAAGGCATAATCATACTCTGTCAAATTAAGTTCTGTGGGAATAGACAAAGAACCTGCAGCAACATCCCCGCTCAAATCAGGGACAGTAACTTCGGGAGCTGGTGCCTCAACCTCCCGCTTTCGGACCATAACCCAGCGTACATATTCCAGCACCATGTCTCCGCGCTGATTACGTCCTGTGGACCGCACATAAACAACACCGGTTTTCCCATTGGAATTTTCCTTCACACCGATCACTTCACTGACCGTCGAAACCGTATCGCCCGGATACAGTGGCACCCCGAAAACACCTTCTGCATAGCCAAGATTAGCCACAGCATTTAGCGAAATATCAGCAACCGTCTTTCCAAAAACAATGTGAAACGCGAGAAAATCATCTATAGGAGCGCGATCAAAACCAAGGGATCGCGCGAATTCATCAGAAGACGAAAAGGCAAACCTTGATCCATAAAGTGCCGTGTATAGAGCTTGATCGCCAGAAGTTATTGTTCGGGGCGTTGCGTGTGTAAGCACCATACCCGGATAAAAATCTTCAAAAAAATTTCCTGCATGGGTTTTACTTTTCATATGACTTTTACCGCCCATAATTTCCTCCCCATCTCCTTATGATGTGCCCTGTTCCAAAGCGTTAATCGCCTCTGCATAGACGATCAATCTACGGGCCTCATCAGCATGGAGGTTTTCAATCAAGTGACCATCCAGCACCACAACTCCTTGCCCCTGCTTTTTTGCCTCTTCAAAAGCAGTTACAATAGATCGCGCTTTTTCCACAGCCTCTTTCGAAGGACCAAATGCCTTATTTGCGGCTGATATCGTTTTAGGGTGGATGAGCGTTTTACCATCAAAACCCAAGGCCAATCCTTGGTTACACGCCTCTAAAAAGGCATCGTCATCATTAAGATCCAGGCAAACGCCATCAACAATACCGATGCCGTAAGCTCTGGCCGCCAATAAACATAATCCCAGGGAAGTAATAACGGGCAAGCGTTCAGGGGTATGTTGCGCTTGCAAATCCTTAACCAGATCAGACGTCCCCATCACAAAACATGAAATTCGTTCGGATGAAGCCGCAATCTCTTTGGCATTGAGCATACCCAAGGGTGTTTCCATCATACACATCACAGACATGCTTTCCGGCGCACCCGACTTCTTCATCAAATCGATCAGTTTGTGTACTTGCCCTTCGTTTTCGACCTTGGGAAGCAAAATTGCATCAGCCGTTGTACCAGAAATCGCCTTGATATCCTCAAGCCCCCATTCGCTATCCAATCCATTCACACGAACAATGATTTCGCGCTTGCCATACCCCCCCTGTGACAGAGCCTGAACAACCATTTGGCGTGCTTCGACCTTTTTATCGTCAGCAACTGCATCTTCCAGATCAAAGATCAGCCCATCGGCCATAAGATTTCGCGCTTTTTCCAAAGCCCTGGATTTTGAACCAGGCATGTAAAGAACAGATCTTCTTGGTCTTTGGGCCGCAACCATCTTTAGCTCCTCTGTCTTGTTTTGCTGTCATATTAACTCACACACAACTTATGGTGCACCGCAGCATTTTTTGTATAGTTCCACCAAATAAACAGACAAACAAGACTTTTTATTTCTTCTCCCCCCCCTTTCACACACCTAATAATTACCCGAATTAAAATAAGAGTTCCGCAGATACCCCCCATTAACCAATAACGATCTATGCGACAGATCGAACGCGTTGACGTAAAAAAATCAACCCTGCAAAAGCGATTAACACCAATGGTATTGCGGTTACAGCTACTGCCATCCAACTAAAGCTGGAAATCAGTATCCCGGACCCAAAGGACGCCAAGGTAGAAACAAGGGCAATAAGGGTATCGTTTGCCCCTTGAACAACAGATCTTTCATCCGGGTTCAAATTCTCATTGAGCATATTTGTTGCCCCGATGAACCCGAAGTTCCATCCCAAGCCCAACAAAATCAGCGAAACATAAAAATTTGAAAGCTCGATGCCGGCAATCGCGATGGCCGCCGATACGCAAAGCATCAGCAGGCCACAAGAGATGATTTTCCCAGAACCAAATCGGGAAATGAGGCTTCCCGTAAAGAAACTCGGCGCAAACATGGCAATAACATGCCAACGGATTACGTCACCGGCCTGCACATCTGTAAAGCCACACCCAACCATCGCAAGGGGGGTCGGCGCCATCAAAAGAACCATGACGCCAAAAGAGATAGCCGCACAAAGAATCGCCGTAAAGACAGCTGGGCGTCGTAAAACCTCGCCGACAGGTGCGACTTCCTTGCTCTTATCCACTTGATTATGAATACCTGTTTCTCGCAACCCCAACGCCAATATGGGAAAACTTCCGATCAGTGATATTGCTGTAATTGCGCCATAGGCACCCGCAAAAGGGATCGGTGAGAAAAAATCTTTGCTGTAAACAAAGACCTCTGGCCCTAACAAAGCGGCAACCAAGCCAGACCCCAAGGTGAACGAGATTGCCTTGGGACGCCAAGCTTCTGAAACAACTTCAGCGGCGGCAAACCTAAAATAACCAAAGCAAATTAGCGCACTGCCCATTGCGGCATGCGCAAGGCACAATGTGTAAAAATTTTCATAAAACAGACTGTAAACACCTAAAGCTCCCCCCACAGCTGCAGTGCTAGCCCCAAGCAAAAATCCTAGTTTTCGACCATACTTCCCCATGAACACAGACATTGGTGCTGCCGTCAGCATTCCGGCCAACATCTGAACCGACACCGGAAGGATTGCAAGTTCATTGGCCGGGGATAACATAGCCCCCGCCAAGCCCCCCAAAATAATTAACATAGGCATTGGCGTCCCAAGGATTGCGTTTCCAAATAGAATTAATGAAAAATTCAATTTTTGTGTTTGATCCGCCATATTCACACTTTTGCTCATTCTATTAGATACACCCCAAGTAGATACACCCAAGCCCAGATTGGCATCGTTGCCATACATTTGAGCCTAATATTATCGCAAACCAATCCTGTCAAAAATGCTATTTAAGCGTCAAATATTGTCAAAATCATCTATTCAGGCAATACTGACCAGAAGAAAAAGGAGCGCACTTTGAAACTTATGGACACCTTAAGGTCGCAGGAAACTTTGAAACCAAGGAAAACAAACCGGGAAATAGGTGTCTTGGTTTTTGAGAATGTAAATCTTCTCGATATAAGCGGCCCTGTGCAAGCTTTTCATAGTGCCTCTGGACCAGAGACAATGGTCAAGACATCTATTCAAGAAAAAGAAAAGATCCGCAATAGTACGGAAGTACCACCCCATGCACTTCCCCTTTACACACATCGCTTTCTCTCACTCGACGGCAAATCCATAACCACTTCATGTGGAATGGTAGTCCTGCCTCACGGTAAAATCACAGATCTAACCCCTCATTCAGACCTGTTAATCCCGGGCGGTATTGGCGTTGACCAACTTCTTGAAAATGAAACTTTGCTGAAGCTACTCAGAGAGTTTCATACCGGTAATAAAGACCGCCGGCTGATTTCTATCTGTTCCGGTGCGCTAATCCTGGCAGCTTCTGGTGTTTTGGATGGTCGGGAAGCCACGACACACTGGTCACGGGAACAGATGGCAAAAGAACGTTTCCCCAACGTGAACTGGAAACTTAACACCATCTACACAAAATCAGATCAGATTTATACCTCAGCAGGTGTATCCACTGGCATTGACCTGGCAATGGCAATTATTGAAGAAGATCATGGCATATCTAACTCACTGGATGTCGCCCAGGAACTGGTTGTCTATCTTCGCAGAAACGGCGGACAGAAACAATTTTCTGACCTTCTTGAAGCACAAAAGCGTCTTGAACCAAAACTGTTGCAACTTGTGGATAAGATCAGCACTGACCTCTGCCGTAACTGGACACTATCCGAGCTCTCAAAAGAAGCAAACATGACGCCGCGTACACTTGATCGGCGTTTCAATCAAACTTTGGGGGCATCCCCTGTTCAATTTGTCGAGTTAACCCGGCTTAATCAGGCCAGAATTCTTCTTGCCAAAGGCGTTTCAATGAAACAGGTCGCAAATTTATGCGGCTTTGGCGATCTTCAAAAAATGCGCAGGAGTTTCCTGCGAAATCTCGGCATCACAACAACAGAGTATTTACAGCATTTTGGCCCCTGCTGATCAAGCCAAGGTCAAAAACCGCACTTATCCGTATCAGACAGGTTTACGCAGCCTTTTTGGCTATGCGCCCCAAGCTTCCGTCAACCTCTAACAACTCTCCATCTTCAACCCATTCCAGCGCGCCGGGAATGTTAACCACGGTTGGGAGGCCAAGTTCACGCGCAACAATAACACCATGAGACATAGCACCACCAATCTCCATAACAAGTGCGCCAGCTCTTAAAAACAGTGGCGTCCAAGATGGGTCTGTAAAGGGAGCAACCATGATATCTCCCTGCATCATCCCCTGCCCCTTCTCAGGCGACCTCAGAACTCTGGCAGTACCTTGATACTGACCGGGGAAAGCCCCAAAACCCAATAATTCATTTCCGGTCAACCGCTCAACAATTTGTTGAACTGGCTGCTGCCCGGGTTCTTCGGTATAAACGTCGGAAACTGTTTCTTTTACCCATTGATCGTATTGCGCACGTCGAGCTTCGATCAAATAATCAAGACCCTTACCGCTCCACACTCCGTCAATAAAGGCCGAAAATTCCTGAAACGTAATCCAACACAGATCATCAGCTGTTTGGATATGCCCCTCCAAAGCCATACGTCGCCCTTTCTCCAAAACCAGTCGACGAACAGGCTCCATGAAGGCAACAATTGCTGATTTAACCCGTTCACGTAACGCCATCCCAGCACGCGCCTGTTCTGCCGCAGCAACTAATGCCTTGCGTTGTCGGCCCGGTAAAGCATCCAACATCTGCCGGAGTTCATGATCAATCGCAGATCGACCTGCAAGCTCTTTTTCCTGATGCATCAGGAACTTAATTTGCTCAAACAGAAATCTCGGTGCTTCGCTCCACCGCGGGTAACGCATGTCCAGTTCACCAACACCGCGGTGCCCATAAAGATCCAGATACCGCCGCAATGCCGTTTCAAAAGCACTATCACCAACCTTGGCAGGCAAATCATTACTTTCCAAAATAATGGTAGCCTTGGGGTCATTCCTTGCCATCTCTGCAATAGTGCGTAGTGAAATAGCATGTTCAGCACTATCCATCTGCCCACCCCCGCTCAAAAGCGCATAGGCAAGCATACGGTCCGCCTCGGTTTTCAGCTTACTGACTTGTTGATCAAAAAGGAAAAGCTTGATGCCACAATAATTCGCACCTTTTGCAAAATCAGGCATGAAGTTTTTTGTATCTTCCACCCAACGCCACAGATTATCGGTCAGCTCCTCGTCTTTCCAATCTCTCAAGTCATTTTTTCGGAAAGAGCGAACTCGTTCAAATATATCTGCACTTGCTTCTTCCAACTTCTTTTCTGCACCGCTCAAGAGTGACATAACCCGGATTCCACGCCAAATACGCTTTAGCTTCACAAACCAGCTTTCCTTTTCGGGTAAAGCAATAGCAGGTTGATGCCCGCCAAGATTTTTATTGGAATCATCCGGGCTTTGCCCATAACCGTCATACCAAAGCCATTGCAGCTCTGACAGATTGGCATAACACCGTCCCTTGATCCGCTTGATGGTATGCAGCCCTTTGGGGACCTGATATCCCGTGCAGTTTGGGATGATGTGCAACATTTCCGGGATAGCTGTTTCAATAAAGCTCCAGCTCATGGGACAAGGTATTTCGGCAAGGACTTCCTTGAAGTTAGCGTTGCTCCAGATAACAGGGTCGGATGCAAGTTTCGGAAATGTTAGATGCGGAATAACAGTAACGGGACGCGCCTGGACAAAATACAAATCATCACCATCAAAAACCCATTCTGTATCGTAAGCGGTATCTCCATCCCCCATAGTCCAATGAAGGCGCGATAGCTGATTAGCCAGTAACTCTAGTTGACGATCACTTAAGGGGCCATTCTTAACAAGAGATGCCGTCAAATCTTCACGGAATATCTCATAACGGCATCCCTGTACCTGACCATTGACCAGTTCATCAGCCAATCCAGTGACAGCCTCGACAACCATGATATCACGTCGCCCCGTAACTGGATCGACTGTAAAGGCAACACCGGCTTTCGTTTGACCTTTGGTTCTTGGCTCGGTTCTCTCTCCCACCATTTCACACAGAGTAATGGCCATGGACACGCCAAATATATCAAACCCCATGTGCTGACGGTAAGCCACGGCCGAAGGCGTCCATAGAGACGCAAAGCACTGTTTAATTGCAATGATAAGCGCATCAACTCCGGTAATGGAGAGGACGGATTGATGCTGACCCGCAAAGGATGCAGAGCTTCCGTCTTCGCCAACAGCAGATGAGCGAACGGCAAGATCCGAATTCTGCAGGTTATGCTTTGCAAGGCTTGTATTCAGTTCCGTAATAAACATTTCCGGCAGATCTGATTTGACAATGATTTCATATACCTGCCCGATCAAAACTGGATCGTCCGACTTTAATTCCAAATCCGCCCGCAAGCTTTCCGGCACAACAGCTTCAATCACTTCCAAATACAATGCATTTGTCAGCGCCAGAGTTTTGGGGATCTTAAATCCATAGCGATCAAGTCGTGCAAGGCCCCAGTTTTTCCCCCCGACAATATCAGCTCCGCGGTCAAAGGCTTCTTCCATCGACAAGATAAAACCACTCATAGTTTAACTCCCTCAAGAAAAAGCGATGCTGATTGTTGCGCCCAAACCGTCAAATCAACGGCCTCTGGTCGCATGAACCAACCAAACAGCCCCTGATAAATCATACCGATAAACATCAACGATAAATTCATCGCCGGAATATCTTGGCGAATTTCGCCCCTTTGCTGGCTCTCATGAAAGACTTCAGCAAGAAAACTGCGGAAAGATCCCGGATTATTCGGGTCCGGCGACACAGGTACGCCACGATCATCATAGATACTGCTTAAGACTGCGCGCCCCAGTTTGGGATGTTGCTGGTTCCAGTCTGCAATTCCCCCTGCAATGTCAGTCAAAATTTCTGATAGCGGTGCTTTGTTTGACAACCTGTCTCTTGCGGTCAGTATCATTGGCTGCGCGGCACGGCGGGCCAGGGCATGGATAACCGCATTCTTACTCGGGAAGTTATAATAGAAGGTTCCTCGGGCAACACCGGATCTTTCAATAACCGCATCAACCGTAGCGGCCTCGAAACTGCTCTGATTCAAGATGCTTTCCATAGCATCCATAATTAAATCACGCGATTTAGGACGAGAAGCTTTGGACAAAGGTATAACTCACACTATATTTTTAGACTACAGTCTAATTTTGTACTGAAGTCTAATTATGTCAAGAGAATTATAAGTAACACATGTGAATTATCCTACCTGCTCATAGATAATCAGAGAGGATCTAACTATCCGGCTCTGAACAAAGAAAATGATCTCCATTGTGTAGTATCTTGAAGGAGATACTGATCAGTGCAATAGTTCGGTTTATTTGCATATACAGAGTTGATAATGCTTATCCGTAACTATCAGCAAGGCGATCAAATCACCGTATCCTCATTGAAGGTTAGTAAGGATCAATCAGACTTTATTGATCCAATCACACTGTCGCTGACAAACATGGACAGAGACAGTTATGTTATGGAAATATCTGGACATATCATTGGCTTCTTCCAAATCGACGCTCGCCAAAATCAATTGGAACTGCACGAGGTTTTCATAGACCATCGCCACCAGGGCAAAGGCCATGGAAAAGAATTCATGTCGTCTCTAGCGCCTTTTCTAAGAAAAAACTATCCCCGGGCCAACACCGTTTTCCTAACGGTAAATTGCCGAAACAGCCATGCCAAACGACTATATGAATTCGGTGGTTTTATAGATACTGGGGACCTCAAAAAAGATGGCCCTGCCGGACCTCAACACATTATGAAGAAAAGTCTGCTCTCCATAAATTGATAGAACGGTCTTCTCTCAACAAAATTGCGCCAGAAATGCAGGGCTGAGCATACCCCTCAAACACTCATAGATACCATGAGTGCAAAAAAAGTTCGGAAGTAAATTTCCAAGCACCAACGACCATAAAAAGAGGGCTCAGAAATAAATTTCCGAGCACCAAGAAATACAAAAAAAGGGCTCGGAAATAAATTTCCGAGCCCGGCAAGTACGACAGAGGAGGTATTAAGGAATACCTCAGCTTAGCTGAGATGATCCTTAATAAGCAGTTCAGCAATCTGAACTGCGTTAAGGGCCGCGCCCTTACGTAGATTGTCAGCGACAATCCACAAACTCAGACCGTTTTCAACGGTTGGATCAACACGAATACGGCTCACAAAAGTCGGGTCTTCGCCCTGCGCTTCTTGTGGTGTGACATAACCTTCGTCCTGACGATAATCGATCACGGAAATTCCCGGCGTATCTTTCAGTGCTTCACGAGCCTGTTCAACAGTGACTTCCTTTTCGAACTCGATGGACACAGCTTCGGAATGGCCGATGAAAACAGGTACACGCACACAAGTGGCTGTTACCTTGATTTTTGGATCGAGAATCTTTTTAGTCTCGACCATCATCTTCCACTCTTCTTTGGTGTAGCCGTCCTCCATGAAAACGTCGATATGCGGAATAACGTTAAAAGCGATCTGCTTGGTAAAGCACTCTTTTTTCACCGGATCATTCACAAAGATCCCGCGTGTCTGATTGAACAGTTCGTCCATGGCATCTTTACCCGAACCAGATACCGCCTGATATGTCGACACAACCACACGCTTGATCAAACCAAGCTCGTGCAATGGCTTCAAAACGTGAACCATCTGAATGGTTGAACAGTTCGGGTTGGCAATGATGTTACGCTTTTTATACCCAGCCAATGCTTCCGGGTTCACTTCCGGCACGATCAAGGGAACATCCGGATCCATACGGAAATGAGATGTGTTGTCGATCACAACAGCACCAGCCGCAGCAGCTTTTGGCGAATATTCAGCGGACACGGCCCCACCGGGAGATGACAGAACAATATCGATACCATTAAAATCAAAGTCAGCAAGATTTTGAACGGTCAATTCGCCTTCTTCGCCGTAAGAAACTTTAGTACCGGTAGAACGGCTGGAAGCAAGAACGGTGATATCGTTGATATCGAACCCACGTTCAGACAGAGTTGTTAAAACTTCACGACCTACAGCGCCTGTTGCGCCCATTACTGCAATCTTGTGACCCATGGCTTTAGCCTATGCTCTTTCATTTACTGGCCCAAAGGACCGTTTCAAAAATCTTCTCGTTATCACCACCTTTGAATGGTGACAGAAGCCCTAAAGAAAAAGGGCCGCCCCTCAATGGGACGGCCCTTTTATCAGCCTTTATTCCCGAGAGGGCTTACCTACTGCCGTCCATCTTAACCTTCATGGTTTTGACAGACGCAGTGGTGGTAATCGTTGTCCATGTAGTTGTTGCAACTGGACGCGCAGCAGCAATCGCACGACGAAGAGACTTCGTAGTGTGTGCAGCGCGCGGGGCCATATGTGCAACGTTATTATACATAAACTCTATTCCACTCGGGATTTAACTCGGGCGTAAACGTAATCAGCTTTATCACTTCGGTCAACAATGAATTTTTTGGATTCTATTTGTTGCCCAGGATAAGCTAGGACAAGAGTGAGAAAATAACACGACAAGCTCTAGAAGTTTGAAGCATCCAAACAAGATGTTTCCACATCAGCCGGGGTAATGACAGAACCGTTAACGATCAATTGCTGTCCCCCATTTTGAGTAAGGTTGACAGGCATCCACTTTGACCGTCCACAAGGCGTTGCCGTATTGGTTGTGGTTATATTCGCAGTAATATCACTGAAGTCACCCATCATCCAGAAACCGGCATTGGATGCATTGTCAATAGAGACGTTGTCAAAGGTCAAATTCTCAACATCACGCATCATACGCATCAGCTGAATTCCAATGATATCAACATTGGCTATATCAATATTATTAAATGAAGAATCCTTAATTTCCTGAATCATCATGCCACTGTTTGTCGCATTCCGAATAGTCAAATTGTCAAAATGGTAATTCTTGTTTTCGGTGGCCCCAACGACAACAGAGCTATCACTGCTAAAACCACTGATATTTATACCGCTTCTCATGCCCAGGCTACTATGCGCCCCAAGGTTAGTCAGTGATGAATTAGTATAATTTACACCAGCAGACACAACAAAAGCTGCACCATCAGAACCTGTGCGATCAATGTTTACACGATCAAACGTAGCATCATGCAGATAGTGGTGAACCATCCCCTCTTTACTTGTGTTGGATATATCCGCGTTGGTAACAGTCAGATCATTAACATCATTGGAAAACAAACCCATCCCCAAGTAATCAGCTTGATAATTATCAATTTTTATGTCTGAAGAACTCACGAGGCGGACACCCACAGCCGTGACAGAGGCATTGGGATTTCCATTGGAAAATCCGTCTGCATTTTCAAAATCAAGGTTGTTTATCCGGAGATTGGATACTGTAAGGCCAGTACCATTTTCAAAGTTGAGACCGGACTGGCTCGTATTCGCTATAGAAACCTTCTCAACACGTACATTATTTTTTCCATCAGAATGAATTCCATGATACCCGCCTGAAACGGTTAAGTTTGACAAGGTCGAGTTATCATTCATCTCAAACACGTTCTTGGTTTCATCCGTGCCATGGATATGAGTATTCCCAAAGCTCATCTCTCGCCCGGTGGTCGGGTGCTTAACCCTGAATTGCCCCCTAACAGTTTGTCCATCCTGCAAATTAATCGTGTCACCGACATTCAATGTCTGCCCCTGCCCGTTGACGAAAGTAACCTGAGTAGTAGAGGCGGTTTCAATAGCACCCTTAAGCTCAGCACCAGATTTGCCCTCTATGACATTTAGGTTTACCAACTTTTCCCCTGTTTCCATGTCAATCGCGGGCATCTCTTCACCAAAACTTCCTGCTTGGGCAACCACATCAATATCCCGCACCACCGTTTCGGTCATACGACGTTCAATTTTTGAGAGATTCTTACGGTTTTTAGCCACTTCTGCTTGCAAAGGAATTCTGAACTTTATCCCCAGAAACCCCTGTTTCCCACGTGGACTGTCTTTTTGCACCTCCCCATTCAGGCTTATCCGTGTCCCCGCCATAAAGACATCATTGAGACGATATTCAGCCCGTAGTCGTGGCCCGGTTACACTATCAATTTCATCTTCCCAGAAATGATAACCGCCAAGATAAACCCTGAACTCATCAGAACCATCATGCGTTAAATTCAACCAAGGCAGGGTATGCCCAACTTCAGCATCAAACCCCTTCATGGCCCGCTCTTGCCCTTCTTTCATGGTAATTGAACTACCACTTAACTGGACGCTGTCATGTTGGGCTGAGGTTTTAATAGTATCCCCAAAGGGCAGGTAACCGTTTGCCCGAAGATCAAAATCCTCTGATAAAAGCTCTGCTCCAAAAGTCATCTGGTTAAAGCTATTTCCTTCTGGCGACTTGCGACGGTCATAGAATCCATACCCGCCGAGTATCCACTCATCGTCGATTATATGGCGATACCCCAAACCAAGATTCACTTCGCGGGATTTGTTGTTGTCCATTTTTCCACGCGCATCCAGAAATAATAACCCTTTGCCCGTCTGATAAATCGGAACAAAAACAGTGCTTTCACCAATATGACGATCTGTTCCGTATTTACCTTCTATTTCAAGATGGGCGCCCCATTTGTTGTCCCCGCCGGGGTTCACCGAAAGGACTTCCTGCGCAAAAAGAGATGTTGATGAAAGTGATGTGGTTGAAACCAGCACAAGCATTTTAACAGCCCGGGAAAACCCTGCTGTTGACTGTATTCTAGTAGGCATTTTGAAACTCTATTTTAAGATTTTTATATGAGAATGAGAGTCATTATCATATAAAAATTGCTTTGTTAACAAAATTTTAGCTTCTTTTTATGCCTCACAACTAACTAGCATAAAGACAAACAAACCTGTTCAATTATATGGTTTGCCTGACTACATCTAAAAATGCCGCCCTATTTGATTTTCGCCCAACAAAAAGGGCTGTGAGTGAATTCTCACAGCCCTTAGAATAAAGACGTTTTTTTTAAAACTGAACCTTAAGCAGCCTGCTCGTCCAATGCACGCAACAGTGCATCGCCCATACCTTCGGTAGAGACGATTTCACAACCATCGGCCATGATGTCGCCAGTACGCTTACCAGATGCCAGAACCTTGTTAACACCATTTTCAATCAGATCGGCTTCGTCCCCCATATCAAAGGAGTAACGCAATGTCATGGCAAAGGAGAGAAGTGTTGCCAACGGGTTCGCTTTGTTCTCACCCGCGATATCCGGTGCTGAGCCATGTACGGGCTCGTACATGGCTTTACGGCGACCCGTCTCGTCTGTCGCACCAAGAGATGCGGATGGTAGCATACCAAGAGATCCGGTCAGCATCGCCGCAGTATCAGACAGCATATCTCCGAAGAGGTTATCAGTGAGAATTACGTCAAACTGTTTTGGCGCGCGAACCAACTGCATGGAACAGTTATCTGCATACATGTGAGACAGCTCGATATCATCGAAACCTTCACCGTGCATCTTGGTCACTTCTTCACGCCATAGAAGACCAGCTTCCATAACATTGGCTTTTTCGACAGAACAAACGCGGCTGTCACGCTTGCGGGCGAGATCAAAAGCAACCTCTGTTACGCGACGGATTTCAGAAGTCGTGTAAACTTGCGTGTTGATACCACGACGTTCACCATTGCCGATGTCTTCGATGCCACGCGGCTCACCGAAATAGACACCGCCGGTCAGTTCGCGCACGATCATGATGTCGAGGCCAGCAATAAGTTCTGGTTTTAGGGAAGAAGCATCCACAAGCGCGTCAAAGCAAAGAGCCGGGCGCAGGTTGGCAAAAAGTTCCATCTCTTTACGCAGACGCAGCAGGCCGCGTTCCGGCTTGATGGAAAAATCCAGATTATCCCACTGAGGGCCGCCAACAGCACCTAGAAGAACCGCATCGGCTTCCATGGCCTTATCCATTGTTTCATCAGCCAGGGGAACACCGTGTTTGTCAATCGCGGAACCACCGACCAGATCTTCGTCAATATCAAAGGTCACTGCGCGACGCTTGTCCATCCAATCCACAACGCGACGCACTTCGCGCATTACTTCAGGACCGATTCCATCCCCGGGGAGAATCAATAGATTTTTATTAGATGCCATGTTTCTTCTTCCGAATTTTTACAAAGAGAAGACTGGCAATTGCCAGCCTTTCCATAACCACAGACACTGAAGGTAATGTTAAAAATACCGCCATGCCTTTTCACAAAAGAATGAGGGCCATAATTGGCCCCCATCAAATAATTACAGCCAGGGCTGCGTTGCTTTACGCTGATTTTCGAACTGATCTATCTGCGCGGACTTTTCAAAGGTCTGGCCAATATCATCCAAACCGTTCAACAAACAGTGTTTGCGATGGGCATCAACCTCAAAAGAGATTGTACCGCCATCCGGGCCTTTAATTTCCTGGGCAACCAGATCCACAGAAACAACTGCATTCGAACCGCGCTTGGCATCATCCATCAACTTGTCCACATCTTCCTGTGGCAAGGCAATTGGCAAGATACCGTTCTTAAAGCAGTTGTTGTAAAAGATATCTGCAAAACTTGGCGCAATCACACAGCGAATGCCCTGATCCAACAACGCCCACGGCGCATGTTCACGGGAAGAACCACAACCGAAGTTATCGCCAGTCACCAGAATTTGCGCATCTTTATAAGCAGGTTGATCCAGCACAAAATCAACGGGGTTCCCGTCTTCATCAGTCCGCAGTTCGTAGAAAAGACCCGCTTTCAAGCCTGTGCGCTTTACAGTTTTCAGAAACTGTTTTGGGATGATCATGTCTGTGTCGATGTTCACCAATGGCAAGGGAGCCGCCACAGAGGTGAGTGATGTAAACTTATCCATTCTCTGTAATCCTTTGCTTAGTCGTATTTACGAACATCATCGAAGTGACCGGCGATTGCAGCAACCGCCGCCATTGCCGGGCTAACCAGATGCGTACGACCGCCGCGCCCCTGACGACCCTCGAAGTTACGGTTTGATGTTGATGCACAACGCTCGCCCGGTGACAGACGGTCGGCATTCATCGCCAGACACATGGAACAACCGGGTTCACGCCAGTCAAAACCAGCTTCGGTAAAGATGGTATCCAGACCTTCTTCTTCGGCCTGTATCTTGACCAGACCAGATCCGGGAACGATCATCGCATAGACATTGTCGGCAACTTTACGCCCTTTGGCGATACGTGCGACTTCGCGCAAATCTTCAATACGTCCATTGGTACAGGACCCAATAAAGACCTTATCAATGGTAATATCTTTAATCGCCTGACCTGCCTTGAGATCCATATATTCAAGAGAACGCTCAATCGCGGATTTTTTGTTCTCGTCGCGCCCGTCGGATGGCGCGGGAACAACAGCAGAAATACCAACAACATCTTCCGGTGAAGTCCCCCAGGTAACCTGTGGTTCGATATCCGCAGCCTTGATCACAACTTCCTTGTCATAAGTTGCCCCTTCGTCAGAAGGCAGAGTCTTCCAGTATTCAACGGCCTGTTCCCAGTTGCCCGCTTTCGGGGCCATGGGGCGGCCTTTGATATATTCGAATGTGGTCTCATCAGGGGCAATCAGGCCCGCGCGTGCGCCAGCCTCGATTGACATATTACAGATCGTCATGCGGCCCTCCATAGAAAGCTTGCGCATGGCTTCACCCGCATATTCGATCACATAGCCCGTACCGCCCGCAGTACCGATCACACCAATGATGTGCAGCACCATATCTTTCGCAGTAACACCCGGCAGCAAATCACCCTCGACTGTAATCCGCATTGTCTTGGCTGGCTTCTGGATCAATGTTTGCGTTGCCAGAACATGTTCAACTTCGGATGTCCCGATACCAAAAGCAAGAGAGCCAAATGCACCATGTGTCGCCGTGTGACTGTCACCACAGACAATTGTCATCCCCGGCAGGGTAAAGCCCTGCTCTGGTCCGATGATGTGCACAACACCCTGACGAACATCATCCATACCAAAAAGCTGTACGCCAAACTCTTCACAGTTGCTGGAAAGCGTTTCAACCTGAATACGGCTTTCTTCATCGGCGATTCCCTGCGCCCGGCCAGAGGTCGGTACGTTATGATCAGGAACAGCAAGTGTGTTTTCCGGGCGGCGAACTTTACGACCAGCCATGCGAAGACCTTCAAAGGCCTGTGGGCTAGTGACTTCGTGTACCAGATGGCGATCAATATAAAGCAGACAGGTGCCGTCTTCCTGACGGTCAACCAAGTGGCTATCCCAAATCTTTTCGAAAAGGGTACGCGGGTTACTCATCCTAACATCGTCCTCGTATATTTTACTGCCTATTTTTACAGCGACTATTTTCGCCAAAACAGGCCCTGTTTGCGAGGCTGAACCTCTAACAGCAGCCAGACAGTCTTCTTACTAGTTTCGGGCGGAGCATAGCGCTTCCGCAGTGCGGCGAAAAGTCCTTTAGAACGATTGAATCTGTTTTTATGACGATTCTATAAGAAAATTTCTCTTTTGGACTGTAAATCACATACTTTATACAGAACAAAATTGTTCAACCGTCCCTAAATCACAATTTGTTTGCCTTATTCTACTCACGGAAAAAGTGAGCGCTCTGTGAGTTAAAAGTGGTGTAAGAACATATAATTACCAAATATTTTCACGATCATTGACCATTTATGCCACAGGATTGTTACTGGACGAACACTCACCAAATGGTCTCAGTCTGCCCATAATAAGTACATAAGTTCATGACAATCTGTTTTTTGGGTGTCTTTGACTTAAGTTACGGCAAAAAATGGGAGTTTATTTATATGGCCAGCTTTACACAGAAATTTTCCAGGCAACTGGCTGTGCCTCTGGCCCTGACAATATTGGTGTTTACCAGTGGCTTTAGCCCCTTCGAGTCGCTTTTTGCGCCAAGCTCGAACCTTATCCCTCGCTGGGCTGATTTCAGTGCGGAAAGCAAAGAAGCGGTCAATCAGAATGAATGGAACAGCTTTATCCAAAAATACCGCGAAGAAAGCTTTGACGGCATCACGCGTATTGCTTACCACCGTGTAAATCTGGAAGACCACTTGGCGCTAAAAGAACATCTTAAATATCTGCAAAGCATCAAGGTCAGCAATCTCAACAGGGATCAACAACTTGCCTATTGGGTTAATCTCTATAATGCAGCAACCGTAAGTTTGGTTCTGGAACACATGCCTGTTGAAAGCATCCGGGATATCAATATTTCACCCGGGCTATTTGCATCCGGCCCTTGGGGGAAAAAGTTCCTTCGTATCGAAGGCGAAAAAGTTTCCCTGAATGACATTGAACACGGTATTTTGCGCCCGGGCTGGAAAGATCCGCGTATCCACTATGTCTTGAACTGTGCTTCTCTGGGATGCCCTGACCTTCCGAAAGAAGTAATTACTGCCACTGATTACGATTCCCAGCTAACGGCTGCGGCCCGACGTTTTATTGACCATCCGCGCGCTGTGAGCCTTGGTGAAAACAACGAGGCAATTGTTTCCAGTATCTATGTCTGGTTCAAAGAAGACTTTGGCGGCAGCGATGCATCCGTACTGGATCACCTGCGTACCTATGCCTCAAAAGAGCGCCAAAAAGAGCTGATGAAAATCCGCTCCATCGAAAACCACACCTATGACTGGAATCTGAACTCGGTTCCCGTTGTAGCTACGGCATCAACGGGGTCCTGAAGAAAATCCCCTTTCAGCGGGGAAATTTCCTTGTGTTACAACAAGTACAAACAAAAATGGGTGCCGCTTGGCACCCATTTTTGTAACGTCTGATCGACAAGAAACACTTCGTCGATAGTCCGTAGAACGGCTTACTTTTTAGCGGCTTTTTCAGCAGCTTTTTCAGCACGATCCGCAGCAGCAGCTTTACCCGCAGCACCGGTTGTTTTTTCTGCGATACGTGCAGATTTACCACGACGGCCACGTAGGTAGTAAAGTTTAGCACGACGCACATCACCGCGACGGATCAATTCAACTGAATCAACACGTGGGCTGTATAGTGGGAATACACGCTCAACACCTTCACCGTAAGAAATCTTACGAACAGTGAAAGAAGAGTTCAGACCAGCATTTTTACGTGCGATACATACGCCTTCAAATGCCTGGATACGCTCACGTGTACCCTCAACAACTTTAACGTTTACGCGGACGGTATCACCAGCAGCAAACTCGGGAGTGTTCTTGCCATCTGTAAGTTTGGCAACCTGATCAGCTTCCAGCTTCTCGATTACATTCATGTTTCTATCCTCTACCATTCTATTGGGGCCAATGACCCGTTTAACTTTTCAACGGACCTAACGGCCCAGTTTGGTATCGTTACGTTTATCCAGGTACTTTTCCCATAAATCCGGGCGTCGTTCCCTGGTAATCTTTTCCGCCTGTTCCTGGCGCCACTGCTTTATCTTTCCATGGTGTCCAGAGGAAAGAACCTCGGGCACCTTGCGATCTTGCCATTCGGCAGGTCGCGTATAGAGCGGATATTCCAGCAAACCAGTTTCAAACGATTCTTCGTCTGCGGATTCCTTGTTTCCCATAACCCCCGGCAATAACCTGATGACAGCATCCATAAGGATTAATGCCGCCTGCTCACCACCGGACAGGATGTAATCACCAACCGAAACCTCTATCACGTCACGCGCGTCCAAGACCCGCTGATCAATCCCTTCGTAACGTCCACATAAAAGAGTTACGCCGGGTCCTGCCGCAAGCTCTTTGACCAGATTCTGGTCCAAAAGCCGTCCGCGCGGCGAGAGATAGATAACCGGACCGGCATTGCCAGCCACAGAGTCCAAAGCTGTATCGACTATATCCGGACGCATTACCAAACCAGCACCTCCCCCAAAGGGGATGGCATCAACAGTACGGTGTTTATCATACGCAAAATCGCGAATGTCCACCTTTTCCAACGCCCAGATCCCTTTTTCAAGGGCCTTGCCCGCCAGGGATAATCCCAGAGAGCCCGGAAACATTTCCGGATGGAGCGAAAGTACTGTTGCTTTCCAGTTGGCTGTCACGCTATCCAACATCCTGTCGAGCAACCCGGTTTGAAAGACATGAAACAAAGATCATAGATCTCTATCCTTAGTCTTCCCGACCCAGAACAACATCGGGCATATCAACAACGATACGTTGCCCTTCGAGGTCCACAACCGGAACGGAGCTTTCTGTAAAGCTGACCATTTCCGATTGCCCACTGTCACTGACAAATTCAAGAATATCCCCAGCGCCAAAATCGAAGACACCTTTTACAGTACCAAGAGCCACTCCCTGAGTGTTCTCGACCTTGAGGCCTACGAGATCGGAATAGTAATATTCATCATCTTCTGTCAGTTTCGGTAGAAGATCACGGTTAACATACAATTTTGTTCCCCGCATTTCCTGGGCGCGATCACGATCCTTCACACCCTCAATCCGCGTAAGAACAGTACCCTTGGCCTGGCCTGTTACGGTAATTTTGAGGCGGTTGCCCGCATCATCTGTCACCGGTCCAAATGCCGCCACGTCTTCAGGAATTTCGGTGTAACTTTTGACCTTCACACCACCACGCACCCCGTGCGCGCCAGCGATCACACCTACACAAATTCTATCTTCGTGGTTTGAAGCCATGAGCTAAGAAATCCTAAGTTCGCTGAATTACTCAGCTGCGCTTTCTTCAGAAGCTGCAGCAGCTTCTTCAGCAGCCGCTTCCGCAGCCATACGCTTTTCTTCCAGACGCTCTTTTGCTTTCGCTTTCATCTGGTTTTTCTTGGTCTGTTCTGGAACAGCACGCTTTTCAGCAAGACCAAGGTTACCCAGGAAACGCGCAACGCGATCTGTAGGCTGAGCACCAGTAGACAACCAGTATTTAGCGCGATCTTCGTTCAGGATCAGACGCTCTGGGTGATCTTTTGGTACCATTGGGTTATAGGCGCCAATCTTTTCGATGAAGCGACCATCACGTGGAGCGCGAGCGTCAGCAACTACGATACGGTAGTATGGACGTTTTTTGGCGCCGCCACGGGCTAGGCGAATTTTTACAGCCATTTCAGTTCCTCTTGTTAAACACTAAACTTAATAATACTCAATTTATTCAGAAGCACTCTTTCGTGGACATCCCTTATTTAGGGAACCCCATCCCAGGAGGCATCAGGTTTTGCAACCCACCCCGCATCATGCCTTTCTTGCCCATTTTCTGGACCTTCTTCATCATGCGGGCAGCTTCCTGCTGTTGCTTTAGAAGCTTGTTCACATCCTGAACAGAAGTCCCGGAACCGTTCGCAATACGGGTTCTCCGTTTTGCTTTGATAACTTCCGGTTTTTCACGTTCATGAGGTGTCATGGATGAAATGATGGCCAATTGACGATTGATAATCTTGTCGTCGATCTTGGCATCTTTCAATTTCTTCATCTGGGCGGAATTCATACCTGGAAGCATGTTCAACAGGCTCGACATGCCACCCATCTTTTGCATTTGTTTAAGCTGAGACGCCAAATCGTTCAGATCAAACTTGCCCTTCTTCATCTTCTCGGCAAGTTTGGCGGCTTCTTCCTCTTCAAAGGATTCAGCGGCCTTTTCGACCAAGGAAACCACGTCGCCCATTCCGAGAATACGGGAAGCAACACGGGAAGGATGGAAATCTTCTAACTCGTCAAGTTTTTCACCGACACCGATCAACTTAATCGGACAGCCAGTCACCGCGCGCATGGACAGGGCCGCACCACCACGGGCATCACCATCCATACGGGTCATCACGATACCACTTAACCCGATTTTCTGGTTAAAGGTATCTGCAACGTTGACCGCATCCTGACCAGTCATCGCATCTGCGACCAACAGCGTTTCAGCCGGCTTGGCTGCATCCCGGACACTGGCAACTTCGGCCATCAGCTCTTCGTCGATAGCCAAACGTCCAGCGGTGTCAAGCATGACAACATCGAAGCCTTCAAGCGCACCGGTTTGCACAGCACGTTTGGCAATGGCGACAGGTTGCTCACCAGGAACAATGTTCAGTGTTCTAACGCCAATTTGTGCACCGAGAACAGCCAACTGTTCTTGCGCAGCCGGACGACGAACGTCAAGAGAAGCCATCAGGACTTTCTTGCGTTCTTTCTCGCTCAGGCGTTTAGAAATTTTTGCAGTAGATGTTGTTTTACCGGAACCCTGCAAACCAACCATCATAATAACGGCAGGCGGTGTGACCTGTAGATTGAGAGCAACGTGATCAGCACCCAACATTTCGCTGAGTTGATCATTGACGATCTTGACGACCATCTGCCCAGGTGTGACGGATTTCAGAACGTCCTGACCAACAGCTTCAACCTTTACCTTCTCAATAAAGTCTTTGACCACAGGCAGCGCGACATCAGCTTCAAGCAAAGCAACACGCACTTCGCGCAGAGCAGCTGTCACATCAGCCTCGCTCAATGCACCACGGCGCTTCAGCTTGTCAAAGACTGATCCCAGACGATCCTGTAAGCTATCGAACATACTGTTCCTCTTTCCCTCAATCATTCAACCAACAAGGCTGAAAACGCTCATCACAAAGGCCAAACGCAATTTACGCCAGTGCGCGATACTCGCGGACTGGCGGAGCTCCTTGGAGCTGATGCACTTAACTTTTGCAGATATTTGAGCGGAACCTATAAAAAACACACGATAAGGTCAAGCTTTTTCAGCGATTCAGAGCAATCAAAGGCAATGTCCACCAGCTCTCCGGAGTCGCCAAGTGTTATGATGACAAGAAATACAATCACTCGTCAGTTGTCATTTTCTGACGCTCGCCTAATTATATCCCGCAAATAAATAACAAGAAAACAATAGCTTCTGATACCCGCATGCGGATTTTACTCACCCCCGAAAACAAAGACTCATCCGTTTCTGATGAAGATACGGCATGCTAGAGATCGATATAAAAACAAAGCCAATCAGAAAGCTATACGACTACTGGCTTAGCAAAGCTGTCCAAAACAGATTGCCTGCCAGACATGATATAGATCCAGCCGAAATGGCAGATTTTCTTCCACATCTAATCCTGCTTGATGTTCAAAAAGTTCCACTTGATTTTCGCTATCGACTGATAGGCACGCATATCTCTGCATACCTTAGGAATGACCACACCAATCAATGGATGAGCGCTCTGGACCATCAAAGGCCGCCAAGCAAGATATGGGATAACTGCAAACAAGCCGTTGAAACAGCAAAACCAGTCTATCCGTTTACACCCTACGTTGGCCCAAAAAAAGAAATCGTTGAAATGGAAGACCTTATCCTTCCCCTCGCCCGGGATGGGGTGAATGTTGATATGCTTCTCGTTGGCGTCACCTACACAAGAAAATCAAGCATCTGATAAAAATATCCTTTTCGAGAGGTTCTTAGAGGCTTTTAAATAGACAGCTTTCTCTCTATCTTATAACTCCTTTAGCAGTCCAATGTTCATGGCAACACAGATTGCCAATAAAATGACGTCATAAGAGAGTAAACAATGAGCGGCAGATCCTTTGTAAAAATGCATGGTCTAGGAAACGACTTTGTCGTCATTGACGCCCGCCAAGAGCCCTTTACTCCGACCAAGGATCAATCGAGGTTAATTGCTGATCGTCGTTTTGGTATTGGTTGTGATCAGTTTATCATTATTGAGAAAAGCCAGAATCCTGATGCAACAGCCTTTATGCGTATTAAAAATGCTGATGGCAGTGAGGTTGGCGCCTGTGGCAATGCCACCCGTTGCATTGCCTCCTTACTTATGGACGAAGCAGACACGGACAAAGTAACCATAGAAACATTGGCAGGCTTGCTGCACGTCAGCAAAGAAGGCAATGGCCTAATTACCGCGAATATGGGCCCCGCACTTCTGGATTGGAAAGAAATCCCCCTTGCAGAAGAAAGGGACACCCTGAATACAGGAATAAAGCTTCCCCCATTACGCAACCCCGTTTGTGTGAACATGGGGAACCCGCACGCTGTGTTCTTTGTCGAAGATGCCGAAGCGATTGAATTGGAGGCCCTCGGCCCTCGTTTGGAACATCACCCCCTTTTTCCAGAACAAGCCAATATCAGCGTGGCGTCTTTGCTGGGTGAAGATCATATTCGTTTACGCGTTTTTGAACGGGGCGTTGGCATCACTTCTGCCTGTGGCTCTGGCGCCTGTGCCGCCGGGGTAGCCGCAGCAAGGCGTGGGCTAACAGGCAGAAAAGTACAAGTCGATCTTGATGGCGGTCCCCTGTATATCCATTGGCAAGAAGACGGCACCGTACTTATGACCGGCCCGGTTTCCACAGCCTTCCATGGGCATATCGCGCCTGAACTTCTAGAGAATGTTTCCTAAGCTGTACCAAACTGTCATAAAATAGATTTTATGCCTTTCGCCAATATATACAAAGCAACTTCTATGTTCCGAATTTCTCTCTTACTTATTTTGGCAACCTTGATAACGGCATGTCAGACGACAAAGACTGACAGAATAGAGAATCCATATGGGGCTTTTGCTGTTGGCCATAACTTTACACCTTTGCGGGATACTGATTTTACAAAGGAGATGGAACGAAATATTCCAAATCCGGACAAAGCCATTCTGTTTATCTATAATCACGGCACTGATAACGGCGGACATGGACAAAAATGTTACCCGGCATCAATCCCGTCATACGCACGCGCCATCGTACGTCAACATGATAACACCGTAATTTTTTATCTGTGTTCACAGCAAGTGAGTGGGAAAACCCCAGGAGAATCTCGCTACTTCAAAAGGAGTGTTGAAATAGAGCTTCTTTTGGAAAGGTTTAAACGCCATGGGGTCACGGCTGAAAGGACTTTTTTATTGGGCCATTCGGGGGGTGCATCAACAACCCTTATCGCCGCAGCTGATATCCCGGATTCCTTTAATGGTTTCATCGTATCAGCCCCAGGATACGGATTTGCCTATACTGGCAAAAGCAAAGAATCAGATCGTCTGGCCCCTTATTATAAAATCTGGAAATCAACGATAGAGCAAGCGACTGAAAAATCCGGACTGGTTTATGCATTTGAAGGCGATACAATTGCTCCACCTGAAGACCTCGATTTCATGAAAAACATGAAAAACATCACCCTGCTTGTACAAAAGCCCGAAGATTGTGGCATTTCAGACTTTCACGGCTACCCATGGAGCCGCTGTTTCAGAGAAAAAGAAACACCAAAAATTTGGCAATATATTCAACAACGTATTTCGGCTGCACAACAGTAAATTGCGGTTAATATAAATGAGCTTATACTTAG
Organism: Kiloniella litopenaei; assembly: GCF_000982415.1. GTDB lineage: Bacteria > Pseudomonadota > Alphaproteobacteria > Kiloniellales > Kiloniellaceae > Kiloniella > Kiloniella litopenaei. Next base: position 43,438 of record NZ_LANI01000006.1, read on the forward strand.
CATAGCTGACTTGCAAAGCCGCTGCTGGACAAGGCTTGTATGATCGTTCATAAAGCGGGCATGACAAAGAACCTGACAGATCCAAAGATTGTTACTTTTGGTTGCCGGCTTAATACCTATGAGTCCGAGGTAATGCGTCAGCATGCGCGCGAGGCTGGGCTGTCAGATACAATTATTTTCAATACCTGCGCCGTTACAACCGAGGCGGAGCGACAAGCAAGGCAAAGTATCCGCAAAGCCCGTCGAACCAACCCAGACGCAAAAATCATCGTTACGGGCTGTGCCGCCCAGATTAACCCGGATCTCTATGCCGATATGGCAGAGGTTGATCACGTCATGGGCAACGAAGAAAAGTTGAAACGCGAGAGTTTCGACCTGACCCCAGAAGCTAGGGTTGCCGTAAATGACATTATGGAAGCCAAGGAAACAGCGGCGCATCTGGTACACGGATTTGAAGAACACACTCGTGCTTTTGTCCAAATACAACAAGGGTGTAATCATCGGTGTACCTTTTGCATTATCCCCTTTGGACGCGGCAACAACCGTTCGGTTCCCATCGGCGCAATCACCGAACAGGTAAGAACCCTGGTTAATAATGGGGTCAAAGAAGTGGTGTTAACTGGCGTGGATATCACAGATTATGGTCTGGATCTGCCAGGAAAACCTACGCTTGGTCAAATGACCCGCAGATTGCTGGCCCAGGTACCAGAGCTCAAACGTTTAAGGCTCTCATCGCTTGATCCTGTAGAAATTGACGACGACACCTATCGACTGTTCGGTGAAGAGCCGCGAATTATGCCCCACCTGCATATTTCTCTGCAGGCCGGTGATGATATGGTCCTCAAGCGGATGAAACGACGGCACCTGCGCCAAGACGTTGTTGACATGGTGGTGAAAGCTCGTGAACTACGCCCGGATGTTGTTTTCGGCGCAGATATCATTGCGGGCTTCCCGACAGAGACCGATGACATGTTCGAAAACACCTATCGTCTGGTGGAAGAACTTGGCCTAACCTATCTTCACGTTTTCCCCTATTCAGAACGTCCGGGAACGCCAGCGGCAAAGATGCCACAGGTACCAGGAAACCTTCGAAAAGAACGAGCTGCACGACTGCGTGATGCCGGGCAAAGCGCAGAAAACCTTTTCATGCAAAGCAGGATTGGCACAACATCGCAGGTTCTGATTGAAAAGAACGGTTTTGGGCGAACAGAACACTATGCCCCTGTTCAGGTAGAGGCCCTTGAAGGAGATCTTTCCGGACAGGTCGTTCCTGCGTACATTGCCGATATTCGCGACGGAAAACTGCTTGCCTATCCCTTGGGAACTGACGCAGCAAACGTCGCCAGAGAAAAACTATCAAGCCAATAATCTTTTATAAACACCATAGCATGAGTGATACCCCAAATGAGTGAAGATAAGAAAAAAGGTGGCTGGTTTTCCCGTCTGAAAGCCGGGCTTAGCCGTTCCTCCTCTAAACTGGGTGAAGGTATTGGCGGCATATTTACCAAGAAAAAGCTTGATGACGAAAGCATCGAAGAGCTAGAAGAGCTTCTCATCACTTCTGACCTTGGCGTCACAACAGCGACCAGATTAACAGAGAATCTGGCGAAAACCCGGTTTAACAAGGATGTTGAGCCACATGAAGTTTCAGAAGCACTGGCCGCGGATATCGCAACGATACTAGAACCTGTAGCAACACCGCTCGAAGTTGATAAATCCAAATCACCCCACATCATTTTAATGGTTGGGGTTAATGGCAGTGGCAAGACCACAACCATTGGCAAGTTAGCCACCCAATATAAAGCCCAAGGCCTCAACGTAACGCTCGCGGCGGGTGACACCTTCCGCGCCGCAGCCATTGAACAACTTCAGATTTGGGGGGAGCGAACAGGATGCCCCGTTGTCGCCAAAGAAACGGGGTCAGATGCAGCAGGCCTTGCCTACGAAGCCATCGAACGTGCGCGGTCGGAAAATGCCGATGTCGTTCTCATTGATACGGCGGGACGTCTGCATAACAAATCTGACCTGATGTCAGAACTCCAGAAAGTTATTCGCGTCATCAAGAAACTGGACGAAAACGCACCACATGACGTGGTCTTGGTTCTGGACGCAACGACTGGTCAGAATGCTGTATCACAAGTAGGTACCTTTAAAGAGCTTGTTGATGTCACTGGCCTGGTTGTCACCAAACTGGATGGTTCTGCGCGCGGGGGAATCCTTGTCGCTTTGGCTGAAAAATTCGGATTGCCCGTCCATGCAATCGGGGTTGGGGAAACAGCCGATGACTTGCGCCCCTTTACAGCCAAAGATTTTTCCCGTTCTCTTATGGGGCTAGATAACACTTAAGTAGCGACAGCCCCTCCCTTGAAAATAGAATGGAAAGCTTTTCAGTGATTAAAAAAACTCTTGTTCTAATCTGCGCTTCCTTTTGTGTTACCGCGCTATCTTTATCAGCAAGTTATGCGGAACAAAAAAAGAAACTCGATTCAAACGAGGTCATCACTGAATATGGCAAAATAGCAACAGGGCTCGCTTTGGAAGAAAGGTGCCTGCTTCTCTCTCCGGCAGAAACCAAAGAGTATTACTGGCATCAATATCTACTCGATTTTTCCCTCAGCAAAATTTTTTCTGGATCACCCGTTCTAACTATGGTCCGGGGAACAGCGCAACAAACCTCTAGAAACGAGCGCTTCAAGTGTGACCAGGAATCCCGAGACTTCATTCATAGATCACTCCAAAAAGCACGAGACCTTAACCTAGAGCTAACCGGAAAAACCTTTGAACTAAATGTCAGCGATCGTGCCTTTGACGAACAACGCTTGGCCATTATCGCTACTGCTGCCGGGACAAATTCAGTTTGTGCACATCTATTGCCCGAGTACGAAGAACAGTTACGTGTTGGCTATGAAGCATTAAATGGCGCCATGAAAATGAGGTACCCGGGAAACCCGGATACATCGCATATTGATGCTTCTTATACCGAAGCAGCCAATCAAGAAAAAACATCTTGCGGGAAACAAACAAACCAACAGGTTTTACAGGGCTGGCAACTCACAAGATTATTGATGCAACAATTCCGCTTGGCCTTTGCAACCAAGAATCCCTAAAGCTGACCACCTGAAAGCAGTTTAGTCGTTTTGGGCTCATTTCCTTTGTCGACAGCGAGCTTGTGATAAGACGCAAATCAGCTCAAACATCAGGTTAACACCAACGATTGCAGTACCGCCTGACTGATCAAATGGCGGTGAAACTTCGACCAAATCCGCACCAATCAGATTTAAATCCCCGAGGGATCTAATCATCACCTGCGCATCAAAGGGTGTGTAACCACCGATTTCCGGTGTGCCTGTCCCGGGTGCATAACATGGGTCTAATGCATCGATATCAAACGTTACATAGGTTCTTTGATCTCCCACCACACGATGAATCTCTTTGATGACTTCTTGGATGCCAAGATCAAAATACTCTTCAATCGTAATAACTCGGATACCCACTTCTTGTGCATATTCTTCATCAGAACGATCGTATCGTGATCCGCGTATACCGACCTGTACAATCCTTTTAGGGTTCAGCAATCCCTCTTCAATCGCGCGCCGAAAAGGTGTGCCATGAGTCAGCTTGCTTCCCCCGAAATAACTATCATTTACATCCATGTGGGCATCAAAATGCACCATCCCCACAGGTCCAGTATCGGCAACCAGCCCGCGAAGTACTGGAAGAGAGATCATATGATCCCCACCAGCAACCATTGGCATAACACCAGCTTCACGAACGCTTGCCATATAATCGGTTACACGTTGCATCGTCATATCCAGATCAACAGGATTGACTTTTACATCACCGAAATCGGCAATCCGACAATCATCAAAAGGCGCAATCCAGGTCGCACCATTATACCTGCGAATGAGGCTAGACATATCCCTGAGCTGACGGGGACCATGACGCGTTCCGGGTCGATTGGTAACGCCAGCATCCCAGGGAACACCAATGATGCCAATATCATAGCCTGTAAAATCTGTTACATGCGGCAGCCTCATAAAGGTTGCAATGCCACTAAAGCGCGGCAAATCCATTCCATCAGGTGGTAGCTCAGAAAAATCGTTCATTATCGCCTCTCAAAATAACACTCGCCAGTAGTGTGGCCTTGGGATTAACTTAATAAAATGACAAAACAACAAAGTTTATTTTGAGAAACATCAAATTATGAAACTAGACAATCTGGATCTTCGCCAACTTCGCGTATTTTTGACGGTGGCAGACTGTGGGGGTTTCTCTCAAGCCCAGGCAGAACTGAATATCGGTATTTCGACAATCAGTATTCAAATGTCAGATTTGGAAACCCGGCTTGGAATGCGATTATGCCAACGCGGACGAACCGGTTTTTCCCTGACAAAAGAAGGAGAACGCGTTTATAGCGCTGCCAAAACACTCTTTAGCCAGATTGATGGCTTTAACAATGAAATTCATGGCCTGCGACAGGAGCTTAGCGGAAAGCTATTGTTGGGTATCGCAGATAATCTCGTTACTCATCCCAATGCTTCGATTTCAAGAAGTCTGCACCACTTGTTTAATATGGAGGGAAAGATTGAAACTGCCATCAGTATTCTCTCTCCTAATTTGTTAGAGAGAGAAGTTCTTGATCAACGCCTTGACATTGCAATAGGCGCCTTTCCAAGACACTTACCTGGCCTTCATTACCAACCGCTATTTACGGAAAATCAAATCCTGTATTGCAGTAAAAAACATCCTCTTTTTCACATTAATACAGACAAGTTTACCCCCCAGGATCTGGCTAAATACAAAGTTGCTCAACGCGGCTACACGGCGGGAAGACCTCACCCATCAAACATCAAAACAACGGGATCAGGAGCACTTTCATATCAAATGGAAGGGCTCGTTTATCTCGTCCTATCTGGACATTTCATTGCACACCTTCCAGATCATCTTGCTAAAAAATGGGTCGAAAGTGGTGATATGAAAGCACTTAACCCTCAAGGCCTCGGCTATGAATCAACTTTTGAACTGATCATCAGAGCTGGCACCCACCCTTCCCCTGTCCTGAAAGCCTTTAAACAATGCCTGCTGACAAGTCTCGGTACAGAAATAAAAGGGGGCCAACTTAACGCCCCCTCCTGATTGAATTTTATCTGTATTGCTTGCTCAGGCCTGTCGGATTTGATGGATAAAATCATCAACTTGTGTATTAAGCATTTCAGATTGACGCGAAAGCTCTGATGCCGCACTCAAAACATCCTGTGCAGATCGGCCCGTTTCCTCTACCCCATTTGTAACGTCTGAAATAGTCGAAGACACTTCGCCTGTTGCGGTCGCAGCCTCTTGCACGTTGCGCGAAATCTCAAGAGTTGCGGCTCCCTGCTCTTCTACCGCAGCAGCCACCGAGGCCGTAATCTCGTTTATCTGTTCTATCGTGCCTGTAATTTTGCCTATAGAATCAGCCGCTGTATCAGTCGCCCCCTGAATACCCGTTACCTGCTGCGCAATTTCATCGGTTGCTTTGGCTGTTTGCGTTGCCAGACTCTTTACTTCACTGGCAACCACAGCAAAACCTTTCCCAGCATCACCAGCCCGGGCCGCTTCAATTGTTGCATTCAAAGCAAGCAGATTCGTTTGCTCGGCAATATCCGAAATCAGCTTGATAACTTCCCCGATCTTGGTTGACGCTTCTAACAGACCTGAAACTTGCTTATTTGCATCTTCTGCCCGGGCGACAGCATCACCCGCGATACTTGTCGATTGACTAACCTGACGACTGATTTCATTGATTGAGCTTGAAAGTTCTTCCGCCGCTGCCGCGACAGTCTGTACATTCCCTGTTGCATGCTCTGACGCAGAAGTTACGGCAACAGCCTGTTGCGATGTATTGCCCGCAGTTTGTTGCATTCCCTCGGATGTACTTCTCATTTCGGTTGCCGCAGATGATACGGTTTGAACAATTCCCTTCACTTCACTCTCAAATCGATCGGCAAGCTCAACCATAGCCTGACGCTTTTCTTCTTCACTTCGCCTCTCAACTTCTTTGCGTTCTTCTTCCAGTTTTTTAACGGCAGCAGCGTTATCCCTAAACACCAAGACGGCTTTGGCCATATCAGCAATTTCATCATGGCCACTGGCCCCTCTAATCTCAACGTCCAGATTGCCATCAACCAATTCCTGCATAGAAGACGTAATTGATTTCACAGGAAAGATAACCCGCATGGCAACAATCCAGAACGAAATCAGGCCTGCGACAACACCAATAACCAAAATAACCAACGCCGCAATCATACGATTCCAGCTTTCGGTAGCAGCAGCATTTGCAAGCTCGCCTGAGGTCACAGTTGTTACATCTACCAAATCCCAAATAGGATTAATTGCGCTTTCCGCCTTTTGAGACCACCCAGCCTCATCAACTGGGTAGTCATCGCCACGAATACCTTTTTTGAAAACGCTGGCACGCAGACCTTCGAATTCATCCTGACCAAAAAAACCAGTTTCCAGAGTTGCCATTACATCGGTAATTTTTTTGGCAGCTTCTGGCCTGTATGAATACACAAGGAAATCCTGCCACGCATTTTCCAGTCGACCACGGTCGCTATAGAAATTTTTCAACCGGGTGCCCCGTAATTTAACCTTCTTGGAAATGGCATAAGCCAAGCCAGCTTTCTCTCGACTGGCATATTCGCTCATCACCCACGCGCTTTCTTTTAAGCGCTGTACCGCAGTGAAACTAGGTCCCGATTTTTCAGGCTGAAACGAGGCCCTTTCCCTCAATATTTTTGATGCCATAATCATGTCTGTGATTGCTGGTTCAGCAGCAGAACCAACTTTTCGATCTCGCTGAAACTTTGGAACTGAAACATAGATATCAATATCCGGACGGATCTCAAGTAACGCCGTATGGATTGCTTTTACGTTATCCAAAACAGCCACTTTATCAGCAAAATTTGCGTTGAGTTCCAGCCATGAAACAGCTTCTAGATAGCTTGCATCTGCCTGTTCACGAGCATGAATAATATTTTTCTGATCGGCCTCGCCTATTTCCTTGCTGGATGCAATTGCAACAGAGGTTAAAGAACGTTCTTCCGCCCAATATTTAGCAGCATGGATAAGTTGCCCCTCTACCCTGTTATATTCCAATGTCGTTTGAGTATCTTGATAATCTTGCCAGTCATCCAAAACAGAAATAGCGGCTTGATAGATAACAAGTCCCGTCAAGATTAAGGCAACAGCATAGAGGCTGTTACGAATAGTTAGGGCTTTAGACAACATTTACTCGAACTCCATAGCATTTGCGACCCGGGATCGCGCGACCTGAAGCTCAAAGGTAAGTTGGTATTATTTAACAACTAGCTAATAAATATTTATATTTTTTTATTTTTACTGAATAAAATAGCAATAAAACTTAATTTTCGAATAAAGATCAGAACAATTTAAATATAAACCAACTCTATACAAAGTATAGATAATGCCTATGTCAAAATATTCTAGGCACAAAAACGACAAACCATAAATTCACACAGGATTAGTAAATGGTGGAAATGAAACCATGCCCTCTACGGAATAATGTTGATTAAGGGCCCATTCTACAGTCGGAAAGGCCAGATCATTCCACGGAACTTCTTCCCGGTCAAAAAGCCCAACTTCCTGACTTTCTGGCCCGGCAGATATTTGGGGTATCGACAGCCTTGCCCGGTAAATTATCTGTACCTGACTGATTTGAGGAATGGAGTATATCGCCAGAAGTTGATCAATTTTCAGTTTTGCACGCGCTTCTTCCCAAGCTTCCCTGGTCGCACCTTGTTCCGCAGTTTCATGAAGCTCCATATAGCCTGCCGGTAATGCCCAATATCCTCGCCTGGGCTCTATTTCTCTTTTAACCAACAGAACTTTTGCTCCCCAAGTTGCAACAACTCCGGTAACAATTTTTGGATTTTCGTAAATCACATAATCACAGGCGTCACAAACCAGTCGTTCCCTGTCATCGTTATCGGGAATCCGACGAGAAAAAGCAGCATCAGCAGGAATGTGAAGATGATCATCGTTACTCATAAACTCAGCATGTCTGCGCCAAGAGCTAAGGGCAAGAATAATATTGCACGAACAATATTACTATTAATGGCATCACAAACGCTTTGAAAGATGAATGCCAGCCAACATACACCGAATAGAACCACCCGCTTTTTCGATGGTCGGAATAGACACCTTAACAATAGGAAGAGACAGCTGAATCAAATCAATCTGTTTCTTTGTCAGTGAATGATAAGCCGCAGACGACATTAACAATAACCGACCGGCACCCCCCTGAACCTCTAACATATTCCCTGCAAAGGAAGAAATTTGCTTTTCTGAAAGCTCAATCAACCTTCGTCCTGTGGCTTTAAGCCTCGTCAACAGTTCAGCTCTTTGGCTATCATCACGAATCATTTTTGCGCCGACAAGAACAAGATCACTCGCAATGCACATCAATACATTGGTATGATAAACGGCATTACCCTTCGCATCAGAAGCATCAAAAATGACAGGTTCATAGTTAAACCGGGAACAAAAACGTTCCAGAAGAACCGGATCTGATCGACGCGACTGACAGACATAGGCGACACGCTCGACATGATCCAGAACCATTGCGCCAGTACCCTCCAGATATCGACCATCGTGTTCCTGAGCAGAATAATCAACAACCTCTTGGACACGATAAACCTGTTTAAGCATATCGATAATGTCTATACGCCGTTCTTGTCTTCGGTTAACAGCAGTCATCGGGTAAATAGCAACATGACCACCCGCGTGGGTCGAGAACCAGTTGTTTGGGAAAACAGAATCAGGCCTATGATGACTTTCGTCTTCAAAAACATGAACATCTACCCCATGAGATTTGAGCACATCAATAACACCTGATACCTCCTGAAAAGCGATTGATTCATCGTTAACGTCCTGTCCGCTTATCATCGTTTGAAAGCTGTTGTCTGCAGCTGTTTCGGGGTTTGCGATAAAATGATGAGGCCTAATAAGAACGACCGCTGACGGAGTTTGTGAACTTTTACAAAAAACCGAAGAGGGTGAATTTACATGTGTATAAAGGGGCATAACAAACCAGTTTCCTAAATTGCTGAATACACTGCACAAGCAATGTCATTGATCCCATCAGGAACTTAGAAAAGAGAAGTATTAATTAATATGTCATTATTTTGTATATTATTGCATTTTTTTATACATATTTTATACTCAAAATATCAATTTGCTTATTTCAATCTAATTACATGCATAAACTTGATTCTTTAGACCAAGAGCTAATAGCTATATTAAGAAAAGATGGTCGGGCACCACTATCAAAGCTAGCCGACATCTTGGACGTATCCAGAGGTACTGTGCAAAACAGGTTAGATCGGCTATTGGATTCCGGCGCTTTATTGGGCTTTACAGTTCGCGTAAGAGAAGACAGCGAACCCAACCTGATCAAAGCAATCATGTCAATTGAAGTAATGGGTAAATCTACGACCCAAGTCATTCAAAAACTGCGCGGCATGCCAGAACTTGTCAAACTGCATACGACAAACGGAAAATGGGATCTTGTGGCAGAAATACAGGTAACAAGCCTACAAGAATTTGATATCTCTCTTAGGAAAGTCAGAAGCATTGACGGCATTACGAACAGTGAAACAAGCCTTCTGCTCAGCTCGGTTTAAGTATTGTTGAGATAAATCAGAGGCCAGGAATAAAAGGCACACTCAACAAATAAATACTTAAGTTACTATACTGTAATATTCAAAAAAGAGCCCCGTGGAAGAATTTTGCCTGATTCAGCGGCCACTTTTGCTGCATCAAACAACTCTTTTAATCGTTCGGTAACACCGAAACTTCTTAAATCACCAGTAAATGGCTTTAGAACTTTTCGAAGCCCAGATTGGGTAGATCGGGCAGGTACAACTTCTTTCCCGATCTCTGGAGTTTGCAATTTTGACGATTGCTGTTTTGTCGCTCCATCCAGCGATACACCGGATAAAGGCCCAGAATCTGTCTTGTTTGTAATTTTCATACCCAAACTATGACCATTTCCGGTAAATATTGTATTAATCTCAAAAGCACTCTTTTTAGGTGAATAATATCCCGACAGCACAGCAATTAAGTTAAAGACAAATAATTACCAAACTTTTATTACCAAATATTAACACCGATTCTTTTCATGAATTTTTTATTAAAGACACAGAACTTGCCATTAACTATGTCTTCGAACTACTATATTTAGTATCAACTAGATACATACACCCATACTGCGGGATAGATTAACCAAAAAATTAAGACTATTTTCATAAATTTTGACGTAATTGTTTGTTTATGAGCAATCTACATTGGTGTGGATTCTCTGATAATAATAAGGACTAATGCAGTCAATACTGGCTGTGAACGCGCAAGTAGCGCACCGGGGTATAAGGAAGCGGGGGTTCCCTTGCCGGAAAACCAGGATAATAACTTGCAAAAGTTGCTGTCGATGGCTCTAGACCGTTCGGTCAAAGGCCGGGAAGCGCTTGCGCGCACGATAGGCCAGCTTTTCTCTGAAGAAGAAGTTGCTCTTTCCGAATTGGAACGAGCCTTGATGACTGATATCCTGGGCAAACTGATCAGCGATGTAGAAAAACTTGTACGACAAGCGTTAAGTGAAGAACTCGCGGTTACTAAAACAGTTCCCCACGAATTAATCCTTATGCTCGCGAATGACGACATAGAAGTCGCCCGCCCAATCTTGATGAACTGCGATATCTTAAAAGATCAGGATCTTGTCGATATAATCAAGTCACGAACCCATCAACATCAACTCTCTATTGCACTCAGGAACGAACTAAGTAGCGAAGTTTCCGACGCACTGGTCAACACTGGCAAAAAAGATGTTATAAAAACACTTCTCGAAAATAAAAATGCTGCGATCTCTGAATTAACACTCGAGTATCTGGCGGATCAATCCCGGCGTATTGATGACTTCCAAGAACCTCTGATCAACAGAGAAGACTTGCCCACACACTTGGCCGAACGTATGTACTGGTGGGTCTCTGCGGCCTTAAGAGACCATATCCTCAAAAACTTCCCTGTTGATATTCAGGATGTCGATAACAAAATACAATCCAGCGTTCATAAACTCGTTGATAAAGATAAAATAAAGCCAAGGCTGCACGCCCCGGCAACAAAGCTCGCCCAAAAATTAAAGCAAAATAATCTGCTAACCATAGACAGCCTTGTTCAATCTCTACGTCAGGGAGAAGTTGAATTATTTGAAAGCATGTTTTGTGAAATGAGCGGATTCAGACCTGGCGGCTTACGAAAAGCACTTTATGAAACAAAAGGCGAAGGAATAGCAATTTTATGCTTGGCTATGGGCATACCCAAACAAACATTTGCTACAATCTTTCTGCTTAGCCGCAAAGGTAACCCACGGGGGCACACAACAGATCCCAGGGATCTCTCCCGCGCGATGCTAATCTATGACAAAGTAAACAGAGATGATGCCCAGTTAATTACAGATTCTTGGCGTATGGACCCCAAATATCAAGACGCGATAAGTGAAATCGAATCAGCAGCGTCCGATGAAAAAACAGCAAGTGGGGCAAAAGCGTCGTGATGGTAAAAGAAACGAAAGGCCGTATCGTCAAGCTCCCAAAGGATCGCGATACGAAAAGCAAAAGCTCTGGCCTTCCACATAATTTAAGTAGCTCGCTGGAAATTATTTCTGCGCTTAAAAATGACATTGTACACAACGGCCCCCCAACATGCGTCATCAGCAATGAAGGCCAAGTTATATTTGCCAACGCTGCCTATGAAGCAATCGCGGCTGAAATGGAAGATGCCGGGTTAGTAGAAAATGCAATAGCCCCCCCATATAGCCCCGCAGAAATAGAGGCTATCAAGTCAGCCGGGGGCAGTAATCCTGATGAATATACAATTATCGTCAATCAAAAAGCACAGCATTATCTGGCGTCCTATCATTACATCAATGGAACCAAAAGCCACCCAGGTGCAACTGCTGTCGTACTTAGCCCCTATGACGAAAACGCGCATTTAAAAGAGGTTTTAACATCCGTCCAAAGCCGTCTGAATGACATGAGCAGACTGGTTTCAGATTGGACTTGGGAGACCGACAAAAACCTGAAATTTACCTATGTATCCCCACAGGTACAAAAAGCTTTGGGGTATCACCCAAGCGAGCTTTTGGGACGTAGCATCAAAGACCTGATTGTTGATGAACCTGATCATGTTTTTCCGAGTACGAAAGCGGAAGCAACCCACAAACCTTTCAGGGACGAACAACTGTCAATATTGAGCAGGTCAGGTGAAGAGAGACTTTTCCTCGTCAGTGGTCTCGCTTTTTACACCAACGATAGTTGCTCCTACGCTGGTTACCGCGGAAGTGCCCGCGATGTCACAGAACAACAACATCAACAAGGCGCTCTGAGAACAGCAAAAGAAACTGCCGAAGTCGCTAACCGGGCAAAGTCTGAGTTTCTGGCAAACATGAGCCATGAGCTTCGCACGCCATTGAATGCCATCATCGGGTTTTCTGAAATGATGTCATCACAGCTTTTGGGGCCACTTGGAAATAAACAGTATCATGAATATTCACACGATATTCATACCTCTGCCCGTCACTTGCTAAGCGTCATAAACGACATTCTTGATGTGGCCAAAATCGAAGCTGGAAAGCTAGAGTTATTAGAGGATGCAACAGACCCTCTCAAGCTCGCAATATCTGTTCAGCGACTGATGATTGAACGTGCCGAAAACGCGGGCCTGAAACTGAAACTATCCTTGCCATCCAAGCTGCCTCTTATTTACGCTGATCAACGTAAGCTCAAACAGGTGTTGATCAACCTGCTCGCGAACTCGGTCAAATTTACGCCTTCTGGCGGAATCGTAGAACTTGCTGGTGGCGTTAATGACGACGGTGATTTTGAATTTGTCGTCATGGATAATGGCATAGGTATGTCCGAAGAGGACATACCAAAAGCTTTCGAGCCCTTTGCACAAATTGACAGCACCCTAAGCCGACAGTTTGATGGCACCGGCCTTGGCCTTCCATTGGCACAGGGACTGGTAAAACTCCACGGTGGCGAGCTTGAAATGACCAGCGAACCTGGCAAAGGAACATCTGTGAAGTGCGTATTACCTGGCTCAAGAATTCTCCCCGCCTAGAACGCACCTTTAATACTTGCAGAAATTGAAATTAATATCGCACCGCACAAAACGGATGCGTCTCTTCCTTTCCCTGTGCTAGGCTCATCTTCTCTTCTTACAGTCCGGAGTCTCAAGCCGGGTATGCAACATACACCTGTCGACCTTGGCTCTAAACGAGCTGCCTATATTCAGGGCGCTAAAGACGCCCTCGCTATACCCGCCCTCATTTTAGGAAGTACCTATATGGGGTTTGGTGCACTGGTCAGTGAAACCGGTTTGGAAGTATGGCATGCCCTTATTTCAACAGCTGTGAACTGGGCTATACCTGGACAGATCGCTACAATGGAACTCTATGCGATCAATGCATCTCTATTTGCCATTGCAGCGGCCGTTGCACTGATTAATTGTCGATTGATGCCCATGACGATTGTTTTAATGCCTTTTATCCGCAACAAAACAACACCAAAAATTGTTTATTATTTTATGAGCAACTTTATTGCCGTCACTGGATGGGCCGCGGCGATGAAACTTTGTCCCAAACTACCCGAAGAACAACGCCTTCCCTACTTCACGGGTTTTGTTATCCCTTTGTGGTCCATATGCATGTTGGCAACCTTTGCAGGGTATCATCTGCCCGGGGTCCTTCCCGCAGAAGTAACGATGGGTTTGGTTTTTCTTAATCCCGTATATTTCATGCTGGTTTTCTTGGCTGATTTCACTCAACCCGGACGCCCTACCGCTTTGATTCTAGGCGCAATCTTAGGGCCACTAACCTTTCTAGTTTCCCCAAATTGGAGCCTATTGATAACTGGACTATTTGCCGGAACCGTTGCATTTCTGATCAGTGAACACAGACTCAAGAAGGCTCAATCACAATGAACGGGCTAGAAAATTTCCTGAATTCTGACTTTATGGCCCCAATGGCTGCATTGGGTGTAGCAGCGGCCGTAACTTATTTTTGGCGAGGGGTTGGGGTCGCTGTATCTGGTAAAATGGACAAAGACAGCGCCATATTTCGCTGGGTTACCTGTGTCGCCTACGCCCTGTTAGCGGGTCTGATCGCCCGCATGATTCTTTTACCCATTGGCCCATTGGCTGAATTGGGGTTGGAACAACGGGCCGGGGCCACAATTATTTCCCTCGCTGTCTTTTTTCTAACCCGCAAAAATCTGCTTGCTGGGGTCACCGCGGGCGCGGTAGCACTGGTCTTAATGGCAAAACTGGGGCCTTTATAAGGGCCCCAGCTAAAAAATTATACACAATCAACGTTCGCTTTATTGTGCAGCTTTTTCCAATGCCTTAACCCCCGGAAGCGCCTTGCCTTCTAGCCATTCTAGAAAGGCCCCCCCTGCGGTAGAGATATATGAAAAATCGTCATTAACCCCTGCATGAATCAAGGCAGCAACAGTATCCCCTCCGCCCGCGACAGTAAGCAATTCACCCGACACAGTTAAACCTGCCGCGGCTTGAGCTACCGAATTTGTTGCAGCATCGAAAGGTTCTGTTTCAAAACAGCCAAGCGGACCATTCCAAACCAGTGTTTTACATTTCTTCAATTCAACAATGATTTCCCCAGCCGTTTTTTCGCCCGCATCCAAAATCATTTGATTCTCTGGAACCTCAGAAGCCTCAACAGTAGATGTTGGAACATTTGCGGCCAGGGTTTCGGCAACAACCACATCGGACGGCAACATTACCTTGCAATTCTGAGCCTCTGCTTCTTTTAGAATTTCCCGTGCAGTTTCCGCCATCTCATGCTCGCAAAGGGACCGCCCTATTTCGATCCCCTGCGCATTCAAAAAGGTATTGGCCATACCACCGCCAATGACCAAGACATCAACCTTGCTCACCAGATTACTGAGCAACTCTAGTTTTGTTGACACCTTTGCTCCACCGACCAACGCCGCTACGGGCCGTTTCGGTTGTCCCAATGCCTGCGTCAGGTGTTCAAGTTCGGTTTGCATCAGGCGACCCGCCGCAGCAGGAAGTAGTTTAGCCAATCCCTCGGTAGAAGCATGAGCGCGATGAGCTGCCGAAAAAGCATCGTTAATATAAACATCCCCGATTTTGGCAAGCTCTTGTGCAAAAGTAGCATCATTCGCCTCTTCACCTGCGTGAAAACGCAGGTTCTCCAGCATAAGAATGTCACCGTTTTTCATCGCATCAACCTGCGCAAGAACATCGGCACCAATGCAATCCTTTGCAAAGGCTATTTCTTCTCCGCCCAGTGCATCAGATAAGCCCTGCGCAACGGGAGCCAAACTCATTTCAGGAACGGCCTTTCCTTTTGGACGCCCAAAATGGGCCATCAAAATTATTTTCGCGCCTTGGGCCTTCAAATCCCGTATTGTTGGCAAGACCCGCACAATACGACTGTTGTCAGTGATTTTTCCATCCCGGATTGGAACATTGAAATCCACCCTGACAAGCGTACGTTTTCCGCTTAACTGAAGATCGTCAATGGTTTGAAATTGGGTCATGATTACTTCCTGTTATCCTTATGAATCTTCTGATGAGATTTCTGGCGCCCAAATTGTTTCTTATTTACAGAAAGTGGTACAGAGTCACCCCAACAAATTCAAGCAAGAAGTAGTGGCTATAGCCCTGCTCCAAAAATCGGGATATAAGCAACAGAAACGAGTCAGAGACATCAAAGCCCGCAGATTATTAGGCGCCCCCCCAAACAATCGTTGTCAAACACGGAACTCATACCCCAGATACCCAAAATATTCAGGGAACAATTTAGTGAAAGATAATCTAGAAGGAAAAATCAGATCTGTTCTCGAAGATACCGCGAGAAAGCACCAGACAATCAGCTATCGCATGCTTGCTATAGAAGCTGAGATTCCCGGACCACAAATCATTCACAAGCTAACAACTGCACTGGAAGACATATTCCGAACAGATTACAAAAATGGTGTTCTTTCACTTGTCCCCCTCGCTGTTAGTCGAGGCACACCACCTATTCCACGTAGCGGATTTTTTATTTTATTACGTGAACTTGGCCTATATGACGGGCAGGATCAGGGGCCAGACGCAATCAATAAACACGCTGCATTACTGACAGAAATATACAAATCACGCCCGCAAAATTAAGATCAAAATCTTACACTGCCCAAACAAGTCCATCCCCAAGTATCCCGCTACAAACTAAAAGCAGGTCTCGGGTATTCAACCTTGTGAATGTATAGACGGATACTTAGTTTCCACAAGTCAGCTCTTTGAAACCATCACAGCGATAACTAGAGCAAATTTCTTTTGACCCCATGTTGATCGTCGGGAAAAGAGATCCGATGTTGTCATCCCTGACCCACGCAACCGCTGTCCCATGACCTTTTTTCTTACACCACTCTATCGCAGCGGGTTCGCCACAGTTGGTCCCAGGGGTCAAACAGTAATTTAGACGATAGGCATCAAATACCGGAAATTCATACCTTGTTCCCCCAACTGGCGTAGGGCTGACAAAACGTTGTGCTGTTTCAGTGGGTAAACTTCCCTGTTCAGCTGATGTCGTTGAACCGAGAGGCTGGCTTTCGACATTTTCCGCTGGCTGCGCTTCAAACAGCTGATAAGACGGTGTAAATAGCGAGTTCTCGGGCTGCGATGTAATCGTCTGGCGTTGAAGTTCACCCTCTGTTGCCTGTGTTGGCTGAGGAATCAAGGCGTCGTCCCCTGCGGGGGTAATCCCTGCTGCCACAAGGTCAGAATCTGCCGGACTATATGCAGGTGCCTGGAATGTAGTCCCCGGCTCGGGCGCCGTAAAGGTCTGAGGAGCAGGAGCAGTAAATGTTTGAGGCTCAGGAGCAACAAAGGTCTGCGGTTCTGCAACAGAGGTCGCCGCTTCAGGTGCAGGATTCTGCACAGCAACAGATGATGGTTGGACGCTTACACTCTTCTGGACAGCAGTGGCTTCTGTTGTTGCTACAGGTGATTGCGCAGACACAGATGGTGATACAACATTTTGTCCAGCAGAGGCTTTAGCCACAACAGTCTTTGGCGTAGAGCTTGCAACCGCCAGACCAGATATTGAGGCAGCCGGACCTGATACATATTCGACTTTTACCGAACGCGCCCGTCCTTTATAGCCATAATCTGCCAGGTTAAATTTACGGATGCTTTCTGCCTTGAAGGGGAATGTCACGTGGTTCCCCTGACAGTCGGGGAAGTCATACAATGTGGCTCGTACGCGATGGCGCACAGACTGATAGGCCCCATCCATTCCATCCGGATGCATAAAAATCAGCTGGTCACTATCGTTAAATCGGAAAGTACCACGTTCTCCGGCATAGGTCGTAGGACCAACCAGGTTTTGGCAATATCCCGTACGCCCTTTGTCCCACGCAGGAATAAAAGCACGTCTGTAGTTCAGTTGCTCAAGAACGTTTGCACAACCACGGCTATAGGTATTCAAACGCTGTAACATAAGAACCCCAGGAGGAGGTCCCATATCCCGGCGATAAAGAATCATGGATGAATAGGTGTCATCTTGCGGCGCGGCCATTGAAACAGGTGCATCATTTACCCGCTTCAGCGGAACAAGATCAGCAGACGCGCCCTGCCAAAGCAGGTGTGGTTCTTCTTTGCTCCCCAAAAGAGGGGAACACGATTTATCAGTGGTCTGAAACAATGGACCTTCAAAGAACATCGCACCAACTTGAGATCCAAGTTTCACAGAAGAAACCCGGCCAGAAAGATCACCAAGAGAAGGAACAAAGGAATAGAGCTGATCAGCAGAGAGTTCGAAAACTTTCGCTGCACCTGCATAGTCTTGCCCATCAAACGCAATAAGCTGATTAGGAGCAGGCTCACCCACCAAATCCTGAGCATGAACTTTTCCTGCCAGAGAACTAAAACCAGCCACAATAGCCACCATTGTTCCGGCAATACGCCCTAATGCTCTCATCCGTTTTACTTTCCTTATCTCAAACAGAATATTTCGTCTGTCTGGCCACTGAATTATCACTAAATTATTTCAACACACGTAAAAAGTATTGGCAAAATAACAGGAAGAACCGGGAAAGAAAACCACCTTGATCTTCCCACTGAAATTCAAGCCAAAATTCCAGTAAATTCGTCAATCAGCCCAATCCCAGAGCATGACGATAGCATACCAGATTACATACAAAAAACGGCCCGATAACCGGACCGTTTTTCATTAACATTAACCAGAGACACAGCTGCGATTAACCGGCTTTTGAAAAGCGCTCTGCAACATATTCCCAGTTAACCAGGCTATCAACAAAGGCCTTTACATAGTCTGGACGCGCATTGCGATAATCAATGTAGTAAGAGTGTTCCCACACGTCACAGCCGAGAAGTGCGTGGCCACCAGTAACCAATGGGTTTTCACCATTTGCAGTTTTTGTCACTGCAAGCTTGCCACTGTCGTCCAGTACAAGCCAGCACCAACCGGAACCGAACTGTGTAACACCTGCGTTCACGAAGTCAGCTTTGAACTGATCAACACTACCGAAGTCTTCGATAATCTTCTTTTCAAGTTCGCCAGGAATTGCGCCACCACCATTTGGCTTCATCATGTTCCAGAACTCAATGTGGTTCCAGTGCTGTGCAGCATTGTTGAAAATGCCTGCTTTGGATGCATCGCCAAAAGAGCCTTTGACGATATCTTCCAGAGACTTGCCTTCCAGATCGGAACCTTCAAGAAGTTTGTTACCATTCACAACATAAGCGTTGTGGTGTTTATCGTGGTGGAACTCAAGAGTTTCTGCAGACATATATGGTCCCAGAGCGTCGTAAGCATATGGAAGAGCTGGTAATTCAAGAGCCATGAGATTTCCCCAATTCGTTAGTTTCGTTTTCAGTATTCGAATTTCTGCCGCACTTTAGCCCGTTTACCCCCCGTACCAAAAGCGAAAATCGCATTGATATGATTTTCTGTTCAGAATAGCTAAAAAGAAAAGAAAATCTGCCTATAGATAAGCGAGAGGACAAACAGGAAATTTAAAAGAACAAACGGCTTACTTCTCGATCTTAAGTGTTAAAGCAGAAAGACATTTCAGTGTCTCTTCACTCACATGGTGTTCAACACCCTCGGCGTCAATCTCTGCCGTTTCATCACTGACACCCGCGGCCTTCAAAAAGCGAACCACAATTTCATGCCGACGGCGCGCCTCCAGTGCCAACGCGCGCCCTTCATCTGTGAGGAATATAGACCGATAGGGCTTTGAGATAACCAAACCTTCGCGTTGAAGGCGCTGTATAATTTTATTAACAGTGGCGTGGCTGACACCCATGCGCTCTGCCAGTTCCACGACTCGCGCTTCCCCGTTCACATTGATTAAATCATCAATCAACTCGACATAGTCTTCGGCGACTTCGGTTTTGTGAGCTTCGCGGACACGTTCAAACTTTGCAGCCTGCTGCTCAGCATCTTCCAATGCATTCAACCCAGAAACTTCCAGACCAGTCTTAGGGTCAGTCTCCAGTTCAGCCTCTGTGTCGTTTTTTGGGTCAGTTACTGATGTCATGGACTTAAATATAGCCTTCCGCCACTCATCTAATATGAACTCTGCTTCGCCTTACTTACCTGAAAGAATCCCGAATGTAAAAGAGCAAGCACACTTATGTACCCTCTATAATCAACTCAAAGTTATCGCCTTCCTAAATAAATAAGGCTCACTTGAAATTTTATGCCATTGACACTAAATGTAGCCTAGGCTACAAATTCACCTGTCGGCATCAGTGCTGCCGGAATTATTCACGACTCGATTCCATCGATCACTTTAAGATTCAGAAGCAGAGCAGATAAAAGAAACCAATGATGTTAATTAAATCCTTTACCTCCATAGCCAAGACCATATTGGTCGCCTTTATTCTCATCGCTTCCAGCCAGTCAGCCAGAGCAGATAAACCCGTTGTGATTACAACGATTGCCCAGATCGCAGATGTTGTCAGTCACATCGTCGGGGACAAGATGGAAGTAACTAGCCTGATGGGTGAAGGCGTTGACCCCCATACCTATCGGATGAACAGATATGATGTCGCCGCACTGACAAAAGCCGATATCGTTCTCTACAACGGCCTCTATCTGGAAGCCCAGATGGAAGATGCTCTGGAGCGTATGGCAACAAATAAACCCGTTGTCCCCTTGGCAGAAACCATTAACAAATCACTGCTATTAACCAGTCAGGATTACGAGAACAAGAACGACCCACATGTATGGATGGATGTACGGAAGTGGATGGCAGTGACCAGTAAAGCGCTTGATGTCATCAAAGCGTACGACCCTGAAAATGCTGACTTTTATGACAAGAATGCTGCCGAATATCTCATCAAACTGGAACAGCTCAATGGATATGTTGAAACTGTGCTCGCAACGGTTCCCTCTAACGAGCGCGTTGTTATCTCGGCTCACGATGCTTTCAATTATTTTGGCAAGGCATATGGCTTTGAAGTTGTCGGTATTCAGGGCCTGAGTACAGCAAGTGAAGCAGGCCTGAAAAAGATAGAAAATCTGGTCGATTTGATTGTTACCAGGAAAATCAGAGCCGTCTTTGTAGAAAGTTCGGTCGCTGATCGCAATGTAAAAGCCTTGATCGAAGGCGCCAAAGCACGCGGACATAATATAACAATCGGCGGCACCTTGTTTTCCGATGCCATGGGGCCTGCGGGAACTTACGAAGGCACCTACATCGGCATGCTTGACCACAATGCAACTGTCATCAGCCGTGCCCTTGGCGGCGAAGCCCCACTGGCTGGCATGAGCAAACAATTGACCTTGACGCAACACACAGCTAACTAAGGCTGTAAGGGAAACTTTCCGATGATGGCGAAACTATTGAAACTGCAACCGAGTACATCTCTCAGCACAGATGCTGCCAGGAAAGCTCCCTTGGCGGTCGAGGGCCTTTCTGTTTCCTATCACCACAAGCCAGTGGTCTGGGATCTCTCGTTCATTGCGCCTGAAAAGGGTCTCGTTGCAGTTGTCGGCCCCAATGGTGCCGGGAAGTCAACCTTTATCAAAGCGGCACTCGGCTTGATCCCGAAACTGTCCGGAGAGATCACGGTTTATGGCAAGCCCGTGGATAAACAACGCAAGCTCATCGGATATGTTCCCCAACGGGGCAGTGTTGACTGGGACTTCCCAGCCTCTGCGCTGGATGTTGTCACCATGGGCCTGTATGGCGAAATTGGTTGGTTAAAACCCGTTCGGAAAAGCCACAAGGAACAGGCCCTTGCCTATCTGGAGAAAGTCGGCATGGCCGATTTTGCAGATCGACAGATTGGACAGCTGTCCGGTGGACAACAACAGCGTGTTTTCCTTGCGCGTGCACTGGCACAGGATGCATCACTCTACTTCATGGATGAACCTTTTGTCGGTGTCGATGCTGCTACCGAACGCGCCATTATCAACGTTTTGAAAAAACTGAAAGATCAGGGAAAAACAGTAATCTGTGTTCACCATGATCTTCAATCTGCGCCAGATTATTTCGATCATGCGCTTATTCTCAATGTAAGGCCGGTAGCAAGCGGCCCGATGCACGAAGCCTTTACCTCTGAAAACCTGCAACGTGCCTACGGTGGCCGTCTTGCCCCTTCGGAATTGTCAGGGTTAATGTCACTCGCAGGTCAGTGATCCCCCAGTCTTCTAGTCTGACCCGACGGATCTCACTTAAAAACAAAACACCATAAGGCAAAACCGTGCTTCAGGAACTTTTTGACATCCTAACTTTCCAGAGCGGATACAACACCAATGTTGTCCTGCTTGGTGCCGGCTTACTCGGCACAGCAGGGGGCGTTGTCGGCGTTTTTTCTCTTTTACGCAAACGGGCCTTGATCAGTGATGCCATCAGTCACGCAACCCTTCCCGGAATTACACTGGGCTTTCTCGTTGCTCTGGCCCTGACCGGAACAGGCAAAAGTCTTCCCTTCCTCATGGTCGGCTCAACATTGAGCGGCATTCTTGGGGTCTTGCTGGTACAATGGATCAAGGACAACACGCGTCTTCCCGAAGATTCAGCGATTGGAACAGTGCTCAGCTCCTTTTTTGGACTTGGCGTTGTCCTGATGAGCTATATCCAAACCCTGAAAAGTGGTAGTCAGGCCGGACTGGAAAGCTACCTGCTGGGTTCCACAGCCAGCATGCTGCAAAGCGAAGCAGAAATGATCGCTGTTTCTGCTCTTGTTATTACCTTGCTCGCAGTTCTCTTTATGAAAGAATTTGGCCTCGTTTGCTTTGATCCTGATTACGCCGCCTCACGGGGGTGGGCTGTAAGTAAAATCGACCTGTTAATGATGGCGCTGTTGCTTGCCGTGGTGGTTATCGGCCTTAAAACCGTCGGCCTTATTCTGATCATCGCCCTTGTTATTATTCCACCAGTTGCGGCCCGCTTCTGGACAGATCGTTTGGGTATTATGGTCGCGATCTCTGCCTTTACAGGCGGGCTGAGCTGTTATCTTGGCGCAGCGCTATCTGCCCTTACTCCCGACTTGCCATCCGGGGCAACAATTGTACTGACAGCCACGGCCCTCTTTACACTTTCTCTTCTCTTTGCCCCGAAAAGAGGCGTCATTGCCACCGCCTTGAGACAGTTTTCCTTTAGACTGAAAATCACACGGCGCCGGGCACTGTTATCCCTCGGCAAAGATCAAGTATCTCTCTCTTTACTGGCTTCGTTTCTGCTAAAACGCGAAGGCGTTCTGAACAGCGATCACAGCCTGACTGAAAAAGGCCAGAGGACAGTGGAAATAATGTCCAGAGATCAAGCACTTTGGAATCAATATCTCAATGACTATCCGGAAGAAGCCTTCGCGCAAAACCGCTGGTCTCTTGCCATGATTACCGACATCCTTCCACGCGATCTGATCAAAGAACTGGAAATGTCAATTGACAGCCCCAATAAGGAAATCGGCTAATGGATTTACCTCTCGCAGATTTTCTACAAATCGACTTCCCTGCCTTACTGGTTGCATCCCTTGCTGGTCTTTGCTGTGGTTTACCGGGTAATTTTCTCGTCCTCAGACGCCAGAGCCTGATCGGTGACGCCATGAGCCACGTTGTTCTGCCTGGTATTGTTGTTGGTTATCTCCTGTCCGGAACGCTGGATACCTTACCCATGCTTCTCGGTGCTTTGGGCGCAGCCCTTATATCGGCCCTGTTAATCGAAGTTATTCGACGCCTTGGCAATGTTGAACCCGGCGCAGCCATGGGTGTGGTTTTTACCTCTATGTTTGCCCTTGGTGTGCTCATACTGGAACAGACCGGGGCCTCTGGCGTTCATCTTGATGTGGAACACGCCCTCTACGGAAATCTGGAATCAACACTGTGGTTCGGCTTGAACGACTGGTCTGATATACTATCCGCAGATGGGCTGGCACAAATGCCGGGAAGCATCAGCAGACTTGGCGGCGTTACCCTTTTCGTTCTGTTTGTGATTGTCCTCTTTTTCAAGGAACTGAAGATATCAACCTTTGATCCTGCCATGGCAACGTCTCTGGGCTTCAATGCCCGTTACATCAGCATTGGACTGATCGTCATGACCGCAACCTCAGCCGTTGCCGCTTTTGATGCCGTTGGATCTATTCTGGTCATTGCCATGTTCATTTGCCCCGCAGCAACGGCACGTATGTGGACCGATAAACTGAGTTCCCAGATTATCCTGTCCTCTGCCTTTGCACTTTTATCCGGGTGTCTGGGATATTTGATCGCGGCCTTTGGCCCCTTCCTGATCGGTGCGGACTATGCCCTCAATGCAGCGGGCATGATTGCCGTTATCGCTTGCCTGCTCCAGGCATTTTCCATGGTATTCGCCCCGAATCACGGAACACTCGGACGCTTCCTGAAGCAACGCAAAGCACTTCAGGAACCCGCCGAAATCTAAAAAAAAGATATGATTTAGAGGTATCTAATAATTATTTCTTTAAAACGTTTTCCAGAACATCCAGCGCCTTGTTGGTCAATATGTCAATCAAGACAACATCGTCATCCACGATAACAAACCGGCTGTTTGCCCGGCGCGGCAATCTGCTTTGCAGGTCGGCAGGAAGATCACGCTTGGCCAGACCCGGAGGCAGTGAGCCTTTCTCATCCAGTTGCTTTTGCAACCCCGGCGGCAAAGATCCTTTTTTCGCCAACCCGGGTGGCAGACCTTTTTTCTTCCCCTTGCCCTTATCCTTTTTGTGATCTTGGGACGTCTGGTCATCCTTACCGAAATAACGATTAATCACCGTCCGCTCAATTTCGCTGATCACATCTTCAATGACCTGCTCTTGCGACGTTTGTGATGCATAGACTGGCGACAGGGACACAAGCCCAATTGCACTCACACCCAGAACCGCTGGCACGATAGCTACAGCAAAACTTTTTTTGATTAGACGTTTCATAACGCAACCTCATTTCTTGCTCGTTAAGGAACACTATAAGCGAAAAGAGGCAAAAATTGGATCAGCGTAAATATACGTAGTTTACGAAAATACCAGTTATAACTTCTGGGTTTTATAACTTCTGGGTTTGACTGGGAAGTTTACGTTCTGAAAGCGGTGTGCAGCCAAAGAAGTTACGATAACAACGCGAGAAATGCGCAGACGAGTTATAACCACAGGCCAGAGCAACTTCGATAATGCGCATCTTGGTTTGCATGATCAACTGCCGTGAGCGATAGAGCCTCAGTTCGCTATAGTATCGGGCCGGAGACTTATTGAACTGTTTACTGAACATGCGCTCCAGTTGACGACGCGATGACCCGGCGATCTTGGAGAGTTCTTCAAGGCTCAAAGGCTCTTCCAAATGGTCTTCCATAATCTGAATTACCCGCAACAGGCGCTGATCCTGAATGGAATAGCGTGCTGAAAGACCAAAGTACTGGAACTCTCGCCGATCTCTGATCCGTTCGTGTACGAACTGATCCGCCACCATCCTCGCTAACTCAAAGCCGTGCAGGTCAGAGATAAAGTTCAACATCATATCCAGACCGGCTGTGCCACCAACACAGGTAAAGCCCTTTGCACTGACTTCAAACAGTTCGTTAGAGGTGTCAATTTCGGGAAATGTTTCCTTGAAGGCCGATAAATATTCCCAATGAACCGCACATTTTGTTTTATCCGCCAACCCGGCTTTGGCCAGATAATAGGATGCCGTATAAAGCGCCCCGATCACCTTTCCCTGACGTCCAATGGATCTCAACCACGGCATAAAGTCAGAGGTGTCAAAGCCGGATATATTATGACCGCCACAAAGAATAATATTTTCAGGCGCGCTCGCCGATGCCAGATCCCCCTGTACCTCCAGACGCAATCCATTCGATGCCTCGACATTCTTGCCATCCAGAGAAAAAACAGGGCAATCGTAGAGAGGTTCGCGCGCGACCTTGCTTGCAACCCGCAAGGGCTCCATTGCGAAGGTAAAAGAATTCATCGAAAACCCGGGCAAGAGCAAAAAGCCAACGCGTCGGGTTTTGCCTTCTTTGGGTTCTGGAAACATTTTGTTCTCTTTTACAAATATCTAGCACGAGTAATGGGTACAATAACCGGATTCTGTCGCTTTTCACATAAAACGACACATACACCTTCTAAGCGGCCTGTCCCAAGGTTTCAATAGCAGAAACAAGAAAGGCTGCCTGAAACAGACAGCCTTTGGTAAATCGCCGTGTCATACGACTATTTATTTTTATGCCAGTATTCAATAGCAGCACCAACACCTTTACCCGGCTCAATGTCCATCCCCAGATCACGCATCACCATTTCGGCGCCGCCAAGTGCGCTAAACAGCATACATTCGTTCAAATCACCAAGGTGCCCGATCCTGAATAACTTTCCAGCAACCTGGGTAAGTCCACCACCGAGAGAAAGGTTGTAATCCTGATAGGCCCGTTTCACGATTTCCTGTCCATCAATATGCTCGGGAACCATAACACCGGTAACAGTATCAGATTGCCATTCAGGTGTTTTGGCACAGGTTGACAACCCCCATGCAGCAACAGCCTGCCGCACCCCTTCTGCCAGACGATGATGTCTTTGCCACACGTTTTCCATACCCTCTTCCAGCAAGACATCTACAGAAGCTCGCAAGCCTCTTAACAGTCCCATGGCTGGCGTATAGGGACCAAATCCGGTACGGGTTTGATTAATCATCATCTTGAAATCAAAATAGAAGCGCGGACAGGATGCTGTTTCACCAGCCTGCAGCGCCTTTTGGCTAACCCCAATGATGCCAAGGCCCGTTGGCAACATAAAACCCTTTTGCGACCCAGCGACAGCAAGATCAACGCCCCAGGCATCCATCTCAAATTCAATGGCCCCAATGGAGCTGATACCATCTACATAAAGTAGGGCCGGATGATTACAGGCATCCAGAGCAGCCCGAACACCTTTGATATCGGATGTGACACCGGTCGCCGTTTCATTGTGGCAAACAATAACCCCTTTGATTTCATGCTGTGTATCAGCAGCCAGACGCTCGGCAATTTGTCCCACTGGCGCGCCCTCGCCCCACGGCACATCTATATCTTCGACCTCAATGCCGAGCGCGCGACACGAATCAATCCACAGGCTTGAAAACTGTCCGAAGCGCGCTGTAAGCACCTTGTCACCCGGTGAAAGTGTATTGGTAATGGCCGCTTCCCATCCCCCTGTTCCAGATGATGGAAAAACAATCACTTCCCCCTTGTCTGTCCGAAAGATTTTCTTCAGGTCTTCAAACAGAGGCACCATAAAATCCGGTGCAGAAATAGCGCGGTGATCTTCGGTATTTACATCCATTGCCAGCCGAATACGTTCCGGCATATTTGTTGGTCCGGGGATGAAAAGTGAATTACGACCAGCCATCATTTAATCCTTAAGCAGTATATCTCAACATAAATTTTTCAAAGACTACGCAAATAGCAAAAGGACAAAAAGGATCAATACGGATCAGGAATTGTGACGAAAACGCAAAAATCTCCTTTTCAACCCCACAGCCTTGCATGACCACAACCTTGCACGAAAGGAAAAAGAAGCGCAGGATCAGCCATCTAACCAATCACGTTCCTAAAAATCGAGTTTTCCCATGACATTAGAAGTGTGGCTTCTTTTCATTGCCGTCAGTCTTGCGCCTGCAATCAGCCCCGGCCCCGCAGTATTCCTGGCCCTTTCCAACACGCTCAAGTTTGGGGGGCGCGCAACGATCTGGTCCGCGACAGGGAATGCGCTTGGTTTGTTTATCCTCGGGTTTGGGGCTGCCCTAGGTTTGGGTACCATTATGGAAACGTCAGCTCTGGCCTTTACAATTCTAAAGTTTATTGGCGCGGCCTATCTGATCTGGCTCGGCATTAAAACCTGGAGGGATAAAAGCGGCTTGGTAGAAGAAAACCAAAACACACTCCCGCCTCAAAAGCATAAACTTTTTTCAACTGCGCTGATTGTATCCCTCACCAATCCCAAGGCGATTGTTGTTATATTGGCGCTGTTTCCTCCCTTTATGAGCGCAGAGGGTTCAGCCCTCTTTCAGGCCACAGTCTTATCCGCAACCTACGCTGCCCTTTGCTTTTTGAACCACCTGACAATTGCCTTGATGGGTGGCCGGTTAAAGAATTTTATGAATAGTGTGAAACGCATTCGCCTTGTTCGACGCGTTCTGGGTGTCACTTTTGTCAGCTTTGGCGCTCTGCTCGCTTCAGCCCAAAGATAAACTACCACCCCATCCTGTCCGCAAAAGCATGCCAGCGGATCATGAAAGGCATAAACCAAGGGGAACCGTTATAAAGCTGTCGGCTCTTAAAAGGCAGATCATCCAACTCGGTTCGCCCTTCCGGATCTCCTAAAACCTTCAAGGCTGTTTTCCGTCCAAAATAAACGGCGCGACCAACACCCGAACCACAATACCCCATTGCATAGTGCACGCCGTCAACTTCCCCCACATGCGGGGCATGATCAAAGGTATAGGCAACAACACCGGACCAGCCATATTCAACCCTTACAGATTGTAACTGTGGATAAATCCGCCTCATCGCATTTCTGAGATAAGGAACGTATTCTTGCGGATTATCCTTGAGGTCCTTTGCTCTACCGCCAAAAATCATGCGCTTTCCATCCGCAGATGGGCGGTAATAAAAAACCAGACGATGGGTATCGCCATGACCTCTTAGTTTGGGGGAAAGTTCGCGAATTTTTTCCGGTGGCAGCTCTTCCGTTGCTGTTACCGCAGAGCGGATCGGTATAAGACGTCGACGAAACCATTTCAGGTTTTTAGGCGTGTAGCCATTGGTTGCGACGATAACATTACGTGCCATCAAAGAGTGGCTCTTTGTACGAACCTCTAGTTTTCCTTCTGAACCAGAAATATCCTGAACCGCTTGCTCGCCATATATCTTTGCACCAGCTTCAGTGGCTTTTTGTAACAGTCCTTGCAACAGCAATGCAGGCTGAAGCGTACCATCATCTTCATAAACAGCCCCGCCATGATAAAGGTCAGAACCGATTTCATAGTGCTGTTCAGATTTAGGCACCATGTGGACGTTGAGACCAAGCTCTCTTTGCATGATCTCGACCTGACGGGCAAGACTGTCATAATGCTTGGGGTGAACGGCCCCGCGAAACCGCCCGCGCATTACCAACTCGCAGTCAATTTTTTCCTTTTCAACAAAAGAAACAAGCGATCGCATGCTATCCAGACTTTCGCGCATAATGGCACGTGCTTTTTCTTTTCCATAGGCACGCTCCAGCCCCTTCAGACCAAGCTTATGAAAACTTGGCCCCAATAATCCTCCGTTACGAGCCGAACAGCCCCATCCCGGACGTTCGGCATCCAGAACAACAACAGATCGCCCTGCACGCGCCAAGGTAAGTGCTGCGGAAAGTCCCGTGTAGCCAGCACCAATGATTACAACATCAGATTTTTTGGGCGGAAGGTCAGGCTGGACAAAACTGCCCGGTTGAAAGCGAGAATCAGACCACCAAAAAGGTTGATGGATAAAGGTTTCAGATCCGGTCATAATAGAGCTCTGCGCTATGGGGAAAGGTCGGTACAGAAGAAAAATTGTGGTCGAAGAATATGCTGCCATGACCATGAAGCCTTGGGAAGCAGAAAACGGGACCCGACTGATCTAATACACTGGCAAAAGAGCGCAACAGCTCCCCTCTGCCCTAGCGTTTATCCAGCGGCACCTCTGTTGTTTCCTTGATCTTTTCCATCGAGAAATAAGATGTCACATCATGCAAGGGCGCTGTGCGAATAATCTTTTTATAAACGCGATCATAGTCTTCGATGCTGGACACCAGAATTTTCAACAGGTAATCAACATTTCCGTTGAGCCGATGAAACTCAACCACCTCATCAATCTTGCTGATACCTTCAGAAAAGCTCTCAAGCCAGCCATCCCCGTGATGCGCCGTTCTCAACTCAACAAAAACCGTCAACTCTTTCCCCACCATTGCCGGATCAACCAAAGCGACCTGTTTTTTGATAACGCCTGATTCCTGCAATAGCTTTATGCGCCGCCAGCACGCGTTGGTCGACAGATTGACCAGCTCGGCAATCTCAGATGCGGGGCGACTGGCATCCCGCTGTAGTTCCTTTAAAATCCGAAGGTCAACATCATCCAACTTCATACCACACCTTATTTTTGGGATATTTTCTCAATTATTAGATATATTACCACGAAAAATGAGAAAAAATCATCTTGAATGTTGATCTATACTGAGAAAAAGCAACAAAACTAACTGCTATGTCTTGGTGAATAAAATGAAAAAAATTATCGACAATCTTTTTATCAACCATCCACAATCTGTGAACGAAACATATTTTGAGCACATGGGGCAGGCTCTATATTTTTCATTTAATATGTGCATTGGCTTTTTTGTTTGTCTGTGCCATGCGTTCATTCCCGGTGCCTTTAAAAAAACGGGCAGTCAATTGGTTACAAAACTATACGACAGAATGGTACAAAACCGGATGCGCCACCAAGCCCAACAAGACGCGCTAATTGAAAACACGAAAACAGAACGCGCCTGACGCTTCTTTATCCTCCGGCAATATTCATAATTATGGCGCCGCTTTAACAAAAAGCATGCCCCATCATTGGTTTTGCTTAAAAGATAGTTTTCTTGAGATTTAAAGGTGATATTCCTCTAGGATATTCGTCAATATCTGTCGTACTTTCCACGCGATGCAATCACCAAAGATATATTGAGCAAAACAATGCCTGTTCTCGTTTTGGGGGCCGAAAAGTACGCCCAACTTAAATCACTTCTGCCCGGTATTATGCTGGCCGTCATTCTGGCTTTTGCAGCAACCTTTATATCCGATCATCATGGTGGACCAACACTGCTTTATGCCTTGCTTTTTGGCATGAGCCTCAACTCCCTTATCGAAGGATCATCCGCCAAACCAGGCATTGAATTCACCAGCAAGTCCGTCCTGCGCATTGGTGTTGCTCTTTTGGGTGTACGGATAGGGCTGGACCAAATTACACAACTTGGGATCACATCGACCATCATCTTGGTAATCGCTGTCATTATTACAATTGTTTCTGGTGTACTTATTGCCCGTTTCTTTGGGTTTGATAAACGTTTTGGACTGTTAACCGGGGGTGCCACTGCTATCTGCGGCGCTTCGGCGGCTCTGGCCATTTCGGCTGCGCTGCCGGCCTCTCCGACCAAAGAACGTTCGACGCTTTTTGCTGTTGTCGCCGTGACAACACTCTCGACATTGGCGATGATTCTATATCCCCCACTCGCTTTATGGATGGAAATGACACCAGAAGAATCGGGTTTCTTTATTGGCGGTACAATCCATGATGTGGCACAGGTGGTAGGGGCTGGTTATTCCATTTCACCAGAAGCGGGTGATGCAGCCACAGTGGCTAAGCTATTTCGAGTAGCGCTTCTTGTTCCAATCACACTTTTTGTCATGGTCATCTTCAAACAGACCAGTCAAAACAAAGTTAAGGCCTACCTGCCCCCGCTTTTTTTAATCGGCTTTATTGCTTTCACGGGCTTACGTTCCACAGGACTGTTATCAGATTTTTGGATTACGCAATTCTCTGAACTATCCCGCTGGTGTCTCATTACGGCGATCGCGGCCGTCGGACTAAAGACATCTTTGCGTGATGTTCTCCAGATAGGGCATCAAGCCTTGATCCTTGTCGTCATCGAAACCTTGATTATTGCCGGATTGATCATTGGCAGTATCTATTTGATTCACTAAGAAGCAAAAAGGGCGACTTTTCAGTCGCCCTTGCTTTTTATTCACTTCCCAGTGCAGCTATAATTCGAACCCAGGAACGAATTCCCTTGTGGAAGCTTTTGAGATCGTATTTTTCATTGGGGCTATGAATGCGGTCATCTTCCAATGCAAAACCAACCAGCAGCGTTTCCATCCCCAATACACGACGGAACTCTGTTGTAATTGGTATAGAACCACCCGACCCGATCAGGGCGGCTTCTTTGTTCCATTCGTCGGAAAGCGCTTTGATCACCTTCTGTGTTTCCGGCATATCCGTATCCACAACCAAGGGACCGAACTCCCCCCCGACAGATTCATATTCAACCGAACAATCTGCCGGAAGACGTTCTTCAATAAAGGCACGGAAGGCTTCACGAATTTTCGCGGGCTCCTGCTGATCTACCAAACGGAAGGTAAACTTGGCATTGGCTTCGGCTGGAATAACGGTTTTAGATCCTTCTCCGTTATACCCTCCCCAAATACCATTCACTTCACAGGTTGGGCGAGATGTCAGCTGTTCAAGGACAGAATAGCCCTCTTCCCCGGCGGGCACGGAAAGTCCAACTTCTCCAAGAAACTCCTCGCTATCAAATCCCAATTCATCCCATTGTTTTTTAATATCTGCAGGCAGTTCGCCAACACCATCATAAAAGCCCGGGATTTGAACGCGCCCCTTGTCATCACGTAAATCAGCGATAATTTTGGACAGAACATGCAAGGGATTACGCGCTGCTGAACCATAACCACCGGAATGGAGATCGCGATCAGCAGCCTTGATCACCAGGTTTTCTTTCATCATGCCACGAAGGCGAACTGTAATCGCCGGGGTATCCTTGTCCCACATGCCAGTATCACAAACCAGCGCCAGGTCGGCCTTAAGCTCTTCTTTATGGGTCGCAAGAAAATCATCCAGGCTTGGGCTGCCTGTTTCTTCTTCGCCTTCAAGAATCATTGATGCGTTCAATGGTAATTTACCCGTTACAGCACGCCAGGCACGACAAGCTTCCACGAAAGTTAACAACTGCCCCTTGTCATCCGACGTTCCACGTCCTGTCAGTTCCTTACTGCCGTCTGGCAGCTCTTTTACGGTCGGTTCAAAAGGTGGATTGTCCCAAAGTTCCAACGGATCTACAGGCTGAACATCATAGTGACCATAAAAGAGAACATGTGGCCCGGCATCATGGTCCGGCGTATGAGCAACAACCATTGGGTGACCGGGCGTTGGTCGAACAGACGCATCAAACTGAAGCCCTTTAAGCTCGCGTTCTAGCCATTCTGCCGCTTTCTGACATTCTGCTTTGTAGGCAGGATCAGTTGAAATACTCTCAATTCTGACAAGTTCAAACAATCTGTCGATAGACTCATCCAGATGGTTATCCACATGGGATAACACTTTATCCAGAGCGCTCATTCCTATGCTCCTAGTGTTTTATCGTTTTTATTAGCCTCAATAAGGCGCTTTGGCTCTCACTTGCGTGTTCAGCAAATCATTCTGCTAGAGATTTTCTGTGTTCACGGCATAGCGGAAGATTATTTCAACAAAGCTAACAGAACCTAACTCAACTAGGCAAGTTGTGTTTCCCACAAGTCCCTATCCAAAATCAGAATTAGGCAAATCAAGGGAAAATGCTTACATTAATTGTGTCCTTCAGTTGCTTCCATATAAGGCGATACAAACAAATGATCAAAAACACTGCAAACCCGATACTCGGCATATTAGGCGTTGGGTACTTCGCCTCCTATTTCATTACGTCACTCAGAAATGGCGGGTACGAAGGAACAATCTATCTATCACCAAGGAATGCCCAAACAGCAAAGAGGCTTTCAGAAGAACATCGATGCTTGATTGCACAGAATAACCAGGACGTCATAGACAAATCCGATATCATCTTAATCTCTGTCAGGCCTGAACAGTTATCTGACTTGCTGGGCCAGTTGTCATTTCGAAATGATCAAATCGTGATCTCAGCAGTGGCCGGTAAAACAATCGACGAACACTTCACAATAGCGGATAATTTGCCACCAACACTTATTCGCATGATCCCAGTATGTAGTATTGAAGCAGGCGAAGGTGTTGTCCCCATTTTCCCCTCAAACGCAGAGGTGGAGAAATTAGCCAACTATACTGGCACGCCAATCAGCTTTGATTCCGAACATGATTTTGATCTGGCTTTGACCACATCCTGCATGAACGGTTGGCTTTATGAATTTTTTGGCACCATGACAGACTGGCTGGAGAAAAAGGGACTTAGCCAAGACAAAGCCCGAAAGGTCATTTTGCATAATATCAGGGGGGCAACCGCCTACGCGCTGCAAAAAGACGATCAAAAACTCGCTGACATCACCCGTGAAATTGCCACAGAAGGAACCTTCACCCTTGAAGGATTAAACCTCCTGAAAAAACAACAGGGATTCACCGCCTGGGACCAGGCTTTGGACCATGTGCATAAAAAGCTTGGGGAATAAATTGATCTCCTAGCAAATGACTTGGTCCGGACAATCTGTCTCAGTGTTTCTGTGACCCTACTTCCTTGAATTGGCGATGAATAACTTTCCCCGGGTTAGATAAAAAATCATCTCTCCCAGTTCTTATGCATTTCCATGGCTGGCGGCGAACAGGCAAAATACTATCCACGCTTGAAAGTATCTATTTGCCTGCCAAGCTTCGAACACGTGATCCCCAAAGGTTGGCTGGATATTGTGTTGGGTAATTTAATCGGAAAAGAAAAATAGCTATCCGTATTGGTTCAACTTTACAGTCGGAGACACTGTATTTTCTTGTTGCCATGCCTGAAACATCAAAATATCCCAAATCAGATATTGCCAATTTCGGCGTCCGGACAGGTGTTCTTGCCACTTCTCACGTATTGGCTCGTGCCTGAAAATACCGCCTTCATTTAAGGATTTTACAGACAAAAGATCTTCGGTCCATTCACGCAGTGGACCGCGAAGCCATGAATCAATTGGCACTCCAAAACCCATTTTAGGTCGCTCGATAAGCTCCCGAGGAACATATTTGTAGAGAACTTGACGAAGTATCCATTTACCTTGACCATTCCTGATTTTCATATGTTGAGGCAACTTCCAAGCAAAATCCACAACACGATGATCAAGCAAAGGCACTCGCGCCTCCAGGGAAACTGACATAGAAGCTCGATCCACTTTGGTCAAGATATCATCCGGCAGATAGGTCAAAGTATCCAGATACTGCATCCGGTCAATGAAATTGGGTATTCTCTGTTTTACTTCATCGTTCCACATAATGCCTTTT
Organism: Kiloniella litopenaei; assembly: GCF_000982415.1. Lineage (GTDB taxonomy): Bacteria > Pseudomonadota > Alphaproteobacteria > Kiloniellales > Kiloniellaceae > Kiloniella > Kiloniella litopenaei. The sequence goes on from NZ_LANI01000006.1 coordinate 78,024, forward strand.
GGCTCGGCCCCGCCAATAACGACGCTGTCGGGATCGGACCAATGGCTTACGAGACCACGATAAAAAGCGTCTTTACCACCATCTAATATTTTAGCAAGCTTGTGCAGCTTGTCTCCGAATAAAGTTGGACGTCGGCTTGACGGGATCAACTTTGCCAAAAAATCCCAACTTCGTGGAGATATCCCTTGGATAAGTCCGGCTTCTAGGCGACGTAGTATTTGTGGTTGCCCAAAGATAGCTCTTCCATATTTTTCAGCTGTAAAATACCTGGTATAGCCAGAGAAAAGCTCATCCCCACCATCTCCCGAGAGTGCGACAGTGACGTGCTCTCTTGTCATCTTCGAGACAAGATAAGTCGGTATTTGTGATGAGTCGGAAAAAGGCTCATCAAAATAAAAAGGAAGTTTTGGAATGACATCCCGTGCTTCTTGGGGAGAAACATACAATTCGGTATGATCAGTGCGTAAATGCTTCGCCACTTCTGCGGCATGCTTTGCCTCATTATATCCTTCTTCATGGAATCCAATTGAAAAAGTCCGAACAGGGCGTCCACTTTGCGCCTGCATCAAAGCAACAACGGTTGAGGAATCAATACCACCGGAAAGAAAAGCACCAAGCGGAACATCAGCCATCATGCGACGCCCTGTTGCATCCAGGAGAAGTTGATGCAAAGCCTCGATAGCTTCTTCGTCAGAGCCCTGAAAAGATTTCTTGCTGGCATCCTCCACAACATCATCAAGTGACCAATATTGTTCTAATTTTGGTTTTTCATTAGCACGGACAGAGATCATCCAACCGGGTTCAAGCTTGTTAACCCCTTGGTAGATGGAAGAAGCACCACCAATATAGTTATGCCGTAAAAAACCAGCAACAGCATTTCTATTGATCTCACTGGGGCAATCAGGATGAACCCGCAAGGTTTTCAATTCCGACCCGAAGAGAAAACTCTTTGGTGTTTTCGCCCAAAACAACGGTTTAATACCAAGCCTGTCACGCGTGATGGTCAATCGCTTTTCATCACGATCCCACAAGGCAAAGACAAACATACCTATTAATCGTTGAATAGTGTTCTTCACCCCCCAACGTGCGCAACCTTCAAGGATGACTTCTGTATCAGAATGTCCGCGAAACTTAATACCTGTTGCTTCTAATTCCGGCCTAATCTCGTTGTGATTATAAACTTCCCCGTTATAAATAATCACATACCTTCCACAGGCAGAAACCATCGGCTGTGCCCCTGCAGGACTGAGGTCAACAATAGCCAGTCTCCGGTGAGAAAAGGCCAGACCGGATTCACCTTCGACCCAAACATCACCACTATCCGGCCCACGATGAAGCATCGCAGCCCCCATAGCAGTTGCTATCTGAGCCAAATTGTCTTCACTACGTTCTAGGTTGTTTTCAAGAAACCCTGCGACACCACACATGACTATGCCCCCTGACATGCTTCACAAAGGGCATACCGTGAGCATGATTATTCATTAAATGAAAGCTGATATGACTTTTATGAGTTGATTTTATAGTAGGATTTATACCAGTCAACAAAGTGTCCAATACCCTCTTCAATCGTCACAGAAGGAGTGTAGCCTGTGATTTCCGTTAACTCAGTTACATCCGCCCAGGTTGCTGGAACGTCGCCATCTTGCATTGGTAACATGTTGTATTCGGCCTTTACGCCCAATTTCTCTTCCAAAATCTCAATATAACGCATCAATTTTTCGCAGCGTGTATTACCGATATTCACAACTCTGTAGGGAGCAATCCCACTGGTATTAGGATTTGGATTATCGCTGTCCCAATTCTTATCGATAGAGGGCGGAACTTCAGTCAACCTGCTGATGCCCTCGACAATATCCTTCACATAGGTAAAGTCACGTTGCATGTTCCCATTATTGAAAACATTGATTGGCTTTCCAGCTAAGATATCACGGGTAAACATGAAGAGTGCCATATCAGGGCGCCCCCAGGGACCATAGACCGTGAAAAAACGCATCCCCGTACTTGGAATATTGAAAAGATGCGAATAGGAATGCGCCATCATCTCGTTAGATTTTTTGGTCGCAGCATAAAGCGTCATGGGATGCTCTGCGCTTTCGCTCACCTTAAAAGGCATAGAGGTGTTGGCGCCATAAGCCGAACTGGTTGAGGCATAGACCAAATGCTCGACAGGGTAATGACGACAGGCCTCAAGAATATTGAGAAAGCCATCAACGTTTGACTTAAGATAGGCTCTCGGGTTTTCCAAACTGTAGCGAACCCCTGCCTGAGCAGCCAGGTTTACACAGTAATTTGGACGATGTTCTTTGAAGACGGCTTCAATAGCAGACCAGTCAGCCAGATCTATTCTTTTTTCGATAAAACTTTCATGCTGAAGAAGTTTTTTAAGACGAGCTTCTTTCAATGAAACATCATAATAGTCGCTAACAATATCAATACCGACAACCTTATACCCTTGCCCGAGCAACAGTTCAGCAAGGTGGTACCCTATAAATCCAGCGGTACCAGTGACTACAAACGTTTTATTCGGCATAAGCACTATCAATCCAAAGGAAATTATTACTTCAGGATTTGATCTTTACATCAAAGCATCAGCGTCTACAACTGAACGAACAAATCAAAAGTCACAAAAAAGTATTCTATCTAGCGAACAATGTTTCTTGGAATAAGGGGCTAGTAACAAGCTCTACAAAGATACTCTTACCAGCTGTCTATGTAACTGGGCTAATTAATGACGCATTAGAACATAGCACAATGAAATCACAATTTTCTCAAATCAGGATTACAAATTAAATTTGTGAACAGCTCCCAACCTCAAAGCTATCCTTTGCCCCAATAAACATATCTTTAGGCTTAAAGATAACATAGCTACCAAATTCCACAGCGACCCCATCAGGTAGGTCCAACTCATCTATTGAAACATATTTTGTATCAACCAAGAGGTGCGTAAGGCCTTTGTCTTTCATCAAGTCTTCTACAGGCTTTTTTAACACGGGAAAATAATCTTCAACCCACCTAAAACCATATCCATGTGTCCCCCACCAAACAGGTATCCTACCATGATATGCCATGATGTCACATAAATGGGGCGGTAAACATAACAACCTTGGCTTAGAATGTTGACTTAATACTTGAATAACACTTTGTAGATCTTCGCTCAAAACACCTGTTGAGGAAGTGTCTTTTAAAAACGAGCGCCACATGAAGAAATATAGGAATAATTGTACAGCGCTGATTGCTAAAAACGTTATTACAAAAAACAAATCGTCATTTAAATAAATCCCTTCAACAACAACAAAAATACACAATGGTATTGAATATTTAATATATTTTGTTCCCTCCCCTAAGCACCTTAAGAATGGTATGAATAATGTTAGAAATGCCCATAGGTAAATAGCACACATTAACCATAGAAATGTCTGACTAAAATCACTTAACATTCCCCAGTTCACAATAGAAAACGCCACCACAAGAATATAGGGATTAAATTGAAATATACGCCGTAAATGAAGAAAAAACCCCTTAAAGCCGGACAAAGAATAGTATGAGCTTCCTTCATCCATCCCACCATAAACCTTTGAATTTCTAACTAAATGCGCCCCTAATCTAGTACGATTCCTATTCCAAAAACTAATAATATCTAAGTGAGCGATAAGAATTTTAGTAAATAGTTTTGGGTTGAGAGAAAAAGCAAATAAATAGGATAAAATGATAGGCACAAACCAATAACAATCAACAAAAATTCCTAAAAAAATCACACAAAACCAAGTCAATTGAATAGCAAGTTTATGTGTATAAAATAGGAGACAACCAGACAAAATTGCACCAATCAATGGCCATGCAGAATGCTTATCGACAAAAGCTATTGTAAACAAAAAGAATGATGCTAACCATATCATCCCTAATGGCCTAGACGTCATGTTAGCATATTCAGCGGCAAGAAAGGGACTAGTTGCATAGATCACCCCACCAATCCAAGCATAAATAGGGCCAAATGTACTAAAAAGGAAACTAAATAGAACCAAATGTATTACTAAATCCAAAGAATTACTAAAAAGCCAATGCCATTTCTTTAGAAATTCATTAGGGAACAAACTTAAAAATATTGCGAATCCTGGCGGATACGATTGATCCTGTGGTTCTGCAAGATACAGTTTAGGAGAGAGCCTTATAGGTAACTTTTTCTGATCACGAAAAGTCTCAGCACACATTAGAAAGAAATATGCATCACACCCCCTATCGGAGTTTGATCTAAACATAAAACCTCGAAAAAAAGAAAAAACAGCGCTTATTAACACCAGATGAAATAAGAGCATCCCTGTAGGAAAATGAAACATATTACTAAGCAATCTACATTATTATTTTCTTACTGAAGCTGCCCTCTACGCAAATCTTCTTCTATCTCATCAGGCAACTCAACAGGAGTTGTATCAAAAGACATACGCTGAACTTCAAAGTTAAGTGGCCTAGAACGCTCTAACTGAGGGATACCAAAACCGGAACACAGTTTACATATATCAACGTCTTTAATTGATGTGACAATTTGATTTCTGAACTCAGTCAACCCTTGGCCATTCCAAATTTCGTGAAAAGGTTGCTCAAAAGCATTCCCAAATTGATGACGTCCGTGAGGATCACGGCAACACGGCACAACAGATCCATCCCAATTAATCATTGCCGAATTCCATACCCAGGTACATTCATTATCGGATAGTTTTTTCGGTTTTAAATAACCTTTTTCAAATGCCTCTTCATCATAGAACCAATATTGCTTATTCTCTGGTAGATATTTATATCCCTCTTCTACATCTCTAACACAGGGATCTACTATATTTGCCTTATCCGCACCTATTCCATTAGCCCAAGAAATAAAATCCTTAACCTCGTGCTCATTATGCTTCATAACAATAAAGCCAATTTCAATTTGAACATTTGAATTTGGTGTTTTATTTCGCAGCTCAACCAAAGCTTCAATATTCTTAGTAATTTTATCGAAATTACTTCGAATTCTATAAACACCATGGCTTTCTGGACTCAAACCGCCTATCTGAAAACTAATTTGATTTATATCAGAGTAAATCAAGCCTTCTGCATCAAGAATATCTCCATTAGTACAAGTTTCGACATAGATATCTTTTTCACGGGCATATCTTATCATGTCGTAAGATTTAGAGTTTAAAAAAGGCTCCCCCATGAAGTAGTACATTAAAACTGCGGTTGTATCGGCATTAAGATCAATAAAATTTTGAAATGCCTTTTCATCAAGCATACCATATTTTCGTTCCATGGAACGATTTCCTGTTTCGCATACAGGACACCGAGCATTACAAGCATTAGTCGGTTCAATAGATATATGGGCAGGCAACATAAGAGGTCCTGCGATCTTAGCCTTTGCCAGAGCTGTGTTATACAACACTGACTTCCAACCTTTAGGTCTTCGGATTGCAAGCTCAGTTCCAAATTTAGCAATTCTTGCTGCACGTTTAAGCATACCTAACCTCTTTATTAAAACCAACTTTGCCTACAGCATCTAGTAAAAAAACCATGAGCAGTATTTCCAACTGCCTTTCTACACGTCAGGCAATATCTTTATTTTTTTGCTAATCACTTTTTGCGTCACAATGACATTCCACTGAAAGGAGTGAAGTACTTATATTGTATGTACTGCATTATCTTCAAGGCATTATACAAACAAGAGAACAACATATAAACTCTCGTTTGCTTATATATAATCAAACCTTATCCACTTCAGTTAAAGTCATAATATGAACTTTATTCTATAGATAACAACCAATGAACAATCATAAGATTTTACTGATAAGAATCTAAGAACAGTTTGCCCTGCGAAACTTTACTTATCTCTTCCCAACAAATCGCTCGACCTATATGACGCCTTAATAATCAAGAGAGACTCAGTCTGTAAAACCGATTAGTTTTCTAAAAACAGCTGATTATAAAGAGCCTCGTAGCCTTCTATACAGCTCTCCATAGAAAAGCACTGACGAACTCTTTGTCCAGCCCTCTTCCCCATACTATGCCGAAGAACATTATCTTTTAAAAGCTTCTTCATCGCATTTGCCAAATCTTCAGGAGAATGAGGAGGAACAACAAGCCCCGTTTCACCATCTAGCACAGCTTCGGCATTTCCTCCGACAGAAGTTACTATCATGGGAAGATTGGCAGCCATGCCTTCGAGCACGGCATTTGAAAATCCCTCTTCGTGTGAAACAAGCAGCCCTATATCAGATGAAGCCCAGATGTCTGTTACGTCATTGCGTACCCCGAGGAAATGGACGCAATCCTGTAGGTTGTTTTGTTCTACCAAATGTTCCAGCTCACCTTGAATTGACGACGAATCATGACCGACGATCAATAGAATCCAATCACGGGTTGGTAGCTGTCCGCAAGCGTTGAGAAGATCAAGATGCCCTTTGTATGGGATAAGATTGGCGACAATCGTCATGACCAATCGATCAGGGGGGATATTTAATGAAACCCTGATTTGTTCCCTTTGAGATAGTGAACTTTCTCTAACCGTAATACCATTATAGATCAGGTGAAGTTTATTCGTTGGTACACCTTCGTCTGCTTTGAGCTCATTGACCACTTGTTGGGAGTTGCCAATTACGCCGTGCATTCTTTGATGGAGCCAAAGTTCGATCCCTCGAATAAAGGCCGGATATTTTTGTTGATAAACATTTAGGCTTCGCCGACTCATCAGTTTTTTGCTCTTTTTGTGTAGCAGGCTTATTGGTCCCAAGAGTAAATAGCTTGCCGGTAGAAAAAAATGCACAACATCGGGTTTGTTTCGTAAGAGGTAAGAAATAAAAGAGAAGATAGAAGCAACTAAGAGCAAAGGCTTAAAAAGTGCTGAATGTTTCGTGAGTGAACTGAAGAGGACTGGCTCAAAAACCTTGACTCCCTTTTCTTCTAATGCAGAGGCTAGTTCGCCCTTTCTGACAAAACAAAAGATACTTGGTTTAAAACGTCGACGATCTAGAAGAGGTAGAACGCGTTTCAGGTGTGTTTCCGTTCCGCCGCGCTCCAAAGAACCAATAACGAAGCACAGTTTCTTTACCTCATTTCCCAAGTCTTTAACCTCATTGTCAGCGTAGTTTAACGGATTCACGGAAGCGGCATTTTTATTGAATATGATCAAAGATCACATTTGTTCTACTATTTCTGTTTTAATTCTTCAGAGTTCTCAACATCTTTACGTTCCTGGAGATGGTTTGCGCCCTCTATTCGAGCAGATACTACATCAGCGTCTTGTTGCTCTGTGTCGTGGTGCTGGTGACGTAAAAACTCATAAAATCGACCTTTGTGCTCTTTTAATTCATCCCATGTACCGCTTTCGATTAAACGTCCTTCCTCTACCACACATATTTTGTCTGCGTTCCGTACTGTTGAGATCCTGTGAGCGATCGAGATCACTGTAATATGTCCGTGAAGTCTCGATATAGCTTCCAGCACACGCTTCTCTGATTCCGAATCTAGTGCTGAAGTCGCCTCATCCAGGATGAGAAGCATTTTGTCCCCGACAAGGGCTCGGGCCAAGCCAAGCCTTTGGCGTTGCCCCCCAGACAAGCGAACACCTCTATCGCCTACTGCAGCGTCGTAACCCCCAGGGAGCTTCAGGATGAAGTCTTCGGCATTGGCAGCCCGTGCGGCTTTTTGGATTTCTTCGTCACTTGCTTCTGGATTTCCGAAACGCAAATTATCACGAATAGTAGCGTTGAAGAGGAAGGTTTCTTGTCCAACATATCCGACCTGTTGGCGCCAGGAAGGGAGATCCAAATTTTCGAGAGGGTGTTCCCCAATAAGAACTTTTCCGGAATGGGGATCCGTCAAACCCAAAATACAATCTATTAATGTGGTCTTACCTGAGCCCGAAGGGCCAATGATCGCAGTCATTTGCCGGCTTGGAATTCGCAAATCTAAACCTTGGATGACTTTATGGTCACCATAGTTAATATGAAGTGCCTCGAAAGATATGTCAGCTGCAATGTTATTTGTAACCTTGTGCTGTTCGGGTCGAATATATTGGGAAGCAGCCTCCGCACTTTGCGTTAACTCCAAGACCTTGCCGACAGCCGGGAAAATTGAGTTCATTGTCTGCAGGTGCTGCTGCATTTGCATGATCCGTGGATACAGTCTGATGAAAGCAGCAATCACCAAGAGAATAAGTTCAAGAGGGATATTCAGTGTTCCTGCTCCAGCGACAAAGAGGCCTGCGAATAATATTATTCCGAAGCCTTCAAAAGTCGCTCGAATCAGATAGGGATCGAAGGAGTTTATCGTTGAGAGGCGTCGCAGCTCTTCAGAATCCTGTTCAACACGATTGTAAACATCCCGTTCCGACGCGTAGGCCTTTATCGTCTTCATGCCAGAGAATATTTCACCGACAAAAGTTGTGATTTTCTCATTTTGGGCAACAGATTCCTGTCCAATCACCCGAGCACGCACAACGATCCAGCGGGTAGAAAATACGGCGACCAAACCTCCAGCTATGAGTGAGAGAGTGGTCAGCGGCGAGGCCATCAAGCTAAGACCAATGTACACACAAGTTACGATGAGGCCTGCGATGAATTGAAAAATTAAATAAAATGCCCCACCAGCGCGGAAAACTTCCATGACGATGGCATTAACAAAATCTCCAGATCTGTTGGAGGCAATAAACCCCCAACGAGCGTGCAAGCAAGCCCTCAATAATTTAAGTCGCCACTCTTTCACCAAAGCGTTTTGTACATTTGCAGAAATCCACCCCTGACAAATGTATATTGCCGCCTGAGCAATGACGATTGTAACAAAGAGTGTCAGGATTGTTGGAAGATCAGGAGAGAGTCCCAGATAGTCAAAGCTTTTGGATAATGCTTTCTCCAATAGAGAAGTTTCTGTGCCTGTTCCCCCAAGACCTAACAGGTTAAGGAGTGGCAAAACCAAGGCCATTGTTAAACCTTCAGTCACGCCTGCAAGCACCATTACGCTTAATAAGATTGGTGTACGAATGGGGAAGTGGTCTAGCAAGCCGCGAATAAGCTTCTTCCCAACAACAAGGAGCGATGTTGCTTGGCTCATCGTTGTACGCTTTCGTTCTTCTCCTGTTTTAGGACGATTTCACCATTTTCAAAAAATGCCCCGTAAAAAGTTTTATTAGCAATAGCGGAGACAACTCTCGCAAACTGTCGCCCTCTTGCTTCAACAGTGTGGTGCCGCAACACCACTGATTGCCCCTCCTGTGCAATTCTTTGGGCGCGATCAGGATTTTTTCGGAGATCGTTTGTCAAATCGGATAATTCTTCAGGTTGTGAGATAATCGCGTTTATACCATTATGAAAGCCTAACGCTTCAAAGCCGTTGCAGGGGGTACAGACCATTAACGCACCTGATGCGGGAATCTCGAAAAACTTGCGAATAGGCATCATTAATCCAGATCCACATGTAAAGACATAGCGACTGTTTTCCATTCCAAGCTGAAATAGGTTGTTGAGCAGTTTGATGCGCCACTGTGATTCGTTGGGAAAAATCCCGATGCGCCGTAACAGGTCAAAATAGCGCAAATAGGTACCTCGCATGGGTTTCAATTTTGCATTTTTTAAGTGTAACATGGCGGACCGTCGGGCGGCGTAACTGGCTCCCGGTACATTCCATTCTGTGGCGCGTGCCTGGAGTGGCCTAAAGGAGAATTCACCGCTATGAACCATATGGTGGAAGGGAACGATATCACTGCCGCGCCGTTTTAAAAAATCAAACCATTGATTGTTAGCCTTGCCGCCCCAGACCTCTTGATCTGCATTTGTATTGGATACGGCTTTCCAGAACTGATCTGAAAAGCCGAACATATAGTCACAACAATCGAGGCGGTCGATATGAAAGTTTGTAAAATTGTAATAATCAGATTCTAAAAGAACAGCTGCTTTGGGGAAAGGTACTCGATAGAAGGCCTCCCGAATGTTGTTCAACTGAAATAGGAGGCGGTGGGGGAAGTAGCATTGATAGGAGCGGCGGTAGCCTTCGGGTATTTTCTCCCAAATTGTTGATAAGAGGATATGAGACGTTGTCAATACCATATCGAAAGGGCCATGATTTTCTATGTAATCATCTAGACCGCGGTCCAAGACGTTTTCGGACACATAGCCTGGACCGAAAAAGGTGGAGGTACAATGAGAATCGAGAACAAGAGGGAGCAATGTCCTCGTTGGGTTAATAAAGGCTGCATTTATGTCTAAAAAGAGTATACGAGAGAGCCGAGAATTATGCACGATCAAATATATCCTCTAAATGAATTTCCCGACATTTGGGGCGAGAGGGGACTGAACCATTCCATGATTTAAAGACTCCCTTCCTAAAATCGATTAAGTATGAGGCTGATGTCCAACCAATATCTGGTGTTTTCCCATATCTGCACCAAGCCCCTGTGCCTTGGGTGGAGCGTAACAATACTTCTAAGTCTTCAGGGGTCTTAGGCGCTAGATTGCGAGCAAAATCATAACGCTCATGTGACAATTTGAGGAGCAATCGCGTATTACTTGAGTTCGTGTCGTTTAAAGGTTGCATTTCTTGAGCGAGAAAGTGATTAACCGCAATACCTGCATCTGATTTTATAAATGAAACTTGTCGTGATCCGCTTGATATTTCCGCTTGGGCAAGTTCACCATCTTTGTCAGTGATAAGAAGGTTTGCTCCTCCATTCAATGGTTCAAACAAGCGATTCTGTTCTAATAAGAACATTGTCTGACGAGTGTTATATCCATGCACAAGTATCCAGAACGGGAGAAGGTACACAGGGAGAATTTCATCTTGCTGGAATAGGGGAGGCACTGCAAGGGTATTAACAGAAGCTCCCATTACAGCCAGACCATATTGATTGACACCTATTGTAGGCCAAGGAAGCCCCAGTGCGAAGTGAGCCAGGATCTGAGGGCCGCCATTTGGGGAAAATAGCGCTGGTGCTGAGATCACGGTTGGCCCTAAGTCCAAATTACCGCCTAGGGAAGTGCACCTTCCTTTTCCATCTAGCAGAGCGTACGCTCCGCATGAGATAAGGTTGTTAATTTCTGGGTTAGCCAATAAGGGCCAGACAGCCAACATTACCCCTTCTTGCTCGTCAAGGCCTAAATATTTAGACCAGCCACAAAGTAAATCAGAATACTGGGGGAAACTTTTTTTTATGCTTTTTTGTAGGACATTTGCTCTTTTTCTAAGAGTGTTATCTTGTGTGCTTCTAAGGTTTTCAATGATTTGACTGAACAAATTCCTATGACGAGCTTCGCTGGAAGTTTGTGCTAATTGTTTTCCAATATCCCGCCAAGATCCTGAAAAATGGAAAATCCCCGCCTTGCTGTCAAAAAAAGCTGTGTCAGGTGAAATTCGTGTATTCCACGATTGATATAATTCAATAATTCGGACTATTCGCTGCCGCAAATTCATAGGAGGGTACCTGTTTTACCAATCAAGGGATTTCGATATGCTAAGCCAATAGCTTCTATATTCCATTTTTCCTTAGCGTAGTCAGCGGATTTTTGTTGGAAATTGGCTGCACTTGTTTCTTCTTCCAATAGGTCTTTGAAAACAGTCGCTGCAGCTTCCAGATCTCTATCCGGAATAAAGATTATTGGACCGTCTCCTGCAATAGCTCTATGGGGGAGATTATCGTATGCAACTATGCAGCAACCAGCATATAGTGCTTCTGCTAACGCTGTACCACTATAGGGAGCAAAACAATAGTCTGCATTACAAGCGATCCTAAAAACTACAGAGTTAGGTAATGCATCAAATATCTTGATTTTATCCTGCAGCCCTTGTTCGGCCACCAAGCCCACAAGGTGCGGCTTTAGTGTTCCTCCACCAGCCATAATTAGTGTGAAATCTAACCCTTGATCATCTAGTCGTTGTGCTAGTTGTATGCAGTCTACTGGGTGTTTTTCTTCTTCAAAGCGACCAACAAATAAAATCCAAGGTTTAGAAAAGTGTCTAAGTTCCGCAGGTAGATCGATATATTGTTTGGCCGTATTGAGGGCAGAAATATCTAGTTGATGTAAGTAGGGCCAGATTTTGTCTTCTTTCATGCCTAGAGACAGGTAGAAATCTTTACGGAAGGAGGGAGCTCCAACGTATGCGTCGAAAACACGATAGACAATACGATACCAAATTTTTAAGGTTTTCTGGAGAAGAGTACTATAACCTTCTTGATGCTGTAGAATGTCCTCCCAAAAGGCTTCAATAAAACTGACAATTCGGTGGCGAGTGGTGAGTTTCAATAACAGGCCAACTACTGCTTGATTATGAGGTCCACCAAGCATGATGACATCGTGTTCTAGTGCTAAAGAATGACATTTTATAAATGCAAAAATCAGTCGTATTGCTTTACGTGTCAACGAAAGCCACGCAGGAAAGTTTGGGGGAACCAATTCGACGAAATGAACGGTTTGGGAGAGCTGCTCTACAACATTTTCTTTCCCGAGTGGGATGACGACTGTTACCTTTGGGAGAATTTGCGCAGGATTGTAGGTCATATCCGCGGCATTAGGGGTTAGCAGAAGTCCCTTGGCACGCGCTTCTGCTAACCCTGTATAACCAATATATAAAAGCCTTGGATCTTTGGGGGTTTGAGGTGAGGCCTTGTGGCGAAAAATGCTAAGTAGAAAAATGCCTATAGCGGTGAAGAGAAGCATTAGTGTAGCCGTTAGCAGGTCAAAGACGACAAGCAGGTTTCTCTTCATTCGGTTAGTTCCGCACCCTTAGGGGCGTATGCTCCAAGATTGAATTTTTTCATCAGTTTGTGCAATTTTAGCTTCCATTGTTTTTAAATAACAAGGATTGGCAGAAAAAATGACATCTGTAACTCCAAGCTCTTTCATTTGTGCAAGAGAAACAATAGGTTTACCTAGCCTTTGGCTTCCTTGGATATGGATATTGTCATCAACGAAACAGGTCACTGAATCTGCGGGTAATAAGCCTGAAGAGATGGCGGCCAAGCCTAGTACGCCTGTGCCATAAATACCTATTTTTCTTGGATTACGACGAACTTCTAAGCCCAAGGATTTATAGCAACTGAGGGCATACTCTAACCAAACCACCGAAGCCTTTGCAATTTCCTCTTCCGTCTTGATGTCGGGTTTACGTGGTGAGGACGTATCGGTCCGTTTTTTGATCACTGCCCACATTGGGACTCTTGAGTTATCGATAAAGGAATTGACAATCTTACCACCCGCTCTCTCAATCATGTAGCGGAAGGTAGACGGGGAAAAACGAGTCAAGTGATCATAAACAATCAGGTCGGATGGATTGTTTTCAAAATTTGGAACCGAGAGGAAAAGATGATCACCATCCGAAATAAGATCAAGTAGTTGCTTGACGAATTCTGTTGGTTGGGGGACGTGTTCAACAACTCCAACACTGACAACAAGATTAAACTTGTCATTCAGATATGGACTGTTTTCTAGTGTGCCTTCGTGTATGTTAACATTCGGTAAAATTCGACGAAAGACACTACGTGCGTTTGCGCTAGGCTCGACTGCGGCAAGCTCCCAGCCCGGGTATTTATTTTGAAAGCTTCGCATAAAGAGCCCCTTACCTGCGCCCACTTCAAGTAAACAACCTGTTGTCGGAATTCCAACTTTTTCATCAATAAAATCCAACATTTCATCATTGAGGTCACGGCCTACGGCCTTGCTACTGGATGTATAGTTGAATTGTGCATTCACAGAATCGTTTAGTAGTGCATAAGTTTCGGTGTAGAAACGTGATGTATCTTCTCTTGTACCGCCTTGATTAACAACTGATCCACAAGAGCGGCACTGCAGGTTTTGGATTGCGACAGAAGAAGCTTCACTATCACTAGAAATAGAGAAAGAAAACCCCGCCAAAGCCACCAACTTCGGTGCGTCACATACTGGGCACGTTTCTAATTTTGTCATTTAATATTCGCTCCATAGGCGGACTGTTTGTTCAGAAGCTTTACTCTCAATTAAAGATCGTAAAACAAATCCTTTGTTGTAGGAAAAACGAGGAGATATTTTTTCACCAAAAACGTGTTTACGCAGTAGGATGTCTGGCTCGTTATAGTCCATCATTGCGCGAATTGATGTTGTGCCAGAGAAGCGCGGGTTGATTTCAAAGGTTTTGAAGCCGTTTGGCGTCATACGCCCTTGAATATTGATTGCTCCGCGTACATCTAAAGCGGCAGCAATTTTCTCGCAGGTTTGAAGGACTTCACGATCATCGCAAACTTCCCCCATACTAATACCGGAACTAATAACCAGATGCTGCCCTAATTCTTCTTTGCCAGTGTTGTTAGGAGTGGATATGCGAAGATTAAGAGCGCTCTTTAACTCCCGCCGAACGGCAATTGAGTTGATAAAGTTTCCATCAAGGTCGTGAAGAACACCGACTGTATACTCAGTTTGAGGTGTTCCGACATACTCCTGTACCATGATTGGGTTTTCTGCACTCGCGTGTAATAGAACGAATACTGCGTCTAATTCAGCATTGTTTTGAACAATATAGCAGTCTTTGGAGCCTCCTGATCCGACATGGGGCTTGACTATAAGAGGAAAAAGTTCGAGTGATTTTGCGTCTTCTGCATTTTCAGCAAGAATATAGCGAGGGGGGGCGAAACCAACCGACTGCAAAAACTCTGAAGAACGAACCTTATCTAAGCACATCTCGATTACTTCAGCCTTATTGATAGGTAGCAGTATACCTTCTGACCCGAATCTATCGCGCGCTCGACTGTACGCAAGAAGTTCGGGTTCACATCCGTGAAATACCGCACAAATATCGTGAGCCTTACATATTTTTAATACAGAATCGATAAACTCGGGAGATGTTGCAGATGGAAGAGTAATAGCTTTATCAACATAGTTAAACTGTGGGCAGTTTCGATTCATGTCCCCGCCAAATATACGGTAACGATCCCCATCAGCCCACTTTAGTGCTTTCAGAATTTGTTCACCATGGCCACCCCCGCCAATCGCGGTGATTAGTACATTAATCTTGTCGTTCATTCGTAGACCTTGCCGAGTATCGCGCTACTCACCTTTCGTTTAAAAAGTCCAGCCACAACTTCGTGAACAGGAGCACACTTTTGAAGCCAAACGGACGTAATGTCAGAAATATCATATCGGATGATTTGAACCCCCATAGTGTCGGCGTCAAAAATAGCGACCGACCCAAATTTTCCAGTATCACGTGGCATTCCACATGAGCCAGGATTCAAAAAAACCCTCCCTGCACTGTTTGTTCGATGCATGGG
The DNA here is from genome assembly GCF_000982415.1 of Kiloniella litopenaei. Classification (GTDB taxonomy): domain Bacteria; phylum Pseudomonadota; class Alphaproteobacteria; order Kiloniellales; family Kiloniellaceae; genus Kiloniella; species Kiloniella litopenaei. The sequence goes on from NZ_LANI01000006.1 coordinate 93,277, forward strand.
GCGATGTGTGTGCCCAGAGATGCATACGTCATAGGGCAAATCGTTATACTTCTCCAAGTCTGTATCAGGATAAAGATAGCCAAACAAGAGATTATCGGGAGCACCATGGCACATTAGCAAATTGAGATCACCAATCTGAATCTCAAGTTTTTCCGGTAGAGAAGTCAGGAAATCAACCTCTTCATCACTCAACTGATCTCGGCAGCGTTTGATCTGGTAGATGCCTTCACTGTCCTCTGGTGGTTCGTTAAGCATGGCTTCGTGATTTCCTCTGACAGCCTGGATATCACTGTTGCGAATAAGTTGAACCACCTGTTTATCAGCAATATAACCAATGCTGTCACCAAGGAAATAAATCTGTTCTGCTCCTGCAGCTTTCAAAAGACTCAAGCCACGTTCAAAGGCTGGGCAATGACCATGTGCATCAGAGAGCAGACCAATTTTCATCCTTCATCTCCTTCCCACTCAGGGAGAGAAACACCCGTTTTAATTTTTATATGGATATCCTCATTCTCTCCTTCGATTATTCCTATGACGCGGGCAGGGGATCCACCGACCACCGTACGAGGAGGTATAGCCTTGTTCACCACAGAATTTGCTGCGACAACGCATTGAGAGCCAATTGTTACACCGGGCAGGACAATAGATTGGGCGCCTAGGTGACATCCATCCCCAATGGAGATTTCAGCCTTTCGACGAGGGGCTTTACCAAGAGAGACTGCCCACAAAACGGTATCATGGGTATAAAGATGTACTCCAGCAGCAATTGAGCAATATGACCCAATATTCAGCCCTCCTCCTGTACCATCAAGGATTGTTCCCGGCCCAATCCAAGTCTTTTCTCCAACTTTGACATCCCCGAAAACCATTGCACTGTCGTAGATGCTGGCGCCTTCTCCAAAGCCTAAACGCTTCGCGCGCCCCCATCGATTTCGGAGAATAGAGTCTGCAAAAGGTAATGATCGGTCAAACATATCACCCAACTCTTCTTCACACCTCTGGTAGAGTAAAGATGATATTTTTTTTAGTTCTTCTGGTGTCATAGTTCCACCTACTTCATTGGGAAAGTATTCAGCATTTCTTCAATACTCAGAAGTGACCAGATAAGTAAACGCCTGTTTGCCTTACCCTGTAGATGGTCTTCCACCAAATTTTGCACAGCCTCTCGGTCCAAGTAATTATATATGTACGCATCATTTCGAATTATGCGATTACGAACATAGTCAATACTTTCCCCTCGAAACCAACTCGCGTCTGGCGCTGAGAAACCTTGCTTCTCGCGTTCGGTCACTTCACTAGGAATGTATCGCTTCATAGCCTTGCGAAGAAGCAGCTTACCATCCTTGGTTTTTTGGAAATATTGCTGCGTCTTGCGTCCCGCGTCGTTTTCATTAAGACGCACAACTTCCCCCAAATTGCCAAGTTTTAGTGACACAGGCACCTTCATGGCAAAATCGACCAAATCATTGTCTAAGAAAGGCACGCGCGTTTCCAGACCATGGGCCATACTTAATTTATCCTCTACAACCAGAAGGCCATGCATAAAGGTTTTGGCCTCAAAGTAGAGTGAATGGTTGATGTAATCTTCTGGTCGTGTCAACTGATCAGCGTGCTCAACAAAAACCGATTTAAAGATATCGCGGGTCCAAACGTCCTCAACATCATTTGCAATTGGTTTGAAGACTCTTTTGATATCCTGATTGGGGATCAGGCGCTGCCAAAATGAGTAATACTTATCAATATAGTGATCGAAATCATCGTTAACCACAGCACGGTAATAACGCCAAGGATACCCAGCGAAGAGTTCATCTCCGCCAGTGCCTGAAAGCACAACTTTACCGAATTTACTTGCCAGTTTAGCAGCATAGTAGTTTGGGTAACTTTGTCCCACGCGCGGTTCTTCCATATGGTAGGCTAGCTGGGGCATGATTCGTTCCATGTCCCCGGCCTTGAGCACCATTTCGTAGTGCTCGGTCTTCAGTAGATAAGACATGTGTTCAGCTTTGGCGCGCTCGTCGAAGCCAAGTTCGATGCCAGAGACTGAATTAAGATCGAAACCGGTGGTGAAGGTTCGAATATAGGGTAACTCTTGCGCAGCTAGAGCCGTTACAGAGCCGGAGTCCATGCCGCCGGACAGATAGGCACCGACTTCTACATCACTGACCAGCTGGCGACTGACGGCCTGGCTAAAGAGGCGACTGAGTTCTTCGATATATTCTTGCTCATTGGCAGGGGATTCCGGTTCGGTGAAGCTATAGTCCCAATAGCGCGTAGTTTTAAAAGCATGGCTTTCATCCACTGCCATGTAGGTTCCCGCCGGCAGAAGCTGTATATCGCTAAATAATGTACGGTCGGTGAAAAAATTCTGGAATGTGAGATATTCTAATAAACCCTTTTTATCCATGCGTGGCTTTATGTCAGGATGAGCAAAAAGTGCTTTAATCTCAGAAGCGAACGCAAATAAGCCATTTGTTAAGGTATAGTAAAGCGGCTTGATGCCGTAGCGGTCACGTGCAAGAAACAGCTGTCGCTCTTTACGATCCCATATCGCAAATGCGAACATCCCGTTCAGTTTATTAAGAGCTTTAGCCCCCCATTCAGCATAGGCATTAAGAACAACTTCACTATCCGTGCGTGAGTGGAACTGTCGTCCTTGAGCTTCCAGTTCTTGTCGAAGTTCTTGAAAATTATAAACTTCCCCATTGTAAGCAATAACATAACGGCCGTCGGATGTCTCCATTGGCTGATGGCCCGCGGGGGAAAGGTCAATGATCGCGAGACGGCGGTGTCCCAACCCCAGAGGGCCATCGATGAAATGCCCTTCACCATCCGGCCCACGGTGAGCGATTGCATTGGTCATTGCTTGTAGCCGAATTACCGATGCAGGTTCAGAGTTGGAATTGAGTACGCCCGCGAGTCCGCACATTAATTATCTATCCAATTTTCGTTAGCTTGTTTTTCGGCAATGATGGTAATTCCAGCATCTTCAACGACTTCATGTTCGACCTTAAGTCCAGCTTCTTGGCACCAAGTACGCACCTCTTCCGGTGTTTGGCGATAGGCATTTGCAGGCGCGTACCAGTCATAATTGATATGATTCATCTCTTCAAGGGACAAATCAGGATGGTGGAATGCCTTGAATACATGCCAATAGAAAAGGCGTTGCAGATTAATGCGGCCAGAAGGGAGGTCCAACAGATCGATTTCCCTAGGGATGTCAATCTCTATGTTCAGTTCACCCAGCAGGTTGCCAAGCTCGGTGAGAGGCATCATTGCATCCCACGCTTCTTGCATGCTCATATCTTGCAGCTGTGTCCGAATGTAATCGTCGGTGAACTCTCGTACGGGCCCCTTTGTCTTGTATACATAGAACATGAAGTGTCCACCGGATTTTATCAGTGGCGCGATAGACTTGATTGCGTTTTCTGTTGAATCCGTGTGGTGGAGAACACCTTCAGAGAAAACGATATCGAGACTTGCTGGAGCGAAAGGAAGATTGGAGATGTCTGCTTGCATGAAGCTCGCTGATACTCCCCTCTCAGCGAAACGTGCTGCGGCAACATCAGCAGCCTCTGAGACATCGACCCCCAGATAGTTAATTTTATCCAGCACTGGGCTGAAGTACTCCAGGCCGGACATCGCAGCTCCACAGCCTGCATCCAGAACAATCGGTCTCGATCCAGAACTGCCATTCAACCAAGGAATGGTCGTTGCGGTTCCATAGCGTTCGTTCAGCCAAGCACGCATACGTTTAAGACTTGCTTCAGACTCGAAAGTATCGCGTTTCTTCCATTTAAAGCCGAAGGCTTCTTCAGTCTGCTTTTGAGTCGCGGAAAAAAGCGCTTTACTACGAGGAATTCCGTTCTTCACAAGAAACTCTTGGCCGTTGATCAGAAACTCCTGTTCTTCAACCAGATTTTTAATTCCACAGAGCTCTGAAAACCAGGGAGGGCAAGTTGGTTTTGATAATTTATTAGACATTCTTGATGGTTTCTACGACGTAGGTGTAGTCTTCGTGTGACATTCGGTTATGGAGAGGGATAGCCATGGTTTGGACATCACAGTCCCTTGCCCCTGGAAAGTCCTCAGGTTTATAGCCAAAACGCTCAGCATAGTAACTTAGCATATGTACGGCATGAGTTCCTGGCCGTGTGGCTATACCCTTTTGTTGCAGTATGTCCATTATTTCGTTACGTGGCATAGGGGCTTTTTCAGGATCAACGTAAGTAACAAATGCTTGCCAGGCGTGCCGGCCGCTTTCAGGCTCCTTCGGACAAGTCAGCCAGTCAATCTCATTCAACTGTTCTCGATACCAACCGGCCCATTTAGCACGCTCTTCAATGAAGTGATCCAATTTTTTCAACTGAACGATGCCAACAGCCCCCTGAAGGTCTGTCATGCGGTAGTTAAAGCCTAGTAGATTGAAATCCGGCAATAGATAGGGGCGGGGACCTTGATGACGCTGTTCTTCGGACAAGGAAGCGCCGTGGTTGCGCAGCATATTTGCTGTTTCGCTCAGCGTTGTATTGTTGCTGGTCAGCATCCCACCTTCACCAGTGGTAATAGACTTCCTAGGGTGGAATGAAAAGGCAGCCATATCTCCGAGCCCTCCTGCAGGAACGCCACGATATGAAGCGCCTGCAGCGCATGCTGCATCTTCGATGATCGTAACATGTTCGGGCAGAATTGCTTTCAGTTCGTCCATTTCGGCACAGAGGCCGAAAAGATGAACAGGAATTATTGCTTTGGTCTTTTCACTTAGTTTTCGGGCAACATCCGCGGGGTCAATATTGCAAGTGTCACGCAATACATCGACGAGAACCGGGATGGCTCCGCAATAGAGAACGACGTTGGCTGTAGCCACCCAAGTAAAGGCTGGAACAATGACCTCGTCTCCGGGACCAATGCCAGCTGCAGCCAATGCCAAATGCAGAGCTGTCGTGCAAGAGGTTGTGGCAAGAGCATGTGTAACCTGATGGCGCTCAGCGAAAGATTTTTCGAATTCAGCAACCTTAGGCCCCTGGGTTAACCAGCCACTTTCAATTGGGGCACGTACAGCATTCCATTCAGCCTCCCCAGTAGAAGGTAGTGAAATATGGATGGTTCGTTTTGGCTCCGACATTCGTATTCTACCTCTTATGCTAGACCGACGGCTTTTTGACGAGCGAGAACGTCAGCTTTGTGGTTCGCGCGCCACTCAATAAGCTCTAAGAGACCTTCCCGCAGATCCCGTTGTGCAGTGAAATTGATTTCTTCTGCAGCACGTTTGGGACACCCAATACGGTTACGAACGAGTGTTGCCTGACTTCGCTCAACATATTTGATAGGCTTGTCGCATCCCGTCAGCTCAAGTAAGAGTTCCGCAAGCTCTTTCAAAGAGGTACGTTTGCCAGTGCCGACATTATAAAAACGGTCAACACTGTCTGCTTTCATTGCACATACGTTTGCTCTGCCGCAATCCTTGACGGCAACAAAGTCAAACGCTTCGCTGCCATCCCCCATAATGGTCGGACCGTCACCCTTGTCGATGGCATCAAGCATCTTCATGATTACTGCAATATAGGCACCGTGGTAATCTTGACGAGGGCCATAAACGTTCATGTAGCGCAAACCGACCATGGGAAGGCCATAGCGGTGATGGTAGGCTGTAGCCATGGCTTCGCCAGCGATCTTTGTAGCACCATAAAAGTTCTTGTTGTTGAACGGGTGGTCTTCATCCATTGGTTCACGAACAGCATCACCGTAAACTGAAGCTGAAGAGGAGTAGACAAGCCGTTTGACGTCATTCTTCACGCAGGCATCAAGAACGTTGAAGGTGCCATTAATGTTAACGTTAAACGCAGAGCGGGGAAACTCGTGGCACTGAAGAAGCCATAGAGCTGCGAAGTGAAAGACGCCATCAGCGCCTTTAATTGCTGCATCCAGTACATCTGTCTGGCAGATGTCGCCACCAGCGTCATAGACTTTAACACGGGGATCCTTTAATGCATCTTGTATATTTTCATTAGACCCACGAGCAAAGTTATCATAAATAACAATCTCACCGACATCTTCCTGTGTAAGTAGGTCTACTGTGTGGGAACCGATGAGACCAGCACCACCGACAATAATCAGTTTTTTACCGCGAATATCCATTTTTGTGTCCAGTTAAAAATAGTTTGTGTCCAGTTAAAAATAGTTAGTTACAAAAAATATTAAGTATGGAATTCCACATCATTAAGTCGCTGCAGATAACACCATCGAGATTACCATATCTTGCGCTGTCTCCCCAAGATATGGATGCATCGGTAAGCTTAAAACTCTTTCAGAAAGAAATTCCGACATATAAACACCATTTGAAACGATGGGGCAAGTTTCGTATCCAGTTTGCTTATTAAGCGGAAGAGGATAATATATAGCAGTCGGTATCCCAGCTTGTCTGCCAGCCTCGAAAACTTCCCCCCGGTTTTCTATGCATACGGTGTATTGTGCCCATGATGAGCTAAGTCCTTCTGGGACTTTGGGGATTATGATTTTTTTTCCTAAAGCGTTAGAATAGCGTTCTGCAACCTTCTGACGAGCTAATAATTCATTGGAAAAAATATTTAACTTCTCTAGTAACACTGCAGCCTGCAAAGTATCCAACCTGCTATTCAAACCAACTCGAATATTGTCGTACTTATCCTCTGCCCTACCATGGAAACGAAGTGAGCGAAGCAATTCTGCCTTATCGTCATCATCAGTAAATACGGCTCCACCATCACCATATCCTCCCAAGGGTTTTGCCGGAAAAAAGCTAGTTGTTGTATAGCTTGCTAAAGTACCAACGGACCGACCTTTATAAGTTGCACCAAAACTTTGAGCCGCATCACTTATTAAAATAAGCTCCTCTCTGTCAGCTAACATTTTAAGGACATCATAATCGGCAGGCAATCCAAACAAATCGACAGCAATAATAGCTTGCGGTTTCAAACCACTTTTCTTCGCTTCAAAAACTGCTTTCTCCAAACTATCAGAGTCGATATTGTATGTATCCGGCCTAATATCAACCAGAAAAGGAATTGCACCCAACTGTGCAACAGCCTCAGCTGTTGCGACAAAGGTAAATGCAGGAACAAAAACAGCATCACCAGAACCAATACCTTCCGCCATAAGTACTAATGACAATGCATCGGTACCATTTGCACATGTTACAACGTTCTTCGCTCCACAAAAGTCTGCAAGACGTTTCTCCAATTCATATACCTCGGGACCCAAGATATACTTGCCATGGGTCAACACTTTAGAAATTGCAACTTCAATTGCTGGCTTTATAGCCACTTGTTGGGACTCTAGATCAATAAATGGAATTTTTTCTGACATTTATATACACTTTACACTTTGAAGAGTTTGGCTATCAATTTCTATATATCTTGAGCCATCAATAGGGCACACAAGGTCCTCCCCCAACTTTCCACCAGCCTTACTCATCCAGCCTATGCGTCGCGCTGGAACGCCTGCCATAAGAGCAAAATCAGGAACATCAGAAACAATGACAGCTCCCGCAGCTATAAAGCAGTATTCTCCCAAAACATTGCCACAAACAACCGTCGAGTTAGCACCAATCGTTGCGCCACGCTTAATTACGGTAGAACGAAACTCGCTCTTCCTAGCTACTTCAGAGCGAGGATTAATAACATTTGTAAAAACACAAGAAGGACCACAAAAAACCCCGTCCTCCATCAAAACTCCCTTATAAAGGCTAACATTGTTTTGAATTTTACAGTCATTACCAATACTGACATCGGGACCAACGACAACGTTCTGGCCAAACGAACAATTTTTCCCAATCGTCACCCCCTCCAGTATATGCGAGAAATGCCAAATTGTTGTTCCTTCGCCAATTTGAACAGGCATATCTACATAAGAGCTTTCATGTATACTAACCCCAGGGATTTTAGGTGACCTCCTCATCCTTAAAGATACCTTCTCGAAAGAAAATGAGCATCTTCAGATTTTGGTGCAAGACTAATATCACGTATTTGAGAGACAATCTCAATTGATGGCCTCACCTGATCCAAGCCAAAACCCTCCCCAGAAAGTATAGACCTATAGCTTTCTGTATGCAGATCTGTGAATCCCCCTGAAAACTCTATTTCTCGCCCATCAACCGTTATTGAGCGATACGTTGACAATTTCCCCTGAACAGATTCAGGTAAATCTCGACTATCAACAGATAAAAACCACCTCACGCGTGCTCTTTTAAACTCCAGATACCCCCCCGCATGATGTTCATTTCTTAAATGCACAACATTTCTCAAGCACTTTCCAAAAAGGAATCCCAACATATCATAAAAATGCACACCGATATTAGTCGCAACACCTCCTGACTTATGTACATCCCCCTTCCATGATACTTGATACCACCTCCCTCGAGAAGTTATGTAGCTAAGATCAACATCGTGAATTTTATCAGCATCTTGCTCAATTTTCTTCTTTAATGAGATAATAGCAGGATGTAAACGTAACTGAAGAATTGAATATATACGACGCCCTGTAACCTCCTCCATCTCACAGAGACCATCAACATTCCACGGATTTAATACCATAGGTTTCTCACAAATAACATCAGCACCACTGCGCAAACCAAATCGACAATGCGCATCATGAAGATAATTAGGAGAACAAACACTGACAAAATTGATTGCATCTCCCCGACGGTTCAACTTATCAATATGACGATCAAAACGCTCAAACTCTGTGAAAAACCTAGCATCAGGAAAATGGCTATCAATAATCCCTACGCTATCGTTAGGATCAAAGGCCGAAACCAACTGCCCATCAGTCTCTTTGATAGCTCGCATATGCCTAGGAGCAATATATCCTGCAGCGCCTATTAATGCATAACGCATAAAAATTTCTCCCCAAGTAACAAAAATTATTTAATGTAAAAAAACCGATACGATAAATCTTCTACAGTCAAAAACCAGACAAAAAAGTACATAATCAACCTCTTATCAATAAAAAAGTACGAATTATATTGGCATATTATAATTACATACATTTTATTATTAGCGGCAAACTCCAGAACACCTTCGAAATCAGCCACAATTTTAATATCCTCACAATACATTCTTATACAACAATAATTTCATATACCAACAACACTTAATTCTGAAAAAAAATCACTGAAAATCAACAACATAGCAACTATCAGTTCCGCATCACCATACAAGAATTTTTTCCATTCATTAACCGAATAGAGTTAGAATACGGTCTATACTGCTCACGCCAACTTAAAAAACCTCAAAGGAATTATTAAAAAATTAGCTGTCAACGTAGCCTTTTCTTCTAAACCCTCTGGCGTTAGATAGTACAAATATTTTTTTTAAAGAGCTTGTTTTAACTTAATCCCCTCCCAAAGAAACACATCTTTTCACATACCAATTTACCATCCCCACAAAGATACCGGCATGCTTTGATGCTTTTTTGAGAAACAGAAAAAACTCGGTCGATTTCCTTTGAAATTTGACGTAACGCTCATTCGTATGGCATTAACCTAAAAACTTCACCAAGACATTCAAAAACTGAATATCAAGAAAAATCTATTTCTACAATATATCATAGACCTAAATTATTCCAGAACCGATAAAGACAAAAATACCAACTCAAAGCCTACCAAAAGAGGTTCAATTCACTCAAGCGCTAAAAAAAGTGTTTTATTCATAAGAAGTAAAGGCCAAGTGTAGCCTTATTAAAGAAAAACCCCAGAAACTCATTGATTTACCGGGATTTTTATTAGTTTCAGGGGCACACAAGCGCCAATAACTCGATAGAATAATAAGCAGATTTTTTAAAATTCATGAAGCCTCCAAACATTTGATTTGATTTTCATTTCAAAAGCTCTTCATTACCAGTTTAACTAAATTATTTCTCTTATGTTGACTTCGTACAACGATACTCGCCACCATAAAAAGAAGCCGATAACTGTAGCATTCTGCTTGAGTTTGTATTGAGCTTTACAATTCCTACCGTTGAATCTTGGCAACAATTATATTGACGTTCAAGGTTAAACAATGAACGAACCCATTACAGCAAGAGATGAAGCTATGCTCCATCCCTTGATCTTCTCAGCTAGATTCACTGCCGAAGGTTTTTCTTTTACTTTATTACAATACAATTATCACATTTTCAGATTGAAAATTCTCTTAAACGGCTGCAACCACAATAATTTCAACCGTATAATCTGGTGTAGCAAGCTTTGATTCACCGCACGCACGTGTTGGTGGATTTCCTCTATCCACCCAGGCATCCCATACTTCATTCATTTCCTGAAAATCATCCATAGACGCAAGCCAGATTGTTGCCTGTAATATTTTGGTCTTGTCCGATCCCGCTCTTTCGAGAAGGCTTTCTATATTTTTCAAAATTGTCGTGGTCTGGTCAGCAACACTTTCGCCGGGCACCCCAACCTGCCCCGCCAACCAAACCGTGTTATTATGAATAACGGCCTGGCTCATTCTGTTGCCGGGATCGATGCGTGTAATAGAAGTCATTTTTTTATTACCTTTATGTGTGAAAGAAATATGATTACCGGAATCGTCCGGGATCGAGTGCTTTTATTGTTTCCTCGGGTAGCTGGGAACCTCTCCCCAGGCAGATATCCGCGACATACCCAGAAAGAGCAGGCGCAGTTTGAATGCCGTATCCCCCCTGACCCGCGACCCAGATAAAGTCTTCGGCATCAGGAGCAAAGCCGACCACAGGTGTTTGATCCTTTACAAAACTGCGCAGACCGGCCCAGCTTTTATCAACCCGTGTGACCGGAGCATTCACAGCCTGTTCATATCTGTAAAGTCCCTCTGCAAGGACCATATCATCAACGAAAACATCATGTGGTTCCACAGGATCTTCATCGGCAGGGGAAACCATCAGCTTCCCCCCCTCTGGCTTTGCGTACCATTGCTCAGACGCACTCGCAAAAAGGGGCCACTTCATGATATCATGTCCATCTGGCGCGGGTAGAAGTGCCGCTGAGCGTCGTTTCGGCACCAGACCAACTTTATTCACCTGCGCCATGGCAGCAACTTCATCAGCCCACCCACCAGCAGCATTGATCAGAATTTTTGCTTCATAGATGCCAACGGGTGTTTCCACCTGCCAAACACCATTGCTTCGAGAAATTTTCTGTGCAGGCGCATTCGTTACGATCTGCCCCCCGTTATGTTTGACAATCCGGGCATAACCCTGCAGCAACCTGTCGACATCAATGTCCTGCGCCCGCGGCTCGTAAGCAACAGCCGCAATCATTTCCTTTCGCAGGATAGGGACAAGCTCAACAGCCTGATCCGTACTCAGGCTTTCAATCCCAACTGATCCTTCTAGATAATGGTCCAGCGCCTGGGTTTCAGATTCCGTCGCGACAAGCATAACACCACGCGGCGAAAGAAGACTGTGATCTGAAATATCTCCGGGCTCTAACAATACTGTTTCAGAGACCGCATTTAACGCCCTTAATGTGGCATTGCCATAATTTCGTATGAAGATCGCAGCACTGCGTCCGGTAGAGTGATATCCAAAAGCACTCATCGTTTCCAAGACCGTAACACTTGCTTCCGAACTTATTTGGGCCGCAGCTCCTATACCTGCTATTCCCCCACCGATAACCAGCACATCCGACGTATGTCTCATCCTGTTTATAATCCTGTCGTGTCAAACCCGAGTAAAAACGATGTTAGGTTATCTGATAATTCTTCACACAGATACCCACCTTCCTGTACCAGCAAGACAGGAATACCAAGAGTGTTGATCGCCTTGGCTATTCGGGTAAACCCTGGTGTTGTTATGGAAAAACCCTTTAGAGGATCTTTTTCGTAGGGATCAAGCCCCAGCGCCACAACCAGCACATCAGCCCCAAATGTATTTACCCGCTCAAGAGCTTTCTCCAAGGCAACAAGATAGGCATCATCCCCCGTCCCTCGTGGCAACGGCAAATTGAGATTATAACCTTGTCCTTCCCCCTCGCCCCGTTCCTGAGCACTGCCCCAAAAGAATGGATAAAAACGATCAGGGTCCGCATGTATAGACAGGGTCAGAACATCTTTGCGTTCGTAGAAAATACCTTGGGTCCCATTCCCATGATGAACATCTACGTCCAAAATTGCAGGCTTGTGCCCTGATTTCAGAAGCTGTTCGGCTGCGATAGCTGAATTATTAAAGAAGCAAAACCCCCCGGCCATGTCCGCAAAAGCATGGTGTCCGGGGGGGCGACAAAGGGCATAGGCCGCTTTTTCACCCCCCACAATCAACTCCGCCCCTGTCAAAGCTGTTTGCGCAGACCAGTAAGCAGCTTCCCATGTCCCTGAAGAAATGGGGCAAGCTGTATCAGCCTGATGATATCCGGCCTGTCCAACTGCAGACTTCGGATAGTTGGCATTTCTGGTCGCAGGATGAATATTTGGAATGACTTCATCCGAAGCCCCCTCTATTCGCTGCCACCGCTCATGAATATTTTGTAAAAAAGTGATATATTCTGCGGAATGAACCGCTGCAATAGGTGCCAGACCATGATCAACAGTTTGCACGAGGTCGCACCCCGCAGCCTTTGCACCTTTCAGTAAAAGCTTCACCCGCTCTGGCTGTTCAGGATTAGGAAGCGGCGTACCATTCGCAAAAAAGTGTTTAGGGTCATGTCTTTTTTGACGCTCATCAAAGACATATTTCATATTTTACCTCTAGCATTTTGCATGTATTTTTTTTGGGTATATGTTTTGTTTGACCACATAATTCGTCGTGGACAGGTACTGATAATATTCATGCCAGAATGTTGACATCCTTCTTCCCCTTCAACTGAAGGAGACGACGCGCGTCATCTGCGGTCGCGACCTCACGGCCCAGATTTTCGACAATCTCTCTGACCTTTACGACCTGTTGCGCGTTTGATGCAGCCAATTCCCCCCTTGCAATCGTCAGATTATCTTCTAAACCGACCCGGACATGCCCCCCCATAGCTGCCGACATCGCAGCCATTCGCATCTGATACCGTCCTGCGGCCAATACCGAGAAGGCATAATTATCACCAAAAAGTTTATCAGCTATTCGTTTCATATGAGTGAGGTTCTCAGGGTCTGCCCCCATTCCCCCCAAGACTCCAAAAACAAACTGGATAAAAAGTGGTCCGCGCACCAGTCCACGGCTGACGAAATGTTCAAGCATATAAAGATGCCCCAGATCATAGCACTCAAACTCAAACCGAGTGCCACGCTTTTCCCCCATTTCAGAAAGAATAAAAGCAATATCCCGTGGGGTATTTTTAAACACCAGATCATCAGAGTTCACCAGAAACGATCTTTCCCAATCGTACTTCCAGTCTTTTATGCGTTCAGCAGCAGGATATAGCGCAAAGTTCATACTCCCCATATTCAATGAACACATCTCAGGCTCAATCTGCAAAGGGGCAGCCAAGCGATTCTCCAAAGACATCAGGGCACTGCCCCCGGTAGATAAGTTCAACACGGCATCGGATTGCCGATTGATATCCGGCAAAAATCCCATGAAATTCTCATAGGAGGATGATGGTTTCCCCGTTTCCGGGTCTCTGGCGTGCAGATGAATAATCGCGGCCCCGGCTTCTGCTGCCGTAATTGACTGGGCAGCAATATTTTCGCCAGTGATGGGAAGATAAGGCGACATAGACGGCGTGTGGATGGAACCTGTTATGGCACAGCTGATGATAATCTTGCTCATAAACCGCCCTGCTTTTTCATATAGGGGGCAACTTCGCGTTCAAAAGTGTCGAGAGATTTGACCAACAATGCCATAATCTCCTCCACTTGAGATTCAGAGGTTATCATAGGGGGGCACACCAGGAAGTGATCCCCTTCCAAACCACCACGGGTTCGCCGTGAATAAATAATCAAACCATTGCTGTAGGCAATTTCAACCAGCCTATTAAAAGCAGATATTTCACGAGGAAGCGGTTGCATTGTTTCCCGATCACTCACCAATTCAAAAGCAAGAAGCAGCCCCATCCCCCGAACATCACCAATAAAGGAATAGCGCTCCATCAACCCGCTCAAATGATGCTTCAGAATGTCCCCGACCTTTTCAGCATTTGCTAACAGGCCTTGAGCCTCAATTTGCTCAATCACAGCAAGTCCCGCGGAACAGGCTAGCGGGTTACCTGCATAGGTAAATCCATGTAAAAAGCCTCCATCGGCCAATACAGCATCAACAATATCATTGTGCGCAACCATCGCGCCAAGCGGCGCATATCCCGCTGAAAACCCTTTGGAAAAAACAAGTATGTCAGGGGAGACACCCCAGTGTTCCCCGGCAAAGAACCGTCCGGTTCGACCACCGCCGGTCATAACTTCATCATGGATCAAAAGGATATTATATTCTGTGCAGATCTCACGAATGCGTTCCATATAGCCCGCAGGCGGCACCAATGCCCCGCTAGAAGCCCCCCCGATCGGCTCAACAATGAAAGCCAAAACACTCTCGGGCCCTTCTTCTTGAATACAGGTCTCCAGCATATCTGCATAATAACGTCCTGTGGCAGGATCATCCGGATCACGCCCGTCAAGATAGGCCGTTGGAGCCGGAATCTTTGGCATTTCCTGCATCATCGGATCAAAGGGTTGGGTCAACGATGTATAGCCTGTCAACGCCAGTGCACCCAAAGTGCATCCATGATAACTAGGAAAGCGCGAGATCACCTTCCAGCGTTTGCCTTGACCAATGGAAAGTGCGTATTGCCGTGCAAGCTTAATCGCACTCTCCACTGCTTCGGAACCACCGGAGACAAAGAAAACCTTATCCAAACCCTCTGGCGACAAAGCCGCGACTTTGCTTGCCAGAAGTTCAGCAGGTTCCGTTTCGAAATGCAGACGATAGCCAAATGTTGATTTATCCATTTGTCTGCGCATTGCTTCCAACACCGTTTCATTCGAATGACCAATGTTGCAAACCATCGCCCCTGATGATCCATCTAGAAAACGGTTGCCATCAACATCCCACATGTAAATCCCCCTGGCTTGGTCCAGAACCGGCCGGCGACCATGTGATTGATAAAAGAGATGGCTTTGTCTTGCTTTTTTCATCAACTGTCTTCCCTCAAAACAACACAGTCCTGAGGTCTGAAACGTATTGAGACAGTCTCACCTTCATTAAACGGACGATCTTCTATCATGTTAAGGGCCTGTAACTGTAAATCACCCACACGTACAAAATACCGCACGGCCTGCCCTTGATAATCAACAGTTTCAACAACGGCCTCTACACTCATGCGTTGATCAGGCGATGCATCGACAGGTACAAGACAAAGTTTTTCTGCACGAATAACAAGTTTGGCTGGTTTATGGGCGGCTATGTCCGCTGCTTTCTCACGAGGGACGCTCACCACACCTAACTGTCCCGCGTTGACCAAAACTCTTTCTTTATCTGCTTTTTCACATTCAACCGGGAGAATGTTCGAACTTCCGAGGAAATCAGCCACAAAAGTACTACGGGGATTATCGTACACATCCTTCGGCGCCCCCACCTGTTCGATACGCCCCCCGGACATCACAACCAGTTTGTCTGACATTGCCAAAGCTTCCGATTGATCATGCGTGACAAAAACCGTGGTAATTCCAATTTTTTCCTGAATACGTTTAAGCTCAATCCGCATATCTTCGCGAAGATTGGCATCTAGCGCAGAAAGCGGCTCATCAAGCAACAATACATCCGGGTTGATCACAATAGATCGTGCCAGAGCAATACGTTGCTGTTGCCCCCCTGACAGTTGACTAGGATAGCGATCACCCAGATCAGGAAGCTGAACCAGATCGAGCGCATCCTTCACCCGATGTTCAACTTCTGCCGCAGGAACTTTACGATATTTCAGCCCAAAGGCGACGTTTTCATAAATCGTCTTGTGCGGAAACAAGGCATAGTTCTGGAAAACGATCCCAAGATTTCTTTTGTGGATCGGAATATTATTAACCAACTGATCCCCGATACTTATTTCACCTTCGGATGGATCAAGCAGACCAGCAATCATTCGTAGTGTCGTGGTTTTCCCGCAACCCGATGGGCCAAGTAAAGTAACAAAGCTACCCTCGGGAATATCCAACACCAGAGGGTGGACAGCCGTAAAACCGGCAAAGCGTTTGGCAACGTTTCTCAAGCTGACGGAACTCACAGCAGATCTCCAGAAACTGAACGTATTTAAAGAGCCTCTCTGCCGTAGAAGCTACGGCAGAGAGAAGAGTTGGAAGGCAAAATCAGGTGTTTAATAACCCTTTTGAATACGCCCAAACTGTTTGGACCATGCCTGTTGGTTACCATTCCAATAGTCAGATTTGGCAAAGGTCAGCCCCGAAAGGGTTCCCGTTGGATCAAAGGCTGGTAAGGTCGGAATTTTCTTGCCAAGATCGACTTTTGCCGGGTCTAGGGCAGGTGGATAGTTTTGTCCCTCAGCAACAGCGACAGACGCCTCTTTAGACAACATGAAGTTCAAAAGCTGTTCGCTCTCTTCCATAGGTGAGCCTTTGAGCACAAAAAGGCATTCCTGCCACCCGAAACCATTCGGTGGATCCATGTAACCGATATCATGCCCCTGTTCTTGTAGGGCGAAGACCCGTCCTGACCATGCTTCAGTGACATAGATTTCTTCTTCCGCAAGAAGAGACATCAGTTCAGCCCCTGATCCCCAGTATTTCAGAAGCAGATCACGATGTGTCCGGATTGCCTCCCAGATCGCATCCATGTCGGTCGCGTTGTTCGGGTCCTGTCCGGTCTGAAGAGACGCATACCAAATCCGGGTGCGCCAATCACTCCATCCACCAATTTTACCTTTCAGGCGTTCATCAAGCAGAATCTTTGCACCCTTTTCCTTCATCTCGTCATCGGAAATGTGTTTGCGATTATAGGCAATACCTGTTGTTCCATAATCAAAAGGAACACAAGAAAGTGTGCCATCCGTTACCTCTCGGAAAACATCAACCAGCTTCGGAATGACATTTTTAAGGTTCGGAATATTTTTTTCATTCAAGGTACTTGTCAGGCCCAGCTCATGATAGCGGGCGTAATCAAAGACCCCTGATAGATGGGCAATATTATATTCGCCTGTCTGGCTGGCTTTTACTCGGGAAATATATTCATCACCGCTCCCAAAGGTGCCGTCCACAACCTTGACACCCGTTTCTTTGGTAAAGGGGTCAAACGCATGTTTACGGAGGGCTTCGGATACCACACCACCCCAACCATCAAAACGGACTTCCTTAACCGCGGATAGAGCATTTTTGGCAAAAGGAGTACTGACACCATATGCCAACCCGGCGGCCCCGATCAGCCCCAGAAAAGAGCGTCGATCCAAATCACCATTTTTATAACGATCAAGCAAACGGTCATATCTTTTTGAATTGTCCATGATTTCTTCTCTCTGTTTTAAGGGTTATTATTTTTATGACGTTCAAGAACTAAACTTGTTGAGGGATCAGGTTTGTTTCGCGGCAATACGCCGGGCAATACCAAGCCCGATCAGGGGTAATCCCACCGTCAGGATAATCATGACGGACCCCAGTGCGTTGATTTCCGGAGAAATCGAATTCCGCAGCATTGAGAAAATTTGCGTCGGCACAGTCTCGATCCCTCCCGGTTTCCAGAAAAGGGTTCCGGTAATGTCATCAAAACTGATCGTGAAAGCGAAGAGCATCCCCGCAAAAATAGCTGGTGCAAGCAAGGGAAGCGTTATGGTCAGGAAAGCTTGGATCGGATTGGCCCCAAGGCTCATCGCGGCTTCTTCATAATCTTTGCGAATACTGACAAGACGCGCCTGAACAACAAGAACAACAAAAGGCAGGGTAAAGATCACATGCCCCAACAGCAGCAAGAAAAAGCTTTTGTGCAAAGACAGAAAATTAAGGAAAAGCAAAAGAGCAACGGCAAGAACAACCTCTGGCACCAAAACCGGTGCAATCAAAAGTGTTGAGATAAAATCCCGCCCGGGCACTTTATAACGCACGAGCGCCAGACTGGCGAGAACCCCTAAAAAAGTTGAAATTAAAGCCGTCAAAGCCCCCAGTATCATTGACGTTTTGAACGCTCTTAGAATTGCTTCGTTTTCCCAAAGCTCAATAAACCAGCGAAAAGAAAAACCCGTCACCGGAAAACTGCCAAACTGATTGCTGTTAAAGCTCAGCAAAACAACGACAGCAACGGGCAGAAACATGAACAGATAAACAACAGCTGTCCAAGCTCGAATAACCGACCATCCCATTAGCTTAACCCCTTCATGAGCTGTGACATCCCAAAGAAACGGTTGTAGATAAAGATCAAAGTCCCCAATACCGCGACAAGAACAAGTGAAAGTGCTGACCCTAACGGCCAATCCAGCTGTGTGATAATCGCTTCAAACACCAAATTGGCAAACATAGCGTCGGTGGGACCGCCCAAGATCAAGGGCGTGATATAAGTGCCCGCACCAAGGACAAAACAGAGCAACCCACCCGCAGCCAAACCGGGAAGTGATAGAGGCAACGTAACCTCCAGAAAGCTTTGCCATCTGGTGGAACCCAACGAACAGGCTGCATCTTCCAGCGTTTCGTCAATGCCTTCGACGCTGACGTAAATGTTAAGGATCATAAAGGGCAGTAAGAAATGGATTAGCCCCAGAATAACAGTCACTTCATTATAAAGAAGCTGGAGAGGCTCCGAAATAAGCCCCGTTGTAAGCAGCAGGGAATTCAATGCCCCGGAAACACCCAAAATATTGATCCAGGACATGGTTCGAATTATGTAACTGATCCAAAACGGCAACATCAGGCACATCAATAACATTGCCTTGTTCCTGCGGGAACGCGCAATGAAGTACGCTGCAGGATATCCCAATATCGCACAAAGCACCGTCGTGATCGTTGCGATCTTCAACGTATTAAACAGGATGTCCCGATAAAAAGGATCAGTGAGAACTTCAGCCCAGTTGGTCAAATAAAATCCCGGCTGATCCGCCCCACTTGCTGTTCGTAACCAAAATGAATAAACGACAACAAAGATTACCGGCACTACCAAAAGAAAAAATATGGTTGTTAAAGCCGGAGAAAGCAGCAACCACGGACGCCGCGCCTCTCGTTTCTCTTGTGTCATAGATCTACCCTGTTTCATTTAGACGTGCCCTTTTGGGACAAAGGCTCTGGCGGCCTCTTGAATAAAACGTCTTTCTTCGCCCTTAGCTTTATTACTTTTGTATCGGCATTTCTTTGTGTCGCCTGAAATGGAATTAAATTGAATCGAACAGACTTGCCTTGTTTTTTCTCCCCAAAGCCTCTCAAATCGCGTAGCATTGAGCAAATAGATAGTTAGAATTGTGAGTATTGATGAAATTTATGGCAAACATGTCATCAACGGATAGCGCTGAAAAACTTGCCCGTGATATGGATTGGAACCTGCTAAGAACTTTTGTTGTTCTCGCTAAATCGCGCAGTATAACCGAAGCCGCAGACACAATGCGTTTGAAACAACCAACAGTTTCAAGCGCACTCAAAAGGCTGGAAGACAGGCTTGGCAAACGCCTAATAGACAGATCACCAGGAAACTTCCGCCTGACAAAAGCTGGTGAGTTATTGGAAAAAGAAGCAATTGAGATACATGGGGCAATACTCCGTCTCAGTACCCTGATGCGTGAAACGGTAGATGAGGTCAGGGGTCATGTCCAAATCGCCATGGCCAGTCATGTAATCTGTCCCTTGTTTGACAACACCCTGACTGAATTCCACAAAACCCATCCTCTTGGCACCTTGTCCATTGATATATCAGCCAGTCGCTATGCAATTGACAAAGTCATGTCCCGCCAGGCTTCCATAGCCATTTGCCTCGTAAAAGACAAAAACCCCGCACTTGAATACAAACGCCTTTTCAGAGAATATTTTGGCTTGTTCTGTGGCCCTTCTCACCCTCTCTTTGGGTTAGAGAACCTTCGCAAAACTGATCTGGCGGGACACTCCACCGTCAGTTTTGTCACAGATCATATGAGCGAAGCTCTCAGGCAAGTCACCTTAATGCGTGCAGATGCAGATTTGGAAGACCGGGTTGTTGGTACCTCTGCCAATCTAGAAGAAGTCAGAAGATTGATTATCGCCGGCCTTGGTATAGGACCATTACCAATTCACGTCGTCAAACGCGACATAGACGACGGTCACCTGTGGCGTCTGCCACCCTATGACGCCCCCCCTGCGGTCGATGTCTATGCCGTTTGGAATCCGAAAGCGCGCCTGAACCGGGCCGAACAGGCCTTTCTTGATATGCTTCTGGCCCAAATAGATACAACCCCGATGTCAGAACGCGAATATGTCTAAACCGTCTGTGCTTTGTCCTTTAAACGCTAGTGCCATCTCGCCCCCCCATACGTTCCGCACAACAAAAAACGCCTTAGCAGTTTATCCCACTAAGGCGTTGATTTTAATTATTGTTTACACACAAAAATAACCGACAATTCAATTTCAAGGCAAGCCGATTTTTAAAAGTTTAGACATTACATGTCTTACGACACTTTCTTTATCAATATTATAAACCACTTTCCCAGATACCATATAAAAATAACAAGGTTCTATAGCCGAAAAATGAACATTGCTTCAAACGATAGAAAACAACTAATTCTCAAGCAAGTATCCAATGTTATGTAACATAGCTCGGTTTTGAGATTGACGTCCGACGTTACGAAAAACAGAAAACACGGCTGGCAAAGGTTGGGTTTTCTCCTTCGGTGAAACCATTATTACGAAGAGTTCGGTATCTACCCACAATTTTGTCAGGTGCCGTTTGGTCTGTTGTCCAGATCCCCCAAAATGGATCCCCAAGCGGGATCATTTCCTTCAAATGGGGTTTGGCTTCAGCAACGCTGGGCAAGTGCATCCCCTTACTCTGGCAAAACGCCTTGGCAGCACTAAATGTCATCCGTTCCGGATGGAACAGAAAGGCCGAAGTTTTTTTGTTTTGAGCATCCGCGACTATAGCCGTTTTCATATTGGAAGATTCCGTCCCAAAACCGTCAGGAGCCTCCCCCACATTTGCTGTTGGTCCACTTGCGAGCTTGTCCGCTCTTTTCTCCTCAAAAGTATTTTTAAAGGGAAGGTTGTTACGAACTCTGTACTTGATTCGCTGAAAATCCTCTTTTGCCAGGCGAATAAGGTCATAACCGCGTTCATCAGCATCGGAAACATATTTCTGCATATATACCAGGTCCTCATCCATCTTGTCATTATCGACTGTAGATGACTGAACCACATCCGCATACTGGGCTTGCCACATCATACACACACCACGTCGCTGCTCTTCAATTTGTGCCAGTCGTTTCTTAATGGGACCATAAGGATTATCAAAGCACTCACCTGCCCCCAAGGAACAGAAGCATTGGTCTTTGATAGCATGATTTAGTTTCAGGTTTGCAGTTGTGGGTTTATTACCACTTGGTAAAGAGACAGCCAAAGTTGACACTTGTGGACTTGCATCTGGTATCGCTGCCTGAGTACCGATTGCCTTTGGAGCACCCTTTGGGGTTAAGCTAGATTTTAAAACACTTTCAAATGAAAGGCCTTTTTTCGATACTTGGGCCTGCTGTTTTGGAATATCACGAGGCCACTCATCAAAAAATGCCTGAATGCAACCATACCGCCCCTCGCAATAAGCCGCGACCTTATCATAGGCCGCTTGGCTCACCGCATGTGCTGTATCTTTAAATCGAATACGGCTTTCCAGACACATATATTCACTTTGACATTCAATCGTAATGGTCAGGGTACGATCGTTCTTCTTGGATCTATCCAGTGATGGTTCCAACGCTGATTTTCGTTTGTACTGCTCCTGCAGTGTATCACTGATATCCTCCTGATCATAAGCTGCTTCTATACGCTTACAGAACGGGCTGTTTTCAAAAACCTGATCCTTTAACCAACTCAATGCATCAGGTAGCGCATCTATCATATAGCTATGACACGCTGCCTTGATTGTCTCGTCCAGTTTCATCTCATGCTGAACTGTATCCTGAGCAACTGATGCACTTTGTAATGTAAAAAGGAATGCCGCAAAGCCTACTAGCCCCGCAGCGCGTTTGAAAATGCTCATGTCTTAGCCTTTTATTTTTGTCAAAAGCTTAATTGCGGGTTTGTAATAATCAGAGGATGGATCAATTTGTTTTACAAAACGGACTAGTTTTATATAAGCACCGCGTTTATCTCCACTGGCAAGCAGTGCCTGTGCCCAATAATAATTGGTCATCCCGTCAATAGGAACAGGCAAGGCATTCAACCGTTCAAAATAAGGAACTGCTTCTGCAGGTTTTCCTGTGTTAAACAGCTCTCCAATTTGTAACATAAACTGATCCCGCAACACTGACGGAGGCAGATCCGATGTCTTGTTCAGGCGAGCGCCATTTACGTGTGTTTCCTCTTTTTGTGCCAAAGGTGAAGAAACTTCTTTTGAAGCAACTGAAGCCGTTTTCTGGACACCGCCCATGTCGATCATGGCAGTAATTTGCGCCCGTCGATTGGCTGAAATCAAAACAGGTGGGATTTCCGCAATCGCTCTTTTACAAGAAGTATCAATACTGGTGGGTCCACAGGTGTCGATAAGTTTTTTTAAATTACCAGGTAGGAACGCGTGAACCGGGTTCTTCAACTGCACCTGAAACGGTTCTGTCGATCGTTCTTTCAAGTCACTCTCAAACGCTTGACGCGTGCCAATCTTATAAGGAGTGTCACCAAACCAAGAGTTATCGATTACCAGATAGGTAATTTTGCCTTTGCTCACCGGTATTTGCATGGGCGGAAAATTAAACGCGGCTTGTCGTGCATGAAACTTATGTGTGCCAGGCATAATTGGCAACCAGATATAGCCCTGATAGTGAGTCGCCAGCGGAATATCGTTGAGGGTATAAATAAGTGGATAACTCTCCGCCCCCAAAACAACAATGGCAATGGCCCCAGCCTCACCCAAATTGCCTGGTGTAACCACTTTTGTATAGTCTTCCGAGTTGGTTTGGCTCAAAGGGGGTGGCGGGCCGCTACTTGTGACGCACCCTGAAAGAACAAAGGTCAACAGACCGAGGCTTAGCAAGCACTTCAAAGACGAAACAAAACGCAAGGATCGATGATAGAGACGGGCAAACATTCAATATCCGTAACTAGATTATTCCTGTTCTCAAAATTGATATGACGAAAGCATAACTGATCATGCATGTCAATTTACCTCGGAAAACCACCTGATCGATATAATCAAAAGCATTTTCCAGTATTGCCTCAGATTAAAATTAATAGCCCCTCATACACTTTCCTTCTCCAAGGGCGCGTGTCCACGATGAAAATACTGCCTCGACTCGCTAATACAGATTTTTGCGAGAACAAATGTATGCGTGGATTTATATTCAGTTTTTTATATTTCCTTTTGAGCGCAAATAAGCCTCTATCGTTTTCACGATAGAGGCTTATTTGTTCTTTAAGCTGGTTGCAGAGGTTCGAAGTAAACTTTACCGAACAAACAGCATAACCTTTTCCACCCCAAAATCAGACCTGGTAAGCTTGATAGAGTTTAACAATGTTTGCACCAAAACAGATATTAGTTAAACCTCAAGGTGCACTTTAACCACATCAACAAGCCCCTTGTTATAACCGATAGGCAATAACTTTTAGACTTTCTGGGTAATCACATGTTTATCCAAAACACCTGACAAACGGGTCAAACCAAGTGCCCCAAGAACAATGATCGCACCGATCCATGGTGTATCCATCAGAGACATGCTATCAACTACATATCCCCCGACAAATGCCCCAATAGCAATGCCAACATTAAAAGCTGCGATGTTCAAACCAGAAGCCACATCTACTGCATTTGGCCTGTATTTCTTAGCCAGCTTAACAACATAAACCTGCAAACCCGGTACATTACCAAAAGCAAATGCTCCCCAGGCTAATACAGTTACAATAGCTGCCATTTGATATTGAGCGGTAAACGTAAAAATAAACAGAACCGCTGCCAAGAGGCTAAAGATGATATAGAGAGCTTTCACGGGCCCAATCTTATCGGCGAGTTTTCCGCCCCAGATATTCCCAAAAGCAACAGATACGCCGTAAATAAGTAGCAAAAAGGCTACTGAACTTGCTTCAAAGCCTGATACTTGTTCCAAAATTGGCGCTAAAAAGGTGAATGCGACAAACGTGCCACCATAACCAACAGCAGTCATTGCGTATACAAGGATCAAACGTGGGTGCATCAAAACAGAAAATTGTTCAGCTAAAGCTGCAGCTTTTGATTGTTTCAAATTACTTGGGATCAATAAAAAACTACCAATAAGCGCAACTAGCCCCAATACAGATACAATTAAGAAAGTTGCACGCCAGCCAAACTCCTGACCGATCCAGGCCCCTAAAGGAACACCAGTGACAAGAGCAACAGTCAGCCCGCTAAACATAATGGCTATAGCGCTGGCTTCTTTCTCTTTAGGGACCAGCCCGGTAGCAATCGTAGAGCCAATTGAGAAAAAGACACCATGTGCAAGCCCAGTAATAACACGTGCTATAATCAGCATTTCATATCCTGATGACATCCAAGCCGCGATATTGCCTACAATGAACAAAATCATTAAGGAAAGAAGGAGAACTTTACGGTTCCAACGACCTGTTAGTGCGGTCAGAACAGGGGCACCGATAGCAACCCCAAGGGCATAGAGGCTAACAAGTAAGCCGGCTGAAGGAAGAGAAACATCCAAATCAGAGGCAATCGTTGGCACCAAACCGACAATAACAAACTCGGTCGTACCAATTGCAAAGGCGCTTATTGTCAGCGCAAATAATGCGATGGGCATAGGAGATTACTCCACAATTCATTAATATTGACGTGGAAGCACTATGGCGTCATATTTTTTTTGGAAAAACGCTATAGTTTACAAATTATTTTTTCAGTTTTAACAATAATGAAGAGCAGATCTGACGACCTTGAACTCTTTTTAACCGTTATTGATTGCGGAGGCTTTTCTGCTGCTGCCAAGGAACTTGATATTCCTGTTGCAAAGATTTCACGAGCCATTCAACGCTTAGAAGAGCGACTTCAAACGACATTGTTAACACGCACCACACGTAAGGTTAACCTCACTACAGAAGGAGAAACATTCGCTGGTCATGTGCGTACGGGATTAAACCAACTAGAGCAGGCTGAAGAATTTTTAAGAGTCTCAAAAGAAACGCCCGTGGGACGACTGCGTGTTGATGCAGCTTCGCCGTTTATGCAACATCAGATCATTCCTCATGTACAAGAGTTTTGTGAGGCCTATCCCCAAATTCAATTGGAATTAAATACATCTGAAGGAATTATTAACTTGCTGGAAAAACAAACTGATCTGGCAATTCGGATTGGCGCATTGGAAGACTCTACTCTCCATGCCAAGCTTCTAGGACGTTCTCCCCTTCACTTGGTGGCAACAGGAAAATACTTGGAGCGTTATGGTCTACCAAAAACTCCGGAAGAATTGGAAAAGCACAGACTTCTTGGTTTTACATCCCCTACATCTCTAAACAATTGGCCGATAGAAGGTGGTGTATATATAAATCCTACTTTAAGCACCAATAGCGGGACTATCTTGAGAGATTTGTGTCTGGCAGATAGCGGTATCGCCTGTTTATCGAACTTCATGGTCTCTAACGACATCAAAGATGGCAAACTTATCCCCGTGTTAAATGGCTTAATAACTTCCACATCGCGAGAACTTGTCCAAGCGGTCTATTATCGAAACACATCCCTGTCTTCACGTATCAGAGTTTTTCTCGATTTTTTTGCTGCTAAATTCAACCTTTAAGAATCATTTTGAATTTCACTATTAACTGACAACATGTGATTTTCAATTGATATCCGCAGTTTAATTTTCACAAAACATTTCCCTGTTTTTTGTTTTTAATAACGCCAATTGTTTCCTATGCGCATATAAACAAGCTCTCAACTTCCGCCATACGTTCCTTGGAACAAAAAACGCCTTAGCGGTTTCCCACTAAGGCGTTTATATTGGTTGCGGGGGCAGGATTTGAACCTGCGACC
>NZ_LANI01000060.1 GCF_000982415.1 Kiloniella litopenaei
CAATCGCATCCAAGCTTCTAAACAACCGAATCAATAGAGCTGCGATTTCAAAGTCTTTCTTATCTTCTGATAGAAAGTATTCGCCCTTTTTCATGCGAGAAATAGTCGCTTCAGAAAGACCAAGAATATCGGAAATTTCTTTTTGCTTAAGACCTAGGGTGTGAACCCAATTCAATACCTTGCTGTGTCTGACTTTTTGTGATTCATAACTCCCAACTTAGGGAGTTTTAGATGGCACAATTTGATTTAAGCGACGCCGAATGGTTGGTTATTGAGCCTTTATTACCGAAAAAAGGTCGTGGTCCGGCCCGTAGGGATGACCGTCTTATTCTGAATGGTATCTTTTATATCTTACGTACAGGCACACCGCGCAGCGGCTGGGTCAAAAAAGGGGAACTGGCGGAAAGTATTGGCCGCTCACGCGGAAGCCGGACAAGTAAGGTTCACGCGGCCGTAGGTCAGAAAGGCCGTCCGATCCGTCTTGCAATTAGCGGCGGTCACGTTCATGACAGCAAGCTGATGCCTGACTTCCTTGATTGGGAAGTGCCACCTCTGGCCATTGTTGCTGATAAGGTTTATAGCAGTCATAAAATCAGAGAAGCTATCGCTGATGAAGGGGCTTTGGCTGTCATTCCCTCAAAAAGTAACACCAAAAAGCAGATCCCTCACGATAAGAACCTTTATGCAATGAGAAATATTGTGGAGCGTTTCTTTTGTAAAATGAAGGATATGAGACGGCTGGCAACAAGATTTGAGAAAAAGGGAGCAAACTTCTTAAACATGATATTCCTATTCTCCATAAGATGTTGGATCAGTTGAGTCCACACCCTAATAGAAGTATTCCGGTAATTTTTTATGTAATGCTCTTGAGATTTATACCTATATGGGTATAATCATGTGATGAGTGAAGAGAAAATAATATACTGGTTGGGGAACTCCAAAAAGGCA
>NZ_LANI01000061.1 GCF_000982415.1 Kiloniella litopenaei
ATTGAAGAAGATCGGGCTGCTCATGGTAAAAAGCCCTTGAAGGTGAAAGAGCGTCAGGCGATCGAGAAGGAGACCAAGGTTTCCAGCACCGACCCGGATGCGGGTTACATGGTCCGTGAAGGCAAACCGAAGGGCTTTTTCTATCTTGATCATCGCACAGTGGATGGCAAGCTGGGGATCATCACTGACAGCCACACCACTGCAGCCAATGTTCATGACAGTATTCCCTATCTGGATCGTCTGGATCGACAACGCAAACGCTTTGATTTGCGTGTACAGGCTGTGGGTCTGGATGCGGGTTATGCCACAGCAGCTATTGCAAAGGGACTCGAAGAGCGGGACATTCTCGGGGTTACAGGCTATCGTCGTCCAAGCCATCGCAAGGGCTATCTACCGAAACGCAAGTATCTTTATGAGAAGGACCTCGATGGCTATCGCTGTCCTAACGGTCAGCTCCTGACTTACGCCACCACGGACCGTAATGGCTACAGGCATTATAAAAGTGATCCACAAAAATGCCGGAACTGTCCACTGCTGGCATCCTGCACAGCGAATGCCAATAACCAGAAAACCGTTACCCGCCATGTGTGGCAAGACGCGCGGGAAAGAGCTGATGCTCATCGCCTGAGCGATTGGGGAAAGGCCCTCTATAAACGACGACAGGAAACCGTCGAAAGATCCTTTGCCGATGCAAAACAACTCCACGGACACCGTTATGCCAGGTTCCGGGGGCTTACCGCTGTCAAAGTTCAATGTTTGCTCGCCGCTGCCGCACAAAATATCAAAAAAATAGCTCTCGCAATGGCACCGAAACCAAATCCACTCCCCTCATGAGACAAAGGACATCATCAAAGTTCGAAGCTATTTCCTGGATTGATTAGAGAAGACAAAACCCCGACGAAAATCGACGGGGTTTGTCA
>NZ_LANI01000062.1 GCF_000982415.1 Kiloniella litopenaei
TTGATCTTTCGTTCTTCGGGGCCTTGCCATCACGTATTTACGGCAATGCCATGACCAATGAAATCCTCATTGCTGTGCCTCTCTTTGTCTTTATGGGTGTCATGCTTGAAAAGTCCAAGGTGGCCGAGGAACTGCTCGATACTATGGGACAGCTCTTTGGGTCTGTCCGTGGTGGTCTGGGTATTTCCGTTACCATCGTCGGCGCCTTGCTTGCGGCTTCAACCGGTATCGTTGGGGCCACGGTTGTTACCATGGGGCTTCTGTCCCTGCCGACTATGCTACGCCGTGGCTATGACCCATCCCTTGCCTGTGGCTCTATCTGTGCCGCAGGAACTCTGGGACAGATCATCCCTCCGTCAATCGTACTGGTTATTCTTGGGGATCAGATCTCCAATGCCTATTCAGATGCCCAGCGGGCGATCGGTAACTGGTCACCGGATCCTGTATCCGTCGGCGATCTCTTTGCCGGCGCCCTGATCCCCGGCCTAATGCTTGTAGGCATGTATATCGCCTATCAGATGATTGTGGCGATCATCCGTCCGGAAAGCTCTCCGCCCATTCCGCGGGATGAAAACCACATCGAACCCGGCGCCTTCCTG
>NZ_LANI01000063.1 GCF_000982415.1 Kiloniella litopenaei
TGCCACCTGTGGCCCTGATCGTTTCTGTTCTTGGGTCCATCCTATCTGGGATTGCGACCCCGACCGAAGCTGCTGCTGTGGGGGCTATTGGTTCGCTTCTGCTGGCAGGAATGCGTACACAGGAGTTGGGACTGCTGGATAATGCAGATCGCACGTCGCCATTTGACTTTATGGACTTTGGCAGTCGTCGCCCAACCATCGTTGCAACCCTCTGCCTGCTCTTTATGCTGGTGTTGATTTCTTTCTTTGACCTGCGGGTTTCCAGAAACGAAATCCCAACAGGGGATATGATTGCCATTGTTGCCGCAGG
>NZ_LANI01000064.1 GCF_000982415.1 Kiloniella litopenaei
TTGCACAGGAAAGTAGCTGTAATGTTTCATCCGTTGTAACTTCAACAGCACCGATTTTTTTAAGTTTTTAATTAAGATCATCAAGTATTTTCATAAACAATGTCCTTTACTTAAATAACATCAAGCTCTTCGGCAAAGCGGTGCTTTTGCCTCTGAGTTTCATCGAAATATTTGAGAATTTTTGATTTATTTTTGAAAAATTTAAACATGATTGCTTCTCCTTTCACGCAAGGGAAAGAAAGGAGAAGCGGTTATGTTCAATGATTACGCCTAATTTGCGTTATCTAGGACAGCCCCTATTATATAAACGAGCTGAAGGGACAAAATAATGCAACGAGTAAAGATACAATCAAGCGACAGGTCAGCTGTAATCACAAAAGCTGTAATTCGCGCTGGTGATCAACTAGGGTGTGAACCCAATTCAATACCTTGCTGTGTATGATTTTTTGTGATTCATGACTCCCAACTTAGGGAGTTTTAGATGGCACGATTTGATTTAAGCGCCGCAGAATGGTTGATTATTGAGCCTTTATTACCGAGAAAAGGTCGTGGTCCAGCCCGTAGGGATGACCGTATTATTCTGAAGGTATCTTCTATATCTTGCGTACAGGCGCACCGCGCAGCGGCTGGGTCAAAAAAGGGGAACTGGCGGAAAGTATTGGCCGCTCACGCGGAAGCCGGACAAGTAAGGTTCACGCGGCCGTAGGTCAGAAAGGCCGTCCGATCCGTCTTGCAATTAGCGGCGGTCACGTTCATGACATAAAGTTACACAGAAACAACTTCAACGCGACCGGGCTTTCTAATATGCTGGCGTGGCTTGATAACAATATCAACATCACGTCCAAGGCGATTAAGACACTGAATCATTTTAGCTTCACTAATCCCGCGAAACTGCCCTCTCAACA
>NZ_LANI01000065.1 GCF_000982415.1 Kiloniella litopenaei
TCAAAATGAT
Source organism: Kiloniella litopenaei (assembly GCF_000982415.1). Taxonomy (GTDB): domain Bacteria; phylum Pseudomonadota; class Alphaproteobacteria; order Kiloniellales; family Kiloniellaceae; genus Kiloniella; species Kiloniella litopenaei. Next base: position 11 of record NZ_LANI01000065.1, read on the forward strand.
GATCTATTGAAAGCTGATCCTGTTCATTAACAATTTCTATAGCACCCGTTTTGAGGTGGGAAGTTATCTCTTTGTGGAGCCTTTTTGCAATAAACTCGTCATTGGAAATCATTGTATTTTCTTTGCTTTTTATTCCGCTAATTTTTTAGGCACGTAACCAAAATTGAGATGACGAAACATATTGTAGGTAAAGCACCATTGTTTTTGCGCACTTACAACATAGAGACAAAGTGGTATCGGCATGAAATGCCATAGGACAGATGGAAGTAATGATATATCCATCCGATAGTCATTCTGCATTAAAAGATCACCATAAAGTACAACAGGCCCGGACAGGTTATATTTTTGGATCATCTGTTCTGTAAAATTACGACTTTCTTCCGGTTTGTAATCTATCTGTACCTGATAATATTCCGAATTAGCGACGATCTCCCAGTGGATAAACGGACCTTTTTTAGGGAATTTTTTAAAAATGAAATTGTACTCATCAATAGGATCATTGTTATCTTCTATAACTTCAATAGCGCCCGAGCGAATATAATTTTCCAAGGTCTTCTGAAGCTCTTTGTCCTCTGCAACAGGTTGATCAGACATATTAAATAACCTTATCAATAGGATTGAAATTTAATACTAATAATGTAAAGAGCGATATTAACAGAAATGTTTTTCGAGACCTTGATACTAACGTAATTCATAGCCGGATAATACCCAGACATCTCTTTTATTGTGGGTGTTATTTCGGCAAACTGTTTGGGGCAAAGCCAAAATTCAGATGGCG
>NZ_LANI01000066.1 GCF_000982415.1 Kiloniella litopenaei
ACGTAAGGCCAGGCATAAATTGCGATCAGGGCCAGCACAGGCAGTAACAGGAATATGACACCGAAGAAATCGACAAAGGCTTGTTTGCGTTCACTTGCCGCCCCATAGAAGATATCGACCCGAACGTGCCCGCCGTGCAACAGGGTATAGCCTGCGCCGAGCATAAAGAGGAAGCCGTGCATATAGATAATTGATTCCTGCATAAAGATGGAACCAATTCCAAAAACATATCGCAGCAGAACCACGGCGAATTGAACGAGAACCATAAAAAGCGCCAGCCAGGAAACTGTCCGGCCAATACTTTCGTTCAACTTATCGATGGTCTTAGCGAGGGAAAGAAGCCCTGCCACAGTAGTCTCCCTATCAATCTTTTAGTTGTCTTATTTTACATCACACTTGTTTTGTTAATTGATTTCTTGCCCGAAGATAACCAACGCGACATAGACAAGCCAAGTACGCATATGGACTGGGGGAAGTGCTCAGTAAAACAGACAATGTTCATTTTATCCAAAAAGAGGCCAGCAGGGGCCGGCCTCTTTTATGTCGATTATCACTGATCAAACAATGATTAGATTTTCAGCGCTGCGCCACGAGCGGCTGTGTAATCGGACTCGGAAAGTGTTGTCCAACGTGCAACCTTGCGACGGAAATCAATGTAGCTGTCGTAAATTTCCTTGGAAATATCGTCGGTTTGGCCAACTTCTTTGACAACTTCTTCTGATTTAGCGCCCAGCTCATCCATGATTTCCTG
>NZ_LANI01000067.1 GCF_000982415.1 Kiloniella litopenaei
TGATCCGGGCAAAAGGCGCATGGCTTTTGTTTCTGCCGCCATACTCTCCCGATCTCAATCCCATTGAGATGGCCTTCGCGAAACTCAAAGCACACCTCAGGGCGAAAGCTGTAAGGACAATAGATCAACTCTGGAAAGCCGTTGGTGACATATGCTCGCTATACTCAGAACAAGAATGCCAGAACTATTTCAAGGCCGCCGGATATGACCCACACTGAACGCAAAATGCTCTAGTTCTCTAGCAACATGCTGACCATTGATTGAAACATCAACGATGATGGCAAGGCATTTCCCGGTAAAGTTATCAATCACATTAAACGGCCAAATGGCTGGCGCACAATGGCAGAGCGTCGTCGTGTCATGCGTTTACGTGTAGAAGTTCAGACTTGATGTGACAGTTTGCCGTTTTGATGGCGATGATTTGTCCGGTTAGATTTGGCCTACAAATTTTTCCTTCCAGATTTGTTTTCCTTCGATCATAGTTTCGAAGGGTGTTCTGCCACAACACATTTTACCCTCCTGTGTCAGGAGGCCCCGTCTATCGGAGCCTTCCGGCCCCTCATTCATTGAAGGCTCAGATTTAGGCGCAGGGGTGCGCTGTCTCAGGTCTAGATAAAATCCGATGACAGATCACATGATTTGCATCGGTCGCGGCATTTTGATGTTCGGGTGCTGAGGGGTTATTGTTCCGTACTGGCCTGCATTACATCTGCAATGAACTCGGCAAAGGGC
>NZ_LANI01000068.1 GCF_000982415.1 Kiloniella litopenaei
TTTTATTTTGAGATGCTTGAAACGACACCAGCACCAACGGTACGGCCGCCTTCACGGATCGCAAAACGCAGACCATCGCTCATCGCGATAGGTGCAATAAGTTCAACATCCATAGCAATGTTATCACCAGGCATTACCATCTCTGTACCTTCTGGCAGAGAAACAACACCCGTAACATCAGTCGTACGGAAGTAGAACTGTGGACGATAGTTAGAGAAGAATGGTGTGTGACGACCACCCTCTTCTTTCGTCAGAATGTAAGCTTCGGCTTTGAAGTTTGTGTGCGGTGTAATGGAACCTGGCTTCGCAAGAACCTGACCACGCTCAACATCTTCACGGCCAACACCACGTAGAAGCGCACCAACGTTATCACCTGCTTCACCCTGATCGAGAAGCTTGCGGAACATTTCAACACCAGTACATGTTGTTTTCTGAGTATCGCGGATACCAACGATCTCGATCTCTTCACCAACTTTAAGAACACCTGTCTCAATACGGCCGGTTACAACTGTACCACGACCAGAGATAGAGAACACGTCTTCGATAGGCATCAGGAAGTTCTGATCAACAGGACGATCTGGCTGTGGGATGTAATCATCAACAGCTGCCATCAGCTCAAGAATCTTCTCTTTACCGATGTTGTCGTCACGACCTTCAAGTGCTGCAAGAGCAGAACCGGATACGATCGGAATATCGTC
>NZ_LANI01000069.1 GCF_000982415.1 Kiloniella litopenaei
AATGATTCCTACTGAACGCAAATCGCTCTAAACGTCAACACACAAAGTTATATATTGATTAATTCATGTTTCTACCCATTTACCCAATAACCTCCGCCTCAAGGTACCCCCTCACCCGCCCTAAATCCATTTTCATGACCTCCAGAGCAGTTTCCCGCCAAAGATGTCGTTGGGCTTCCGTATCCACTTATAGCCTCTCTGAGGCTCCTTAAAGATAACCCTCAAAGCTCTGTCTATCCTGAGCAACTCCGTTAGCTTCCCTCCAAGCTCTGGTTTATCCAGCTCTCCAGCTTTAAAGAGCTCATATTCCTCATCAGTTAGCCCTAGTACCTCAGCGACATCTCCATCGCTTAGCTGCCATTTACCAAACAGGTTCTGTATTAGTTTCTGTATCTCACTCATTTTTTTATCTCTGTAATGAATTTGGATTAAAAAACTCCCTCCAGTTTTTATTCCAGAGGGAGTAATAGGTGTTTTTAAATTGCTTAAAGCTCCATCATATCCAGGCAGTCTCTCAGCACTCTTTTGACAATGGATGGATGAGCATCATCATACTCACCTTCCA
>NZ_LANI01000007.1 GCF_000982415.1 Kiloniella litopenaei
AGATCGAAAATAAAATCAATAACCTTGTAGATGCTATTTCTGAGGGGAATGGCTTCCCTGCCCTGTCAAAAGCTCTAACAGATTTAGAACTAAAACAAGAAGCACTTAGAGAGAAATTACTCTCTATGCCTCCAGTACCCCAACCCATGCCCAAATCAAAGGATTTACATATAACGTTTCAGACGAATATTAAGCAGCTTGAGAAAGTTGTGCAGCAAGAAGGCATCAAATCCCAAGCAGCAAAAATACTCCAAAGGCTAATTGGACGCGTAGAAGTCTCTCCGAGAGAAGATGATCGCAAGGGAATAAAATTAAAAATCATTGGTAATTTTGAACAAGCCTTAGAGCTATCACGTCCTAACTAACCCAATAAGGCTGTTAGCGCTTGTCGTAGAACGCAAAAAAGCCCCCAGTCATACTGACTAGAGGCTTATTTGACTTCGGTGGTTGCGGGGGCAGGATTTGAACCTG
>NZ_LANI01000070.1 GCF_000982415.1 Kiloniella litopenaei
CAATTTTAATGAATCGTAGAAAGTTTCTAACGGGTGCAGCTACGGGTGTAGCAGCAGGTGCAGCGGCGGCCACACTGAGCGCCCCCGCGATTGCACAGGGCAAACGCGACCTAAAAATGGTGACAACCTGGCCAAAGAACTTCCCGGGTCTGGGAACAGGTGCCCAACGTGTTGCAGACCGTATCACAGCAGCATCCGGTGGTAAGCTGAACGTTAAGCTTTATGCTGCGGGTGAGCTGGTTCCACCGTTTGAATCCTTTGATGCCGTTTCCAACGGTACTGCGGATATGTACCACGCTGCTGAATACTATTGGCAGGGTAAACACAAAGCCTTTAACTTCTTCACAGCTGTTCCTTTCGGCTTCACAGCCAACGAACTCGATGCCTGGGTTCACTATGGCGGCGGTCAGGAACTGTGGGACAAGCTGTCTGCACAGTATAACCTGAAATCCTTCATGGCCGGTAACACTGGCGTACAGATGGGTGGTTGGTTCAACAAGGAAATCAACACACTGGAAGACTTCAAAGGTCTCAAAATCCGTATGCCTGGTCTGGGTGGTGAAGTTCTGCGCCG
>NZ_LANI01000071.1 GCF_000982415.1 Kiloniella litopenaei
TTGCACAGGAAAGTAGCTGTAATGTTTCATCAGATGTAACTTCTACAGCACCGATTTTTTTAAGTTTTTGATTGAGATCATCAAGTGTCTTCATAAACAATGTCCTTTATTTAATTAGCATCAAGCTCTTCGGCAAAGCGGTGCTTTTGCCTCTGAGTTTGATCGAAATATTTGAGAATTTTTGGTTTATTTTTGAAAAATTTAAACATGATTGCTTCTCCTTTCACGCAAGGGAAAGAAAGGAGAAGCGGTTATGTTCAATGATTACGCCTAATTTGCGTTATCTAGGACAACCCCTATTATATAAACGAGCTGAACGGACAAAATAATGCAACGAGTAAAGGTACAATCAAGCGACAGGTCGGCTGTAATCACAAAAGCTGTAATTCGCGCCGGTGATCAACTCGGTCTTAAGCAAAAAGAAATTTCCGATATTCTTGGTCTTTCTGAAGCGACTATTTCTCTCATGAAAAAGGGCGAATACTTTCTATCAGAAGAAAAGAAAGACTTTGAGATCGCAGCTCTATTAATTCGGTTGTTTAGAAGCTTGGATGCGATTG
>NZ_LANI01000072.1 GCF_000982415.1 Kiloniella litopenaei
CTAGGAGCTAAATAGGGGGGGATTTTAATTGCGATCCGATTTTTTTGTTATTTTTGAAAAATAAAAAATAATCGGAAGATAGCTTAACTTTTAAATATAGGCATTTTTTAACAAACTGTATTTATTGCCAAAATCGTGAATTTCTTACTGGTAAGAAGGGCAAAAAATAAAAAAAGTCAGAAAAAATAAAAAAAATAGGCTCGTCTGAAAAATAATTTCAAAAAGAGCCCTATCTAGATCGAACTAAGAAAAACAAAAAGGTTCGACTATGAAGTTTATTATACCAAAAAGTATTAATGATAAAGCAAATAATTATAAACATGATGATCTAAGAGAGCTTATTAAGCTCATTGCTGTGGCCGCGGCACGTGCAGATTTCGCCACTGAAAAAGGTGGTGCAAATGACAATTAATCGAGCGCCATATTTTTTAAAAAATTCTCATACAACAAGG
>NZ_LANI01000073.1 GCF_000982415.1 Kiloniella litopenaei
GAAACCATTACTAACTGGGTTCGAGAGCTCGTTGAAGACGAGGTTATTACCGACCGAGAAGATCTTATCAAAATTTTCAAAGAGCAAGGATTTGACCTTGCAAGAAAATCTAAGAACTACATCAGCCTAAAACCGCCTGAAGGCGGTAGAAATATTAGACTAAAAGGTATTTTTTATAATGAATCTTACGACACTGAAACAGTCTTACATGAACAAATTGGAAGAAGAGAAACGAATAGTCCAGACCTACAGAGAGGAAAGCTTGAAGAGCTTAGGCAGCGCTATGACAGAGCACAATATCAGCGTGAGGAACGTAATAAAAGACGCTACGGAAGAAAACAAAAGAGAAACGCAAAATCTCTTGAGGACAAGAAAAAAATCTCGGAAAGCGAAAGTTATCAAACTGGTGACTTGGGGTATTGTGTTGTTAGCCATTTTGGGGTGGGGGGAGTTTCGCGCAAGCAGAACGTTGAGCGCTCAAATAAAGCTGGAGATCGCTCAA
>NZ_LANI01000074.1 GCF_000982415.1 Kiloniella litopenaei
AGACCACACCAATAAATGGCTGCGGAGGTGGGTTACTACTTATAAGTGTGGCAAATTAGGTAAATATCGTACATTTAATACGGAACAGCCCTGATATGGCCATCAAAAACGAAATTACTATTCTCACGAGAGCAGAACAGGCAAATCTTTATTCCCCACCCATTTTTTCAATCGAAGAACAACGTCTGTACTTTTCTCTGAACGATGCGGAATTGGCAGTTTTTCGGTCAATTCGTCTCAGAGCTCATAGATGTTACTTTGTCGCGATTTTGGGATACTTCAAATCAAAGCCCGTCATCCTAGATATCGCTTACTCGCAGGTTTCTAAGGATTTAATGTTCATCAGTAAAGAGCTGCTTGGCGGCAAGGGGCTCAGACCATTCACTCCCTCACAAAAACAAAAAGATCGACTCTACGCAAAAGTATTAGACCTTGCTGGTTATCACAAATGGGACGAAAGTCAGCACTTCAATTCTCTTTTCGACCACCTTG
>NZ_LANI01000075.1 GCF_000982415.1 Kiloniella litopenaei
ATAAAATAAATGCTCCAAAAAATAATTATTCTCAGGAGCTAAATAGGGATCTTTAAAAAAGTCGGGACGATTTTTTTGAGTTATTCAGATTATTTTTTTTAATAAAAAATAATCTGAATAAAAGATAACTAGAATATATAGGGGTGATTTTTAAAATATTTAAAAATATCTCTGAAATTTTAAAGAAAAGCCGAAAAATAAAGAAAATCGATAAATAAATAAAAAATACCCGCTTATTCCAAAATAATTCAAAAATAGCCCTATTTAGATTGAACAACTTAAAAAAAAGAGGTTCATCTATGAAAATTATTATATCAAAAAGCATTAAAAGAAAAGCCGATAGTTCTTATAAAGAGGACTTAAGGCAGCTTATTAAGCTCATTGCCGTGGCCGCGGCACGTGCAGATTTCGCGGCTGAAAAAGGGGGCGCAAATGACAATTAATAGGGCGCTATATTTTTTAAAAAATTCTCATACAACAAGG
>NZ_LANI01000076.1 GCF_000982415.1 Kiloniella litopenaei
GAAAGAAGCTCACGGATTTCCATTTCAACAAGCTCTAGAAGCTCTTCATCGTCAACCTGGTCAACTTTGTTCATGAAAACAACAAGAGCTGGAACACCAACCTGACGTGCAAGAAGGATGTGCTCACGTGTCTGTGGCATTGGACCATCTGCTGCGTTAACAACAAGAATAGCACCATCCATCTGAGCAGCACCAGTGATCATGTTTTTCACATAGTCAGCGTGACCTGGGCAGTCAACGTGCGCATAGTGACGACCTTCGGTCTCATACTCAACGTGCGCGGTGGAAATGGTGATACCACGGGCACGCTCTTCAGGGGCCTTATCGATATCTTCAAACGCTGTCGCGTCCTGGCCGTTCTGTTCAGCCAATACTTTCGTGATCGCAGCAGTAAGAGTTGTCTTACCATGGTCAACGTGACCAATTGTACCTACGTTACAGTGCGGTTTCGTCCGCTCAAACTTTTCCTTAGCCATC
>NZ_LANI01000077.1 GCF_000982415.1 Kiloniella litopenaei
TTAGAGCGATTTGCGTTCAGTAGGAATCATTTAGGGGGTTCTCAAATCATTTGATCTCTGATTCACTGTCTTTATGGTGCAGTGAATGGAGGAGCGTGATGGGGCAAGCCTACTCAGTTGATCTTAGAGAGCGAATTATTCGTTATGTTGAAGCGGGGCATTCACGTCGATCTGCAGCTCGCCAATTCGGGCTTTCACCCAGTTGCGTAATCCGGTGGCTGGATGACTGGACAAGAGAAGGTATTTCCACTCCAAAACCGGATGGTGGTTGGCGTTATTCCAAGCTGGATGGTCATCGGGATTTTCTGATCCGCCGGATTGAGGAAAGTCCTGACATCAGCATGGCTGAACTGTGCCGGGAGCTTGAGGATCTGGGCACCAGGGTGCATTTATCTTCTGTATCCCGCTGGTTCATTCGTCAAGGATATACATATAAAAAAAACGTTGTTGGCGACGGAACAGAAACG
>NZ_LANI01000078.1 GCF_000982415.1 Kiloniella litopenaei
CTCTCCTGAAGGAATCAGGAGAGCATGTCCCCCACTACAGGCCCTTCGATAAATCGGGGTCTTCGGGCCTTTCGCGTGTGCCACTGCGTTCATCCCAAGATCCCATAGTCATGGACAATTCCGCGTTGCGGAAGCGGCTTAGTTAACCACAAACTCCACAATCATTCCCTGCGGTCAATCATATGGATTTTATGGATAACTGCACCTTTGCCCACAACTCCGTGCTCTACCGGGTCTTCTCTTGCCCCTGCGGGGTGTTGGGGCGTCTTTATTTGTTCCGGACTTTTTGGAAGTCATTTTTTTGACTTCCAGATTTGTGCAGTGGATCCACAGTGAAAGTTTTTGTGCCGGCAATTGGATAATGTTTATTGCGTCGCCCTGGGCGACAAGATCGCCCATTGGCTTTGCCCAGGGCGTTGTGATTCCATTGGGTG
>NZ_LANI01000079.1 GCF_000982415.1 Kiloniella litopenaei
TTTCCCTTGCGTGAAAGGAGAAGCAATCATGCTTGAAATAACAATCGAAAAAGTAAGTGAGAATGGTGTGCGAGAGTTTGCGGGAGCAGCTCGAGTTCAGCAAATCAACGGTGATGAACCACGATCAACGCGGGATTTTTGGTATTTTTTGTTTAATGAAAAGGCTGAGGTTATTCACAAAGGCCTTCTTATGGATACAGAAAACCGTACCCCTCATGAGGTTATACAGGGTTGTTTAACTGCTTGGAGGGAGGGTTGGTATATAACTCCGGATATTGACGGCAAAGGGGGAGTGAAATGTTAAAGATTGATATTTGTGCTCACCCTGAAGTGGATTGGGATGGGGAGCCTCATTACAAGACTTTCCATCATTTTATAATCAAACGAAAGGC
>NZ_LANI01000008.1 GCF_000982415.1 Kiloniella litopenaei
GCGGTTTATTGACCTGCATCGCAGGCCGGAGTTTATTGTCTGTAACAATGGGACCGAATTCGCCTATTTGGTGTTACTTTCTTGCAACTTATTCAACCTATCCTCATACTTATCAGTAGAAGCTTTGGCGAGATGCCCTTGTTTGATACAAATGGCCAAGCTACACATATTTTGAGTGTTATGAGCCCAGTAAAATAAGCCAGACCATATGGATCTGATTATCAGCCAACTATCTATACGATAATTCACAATACTTCTCTAAATTTGCACTTGAGACGATCCTCCAGACGCAAAAAAGCCCCCACCGCATATGCGATAGAGGCTTAATTGATTTCGGTGGTTGCGGGGGCAGGATTTGAACCTGCGACCTTCAGGTTATGAGCCTGACGAGCTACCGGGCTGCTCCACCCCGCGTTAGGGTTATATTATAAGGGACATTATCCCTTATGATCCGTTTAGTTTCTAGTACGAATTGGATGCGATAGGTTATTTGCCTTACCGAACGTTAGTGAGGCAAGCCATTGAGGCGTCCGGAACGTAGTGAGGAAACGAGCCTGGATAGGCGAAGTATAGTTTGACAGAGTTGCTCTGTGTTTAAAAGACCTGGCAACGACCTACTCTCCCACACCTTAAGATGCAGTACCATTGGCGCAGAGAGTTTTCACGGCCGAGTTCGGGATGGGATCGGGTGTTGGGACTCTCGCTATAGTCACCAGGTCATTTAAACACAGAGGTATGAATTTGGAATTGATTAGACCGATTTGTCTTCGATGTCCTTTGGACATCATTAATTTATCACTGCGGTGATAGAGTGT
>NZ_LANI01000080.1 GCF_000982415.1 Kiloniella litopenaei
CGCTCATCGTCTGATCTTTGTCGATGAAACAGGGACCAATACAAAGATGGTTCGCCTGCGCGGACGCAGTCAGAAAGGCCAACGCCTGAAAGCTGATGCGCCTTTCGGCCATTGGAAGACGCAGACTTTTATTGCCGGACTTCGCTCAACAGGTCTGACCGCACCATGGATCATTGATCGTCCCATGAACCGGGAAATCTTCGAGACATGGGTCGAAACTCAATTGGCACCGACCCTGAACCCCGGCGACGTGGTGATCATGGATAATCTATCCAGTCATAAAAGCCCTAAAGCTGAAAAAATGATCCGGGCAAAAGGCGCATGGCTTTTGTT
>NZ_LANI01000081.1 GCF_000982415.1 Kiloniella litopenaei
CAGTCGCAATCGTATTAATACGAGCGGTAACGTTCGTAAATGCAGTTGCCGCAGTACCAGACGTTGAAACATCACCACCAACCGCAGCAACGTTCACAGTGGTTAAATCAGCCGTGATATTATTCACAACACCGGCAGCACCAAGACCAACGAAGAAGTTTTCATTGAAAGTACCATCAATCAAGGCATCGCCATTAAAGGTAGTTGTTGTTTCAATCCCAAGAATCTCAGCATCCAGTGCTGTAAATTCAGCATTAATATAAGCACGTTCAGTATCTGTAACGGAACCGGACAAAGACTGCGAAGCCAGTGCTTTCATACGTTGAA
>NZ_LANI01000082.1 GCF_000982415.1 Kiloniella litopenaei
CAGTCGCAATCGTATTAATACGAGCGGTAACCGCCGTAAATGCGGTACCGGCATTAGCGGCTGATGTAACATCACCACCAACGACAGCAACATCTACAGAAGTCAAATCAGCAGCAATATTATTTACGACACCTGCTGCACCAAGACCAACGAAGAAGTTCTCATTGTAACTCCCGTCAATCAGGGGATCACCATTAAAGGTAGTTGTTGTTTCAATCCCGGCAATCTCATCATCAAGAGCCTGGAATTCAGCGTCGATATAAGCACGCTCAGTATCTGTCACGGAACCGGACAGGGACTGCGAAGCCAGTGCTTTCATACGTTGAA
>NZ_LANI01000083.1 GCF_000982415.1 Kiloniella litopenaei
GGGACATGCTCTCCTGATTCCTTCAGGAGAGATTATTTAATAAGATCCGAGCGGCCGCGCGGAATAAAATCTCAAGCAACTTTGATTCAATATGGACGCGATACACACCCATAACTAATCCATTAATATTATTGGTATCACGTGATCCCATAACAAAACTTAAGCAGAAGCATAAACAACTTCCACACGACCGGGCTTCCTAACACGCTTGCGCGGCTTAATAACAATATCAACATCACGCCCAAGGCTATTAAGGCACTGAATCATTTTAGCCTCACTAATCCCGCGAAACTGCCCTCTCAACA
>NZ_LANI01000084.1 GCF_000982415.1 Kiloniella litopenaei
ATTCGGTTGTTTAGAAGCTTGGATGCGATTGTTGGCGGAGATCCTAAAGCTAGAACGAGCTGGATTAGAAGCCATAATGCCTATTTAAATCAGGCCCCTCTTGAATTAATGAAAACAATAACAGGCTTGATGGATGTCATTAATTACCTGGACTTCAGAAGAGCTCAAACCTGACGAAGTATGGAGGGTCGTTGAAGCACAGCATGTCGTCTCTACAATAAAGCTGGTTGATGACTTGGAGGAACAACAACTTCTTGAGGAAATTCAGGAAGACGTAAAGCCGCTTTTGGCTGGCAAAGAAGA
>NZ_LANI01000085.1 GCF_000982415.1 Kiloniella litopenaei
TAGACGAAGGGGTCATCTTTCGGTGAGCAAGTAATTACCGATTTCAGAGACCCTTGGCAAGCTCCTTTTTCATATAAAGTTCGTTTTTTTTATTTTTCTTTGAAAAACTCTAATAAATGTCGATTCTGAATTTAATTTCAGCAGGATAGGTCTGTTGGTAATACAGCGAATCAGCTGAAAGGTCCCTGCTCTGTTCATTGAATATGACGAATCGTTTCGATCATCATTATCGAAGTTTTAAAAAGCTATTTGAATGGGGAATTTAGTTCTGGAATCAAAAAAGCCGCTGATAAGCGGCTTTG
>NZ_LANI01000009.1:7500-155592 GCF_000982415.1 Kiloniella litopenaei
AGTCCTGCTTTAAAGGCATTGAAAGCAGCGGTTGCGCCCCTGTTTTTTTGAATATTGCCCCAAGCAAGATAGGGTGCCAGTGAAGTGCTAAACTGTGCCGTTCAGCAAGTTTATCAACATCCATTGCGGCGAAATAGGCATAGGGGCTGGAGAAATCAAAATAAAAATCCAGCACCCTGTTCATGTGTCATCTTCCTGCAGGATCTGTCGACTGATAACCAAACGCTGTATATCAGATGTTCCTTCGTAAATTTGGCAAACCCGGACATCCCGGTAGATCCGCTCGACCTCATAATCACGAAGGTATCCATACCCACCGTGGATCTGGATTGCATCTGAACACACACGCTCTGCCATTTCAGAAGCAAAAAGCTTCGCCATGGAGGCCTCTTTCAAGCAAGGTTCGCCATTGTCCCGCAATCGCGCTGCCTCTAACACCATCAACTCTGCTGCCTGCAAAGATGTCGCCATGTCTGCCAAACGAAAAGCGACGGCCTGATGCTTGGCAATTTCCTTACCAAAGGTTTTACGCTCTTTGGCATAATTTTTTGCTAATCTATAGGCACTGCGCGCCATACCAATAGACTGTGAGGCGATACCAAGTCGGCCACCTTCTAGATTGGATAATGCAATCTTATATCCTTCACCTTCTGCGCCTAACAAATTATCTTTTGAGATTTTACAGTCTTCAAAAACCAGGTGCGCCGTATCCGAAGCGTGCTGGCCGAGCTTGTCTTCGATATTTGCACAGGAAAAACCCGGTGTTTTTGTGGGCACGATAAAGGCAGAAATACCCTTTTTGCCTGCGTCAGGATCAGTAACAGCAAAGACAACAGCAATGTCAGCATTTTTACCGGTCGAAATAAACTGCTTCGACCCGTTAAGGATATAGTGATCCCCCTCTTTTTTCGCCTTCATCTCTAACGCAGAAGCATCAGAACCTGCACTTGGTTCTGTTAGACAGAAACACCCCAGTAATTCACCAGATGCGAGCGGTTTAAGATAGGTTTCTTTTTGATCAGCTGTCCCGTAGTTCATAATAGGGGAACAAACCAATGAGTTCTGCACCGACATGATCGTCGAACAGGAACCATCACCAGCGGCAATTTCAATCAATGCCAACACATAGGAAATGTGATCTGTACCTGCCCCGCCATATTCCGGCGGTACCAGCATTCCCATAAATCCGAGTTCCCCGAGTGCATCAATTGCATTTCGGGGAAAAGTTGCTTCCTTGTCCCACTCTGCCGCAAAGGGCGCAAGCTGCTCACGTGCAAAGGATTGAGCTGTCTCGCGAATTAAAGTTTGTTCTTCGCTAAAACGTGATGACATAGAAGCACCTCTCTACCAGGGAATAATCGTCCCGTCATAATTAAAGAATTGTCCGGTTTGCTCGTGCGTTACCTTGCCGATGAGTTTCCGTAATCCGGATACTGACTTTGAAATTGTCAATGGAGCCTGTTCCCCCCCCATATCGGTTTGAACGTGACCGGGGTGAACACAAATCACTGTAACGCCCTGTTCCTTGAGATCAACGGCCAGACTTTTGGTTACAACGTTCAAAGCTGCTTTCGATGATCGATAAACATAGGCACCACCGCCTTCATTCTCGGCAACAGATCCCATTTTACTGGAAACGTTAACGATCAGCTTTCGTTCACTACCAGCGACATGTTCAATGAAATTTTCAACCATGCGCAAAGGTGCCATGGTGTTGACCTGAAAGGTATGCGCCCAGTCTTCATAATCAATTTCACCAAACCCAAGGCGAGGACCATAATATCCTGCATTGTTGATCAGGATATCAATCTTCTCATCAAGCATACCACGGGCAACACTTGCCACACGCAAACCGTCTGTTACGTCAAGCTTATGAATGCTGATATCACCTTCGATACCTTGCAGTCCCTTTGCTTTGTCCGGCTGACGACAGCAGGCATGAACCTTCCAACCATCAACGGCAAATGATTGCGCAAAAGCAAGTCCGATACCCTTGTTGGCACCTGTGATTAAGACACTTGGCACGTGGCCACCCCATAGTCTGTTATCCCGATGGACATATTATGTCCTTCGCGCACCTTACGCCTTTCCCATTTCCAGTCAACATATCGAAGGCTGATCAAACTTGCGTAATTAACCCTGATTTTGGAATTATCTATCATAAGAAGAATTGAACAGTGGGATATATATGCGAGACATTTCCAGTTAACCACTTGTATTTAAAGAAAACAAAAAGTTATTTTTGACTTTGTATAATGATTGAAGAAACGGACCTGACAATATTAGAGCAAGAATATTGCCGCCAAGCCCAAAAAGGCAAAAAACCCGATAACATCGGTAACTGTGGTCAAGAACACACTGGATGCCACAGCGGGATCAATATCAAATTTTTCCAAACCCAAAGGAATAAGCGTGCCACATAACCCCGCAACAACCATATTGATGATCATTGCCGCGCCAATAACCAAAGCCAAAGCGGCCTGATCAAACCACAGCCATGTAACAACCCCCGTAAGTAAGGCAAACAGAAATCCATTTATAACGCCAATGATAAGCTCTTTACCTATAAAGCGCGAAGCATTTGCTTCGGACAGATCCTTCATGGCGAGAGATCGCACCGCAACGGTCAATGTTTGCGTCCCCGCATTTCCGCCCATAGATGCCACAATGGGCATCAACACCGCCAGCGCAACAACCTTTTCAATCGTTGCATCAAACAAACTAATAACAATTGATGCCAAAACAGCGGTTAAAAGATTGACCCCAAGCCAGGTAAAGCGGGCTTTGGTTGTATCTGCCACATCCTCATAAAGATCCGGCTCGCTCACGCCCCCCATTTTCATAAGGTCATCGCCAGCTTCTTCATCAATAACGTCCACCACGTCATCAACCGTAATGACACCAACCAGACGACCGCTTTCTTCAACAACAGGTGCCGAGATCAAGCCGTATTGACGGAACATGTGTGCAACGTCCTCCTGATCAAGCTCAAGAGGAATAATACGCATATCATCGTCCATTACTTCGTCCAGGCGCACATGACGACGTGATCGCATAACCCGACTGGCCGGAACAAATCCGACAGGATGATGGCGGGGATCAACGACAAAGATATCATAGAAGTCATCTGGCAGATTATCGCTGACACGCATGTAATCAATTGTCTCGCCAATGGTCCATACTGATGGCACAGCAACGATTTCACGCTGCATCAGACGTCCGGCTGAATCTTCCGGATAGCTGAGGCTTTCTTCAATGACACGACGATATGCTTGGGGTAGAGCCGCCAGGATATGCATCCGGTGATCTTCATCAAGATCCTGAACCAGTTCGACAGCATCATCACTATCCAGTTCCTGAACCAGTTTAGCGATACCCTGTGGGCCGAGCCACTCTACAATTTCTTCGCGGATTGTTTCATCCAGATAGGGAAGAATTTCAGGATCAAACCCAGCCCCGATTACCTCCATCAGGCGATAGCGTTCATCCCGTCCCAGAATTTCAAGCAGGTCAGCGGTATCAGCCTCATGAAGACTTTCGACAAGGTCCTCAACATCTGAATCCCTGCTTTCTTCAAGCGCGTCCTCAACGGCGTGGATAAGGTCGGACGAAAGACCAAAATTTTCATCTTCTGCGAGATTTTGAAGATCATTATTATTTTTTGTATCTTCCATTATCTCTCCCTACTACCTGTATCCCTGATACTGCTTTAAATGACAATTGCCTGATTTTATGTACAGGAGGAACATTACCCTTTTATGCAATGTCCCTCCTTAAATACTTAATCAGGCTCAATAACTTTTCAGTGCTTAAACGTGTCAGGCGTTTATTTTTTTATTCGCCTTTCTCTATTCTGTGCATCAACTACCGCAACTGCGGTCATATTAACAACCCCTCTTCCTGTTACAGAAGGTGTTAAAATATGTGCTGGCTGCGCAGCACCAACCAGAATTGGCCCGACTGGCAAGCCATCTTCCACAGTTTTCATTAAATTAAAGGCAATATTTGCAGCATCGAGATTAGGGAAAATCAACAGGTTTGCAGGACCCGTTAAATTCGAGTTCGGGAATACTCTATGGCGAAGCTCAGGATCCAAAGCGGCATCCGCATGCATTTCTCCTTCGACCTCCAACTCTGGATCCATTTCCTCTATCAAAGAAAGAGCCTTGCGTACACGGCATGCTGATTCGCTATCCGAGCTACCAAAGTTAGAATGCGAAAGTAAAGCAACCCTTGGCTTAAGGCCAAAGCGACTGACATGCTTTGCAGCCAGAATTGTGGTTTCAGCCAACTGTTTAGATGTTGGTTCCTGTGTAACGTAAGTATCCGCCATAAAGTAAGTTCCACTTGGCATCAACATCAGGTTAATTGATGAAAAGTCAGAAATACCATCCTGCAACCCAAGAACCCCGCGAACGTGTTTAAGATGACGATGGTATCCCCCCGTCACACCACAGATCATGGCGTCGGCATCCCCACGATAAACAGCAAGCGCCGCAATAACTGTGTTCCGGGTACGCACGATAACCTTCGCAGTTTCAGGCGAAATCCCCTTGCGTTCCATCAGGCTATGATAAGTTGTCCAGTAATCGTTGTAACGGGGATCATCCTGTGGGTTAATGATCTCAAAGTCTTTTCCAACCTTGAGCTTAATCCCCACCTTGTCCATGCGCATCTGCACAACATCCGGGCGACCGACAACAACGGGTGTCGCAATTTTCTCATCCAAGGCAATCTGAACAGCCCGAAGAACGCGCTCGTCTTCCCCTTCGGCATAGATCACCCGCTTTGGATCTTTCTTAGCGCGCTCAAAGAGCGGCTTCATTACAAGACCAGAACGATAGACAAAACGTTTTAGCTTCTCGCAATAGGCTTCAAAATCTTCAATAGGACGACTGGCGACCCCTGTATCCATTGCAGCCTTGGCAACAGCCGGAGCAATAATAGAAATCAACCGTGGATCAAAGGGGCTGGGGATAATATATTCCGGGCCAAAGTTCTTGGCCTCACCGCCCATTGCCTTGATAACGATTTCATCCTGCTCTTCCATCGCAAGATCTGCAATGGCCTTCACACAGGCAACTTTCATCTCTTCGTTGATGGCTGTTGCCCCGACATCCAAGGCCCCCCGGAAGATATAGGGGAAACACAAAACATTATTGACCTGATTAGGATAGTCAGATCGTCCGGTTGCCATAATGGCATCATCACGAATTGCCTTGACTTCTTCGGGCATAATTTCCGGTGTCGGGTTTGCCAAGGCCATAATAACAGGATTTTTGGCCATGCGTTTCACATAGTCAGGCTTTAATACACCCGGTGCTGAAAGCCCAAGAAAAATATCAGCCCCGTCAATTACGTCCGACAAGGTCCGCGCGTCTGTTTTTTGGGCAAAAACTGACTTCCAGCGATCCATGAGTTTTTCCCGGCCTTCATAGACGACACCTTCGATATCTGTAACCCAGATATTTTTGCGATCAATCCCCAAAGAAACCAAAAGATTAAGACAGGCCAGTGCCGCGGCACCTGCACCAGAAGCAACCACTTTGACATCTTTTTTCTTTTTTTTCACAAGACGCAGGGCATTGTATATGGCCGCAGCAACAATAATGGCTGTACCGTGTTGATCATCATGAAAAACCGGAATGTTCATCTTTTCGCGCAACGCGTCTTCGACAATAAAACATTCTGGTGCTTTGATATCTTCCAGATTAATACCACCAAAAGTGGGCTCTAGCGCTGAAATGACATTAATCAGCTTGTCTGGATCAGTCTCATCAATTTCGATGTCAAAAACATCAATACCCGCAAACTTTTTGAAAAGAACCGCTTTTCCTTCCATAACAGGTTTCGAGGCAAGTGGACCAATCGCCCCAAGTCCCAAAACAGCTGTGCCATTGGATATCACGCCGACAAGGTTACCGCGTGAGGTCACGGTAGAAGCTTCGGCGGGGTCATCGACAATGACCTCACAGGCCGCGGCTACTCCGGGGGAATAGGCCAAGGCCAGATCACGTTGGTTACCAAGAGGCTTGGTTGCGGAAATTTCAAGTTTTCCAGGTGTTGGGTAGCGGTGATAGAATAATGCAGCGTCGCGCAGGTCTTGCGTCATAAAGTTTATTGCTCCTTGGGGCAGTCGATGCCTTATATATAAATCGGGAACGGCTCGTTCCTGCCAATGACGGTCTTGACAGTGTGGCGCATAAAAGCGACACCCTGACGCGATTAAAACATAGCAATCCATGCGATGCCATAGATAGGATGAGTAAAACCGTGAAAAATTTCCCAACGCTCCCAACGGCACACCCGAATGAGGGGCAAGAGGGTAAAGGTGACAATGAGAAAAAGGTCTCTTTGGACATGCCGGGAATCGAATGGCGCATTACGGAAAACCACGTCACCTATCCTGATGCCCTTAGCTTTATGGAGGACCGCGTGGGAAAGATTTTCAAAAAAGAATCCCCGCAAACCGTTTGGCTGTTGGAACACCCGCCCCTCTACACTGCGGGCACATCAGCTGATAAAGAAGACCTGATCGATCCTGATCGTTTTCCCGTCTATGATGCTGGCCGTGGGGGGCAATATACCTATCATGGACCGGGACAACGTGTTGCCTATGTGATGATCGACCTTAATCAATACGATAAAGATGTTCGCAAGTTTGTATATAATCTGGAAGAATGGATCATACGTACACTTGCAAAATTCAATGTCAAAGGTGAACGACGCGAAGGTCGTGTCGGAATCTGGATCGACCGCGGAAATGGCCGTGAAGACAAGATCGCGGCAATTGGTGTCCGTGTAAGAAAATGGATCACCTTTCACGGCATTGCCATTAATCTTGATCCTGATTTATCGCATTTCGAAGGTATTGTCCCCTGTGGGATCAATCAACATGGGGTGACATCACTGGTTGATCTTGGGCTTTGTGTATCCATGGAAGATCTTGATGTGGCGATGAAAGAAACCTTCTATGAGGTTTTTGACCCGGTTTCCTCGTAAATCCGGGTTCCGAGTAATGATTCCCGCGTTCAGAGCTATTTTATTTGGCGGAAATCATCAACATCATCAAGAGGGGAATTATCCTCGGTCACATCAATGGACTCGACTGAAGCAAGTTGAGGGCCATCATGGCAGGCTTTGATCAAAGCATCGATGGAACTTTCATCACCCTGTGCTACGGCCTCAACCTGACCTGACATCAAGTTCCGGACCCAGCCTTTCAGCCCTAACTTAGTGGCGGTCTCTACTGTCCAGCCTCTATACCATACCCCCTGAACACGCCCTGTTATAAGCAGACGTACCTGTTGATCAGCCATTGAACATATTCCCTGTATCTCCTCTGAAAGCTTAAAGCTTGTTATCTTTATCATAATTCACCAAAAAATCGACAAAGGCTCGAACCCTTCGAGGCAGATGCTTTTTAGCTGGTCGAACTAAATAAAGAGAAAGTTCCGGTAGCTCCCATTCAAATTCAAATGGAACGAGTTCTCCAGAATTAAGCGACATTTCACATACCGTCTTGGGTAAAAGCGCAATTCCCTCTCCTTTTATGGCGAGGCATTTAGACAGTTCAAAGTTTTTTGTCGAAATAAATGCTTCAACAGAAACAAAATCCAGCTCTTTTGCGAGACCTGTTGGATCGAGTAGAGGATTCACTTTTAGAACATCAGAGAGAGATCGGGCCTTAGACTTTGCAGCTATATCTGGGCTCGTGACAAAAACCATTTCTCCGGCAGATATCTTGCGTGCAACAAGACTGTCACTTCCAGGATTTTTTCCCCTAAAAGCCAAATCAATATTCTCTGAAACCATATCCAACGTATTGTCGGTTACAATAACATCAAAGACCACGTCGGGGTGAAGCGCGTTAAATTCACACAGCAAAGAAGCCAGATATTCCTTTGGCAAATCTATGGGCACTGTCAGACGGATCAGTCCCTTTAAGACCTCCTTGTCCTGAAATTCTTCTTCAATAGATTTAAGTGTATCCATTGCTTCGAAACAACGATCGTAATAACGCTGGCCCTCATGGGTGAGGGATACCTTACGGGTTGTGCGTGTTAGGAGCGCAACATTCAAGCTTTCTTCCAGGGCTTGAATACGGGCGCTTACTGTCGAACGAGGGACCATCAGAAGCTTACTGGCTTTTGTAAAGCTCTCAGTCTTGGCCACTTCAAGGAAAGTTTGAATTTGAATAAATGATACCATTGTACAATTTTATTAAATAATTAATTCAAAACTATCCGACTATTTTAACCAGATTTCATTTTGTAAAGTCAATCCGTAACCAATCAAATTTTCTATCAGGTAAAGCTATGGATCGTCGTAATTTTTTGAGAGTTAGCCTCTTTGCAGCAGGGGCAGCCCCTCTCCCTATTTCGCAAGCAACAGCAAAGGGTGAAGTGTCCCCTTTGCACACACAATCGGATCTGAAGATTTCCTGGCTGGGCAGCGCAACACTTTTGATACAATTCAACGGATTTAACATTCTGACAGATCCCTGTTTCGGCGGTGGAGATCAGGCCTTTGAGATGGGTAACCCCAACGAAAAGTTTGATCTAGCAAAAGGCCCGAACATCATCCATCACAAACGCCTAAGTAAAACACCAGACGTTCAGGACCTTCGTATCAACCAAATCATTCTAAGTCATGGACACGAAGATCACTTCGATCAAAAAGCACAGGAAAATTTAGAAAAATCTATTCCCTTTATCTCTCCCCCTCATGATCTTAACAGAGTAAAAGAAGCAGGCTTCACACAAGTGGCTCCTCTTGACTGGGGTGAGAGCAGGACAATCAAGCTGGCTAATAGTGCAATTAAAATTACTGCTATTCCAGCCTACCATTCGGAAAACCCCGAAATCGCAAAGATCCTTGGCAAGGGCAACGGGTATTATTTTGAGTTTGATCATGGGGACTGGCAGCGCACAGTCTATTGGACGGGAGATACTTTTGGTACAAAGGCTGTAGTGGAAGCCCTTGAGGCCTTTAAACAGCCGGATCTTATGATTCCTCATATGGGGGGCGTAGGTACAACCGGCCCCTTGGGAAAAATCAGTATGGAAGCAGAGGATCTTTTGCCCTTTGTGGAAAAGGTTAAGCCCATGAAAGTTCTTCCAATCCATCATTCAACCTACGAGCTTTATCTGGAAAAGATCAGTAAATTGGCACTGAAAAACGATGACAACCTATTTGATATGGATTTGATTTCCGAAGGAAGTACGCTTTCTATATCCTAACGTGATAACCGTTATTTTACTTATAAAACAATCCACTAAGCAACACATTTGAAAACCAGAAATAGTAGTAACAACAAACAAAAATGGGGGGTAAACATTGTAGTTTGCCTCCCGCTTCCCTATCTCTATTGACAGCTTGGGGAGGCTCTTAATGTTAGATACTGGTTTAGTTGAAAAATTGACAACACTCGACCCTATGTCAAATTCTTGGCGTACGGGCACCATTGAGGTTGGGGAAACCCATCCCGGTGATTGCGTATTTTCGACCACACAACTGACGCTAAACTTTATGCTCTCCCCGGTTAAGAAGCGTCATGATTCCGGTAATCTAGCTGAATATGATATTGGTCAAGGCTGGATGGTTCCGGCAGGCATTAACCTTCGCTGTGGTTACGAGACCTCCTCACGTAGTTTGCGTCTAACCCTCCCCCTGACCACTTTACGGGACGTGCTGCCCGAAGGACAAGCCATTCCCGACCTTCCGATCACATGTCTGGAAGATCCCAGCTTCTTGCATATGGTCTTAAACCTTTATCATGCCAGTCAAGAAGACGACGCCTATTCAGCACTCTATCGGGATACCATGACCATGGCGCTTGCGGCGCATCTTTATCGTGCTTACGGGCGCGTGGAAGAAAGCGTTACACACAACAGTGACCCACGTATAAAAAGGGTGCTGGAATATATAGAGGATAACCTCGATCAAGCGATGACACTGGATGAATTGTCAGCTGTGGCAGCAATGAGCAAATATCACTTTGCCAAAATGTTTAAGGATCTGACCAGCCTTCCACCCCATCGCTATGTAGCTGAACGTCGGGTTGAACGCGCGAAAAACCTTTTGATGACTTCCAAGGTTTCTACCGCAGAGATTGCCTATCAAGTTGGTTATAACAGTCAAAGTAACTTTACCCAGATTTTTAGACGTTTAACTGGCGTTACACCGGCAAAGTTCAGGGAAGTACGGGTTTAATAACCCTTTCCCAAGAATTTGATAAACAATCCCAAGAACCGATCTATCAAGATTACCTGACGTTTCCTAATTTAAATACCTAGCCTCCCACAAGAGCGAGGCCTTAATGCAGAAATTGTCAGGATACCAACCATGATTACTTTCACACTCAACAACGAAACGCGCTCGGTTGATGCCGATCCCGATACCCCCTTATTATGGGTTATCAGGGACGAAATAGGCCTAACAGGAACGAAATTCGGATGTGGTGCCGGTCTATGCGGTGCCTGTACAGTTCATCTTGATGGCGAACCAGTACGATCATGCCAGACACTTATTAGTGACATTGAAAATCAAAATATTACGACGATTGAAGGTATTGACGGGAAAGCCGCCAAGGCCGTTCAAACGGCTTGGGAAGACATCCAGGTTCCTCAATGTGGATACTGCCAGTCTGGACAGATTATGTCAGCCACCTCTTTGCTATCACAAAATCCCAAACCAAGTGACGAACAGATTGATGAAGCCATGAATGGCAATGTCTGTCGTTGTGCCACCTATGTACGTATCCGAAAAGCCATTCATCATGCTTCTGATCTGATGGAGGCCTAAAAAATGACAAAAGAACAATTAATAAATTCCAGCCGTCGTACATTCCTCAAATCTGCAGTTGTAACCACCGGGTTACTTGTTGGTTTTCATATTACGGGAAAGAGTGTTGTTGCCGCCCCCAAAAGCCAGACATTTTCACCAAATGCCTTTGTGCGCATTGGCACCGATAACCTGGTTACTGTGATCGCAAAACATATAGAGTTTGGACAGGGAAGTCATACCGGACTTGCCACAATCCTTGCCGAAGAACTGGATGCCAGTTGGGATCAGATCCGTATTGAATCAGCCCCGGCAGATGCAAACAAATACAATAATCTGCTATGGGGGTCCTTTCAGGGAACAGGTGGGTCAACAGCCATCGCAAATTCATGGATGCAGCTTCGTGAAGCTGGTGCAAAAGCCCGTGCATTACTGGTACAGGCCGCCAGTAGCGAATGGAATGTTCCTGTATCAGAAATTACTGTTTCCGATGGCATCGTAAAACATGAAAAATCAGAGAGACAGCAAGCCTTTGGCGCACTTGCTGAAAAAGCAGCCCAACAACCAGCCCCGGAACAAATTACACTAAAAACACCCGATCAATTCAAACTGATCGGACATAAAGTCAATCGTAAAGATATCGGCCCAAAAACCAATGGCACAGCAATCTTTACCCTTGATATAAGCCGGCCTGGAATGGTTGTAGCCGTTGTAAAACGCCCCCCACGGTTTGGCGGGCAGGTTAAATCATTTGATGATACTGACGCCAAAGACATCAAAGGTTATGTCGGATCAGTTACAATCCCCCGTGGTGTTGCCGTTATGGCAAAAAACACATGGGCGGCGATAAAAGCACGCGAAGCAATTACAGTTGACTGGGACGACAGCCAGGCTGAAATGCGTGGCACAGAACAGATAATGGCTGAATATCGTCAACTGGCCGAAACACCGGGCTTGCCAGCACGCACCGACGGAGATGCCCTGGCGGCTATTGCAGAGGCAAACCAGATACTTGAAGTCAGTTATGATTTTCCATTTCTTGCCCACGCACCAATGGAAACACTGGATTGTGTGATAGAGCAGACAGATCAAGGTGTCGAGGTCTGGACCGGATCGCAAATCCCAACGGGTGATCAACATACTGTCGCAACCATCCTTGGACTAAAACCTGAGCAAGTTACAATTCATTCCCAACTTGCGGGCGGAAGCTTTGGGCGCCGTGCAACCTCTGATTCAGATATGGTTTCAGAAGCGGCTATGATCCTCAAAGCGACCAAGGGTAACGTCCCTGTAAAGGTCGTGTGGACCCGGGAAGATGATATCCAAGGCGGCAGATACCGCCCGGCATATCATCACAAACTCAAAGCCGGGCTTGATGATCAGGGAAATATAACGGGATGGCAGCATTCAATCGTTGGACAATCCATTGTGTCCGGAACAGCATTTGAAGCTTTTCTCATTAAAGAAGGTATTGATGCTACGTCTGTAGAAGGGGCAACCAACCTTCCGTACACCATCCCGAATATATCTGTTGACCTGACAACAACCGATTCAAAGATACCTGTTCTCTGGTGGCGGTCCGTCGGCTCGACACACACAGCCTATTCCACAGAAACCTTTATTGATCAGCTGGCAAACAAAGCAGGCAAAGATCCCCTTGAATTTCGACGTGCCATGTTGAAAAATCACCCCCGTCATCTTGCCGCGCTTAATCTGGTTGCTGAAAAAGCAGCATGGGGAAGCCCGATTGCCGAGGGGCGTTATCGGGGTGTTGCCGTTCATGAAAGCTTCAGTTCAGTGGTTGCCCAGATCGCAGAAATCAGCTTTGATAATGACGGATTGCTAAAAGTCGAAAAGGTTTGGTGTGCCGTAGATTGCGGGGTCGTTGTTAATCCTGATATTGTCAAGGCACAGATGGAAGGTGGAATTGGCTTTGGTCTAGGGGCCGTTCTGCGTAATTCTGTCACTCTGGATGAAGGTATCGTTGATCAATCCAACTTCCATGATTACGAACCTCTTCGTATAGAAGATATGCCAGAGGTCGCCGTTTATATTGTTCCAAGCGAGGCAGCACCTACTGGTGTCGGCGAACCCGGTGTGCCGCCAATTGGCCCCGCCGTAGCAAACGCGATTTTTGCAGCAAAAGGTCAAATGGTTACCAAGCTGCCCTTTAGCGAAGGCATGCCTGATTTGGTATAACTTTTAAGCAAGACCATAGAACCAAACAAGCCGGGACAAAGAACATTGCCCCGGCTTGTTTTTATTTGGATAGAATGACCTGAACCAAGAGTAAATCAATATCCAGTCTTGTGTACCTTATGACGCAATTTCATAGGGTGTTTGCAGTGCGTTATTTGCCGATCTGGCAATTGATTCTGAATCCAGACCAAAATGACGATACAAATCGCCAATGGTGCCTGTTTGACCAAAGTGCTCTACACCCAGAGGAATTGTGCGATGTCCGCCAACAGCGCCGAGCCATGACAGAGTTGCCGGATGACCATCAATCACCGTCAGCACGACACAGTGCTTTGGCAAACGGGAAAAGAGCTGTTCAACATGGCTGGTGGCCTGACGGTTGCCGCGACTGCGATCCCGTTGCGCTGCGGTCCAGCCCGCATTCAACCGATCAGCTGATGTGACGGCAAGAACACCGACATCACGATTATGCTGCGATAGCTTGCCCGCGGCATCAATGGCTTCATTGGCAACGGCCCCCTGATACACAATGACCAGTTCACAGTTTGGTCCCGGTTTGCGCATCCAATAGGCACCATCAATAACGCCCTGTTCAAAATCCGCGTTTGACCTTTGGCCTGGCTGTTCCAGTGGATTTGTCGTCAAGCGAAGATAAACGGATCCACCCGTTTCATCCCGAAGCCAGGTTCGCTCATCCGGCTCACCTTCGCCATCACGCTGCATATAGTCAAAAGCCCATTGCATGATGATTGCCAACTCATCCACAAAAGCAGGTTCAAAGGCTGCCAAACCATCCTGAGACATACCAATCAAAGGAGATCCGATGGACTGGTGCGCGCCCCCTTCCGGTGCCAGTGTGATACCGGATGGCGTACCGACGATCATGAAACGTGCATCCTGATAACAGGCATAGTTCAGGGCATCCAAGCCCCTGGCAACGAAGGGGTCATAAACGGTGCCGATTGGTAACAGGCGCTTCCCATAAAGCGAGTGCGACAAACCCGCAGCCCCCAGAAGCAGAAAAAGGTTCATTTCTGCAATACCAAGTTCAATATGCTGGCCTTCGGGGGTAAATTCCCATTTTGCGGTGGACGGAATTTTCTCGTTAATGAAGGTGTCGCTCTGCTCACTGCGGGCAAAGAGCTTACGACGATTAACCCAGGGACCAAGGTTTGTTGTTCCCGTCACATCAGGTGAGGTGGTTACAATACGCTGTGCAAGCTCGGAATTCCCTTTGGATAGGTCATCCAGGATTTTACCAAACCCCATCTGGGTCGATATCTCGCGATCACTTGCCAACTCAATTTTTGGAACCTCGACAGGCGTATCGGAATAGCGACGCATCCCCTTGGCAAAGAAAGGCGTTTTATCCAGAAACTCCTGTAGTCCTCTAACATCTGCAACAGCGGCGAACTTCTCCCACTCCTGTCCTTCCGGCACGCCCATATGCGCTTGCCACTCTGTCATTTGGGGCTTGTTCATCAGCCCACCGTGATTGTCCTTGTGCCCGGCAATAGGTGTCCCCCACCCCTTGATGGTGTAGGCCAGGAAGCAAACGGGTCTGTCATGATCAATGGCATCAAAAGTTTCCGCCATGGTCTGAACGCAGTTGCCGCCCAGATTTTCCATCAATTCGGCCAGTTCGTCATCGCTGCGTTTGTTGATCAGGGCCGTAACATCCCCTTGGTCGCCCAAAGCATCCATCAGGCGTTCGCGCCAAACTTTGCCCCCCATGTATGTCAGGGCTGAATAAAGCTGGTTCGGGCAATTATCAATCCAGTCTTTGAGCTTCTCGCCGCCCGGTTCTTCAAAAGCAGCTCGTTGCAGGTGACCATACTTGACCCGAACAACATCCCAGCCAAAGGCATCAAAAATCTGCTCTATGCGCTGGAATAAACCTTCGCGCACAATACCATCAAGGGATTGACGGTTGTAATCAATAATCCACCAGGTATTGCGCAAATCATTTTTCCACCCTTCCTGCAGGGTTTCATAAATATTGCCTTCATCCAGTTCCGCATCACCAACAAGCGCAACCATGCGTCCAAGTGGAAGGTCTTGGCCCCATGACTTTGCCTGAATGTAATCCTGCACCAGAGACGCAAAAGAGGTTATCGCAACCCCCAAACCAACAGAACCTGTAGAAAAATCAACATCATCAATGTCTTTTGTTCTAGAAGGATAGGACTGAACGCCTTTGTATCCTCTGAAATTTTGCATCTTTTCGAGGGTCTGATTTCCCATCAGATATTGCATCGCGTGGAAAATAGGTGATGCATGAGGTTTCACAGCCACACGGTCTTCGGGTTTCAGGGCAGAGAAATAAAGCGCCGTCATGATCGAGACCATAGAGGCCGAAGATGCCTGATGCCCGCCGACCTTGATACCATCTTCCTTGGGTCGCAGATGATTGGCGTTATGGATCATCCAATGCGAAAGCCACAGCAATCGTTGCTCGATCGTTTTCAGATGATTAATTTTTATCTGGCTCGCCTTATCAGACACGATGCCCTCCTCCCAATGCGTAAAAGTCAGGAAACAATAAAACAGCTCCAAATAATATTACTCACAGCAAACAGCTTAAGAAAAAAAGTTACCAAAATTAACATTATTTGGGGCAAAAATATTGTTCGATTAGAAAACGTACCATCTAAACAAAAGCGATATCTTGCTATTTACACCTTATTTGATTTATGAATTGGATGAATCTAACATTTTTTAGGATTTTTTAGTGGCTTCACCTAATCTAGATGACATTGACATTCGAATCTTACGCGAACTTAGAAAAGATGGGCGGATCACGGCTGCCGAACTCAGCCAGCGGGTTGGCCTGAGTGTAACCCCTGTTATCAGGCGGCTTAAACACCTTGAGAACACGGGGATTATTACAGGATATGTTGCGCTAATTGACGAAGTTGCCCTTGGCTATGAAATGTCCGTCTTTGTGTCTGTCAAACTGGACAAACAAATAGATGCAGCCATCGAAAATTTCGAAACAGAAATGCTAAAATTTCCAGAGGTCGTCGATTGCTGGCTGATGACAGGACACAGAGACTATCTGTTACGTATCGCCATAACAGGTTTAAAAGAGTTTGAAGCCCTGATGATTGAAAGGCTTGTCAAAATCAACGGCGTTGCATCCATCGAATCATCTATTCCGATACGGCGGGTAAAATCCGGTATTTCCAGAACGCCGTAACCCATTCCAGTCTGCAAACCCAGCCAGTCTGTAAACCCAGATAGTATAAAGGCTGATATCCAGAACATATCAGCCTTTATTCCTGCCAATATTAATTAGCGTTTTTGATCATAGATTTTTGCCAGTTTCAGTTCCTGTTCGATAGAAGCAAAAGAACTCGCAACTGACAGGTCACCTTTGTTATCAAAGCGATAGGAAGCTTTCCTCAAAAAACGCCCCTTTCGATTGCGTGAAATGATCGGTTTCCGAGCAGAGTCCTGTTCCGCCCACAAGACTCTGCTTCGTGGATTTAAAGTCTGCATTTCAAAATCCAGTATCAATCTTCTATCAGGAATAAATAGGGAAACGATTACAGAGGCTTGCAACCTGTTCCTTAGATTTTTGGATAGTCGTTTCTTCTTTCTCGGTACCCGCGGCCAAAATCATTTCACTGATCAACTGCCCCAGTTCGAAAAATTCAGTTTCCTTCATGCCCCGTGTTGTTGCCGCACTCACACCAAGACGCAATCCAACCCAGTCAGCCGGGCGTTTGCTATCAAAGGGGATCGGGTTTTTGTTTGACGTAATATCAGCGCGCTCCAAAAGCCTTTCAATCGCTTGTCCGGTCTTTTTCTGTGCGTTGAGATCAAGCAGAACAATATGCGTGTCGGTGCCGCCAGAGACAAGATTGATCCCCTTGCCCAAAAGCGTCTCAGCCAGCGTATGGGCATTATTCTTTATTTGTCGCGCATAGGATTTGTACTCGGGCTGTAAAGCTTCGCCCAGACAAACTGCTTTTGCTGCCAGAACCTGCGTATGGATAGATCCTTGGACACCTGGGAAAACCGCAGCCTGAAGTTTCTTTTCATAGTCTGTGGATTTAGAGAGAATAATCCCCCCGCGTGGTCCACGCAGTGTTTTGGTGGTTGTACAGGTGACAAGATCGGCATGGGGGATCGGACTTGGGTGAACACCGCCAGCAACCAAACCGGCAAAGTGCGCCATATCCACATGGAAAAGGGCCTCTACTTTTTTGGCAATAGCCGCCATACGCTCAAAATCAATCTCTCTGGGATAGGCAGATCCCCCTGTGATTAACAGTTGGGGACGAATTTCCAGCGCTAGAGCTTCCAGCTTGTCATAGTCAATCTGTCCTGTTTCTCGCTCTACACCATAGTGATGTGCTTCAAACCACCGACCAGACAGATTAGCCCCCAGGCCATGGCTTAAATGACCACCCGCGGCAAGATCGAGGCTCAAAACCTTGTCACCGGGTTTGAGTAGGGTAAAGAAAACAGCCAGATTGGCCTGACTGCCGGAATGAGGCTGAACATTTGCATAGGCACAGTTAAATAGCTCTTTAGCCCGATCAATTGCGGCCTGTTCGACAACATCGACATAACGACCACCGCCATGGAAACGCGCGCCCGGGTAACCTTCTAGCGTTTTGTTCGTCATCTCATGCCCCAGGGCATCAAGAACCGCACGACTGACAATATTCTCAGATGCAATCAATTCAATCTGGTCTTGTTGACGGGCTTTTTCATTTTGCAAAGCCTCGGCAATTAACGGGTCAGTCGCTGAAACGGGGGCGTCAAAATACACTGACATCTGAAATATTCCCTATAAAAGTATGCGCCAGCCCAAACCAACAGGCTTGATTACAATAGAGAAGTTCAAACAAAACCTCTGTTCAAATTCGCTTTCCCGAAGCTGGCGCAGTTAAGTTACTGTCTCTTGAGGACCCCTTGATGATTGCGCGAATTCAATAGACGCCGCAAATCAGTTTTGCTATATCTTAGGCCTAGAAAAACTGAGTCTTAAATATTATGGCTGTTGCCCCACCCCGTCCGCAAATTCCTCCCCTGAACTCTCTCCGTGCCTTTGAAGCAGCGGCCCGACTTGGTGGTTTTTCGCTGGCTGCAGACGAGCTTTGTGTGACACCCGGTGCTGTGGCGCAGCACGTAAAATCACTGGAAGCATGGGTCGGCGCTGACCTTTTCATCCGCAGATCGCAAGGAGTTGAGCTGACCGAGCTGGGGCAAAACGTCCTTTCAGAGTTCAGTGCCGCTTTTGATCAATTGGGCCTCGCGGTTCAAACACTGCGATCACAGGCAACCCCCAAACACATCCGAATTGCCGCTTTACCCAGCATTGCTCAGCTGTGGCTCTCTCCCAAATTGCCTTCTGTTCGGGAAGCTGCTTCCGATCTCACCATCTCGGTCACTGCAATGGAAAAGGAACCCAATCTTCAGCGTGAACCTTTTGATTTAAGTATTTTCTATCAAGATAATCTGAACAGCCCAAAAGACACTTTTTCCACCACATACGAAGTTTGCAAGGATATCATTTTTCCCGTCTGCTCGCCGCAAGTTGCAAAACGGCTGAAGGTTCCTGAAGATCTGGAAAAAGAGCTTTGCCTGCACGACGCCTCTTGGGCAGAAGACTGGACAAAATGGGTTGCCTGTGCCCTCCCCCATACGCCGTTAAACACAGACGGATCTGTTTTCTCGCTCTATGGTCTTGCGATTGAAGAAGCCCGTAATGGTGCAGGCATTATGATGGGGCATCAGGCACTGGTTGAGCATCATCTGGAAAACGGCAGTCTAGTCGCACCTTTTGACACATCACTTACACTGGACCGTGCACTGGTCATCGCGACGGCGCAATCAGCCAGGAATAACCCCTATCTGGAATTAATTATCACAACACTTCTGGGTAAATAGGTCGAACAACAAAGCCCCTCTGGATGGTAACAAAGCGGCTTGGCTCTGTGTCTACCGGGTTTGTTTTTAAAGGTTCCAGAAAGTGTCATATTTATGCAATGGCCAGTAAGTAATCGTAAGGCATTCAACAATGATAAAGCCGACACTGATCAAGGCTGTCGTGCGTTCAGGAGTGCAACATGATTGAAAATAAAAACGAAGACCTTTCTTTTGATGAATTTGATGAAATCACAAATCCCGGCCCTGATGTAACCGGATTTGAACAGGTTGTAGAAAAGGCCATGTCTCGCCGTAATTTTCTTGGCGGTGGCTTGGCCATCGGGGCATCTGCCTTTGTTTTGGGATCAACTGCCTTGACACCTTTTAATGCAAAGGCGGCAAGCAGTTTTGATTTTGAACCTATTCCCGCAAACTCTTTGGACACTGTCACAGTGCCAAAAGGCTATTCATGGCAGGTTGTAACCCAATGGGGGGACGAGCTTTGGTCCAAATCTATCCCTTTTGATCACAAAACACGCGGCACAGGTGAAAGCCAGGAACTCGCCATTGGTGATAACAACGATGGCATGTCACTCTTTACCATTGATGGACACCATCTGCTGGTTTCCAACAATGAATACACAAACCGCAGCATTATGTATGACAACCGCGAGAGCAAGTTGCCGGAAACAGCAGATGATATCCGCAAAGGCAAAGCCGCTCATGGCGTTACAGTCGTAGAAATCAAACAAGACGGCAAAAAATGGAACATCGTAAAGGATTCCAAATATAACCGCCGCATTACCGCGGACTCCCCTATGGAAATTTCGGGTCCGGCACGCGGTCATGATTTGCTGAAGACATCAGCCGATCCATCCGGTACACAGTCACTCGGGACATGGAACAACTGTGGAAATGGTCGTACACCCTGGGGCACCTATCTCGCATGTGAAGAAAACTTCAACGGTTATTTTTCCAGCAGCGATGAAAACTATGCGCCAAGTGATGAACTGAAACGCTATGGCGTCAAGAATGAAGACTGGGGCTACGCCTGGGCCAAAGAAGATGAACGTTTTGACATCAGCAAGAACCCGAATGAACCAAACAGAGCGGGCTATGTTGTTGAAATAGATCCAAGTGATCCGACATCAACACCGAAAAAGCGCACTGCTCTGGGGCGTTTCAAGCACGAAAATGCAGAAGTCGTTGTTAATAAAGACGGCCATGTTGTGGTTTATATGGGGGACGATGAGCGTGGAGAGTTTATCTATCGCTTTGTCTCTAAAGGAAAGTTTGCAGAAGGCGGCGACAATACCGATCTTCTGGATGAAGGCCAGCTCTACGTTGCAAAGTTCAACGATGACCAAAGTGGCGAATGGCTGGAACTTTCCCCTGCAACAACGGGCATGAAGTCTCAGGCTGAAGTTTGTATTCACGCACGGATTGCGGCCTCAAAGGTTGGTGCAACCACAATGGATCGCCCGGAATGGGTCGCATCGCACCCCAAGAAGGCAGAGATCTACTGTGCTTTAACCAACAACAAAAATCGCGGCAAGAAACCAAATGCCGGTGGTGACGAAACACCTGTCACAGGTCCGAACCCCCGCGCTGCGAACCTCTATGGTCAAATCGTTCGCTGGAGACCCCAGGACGAAAATCATACGTCGAATGCTTTTTCCTGGGATCTATTTGTGATGGCGGGCAACCCCACTGTTCACAATGATGCTTACGCGGGTTCAAAAAATATTGACGCCCACAATATGTTCAACTCACCTGATGGTATTTCGTTCGATAACAACGGAAAACTCTGGATCCAGACAGACGGCAAGTATTCCAACAAAGATGACTTCGCCGGTATGGGGAATAACCAGATGTTGATCGGGGATACCGAAACCGGGGAAATTCAACGTTTCCTTGTGGGTCCAAAAGAATGCGAAGTGACAGGCATTACCTGGAGCGAAGACCGCAAAACAGTCTTTGTTGGCATTCAACACCCGGGCGAAAAAGGGGACAGTACCTTCCCCGGTGGTGAAGGAACAGCACCACGTTCCGTTATCGTTGCAGTCACCAAAGATGATGGGACCGTTATTGGTTAGATTCTATTGATTGTATTCAATCATTAAAAGTTTATCTGAAATTAACGGGAAGATTTTTCTTCCCGTTAATTTGTTTTACAACAGAACAAAACACCACTTTAGGTTTTGTAAACACTTTAAAGCTATCCTTGAACGTGATTAATCAGGAATAAAGGCTATGAAGTTTTACATCAAATTATTCTCATTAATTTTTGCAGCCGTCATTTCGGCCGAAGCACATACAGCCAGTAAAACGATTCAAACACTTGGCTTGGTTAACTTGCCTAAATCAGATGACTTGGCAGCCAAAGTCATAAATGAAATAATTCAAACAAAAATCAAACCTATCTCTCAACAAGAAAGTATTATTACTGCCATTAAGCAACAAAACATCGAGTTTACGGATATTCATGAGATAAAAATAATCGCTATGGATAAGAAATGGCGATTGGAAACTGAGAAATTAGGCTCCTCCCCAATTAATCACCCATTAATAAAAAAACTACTCGATAGAACTGCGTCAAAAAAACTTCGTTCAATTAAAGAGAAACAAAGAGGTCTTTTCACCGAAATCATTGTAACAGACAACAAAGGTCTAAACGTTGCAATTAGCGATATTACTTCTGATTACTGGCAGGGTGATGAAGACAAATGGCAAAAAACCTTCAAAGTAGGTCCAGAAGCCATCTTTATTGATGAGCCAGATTTAGACGAATCAACGCAAGCCTTTCAATTACAGGTCAGTATTACAATCAACGACCCCCATAATAATCAGAGCATTGGAAGTCTTACTGTTGGGCTAGACTTAGATCTGCTCGAACTTCTTCTCGAAGATGAAGTTGAGGTATCCAGTTTCAACAACAGGAACTTACTTAATGAATGAGCAAAAAATTAATCGTTCAAAATTTTTTTGGAACGTTAGTCGTAAAGTATGTTTTTTAGCTATAACTGGTACAACACTTTGCTTTGCATTGCTTACATATATCAACTGGCAAGTCGAAAAAGAAAGAATTTACCAGATCGTGATTGATAATGCCGTAATCAAAACAGAGTTATTGGCATCGCAAATTGTCGGCGGAGTACGATGGAAAAAACCTGAAGCAATATGGCGCCCCTTTAATAGTCTAAAGGCAAACAACTCAATATCAAATTTTAACATTCATGTATTTGATAATAGCGGCAATCAGCTAATTGAGCATGAAGAACTAAAACAACACAATAATGCGTGGGATATTAGCGTTTTTTTATCGCAGGACGAAGTTAAAACCGAATATATTAAAAACCACGATAATACTTTAACAGTTATCACACCGATAAAAAACACCCGAGATACAATTTTTGGCACTCTTGTGATGGGCTGGAGTCTTGAACAAGCAGAAAATTATCAACAGCAGAGTTTACTGGAAGAACTGTATGTCTTTCTCGCCTTCACAATCATCTCTGTATCTTTTTTATTTCTTATTATTAACAAGAAAGTTGGTAAGGTTCTAAAACAACTCAGCCATGAAATGGTTTTGGTTACTGAAAATAAGCATAAACCTGGTAGCGATCTTTTATCGCGAAAGGATGAGTTTGGCTTAATGGCCAATGCTTTGGAAGTGTTTAAAAAAAACACGGACAACCTGAAAAAAATCGAAGAAAAGCTTATTGAAAAAACTCTTCAGCTAGAAAGCACGTTACAAAAAGAACTTAAGCAAAATGCACTTCAACGTGACTTCATATCCATGACTTCCCACGAATTTCGCACCCCCCTCGCCATCATTGACAGTAGTGTCCAAAGAATTGAACGGCGGATGGATAAACTTGACAAAGAACAACTGCAAAGACGAATTCATAAGATCAAAGTAGCCACTCAGCGTATGCTCACCTTAATTGACAGTACGCTAAGTGCATCTAGGATTGAAGCTGGTGAAGTAGAAATCGAACTCGGTCCCGTTGATCTTGCGGGTTTGGTTGCACAACTTTGTATTAGTCACGACGATATCGCAGACAAACACACAATTACCTATAACGTAGAACAACTGCCCAGAAACATGATCGCTGACTTTTCAAAGCTATCACAGGTTTTCACTAATCTCTTATCTAACGCCATAAAATATTCACCGGATGCTTCCGAAGTTATTGTTAATGGTTTTCTCGAAAACAATCGGGCAACCATCACCATACAAGATTTTGGGATTGGTATTTCGCAAGAAGATTGGGACAACATCTTTGAGCGTTATTATCGGTCAAGTAATACAACAGGTATTTCAGGAACAGGTATTGGTCTTTGTCTAGTCCAAACCCTTTTGGAATTACAAGGCGGTGTCATCTCGGTAGAGAGTGAAGTTAACCAAGGATCTACCTTTAAGGTCCAGATGCCAGTTAATCCACCAGGAGATAAAACGGCAGAAATAATTGAGGTCCCCCTTAGCTCTCAAAAAAACAAACCGTCACTTGATGACATTATGGATGCACTCTGATTACGCGCTGATCATATTTAGATTATTAGGGAATAAAAATGGCAACAATTCTATGTGTAGAAGATGAAGACGCCCTTCGTGAAGATTTAGTAGAAGAACTTGAAGACGAAGGCTACACTGTTCTATCAGCCAAAAATGGCGAAGAAGGTTTCAAAATTATTTCGGAGAATAAAAACCTTGATTTGGTTTTAAGTGATATTTCAATGCCAATAATGAATGGCTTTGAGCTTTTGAAACAGGTCAGAGAAAATGATGCAGCCTTTTCTGATATTCCTTTTGTTTTTTTGAGTGCTTTGTCAGACAGAGATCAAATTCTCGAAGGCAAAAAACTTGGCGTTGATGATTATGTTATAAAGCCTGTTGATTTTGATTTGTTATTTGCAACGCTCGCTACCCGTGTTCGACAAATTACAAAGATAAAACAAAAGCAGGAAAAGGAAATGGTTGCCCTTTATAAGGCATTATCTCCTGAAGAGAAAAACGCGTCTGAAGCAGCTCAAAACACGGTTCCTAACGTCACTCAAGTTCCTGAACAAAATAACACTACGCAGGAACCAACACCACAAACGACATCTTCGCCTCCCAAGCTACCTGAAACTGGAAAGTTGGTAACCGGGCGTTTTCAGTTGCTTGGCTTGGATAAATTAAAAGAAAAGCTGAAAGACAAAACCGATAAATATATGGCAACGCTTCAAACCGTTATTCAAAATGTTGTTTCAAAAAACCTGTCTCCTGAAGATGTATGTAAAATCGGTGCTGACCATGAAATGATGATTTGTTTTGCCAAGTTATCAGAAGAAGAAGCAGCCTATAAAATTGAATCCATTAAACGGGAAATCTGGATAAAAGTACTTGGAGAAGAAGATTATCAGGAAGAATTAAGTATAAATTCGCAAGTCTATGAAATCGAAGTTGAAGAAGAGGAATATGCTAGCGCCAAAAGTCCCTGGGATTTAATCCAGGATAGAATAAATAAAGCCGCCGCAGCAGCCGAAGAACGCGTTGATATCTTTATTGGCGAAATACTAGAACGTGCTGAAGTACGATTTACAAAGCTGTACAATACTGATGGAAAACCATTACCAATATCTGTCGCAAAATTTGATGGTTTTGGACAAAATAAACTGAACTGCATTAATCAAGTAATCAAACCCGATGACCCGCGCTGCCTTATCGTAGAGGGAAGCTATATTGGCCAAACCATTGCGTATATGATTTCTAATCTATCAGATATGGCCGCGGGTGTTGTTTTAAAAATTAGCTATCAGCTCTGTATCAACAAAAAAGAGTTTGAAAACGCGCTGGGATTACTTGAGAAACTTCCAAAAGTTGCCAGAGATCGAATGATCATAGCAATTACCAATATTCCGCCAAAACTGCATCTTTCACAACTCAGTGACTTGATGATGCGAATAAGGCCCTTTTGCAAAATGGGAATGACAGAGTTCCAACTGGAGATGCCATCAGATCAAAACTTTGAATTGGTTGGTGCCTCGATACTTATGCTGGATTTTCACGAAGCAAAAGCCTTGATCAGATATTCAAAGCCAGCCTTTGTACAGGCCATAAAAACATTACGGCTAAAAAAGAAAAAATTGCTCATCACGAATGTGCCTGAAAAACAAATCGAAACTTGCAAAAAACTTGGAGCTAATTTTGTAGATATCAGAAACGAAGCTGCTTAGTTAACATGAGCATCTGTACTATCCGTTTTGAAGACACCAAATATACGATGCCCCCCAGGTGTAAAAAAACGTGTAAAAAACTATACGGGCTTTAATAACAGCTGTTTTTAATAACCATAAGACAATGCTTCAAAATTCTCTCGCAACATGGGACACGAAATCTGCCGAAGATATTCGTAAAATCTATGCGCAGTATGTGAACGCTCCCAACTTCGAACAAGATCTTGTTGCCTCTTTACAAATCAAAGATTTGCAACAAGGTGCCACGTGGCTATTAAAACACCATCTTTGTCAAAAAGGTCTCGCCACTTCGATCTATTCGGACACCTTGTTTAATAATCTGGATTTATTTGATGAATGGGAAAGCTGGCTACACATTTTACAGTCATTTGAGCATCTTATAATAGATATTTCACACAAAAAATCCGTCGAACAGTTTGTTCGCAACAGCCTCAAAAGCGATAATAAGCTAATCCGCGCTTGGGGATATCACGGGTTTTATTATCTCAGTCAACAGTTCCCGGAATATCAAACGGAAGTCAAATCACTCATGCAAAAGGCCCTTTTGAGCGAAGCCGCATCGGTAAAGGCACGGATAAGAAATTTACCAAAAGTGACTGATTAACTTTTGGGGAAAACCAAGATAAAACAGGCTCCGGAACCTGGTCGCATATCCCTATATTCAATTGATCCGCCGTGGCGTTCCATGATTTCCTTTATAATTGGCAAGCCAAGGCCACATCCCTCATCATCGCGTGTTTCAGAACGATAGAAACGTTCAAAAACCTTATTTTGCTCACCTTTTGAAATTCCCGGGCCGTTGTCTTCTACCAATAGAACAACGTGCTGAGTATTTTGTTTTAATCGAACCGTCACAGTTGACCCCTTGGGACAATAGTTCAAGGCATTTTCAATTAAATTCTTTAACGCTTCTTTGATCAGCTCTTCATTACCAAAAATAGATGAAACCGGGTTTTCGGGCTCAAAGCCCAAATCAATTTCCTGTGCAACGGCCATCGGGACATATGCACGGGTTACATCCTCACTTAGTCTTTTAAGATCAATGGCCCCGGTTTGGAAGCTCTCGTCCTCTTGATGGGTTCGGGCCAGGCTAAGCAGCTGATTAATAAGCCGTGATGTTTGTTTGGTGCTTCGGTTCAAATGCTCTAACCGCTTCGAAATTTCCTCTGGATCTTTTGTCTTACGGGCTAATTCTGCCTGTGTCTGGATCGCAGCAAGCGGTGTTCTTAACTGGTGCGCAGCATTCGCTGTAAATCGTTGCATGGCTTCTATAGACGCGCCCAGCCTTTTCATCAGATCATTAATCGCATCAATCAGGTGTCGGACCTCTTGTGGGACTTCGTGTTCTATGGGGCGAAGGTCAGAGGGTGTTCTGCGATTAAGGGCTGCTTCCAATCGCACAAGAGGTTTTAAGCCCCACCCGATACCTATCCACAAAACAATTCCAGCCACCACTATAAACACCAATTGACGGACAATCGCGGCTGTCATCATTTCATTAATCAGATTGTTACGCCCCTCGACGGTCTCGGCTACCATCACAGTAAAACGAGCAGATAAACGCCCCCCGGAAATATGACGGGAAATCACGCCGACCCTTATGGCATCACCACGGTAATCAGCATCAAAGAAAAGCGGTGCACCATTTTTGGGAATATCTTTATTATCTACCACCGGTAAATCATCATAACCTGTGATAAAGCTATTTCCCGGGCCAACAACCTGATAAAAAACGCGATCCTGAGCCGCCGATGTCAACATTTCAAGTGCCACATAAGGCACATCAACTTCCAGCTGTTCGCCCACGACAACAACGCGTTCGGCAATCGCCAGTGCAGACCCCAATAACACCCGGTCGTATGCTTCGTTAGCTGCTTTACTTGCGCTGGACCTTACCTCGAACAGCATCAGCACAGAAATAATAGCAAGTACACCAAGCAACCACAGCAACAAACGCCTACGGAGAGATTTGCGCTGCCAGCTCATTATTTTTCCATCAAATAGCCAAGACCCCGGACAGTCTTGATACTTATATTTGCCGTCGTCAATCTCTTCCTCAAACGACTGACATAAAGCTCGACAGCATTTGGACTGATGTCTTGATCAAAATTGGCAAGGCTGTCGGCGATCTGTTCTTTACTGACAACATGCCCTGCCCTGCTGATCAGTAGTTCCAGTAAACAAAACTCTCGACGTGGCAGGTCAAGTGGCTCCCCCAAAAGGGTGACCCGACGTGCCACACTGTCAAAGATCAACTCACCAATTGTAATTTCCGGTGATTTCAACCCACTTTGTCGGCGTAAAAGCGCCCGTACCCGCGCTTCGAGTTCGACAAGATCAAACGGCTTTGTTAGATAGTCATCTGCCCCAAGATCCAAGCCTTTAACTCTGTCGTTCAGCGTATCCCTTGCTGTCAGAATCAGAACCTGGGCTTTACCACCATTTTGACGATAGCGTTTTAAAATCTCAAGCCCGTCATAGCCCGGTAAATTCAGATCCATCACGACCAGATTAAATTCCTGAGTACGTAAAATATTGTCTGCTTCTGTACCGTCACCAACAACATCAACGGCCATTTCCATGCGGGTAAGAGCACTGGAAATTCCGTCTGCCAAAGCAGCATTATCTTCTACGACTAGTATTCTCATGCGCAAAAGATTAACTTTGTTCCAGGTTGTTTGAAAAGCCCGGGAACGAAAGAAAATCTAATTTCCTTTCGATGACAGGTTCCCGACAGCTTTCAACCCTACGCTTAAAGGAAAACAGAAACCATAAATTGGTCAGTACTAAATCAGGGGCTCGGATCATCAAAACATTATTACTTAATCGTGCACTTTGTATACGCGCGTTTTACAAATCACTACTATTCATTTTTGGCTTATTTGGCGTCATACTGGCTAGCCACTTGGGCACGGGTACATCCTATGCAAAGGCATATGATTTTCCCGCCATATCAGGAAAAGAAAATAATGTCATAACGATTTATAGCGTAACCGATGTTGATATTTTCCAAGACATCATAGCCGATTTCCAACAGATATTTCCCGATATTTCTATCATCTATCACGATCTGCAATCTCTTGAGCTTTATGAACGTATTCAAGAGGAGACGTTGAAAGACAATGTCACTGCCGACATCGCCATCAGCTCGGCTATGGACCTTCAGATGAAACTTGCCAACGACGGATTTGCGCAGCCCGTCGAAATATCGACGGCACAGGAAATGCCGTCATGGTCACAATGGCGGAACGAAGTCTTTGGCTTTACATCAGAACCAGCAGTTACGATTTACAGTAAAAAGTACTTTGAAAACCATGCGCTGCCCAAAACGCGCCTGGAACTTCAACGCTTTCTGGCGGAAAGGCACGCAGATTTATTTGGGCGAATTGCGACTTATGATATAGAACGCAGCGGTGTTGGTTTTCTTTTTATGGGGGTCGATTCTGAACGATACAAAGGCATTTGGAATCTAGTTAAATCATTTGGGGCAAACGGTGTAAAACTGTCCACAAACTCTTCGGCCATTATCAACAATGTCAACAGTGGGAAGTATGTAATTGGCTATAATGTCCTGGGATCTTATGCACTCGCACGACTGGAAAGTTCACCCAATCTTGGTATATTATACCCCGAAGACTATACAACCGTTCTCTCTCGCCTCGCCCTGATTCCCAAAGCTGCAAAATCGAAAGAGACAGGAAAACTCTTTTTAGAATACCTTCTTTCTGAACGGGGACAGAAACTACTAACCAACAGTGCCAAACTAAGTGCAGTGCACCCGGCCGTAAAAGCGAGCGGCCCAAAGGAAATTCTGGCCGCCCAAGCCCGCAGTAATCTTCAACCGATCAAGGTCGGGCCGGGATTACTGGTATACCTTGATCAAGTAAAAAGACGAAAAACCATCAACCAGTGGAACAAATCCTTACGTGGCGAATAAAGGATAAGACACATTAAAAAAGCAACATAAGCACCTATTATTAAACAGTATTTAATTTTATTTAAAATAATTCATTCAACGACAGGATAGTGACAGCTTTATAGATTAGCTTACTGATATTGAATGGTGGGCCGCAGCATAAAAATAAAAAAAGCGGTTGGGGAGACAGTAATATAAACGGCTCGGACAATGCTCTGAACCGATTTTCCTACATTAAGGCTTCCCCTTACCCGACTTGGCTCGGCGGTTTGTTATTCATCGAATTAACAATCATACTCGGAGGCCAATTCATGTTTGGCAAAACAACAAAACTATCACGTCGTCTTGTACTTTCTATGGCAGCAGCGACAGTTTCCCTCGGTCTGGCAATGCCGCTTTCTTCTGCCTCGGCTGCTGATCTGGAAAAAATACACTTTCTTATCCCTGGTGGTGCTGGTGGTGGCTGGGATGGCACCGCACGTGGCACTGGTGAAGCCTTGACCAAATCGGGTTTGCTTGGTTCTGCCTCTTTTGAAAACATGTCCGGTGGTGGCGGTGGTAAAGCCATTGCCCACCTGATCGAAACGGCAGAACGTCAGGGTGATACCCTGATGGTCAACTCTACGCCAATCGTTATCCGTTCACTAACAAAAGTTTTCCCACAATCCTTCCGCGATCTGGTTCCTGTAGCTGGTATTATCGGTGATTACGCAGCTTTTGTTGTGCCAGCTGATTCCAAATACAAATCTTTCTCCGAAGTTGTGGCTGATTTCAAAGCTGATCCTAAATCCGTGAAAATAGCGGGCGGTTCCGCACGTGGCAGCATGGATCATCTTGTTGCAGCACAAGCTTTCAAGGCTGCTGGCGGCGACCCCAAAGCTGTAAAGTACATCCCTTATGATGCTGGTGGCAAGGCAATGGCCGGACTTCTATCCGGTGAAACTGCCCTGCTTTCAACAGGCCTATCCGAGGCACTGGAACTGGAACGCAGTGGTCAGGTTCGTATTCTTGCCATGACTGGCGCCAACCGTATTGACGATGCTCCTGAAATTCCAACCCTTACAGAACAGGGAATTGACGCCACATTCGTAAACTGGCGCGGTTTCTTTGCAGCGCCAGGTACATCAAAAGAAAAAGTTGCGGCCTATAACGCCACTTTGGAAAAAATGTACGACACACCCGAATGGGAAACCGTTCGTTCACGTAATGGATGGGTCGAAGTCTTCCAGCCTGCTGATATTTTCTACACCTTCCTGGAAGAGCAAGAGGGCATTATTGGTAACCTGATGAAAGAGCTTGGCTTCTTATAAGTCGAATATCTGTCAGTAAATTTAAAGAAGGAATGGAGACAATGACCCTCAGCAAGGAAAAAGCGGGAGCCTTGTGTTTTCTGGT
The DNA here is from genome assembly GCF_000982415.1 of Kiloniella litopenaei. Taxonomy (GTDB): domain Bacteria; phylum Pseudomonadota; class Alphaproteobacteria; order Kiloniellales; family Kiloniellaceae; genus Kiloniella; species Kiloniella litopenaei. Next base: position 37,922 of record NZ_LANI01000009.1, read on the forward strand.
TCTCGCAATCGCTTATGGTATGGAAGCAAGGCAAATTCCCTTGTTTCCGGGTGATGAACTGGAACCTTTTACCGCCCGGACTATGCCAATCGCCCTTTCCTGGCTTACGGGCATTGTCTCCTTTCTTCTTCTTGTCCTGCCGCAAAGAGAAGAAACAGACGATATCTTATCCGTCTTTCGTGGACTGAATTGGGGCAGAACTTCTATCCTGATCGGCCTAATGGTCTTTTACGGATTTACATTGAGCCCACTTGGGTTCCTGTTATCTACCGTCTTGTTCCTGATTGGTGGTATCTATGCACTGGGTGAAAGACGATGGTCCGTCATTCTTCTTTCTTCAGTTCCTGCCACCGTTGGTTTCTGGTTCATTCTCGACAAGCTCCTGGGGATCTATCTCGCACCCGGTGAGATCTTTACTATGCTCGGAGCAAATTAATGCTTGATGGTATTCTTCAAGGGTTAAGCACGGCTGCTTCCCCCGTTAATCTTTTAATGGTTTTTGTTGGCTGTTTCGCAGGAACCTTTATCGGCATGTTACCGGGTCTTGGCCCTATTTCAGCCATTGCTCTCATGATCCCTATTACCTACGGCTTTGACCCTGCAACGGGCATGATCCTGATGGCTGGTGTGTATTATGGTGCTATTTTTGGTGGGTCAACATCCGCAATTCTGATCAATGCACCGGGTGTTGCTGGTACCGTTGCCACATCATTTGACGGCTACCCTCTTGCTAAGCAAGGCCATGCTGGTAAAGCCTTGGCAATTGCAGCCTATAGCTCCTTCAGTGGCGGTACCATTGCCGCGATATTCCTTCTTTTTGCAGCACCTGCATTGGCATCGGTCTCCCTCAGCTTTCAATCTGCTGACTATTTCGCCCTTATGGTTCTTGGCTTAACAGCCGTCTCCGCCTTTGCCGGAAAGGGAAAATTTCTGATTGCGGTTCTGATGACACTCTTTGGCTTGATGCTCTCGACCATCGGGACCGACCAGACAGCAGGGCTACAACGATTTACATTTGGCTCTCTGGATCTGATAGATGGCATCAGCTTCCTGTTGCTTGCAATGGCGACCTTTGCCCTGTCAGAAGCATTGATGGTCGTTCTAAAGCCAGAAAAAGTATCTCAGGAAGCTGAAGAAGCGACCAAAGGGAAGCTCGGCAGCATGAAGGTGAGTAAAGAGGAAGTCAAAGACCTTGCGCCTGTTGTCGGACGTAGTTCTGTCCTCGGTTTCTTTATCGGTGTCCTACCCGGGGCTGGGGCAACGATTGCCTCTTTCCTTGCCTATGGGATGGAACGCAGCTTCGCCAGTGCGAAGGAAAAACTTAAATTTGGCAAAGGCTCCATACGGGGCTTGGCTGCGCCGGAAACAGCAAACAATGCTGCTTGCTCTGGATCATTTGTGCCACTTCTCACGCTTGGTATTCCGGGGTCGGGTACAACAGCGGTTATGCTGGGCGCACTTATCTCCTATGGCGTTCAACCCGGACCACGACTATTTGTGGAACAGCCAGCGGTATTCTGGTCCGTGATTATTTCCATGTATATCGGGAATATCATCCTGCTTGTTCTAAACTTGCCCTTAATTCCTTACATTGCCCGTTTACTGGCGTTGCCCAAGCAAATCCTGACACCCTTGATCCTGTTTTTCTCGTTGATCGGTGTTTACCTTGTCTCCTTTAATACCTTTGATATTCATATCATGGTTATCGTGGCAATTATTGCGATCGTCTTCCGATTGATTAACTTCCCGCTTGCCCCGATGTTACTGGGCTTCATTCTGGGCGGAATGATGGAAGACAACCTTCGCCGGGCCTTGGCAATCAGTGATGGAGAGTTGTCCTTTTTGTGGGAGCGTCCAATTACCGCAAGCATTCTGGCGATTACCGTCATTGTTTTACTTGCGCCGCTCGTTCAAAACATCATTGATATTCGCCGAAAAAAAGCCCTCAAAGTAAATGATGGCGAAGGATAGAATGTGTCTTCCCCACAAACAGCACTTAAGCTGGTTCTGACTTTTCTATCCGGTTTGATGGGAGGCTTCGTGTTTTGGACACTGGGCCTCCCGCTTCCCTGGATGTTAGGTTGCCTGACCGGTAGCCTTGTTGCCTCGTTATCAAACGTCCCGGTTGGTGTCACAAAGCCTGTGCGACTGATCATTATGGTTATTCTCGGTGTGATGTTGGGTGGGACCTTTTCTCCCGAAGTTCTCGCCCGTGCCAGCGAGTGGGTCCCAACGCTTATTGCAGCAGTCCTGTACTTGGCCGTACTCACCTTTGTTGCACAGTTCTACTGTCGAAAATTTATGAAGATGGATCGCCTGACCGCAATCTTTGCCGGGTTTCCTGGCGGTCTGTCAGAAATGACAATCTTAGGGGAGGAAGCCGGGGCTGACGTTCCAGCCCTAACCCTTGCACATGCATGCCGTGTTGCAACCATTCTCCTCGCAATACCATTATTTCTAACCTACTGGTCAGGACTAGAAATGATAGAAAAAGAGACCACGTCCCCGTTATGGTCTCTGGTTGATATTCTTATTCTACTCGTGCTTGCTTTTGGCGGGTTATTCCTGGGTAAAATTGCCAAGTTTCCCGCTTACCAATTAACGGGGCCTCTTTTATTAAGTGCTATCGTTCACACCAGCGGGCTGGTTCAAGGCGAGCCCCCGGAAATAGTCACCATTCTATTACAATTAACTCTTGGTTCTGCACTTGGCGCGCGCTTCGCAGGTTACTCGCTAAGTCAGGTTGGGAAATTAATGGTGCTATCCGTCATCATGGCCTTTTTAATGCTCGCAGTTACCTTGATTGTATCCGGGGCATTATCATACGCTTTTGATCTCGAGTTCGAAGCATTGATTCTCGCCCTGTCCCCCGGTGGATTTGCAGAAATGACATTGGCAGCACTATCCATGGGGATTGACCCGGCCTTTGTGACCACTCATCACGCTCTGCGGCTTTTGGTAATCGTCTTTATTGTCCCCGTCTTTCTTACTCGAATTATTAAGCGCAAGAATGAACGCTGACATAATGAGCATCTATCGACGTCAAGCAAATCTAGACATGGTTGACGTCGATACCTTTGCCATACTTCTTTTCAATCCTGGATTGAACAATTTCAAATCCTACAGACAGGATCCAGTAAATAAGAGCCGCTGAAATCAACATCTCCATATACTTGAACTCTGCACGACCATGGGTTCGGGACATATACATTAATTCCCAAGCCCCCAGAACAGAGACCAGCGAGCTATCTTTAAGCATCGCAATGAACTGGTTACCAGTCGGTGGAATAATCAACCGGATGGCTTGGGGTAAAATGACAAGCCGCATAATCTGGCTGCCTCTCAGCCCCAAAGCTCTTGCTGCTTCAGACTGTCCGGCAGGAATAGCCTGAATACCCGCCCGGAAAATTTCTGCCATATAGGCCCCATAACAAAGGGATAATGCAATAATGGCTGCCGGGATAGGATCAAGAACAACGCCTATTTGTGGTAGCCCCAGATAAACCAAAAGGATTTGCAAAAGCAGGGGTGTCCCCCTGAAAAAAGATATGTAAAAAGTGGAGATCCCCAACGCCATACCATTTCGCGACAAACGCGCAAGAGCCGCCACCAGAGCCAGAATGGTTGAAGCAAAGATCGACACGGCACAGATAAAAACCGTAAGTGCCGCGCCCATAAGGAACCCACTTTTCAATCCCAATCCCAACAGGTGAGGTAACCGGGACAGAATAAATTCGTAGGAAAGATCAAAGCTGTAGAAAAAGAAAAGAAACAGCGCGAACAGTTGTCCCCACGTCACAAAAAGCTGTGTCGTTGTGGGCAACTTACTTACAAGGAAAAAATTAGATAAAATTCCCAATGCAAAGATACCACGAACAATTTCTATATTTATTGAAACCCCGGAAATTTCTGTGAAACCAGAGAGATCAAAACTCAGAAAGATAAGGTAAATAACAATGAAATAGAGCGACCATCGTGCTAATGGCCGCTCTACAAAATTAAAAGACTTACTATTCACAAGATTATACTCACTGTGTCAGATCACCGCCATACCACTTTTCAGATAAGCGAGAGAGAGTCCCATCTTCACGCAACGCCGAGACAGCTTCTTTGATCTTCGCATTAAGCTCTGCGTCTCCCTTGTCAGTAGCAATCGCCAAAGGCTCCATAAACAATGCTTCCGGACCAACAATTTTAATGGGATAGCCTTTCTTTTTAGCTTCCAGAACCGTTGGCAGTGCTGTGAATGCCGCATCCAGACGTACCCCGTCGCCTAGGCGCAAATCATCCAGAGCCAATAAATCTGTATCATAAGTACGAATATCAGCATCATTGATAATATAAGAGAATTCGGGAACATTTTCCGCATCGATAACCAGGTTTTTCTTGAGGTAACTTTCATAGGTCGTCGAAACGCCAACCCCAACCTTATGACCCGAAGCATCTTTTGTACTTAGGATCGATGTATTTTTTTCGTGAACAACCAATGCTGCAGGTGTAAAATAATAAATAGCAGGGAAATCCAGAACTTCCGCACGCTTTTTAGTTGGCGTCATAGACCCCACGGACATATCCCACCGTCCCGACCAATGGCCAGCCGTTATAACATCCCAACCGGGGGTTACAAATTCGGCCTCTACCCCAAGGTATTTGGCAATAGCCCGGCCAACATCAATATCAAAACCAACAAATTCGTTATCTGCATTTAAGGAAGATTGCGGGGGATATTCGGCATCAGTCGAAATTACCAGCGTCTTCTTGTCCATAATTCGATCAAGAGTTTCACCGGCAAAAGAACTGCCCGTCGCAGCAATTACAATTGCTGTAATCCCCGCAATCCTTGCGAGCCCCGTCATCATCGTTTGTCTGAAAATTTTCATTACTTTCTCCCTGTTAGGAACGAGGGCTTGAACAAGTTTTCCTGTTTCTTTGGCCCTAATACTCAGTTTTTTTTTGAAAACCGCTTTCAGTGAAATAAACGATAACACAATTGAACACATGTTCAACTAGAAATTTTACATACGAAGATCCCCTCTCCTCTGAAGGTGTATTTCCTTAATGTTCTCAGTTAGAGTGTGAAATTTTCTGCGGTGAAATTTTCTGCGGTGAAATTTTACAGCTTAAAGGCACCGGCCATAAGACCATCCACCCAGCCTTCGCATAACTTTAATCCCTCTTCGGGAGAGAAAACATCAGGATTGAGGCACCATTCAAGCCAAAGACCATCCAACATTCCGCTGAGGCCAATGGCCGCAAGTCGATAATTAAATTCAGGTGTTTCAGAAGACTTGACCAGATCCCTGAGCATAAGTTCAATTTGATGCCGAAACCCAGCATTTGTCTTGTCATGTGACAGTCGCACCTGTTCGGACTTGTCCGACATATGCCAGAATACAATCCAGATCCTTAGAAATTTTTGGTCCAAAACGATTGATGAAAAATAGGCCTTAAAAAAAGCACTCATTTTTTCACGGGGCGACCCGTCTGTTTCAGCAACAATATCGACAACATTTTGCAAAATGTCTGTCGCAAGCTTTTCATAGGCATCTGCAATCAAATCATCTTTACTGGGATAATGGTGGTTTATAAGGCCGACAGAAATCCCGGCTTCCGAACTTATACTTCGCACCGACAGTCCATCGCTACCCTTTTTTTCAAGGCAGCGAATGGTCGCTTCAACCAAATCTTTTTTCCGTGCATCTGGTGCCTGACGCCGAAATTTTGGAGTTTCTGTCATATTGTTCTCTGAAAATTAAACCTAAAAAAACCACCACTTATCTAGATTTACCCCGTATATATCGCCCTGACAACACATGCATTCAGGCCATTAAAATGAGTCTTTCATTTTTCTTGTTGAACGTTTGTTCAGTTTTATATATTGTCCAGATATACCAACTGTATTCTTTAACAGGCGCGGTGAGCTTACAACCATTACAAGTCAGGTGATTTATGCAACTTTCCCCCCTTACAAAACGCGTAACTGGTGCTGGTGCATCCGCATGGGATTTACATAGTAAGGCTTTGCAAGAAAAGTCCGAGGGTAAAGATGTCATCGTTATGAGCGTCGGCGACCCAGACTTTTCAACGCCGGAAAAAATTACCGCTGCCGCCAAAGATGCGTTGGATGCTGGTGATACCCATTACACAGAATTAACAGGTAGATACGAATTAAGAGACATTCTGGCCAAAAGACATAGCAGGCTTACAAAACAACCGGTAACTGCCGATAATGTCATCGTTTTAGCTGGTGCTCAGTGCGCCCTTTTTACGTCATCTCTGTGCATCGCGACCCAAGGCGATGAAATTATCGCGCTGGAACCAATGTATATCACTTATGAGGCCAGTATTTGTGTAACGGGCGCGACGATCGTCCCTGTATCTCAATTAGCAGAAACAGGTTTCAGACCTGATATCAAGGCAATAGAAGATGCGATCACCCCCAAAACCAAGGCTATTTTCCTAACAACCCCAAATAATCCAACGGGCGTTGTTATGACACAGACAGAACTTGAAAAAATCGCCCAACTTGCACAAGCGCATAACTTATGGGTAATCGCAGACGAAGTATATTCTGATCTGATTTTTGCTGGCGAGCATGTCTCTATCGGCTCGTTACCCGGCATGGCAGAGCGCACAGTTACCATCAGTAGTTTATCCAAATCACACGCAATGACCGGGTGGCGACTGGGATGGGCAATTGGCCCCCGCCATCTAATTCAAGCGATGGAAAAAATTGCGCTTTGTATGTTGTATGGTTTGCCCGGCTTTTCGCAAGAAGCTGCCAAGGTCGCTCTAACCGATCTGGCCAATGAACCAAAAAGAATGAAAGAGATCTATCACAAGCGTCGTGATCTGACTTTAAAATCACTGAAACCAGCCACAACCCTGTTACCCCACTGCCCGCAGGCGGGAATGTTCTTATTGGTCGATATTCGGTCAACAGGCCTGACCAGCCGAGAATTTGCAGAAAACCTCTATTCACAAACAGGTGTCTGTGTCTTGGATGCCGAACCTTTCGGCCACAGCGCAAAAGGACACATTCGATTGTCTTTTACCCTGTCAGAAGAACAAATCGTCGAAGGCTGTCGCCGAATTTGTGAATTTTGCGACAGCCTAAGTCAGCAAAAGACATTCGCATAATCTTCTCTTGTTTATATAAAGCGAAACCAGCATGATTACACTTGGTGAATATCTCATAAAACTGCTTGAACACTATGAAGTAGATCGGGTTTTTGGCATCCCCGGCGTTCATACAATCGAACTTTATCGTGGCTTGGCAAACTCTTCAATTACCCATTATACACCGCGCCACGAACAAGGTGCAGGCTTTATGGCAGATGGCTATGCACGAATAAGCGGAAAACCGGGGGTCTGTTTTGTCATCACAGGTCCAGGACTAACCAACATCTCAACGGCAATGGCACAGGCCTATGCAGATTCAATTCCTATGCTGGTCATTTCAGGTGTTAATAAGACCAAACATCTTGGACACGGAAATGGGAACCTGCATGAATTACCCAACCAAAGCGCATTTGCAGAACAGGTTGCATCCTTTAGTTATTCCGTCAGTCACCCAGATGATTTGCCACAGGTAATGGCACGGGCATTTTCTGTCTTTTCCAGCGCGCGCCCAAGACCTGTTCATATTGAAATTCCAATCGACCTGATGTCTGCGCCAGCGGATCATCTTATGCCGATCCCTCCCCTGTCATTTCCACAGGCCCCGGTTCCTGACAAAAACAGCATAAATCAGATCACAAAACTCTGCTTAGCTGCAAAATCGCCCCTTCTGATCATTGGCGGAGGCGTTAAGGGAGAAAATAAATCTGCGCAAGAACTTGCCGAAGTTCTGGATTGCCCTGTTGTTATGACCGTCAATGCCCGGGGACTAATACCAGATAGTCACCCCCTTGCGATACCAGCCAGCCCATCTCTGGAGGCCACGAGGGCATTAATTAAAAATTCGGATCTGGTGTTGGCAATAGGTACAGAATTAGGACCAACTGACTTTGACATGTATGAAAATCAAAGTTTTACAATTCCCAACACCTTAATTCGTGTTGATATAGACCCCCTTCAATTACATCGAAACGTGCTACCAACCATGGGTATCATTGGTGATGCGGATCGTACCATGAAACAACTTGTTGTTTCTCTGCAAAAAAATGAACAATCAAATGTGAATAGAAATGGGGCTGACCGTGCTTTAACAACGAAACAGACTGCATTTAACGAGCTGTCGCAACCGATGCAGGAGCAGGTCAAATTTATTGAAACAATTAAATCAGCATTGCCCGGGGTCATTATTGTGGGCGACTCAACACAACCCGTTTATGCAGGGAACCTCTATTATTCACCGGACACCCACAAAGGATGGATAAACTCGGCAACAGGTTTCGGCACACTGGGTTATGCTCTTCCCGCATCTATTGGGGCACAACTTGCTGCAACGAAACAACCAGTTGTATGCCTTACCGGGGACGGCGGCATCCAATTTACACTGGCTGAACTTGGAACGGCTTTGGATGCCAATGCAAACGTCATTATCATTGTCTGGAATAATGATGGATATCAGGAAATTAAAAATTTCATGCTGGAAGATGATATTACGCCAGAGGGTGTCACCCCCAGCTCCCCGGACTTCCCTGCAATTGCAAGAGCATACGGTCTTTATGCTGAACACCTAGCATCCAAAGAAGAATTGCCGACTGCACTTAAAAGAGCACATTCAGAAAACCGACCGGCGCTTATCCAAATAGAAGAGAATCTATTCACGCCTGTGGTCTAATTTCTTTTCCTGACCCCAGCCACACCGTCCCTGAAGAACGCTAGTAAATTAGAAATAGAGGCCTGAATTCAGGTCTTTATTTTTTCACCCCAACGATTGGAACGCTAAAGGAATAATTTTTTTATATCTTTATTGACTTACATCAAAGGCAATTTCGGTAAATGAGCAGATGTTTGTTTCCGTTAGGATTTTGTCAGTATGTAAGTGAAAGGAGATGCTTCATGCCGAACCAAAAGGCATGGGCAAAAAATGCAACGGAAAAAAGCATCAAAATAACAAAGGCGATTGCTGCCTGTCATGATGTCTCTGCTGTCTTTATACAAAAGCTCATCTTTATACCGCTTCTAATCGGGCTTTATTTTCTCTTCGCTTTGGCCTCGGCCAATGCTGCGTCAAACAACTTTGAAAAATACCTTTCCAAGGTTACGCCAAACGAAATATTAGAAGGCGCGACAGAGTTTCGTCTTGTTCCCGGCACGCCGTCTTACGCAGAAATATTAAAGGGAAGCGAAAAGGTCGGCTACGCCTATCTGAACACTGACTTTGTCAATGCCACCGGTTATTCAGGCAAACCCATTCACGTTATGGTGGGCCTGACACCAGAAGGTGTGGTCAGCGGCACCAAACTCGTAAAACACAGCGAACCCATCGTTCTTATCGGAATTCCAGAAGAAAAAATTACAAACTTCATGTCTGGTTACACCGGGATCGATGCCGTCAGTCGCACAGGGCAAAGCCGAGATACAGGTGAAGTTGACATGATCAGTGGTGCGACTGTCACCATCATGGTTATCGAAGATTCAATTTTCCGATCAGCCATTAAATTTGCACGATATCTTGGTATTGCTGGTGTAGAACAAGATCAAGCCTCCGGGCCAACAGAAATAAGACACGTCAACAAAGACATCACAGACGTTACCGATTGGCAAACACTGCTTGGTAATGGTGCCGTCCGTCACCGCGTTATTACACTTGCAGAAATCAATGAAGCTTTTGAAAATTCCGGCAACAAAAAAGCAGCTGCCCGCCCTGAAAAAGGCGCACCGGATGAAATCTATATAGATCTTTATGTTGCCCCGGTTAGTGTTCCTGCCATCGGTAGAACGCTTTTGGGTGATGCAGAATACGAACATTTACAGAAACAGTTGGAACCCAACCAGGAAGCGATACTCATTTTCGCCAATGGCCGCTATTCATTCAAAGGTTCCGGCTATGTACGTGGCGGCATCTTTGATCGTTTCCAACTCATCCAAGGTGAAAGTTCTGTTCGGTTTAGAGACAAATTTCACAAACGTATCGGCGACCTTGGCGCTGAAGGCGCCCCCTATTTCAAGGAAATAGCTCTCTTTCGCATCCCAACAGATGTAGAATTTAATCCAGCAGATAATTTCCGTATTGAGCTACTTGCCAACCGGGAAATTGCGGCCATTAAAAAGATATTCCTGGCCTTTGAGCTTAATTATGACCTGCCCAATAAATACGTCACAATAGAAAAAATAGCTCCAACACCCGCTGCAACAAAAAAAGCGCCAGAACAATCCATTGGCCAAGAAGCGTCAGAAGATAGTCATCGCGTTGAGTTATGGAAACGCATGTGGGATCTGAAAAGACCGGACATCGCAGTTCTAAGTATTGCGATTGCTATACTTACAGTTATTTTCTTTTTCCAGGACTGGCTCGTCAAACGCCCAAGACTTTTGACATGGACCAGAAATCTATTCCTTGTTTTTACCGTTCTCTTTATCGGGTTTTACGCTCAGGCACAGCTTTCTGTGGTCAACGTCCTCACCTTCGTGAATGCGCTTTTGACAGATTTCAGCTGGAACTACTTCCTTATGGAACCCATGATCTTCCTGTTGTGGTTGTCAGTTGCTGGCGCCCTGCTCTTTTGGGGCCGAGGGGCCTATTGTGGCTGGTTATGTCCCTTTGGTGCCTTGCAAGAACTACTCAATCAGGCCGCCAAGTTCTGTAAAGTACCGCAACTAGAGCTGCCATGGGGGTTACATGAACGCTTGTGGCCATTGAAGTACATCATCTTTCTCGGTCTATTCGGCCTATCCCTCTATTCTTTGCAGGACGCAGAACATTGGGCAGAAGTTGAGCCTTTTAAAACCTCTATCATTCTGAAGTTTGTGCGTGATTGGCCTTGGGTACTTTATGCCGTCGCTCTATTGGCCGCAGGGCTATTTGTCGAACGTTTTTATTGTCGTTACATCTGCCCCTTAGGTGCAGCACTCGCCATTCCCGGACGTATGCGTATGTTTGAATGGCTCAAACGTCACCCCAACGACTGTGGCAGTCCCTGTCAGACCTGTGCCAAGGAATGTATGGTTCAAGCGATCCATCCCACAGGTGAAATCAATCCAAACGAATGTCTCTACTGTCTGCATTGCCAGGTTGTTTACCACGATGAGCATCGTTGTCCACCCATGGTACAAAAACGCAAGCGCAGGGAACGCCTTCAGGACCTTCAAAGCAAAAGCGCTGCTGTTGTTAAAGCAAGCTGCTCTGCGACGGAAATTCCAGATTTCATCGGTGAAGATAAAAACAATCCCGGACCTTCTGCAAAAGTCAGAGGGAAAGGCGCTAGCCCGGGGAAAGTCACTCCGAGCTAGCAAAACCGTCGCCCTAAGGGCGACAGCACGCCCAGCCTGTTGAATGGTGAGACAAGCGACAGGTTGGGCACTTAAAGAGGAGCATATAAATGTCAAAAGATAAAGGTCTGTCCAGACGTGATCTGCTTGGGGGTTCAGCTAAACTAGCGACTATCGCTGGTGTGGGTGCTGCCTCTGGTATTGCTGGATTAGGGGGTGTTTCAACAGCATCTGCCGCTGGTGCAAATAATCCTGCTACTGTTGAGCCGGGTCAGTTGGACGAATATTACGGTTTCTGGTCATCAGGACAAGCGGGTGAATTGCGTATTCTTGGTTTGCCTTCTATGCGCGAGCTTATGCGCGTCCCTGTTTTTAACAGATGTTCCGCGACTGGTTGGGGGCAAACCAACGAAAGTAAGAAAATTCTTACCGAAAACCTGTTGCCACAAACCAAGAAGTTTCTTGAAACACGTGGTGGCGACTATATGAACGGTGATTTGCATCACCCCCATATGTCCTTTACCGAAGGTGCCTATGATGGGCGCTATCTCTTCATGAATGACAAGGCAAACACCCGTGTTGCCCGTGTTCGCTGTGACATCATGAAAGTTGATAAAATTATCGAAATTCCGAATGCATCCGACATTCACGGTCTGCGTCCACAAAGATACCCACGTACTGGCTATATCTTTGCCAATGGCGAACACCGCGTTCCTTTGCCAAACGATGGTTCTGTTCTGGATGATCCAAGTAAATACTTTGCCGTGTTTTCTGCCATTGACGGCGATACCATGGAAGTTAAGTGGCAGGTTAAAGTCAGTGGTAACCTGGATAACGTCGATGCAGATTATCAGGGTAAATATGCGATATCTTCTTCCTACAACTCTGAAGAAGGTGTCAATCTGGCTGAGATGACATCATCAGAACAGGATCATGTCGTTGTTTTCAATATCAAGCGTATTGAAGAAGCCGTTGCCAAGGGTGAATACGAAGTATTTGATGGCGGTGTTCCCGTTGTTGATGGAACCAAAGGTTCTCCATTAACGACATATATTCCAATTTCCAACAGCCCACACGGCGTGAATGCTGCACCGGATAAACGCCATATTGTTGTGAACGGTAAACTATCACCAACAGCATCTGTTATTGATGTTGAACGTTTGGATGATGTGTTTGACGGCAAGATCAAACCTCGTGATGCAATTGTTGCTGAACCTCAGCTTGGCCTTGGCCCTCTTCACACTGCCTTTGATGGTCGTGGCAACGCCTATACCACCCTCTTCCTGGATAGCCAGGTTGTTAAGTGGGATATTGAAAAAGCTATTCGCGCCTACAAAGGTGAAGATATCGATCCGATTATTCAAAAGATTGATGTTCATTACCAGCCTGGGCACAACCATACGTCTATGGGGGAAAGCTCTGGAGCCGACGGTAAGTGGCTGATATCTATGAATAAATTCTCCAAAGATCGCTATATCAATGTTGGACCACTTAAACCAGAGAACGAACAGCTGATTGATATTTCTGGCGATGAGATGAAAATTGTCCATGATGGTCCGACCTTTGCCGAACCACATGACTGTATCATCGTTCACAGATCAGTTGTTAATCCGGTTCATGTTTATGATCGCAACGACCCGACTTTTGCCGATACCATTGCAATGGCAAAAGCAGACGGCATCGATCTGGAAGACTGTCAGGATGTTATCAGAGACGGTAATAAAGTTCGGGTTTACATGAATTCTGTTGCACCAGAATTCAGTCTGGAAAAATTCACTGTCAAACAAGGTGACGAAGTCACCGTCGTGATTACAAACCTTGATGATGTTGAAGATCTGACCCACGGATTTACCTTGGCGAACTATGGTGTTTGTTTCGAAGTAAGCCCTCAACAAACGGCTTCCGTAACCTTCATTGCAGATCGTCCTGGTGTTCACTGGTTCTACTGTCAGTGGTTCTGTCACGCGCTTCATATGGAAATGCGTGGCCGCATGCTGGTTGAACCAGCTTAAGAGAAGTTGAGTAGATCGATGGCTTGGTTTTCCAATAAACTGACAATAAAACAGTATGTTTTGACGTTCCTTTTAAACACCATCGTCTTAATGACGATGTTTGAAAGCCAAGCCGTCGTTTTACAGGTAACACCTGAAACGCTAACAAACTCTCTTGCCAAGGCACAGGATGGTGATGTTCTGTTATTGAACAAGGGTACCTACACTGGTCCAATAGTGATCGAAAAATCACTGACACTTAAAGGTCAGAAAGGTGCCGTCATTGATGGTAGAGGCATCGGCAACACCATTGAAATTTTGGCACCTGATAGTGGTGTAGCAGGTTTAAAGATCATCAACTCCGGACAGGATCTTTCAAAACAGAACAGTGGCGTTTTTGTTAATAAAACAGCCCATAACACAGTTGTCGAAAACAACATTATACAAAATAACCTGATCGGGGTTTATCTGTGGGGTCCCAAGAATGCCGTCGTCAGGAACAATCGTATTGACGGCTTGCAAGTACTTCAGGTCAATGACCGTGGAAATGGCGTTCAACTGTGGAATACTCCCGGATCAATTGTCGAAGGCAATACCATTCGTTTTGGCCGGGATGGTATCTTTACCACAACCAGTAAAAAAAATATTTTCCGAAACAATGTTTTTGAAAAGACACGTTTTGCCATCCACTACATGTATACAAACAACAGTGAAGTCAGTGGCAATGTTTCCCACGGGAATGATGTCGGTTATGCCCTGATGTTTTCCAAAAAGCTAAAGATAACCAACAACCAATCGATCAATGATAAAGAACACGGCTTTGCGCTTAACTATGCGAACTCGTCTCTTTTCAAAGGAAATCTGGTCGAGAATGGCGGCGTCAAATGCGTGTTCATATATAACTCTAACAAAAACCGTTTTGTGCGGAACCACTTTGAAGGATGTCAAATTGGTATCCACTTCACCGCAGGATCAGAAAAAAATACCGTAAGCGAAAATGCCTTTATCGGTAATCAGCATCAAGTCAAATACGTTGGCACTCGTCATCTGGACTGGTCCGAGAACAATCGTGGTAATTATTGGAGCGATAACCCCGCTTTTGATCTGAACGGTGATAATATTGCTGATAGCGTTTACCGCCCGAATGATATTCTGGATCAAGTCATCTGGGCCTACCCCGCAGCCAAGCTGCTGATTAACTCACCAGCCATGGAAATTCTGCGTTGGTCACAATCCCAGTTTCCTTCACTACAGCCCGGCGGTGTGTTCGATAGCGCCCCCCTGATGACCCCGCCACAAATCGACCGTCTTTCATTGATTTCAGATATATCTAGTTCTGATACAACAAACCCAGACATGGTGATAAATCCATGATTAAAAATAGCATTATTTTAAAAAATGTCAGTAAACACTACCCATCCCACCCAGCCGTAACAGATGTTAACTTCACGGTCCCCGAGGGCTGTCTTATGGCTCTGGTTGGTCATAATGGCGCGGGTAAAACCACATTGATGAAATTAATCCTGGGTTTGATTCAACCTACCACAGGATCACTCTCTATTCTTGGTCACGACCCAAAAGATAAAAGTTCTTTTCACTACCGCAATGCCATTGGTTTTTTACCCGAAAACGTTGCCTTTGATGCCAATATGACAGGCAAGGAACTGATTACATTTTACGCAAACCTGAAAAGAGAAACCAAATCGAGAAGCCTAGAGCTAATGGATATGGTTGGTTTATCAGCAGCCCTTGATCGACGCTATAAAACCTATTCCAAGGGTATGAAACAACGCTTGGGACTAGCGCAGGCACTATTAGGAAAACCACGTTTGCTTTTGCTTGACGAGCCGACATCCGGGCTTGATCCAGCAGCCAGACAGCACTTTTACGATATAATCCGCGATCTAAGAAAAGACGGTGTCACGATCCTGCTCTGCTCTCATGTTTTGACCGAGCTAGAAGCTCAGACAGACGCTGTAACCGTTATGAACTCTGGCAGAGTTGTCGCCTCTGGATCATTGGATGACCTTCGTAGCCAAGCCGGATTGCCCCTTAGCCTTCGGATAACAGTTCAAGAAGGCATGACCGAAAAAATTGCCCAGCCACTTCAAAATCAGAACGCAACGATAACCCATATGAACGGTAAATATCTGGAAATTGAATGCGCCCCAAGCTCAAAGATGACTATGCTTCGCCATCTGGGGGAACTCGGGTCTATTGTCGAAGACATCGAACTTCAAAACACGTCCCTTGACCAGCTCTATGCAGTCTTCAGTGATCAGAGAGGGCAATGACATGAAAACAATCTCGATTATCGCCCTGAAAGAACTAAAAGATGCACTCCGAAACCGATGGATCATTGCTGCTTCCTGTTTATTAGCGATCCTTGCCCTTAGCTTGGCTTTTGTCGGAACAGCACCTGTCGGCGGAGCTAATATCAGCACAATGCAAGTAACCGTCGTCAGCCTGTCCAGTCTGTCCGTTTTTCTTGTGCCGTTGATATCACTGATGCTTTCCTATGACAGTATTGTCGGCGAAGTTGAACGCGGCTCTATGCTCTTGCTACTCACCTATCCGATTAATAGATGGCAGATCATCTTTGGAAAATTCCTCGGTCATACGCTCATTCTGTCCATCGCAACGCTTCTTGGTTATGGTGCCGCAGGCTTCCTGATTGGTTTTAGCACAAATAGCGCTGGCTTTCATGACTGGCTTGTATTTGGCAGCTTGATTGCTTCTACCGTGTTATTGGGCAGTGCCTTTCTGTCCATAGGCTATCTGCTCAGTGTATCTGTCAAAGAACGAGCTACGGCAATGGGCTTGGCCGTCGCCGTCTGGCTATTGTTTGTATTGCTTTTCGACATGGCCGTTTTAGGGGCCTTGGTGGTCGATCAGGGAGAGAATATTAAATCAGACTTTGTTAATTTCTTGCTCCTCTTTAATCCCGCAGATTCCTTTAGGTTATTAAACCTGACAGGCTTTGATAGCACAGCATCACTTTCCGGTATGTCATCCATTGCCGGACGAGCAGTGCTTCCTGTCCAATATGCCATCATCGCATTAATCAGCTGGATTACCCTTCCGCTATTACTTTCCGGATACCTTTTTTCAAGGAGAGAGATATGAACAAATTCACTTCATTATTGTTTATATCAAGCGGCTTACTTCTGGCTGGCTGCTTTGGCTCTGAAGATATCAAAAAACCAGATCCGGCAACGCTTACCTCTGAAGATCAAAGTTACTTCTGCGGCATGACGGCTGCGGGACATCCCGGACCCAAAGCACAGATCCATATTCTGGGGCAATCTGTGCCCATCTGGTTTGCAGCAACCAGAGATGCTGTTGGCTATATGAAGCTGCCCGATGAAAATAACGAAATCACAGCTGTTTATGTCACGGACATGGGCAAAGCAAACTGGCAATCACCAGAATCTGGCCCCTGGATTGATATAAAAAAAGCAACATTGGTAATCGAAAGCAAGCGTCGTGGTGGTATGGGTGCCCCTGCCGTTGTTCCTTTTGCAGAACAAGCCGCAGCCGAAAGTTTTATTTCTGATTATGGTGGAAAAGTTGTTTCCCTGGATGATATCCCCATCGATTATGTACTGGGAATGGTAGAAATTCCGGATAACCCTGCCTTATCTACAGTCCAATAAAGAACGGTAATTTAGTCATGCACACACATAATACCAGACGACGCTTTCTACAAATTATCGGGACAGCCTCTCTTTTAAGCTCAACATCATTAAGGCAATCTTTTGCACAGGGTGATCCGCAAAATGCCGCTCTACATAGATGGCAGGGTATTGCGCTTGGCAGTCATGCAGAAATTCTTTTACCCAAAAACAATGGATCTGCAGAACTGGCACGTAAAATACGGCAGGATATAAAGCGTTTAGAAAATATATTTAGCCTATATGTACCAACTTCGGAGATTAATCGCCTCAATGCTCAGGGGGAACTCCAGAACCCATCACCTGAACTTTACCAGGTGATCTCAAAGGCACATGAAGTCTCATCCCTCACCCAAGGTGCATTTGACATTACTGTACAACCCCTCTGGCTACTCCATAGCGAAATGCCGAACCTGAACGACCTCAACCGAACCAAGATAATGCAATCAGTCAAAGAACTGATTGACTACAAAAACATTGATGTATCGCCGAACAAGATCTCGTTTAAAAAGCGGGGTATGGCGATTACACTAAATGGCATAGCCCAGGGATTTATTACGGATCGTATTTACCAGCTATTGCAAGGTCATGGCCTGACAAATAGCCTGGTAAATGTTGGTGAAATCAAAGCCTTGGGCAACCATCCGTCAGGGCGAGAATGGGCCGTCTCAATCGATGGTCAAGAACAACAACTTCCTGAAAACTCAATACATTTGGCACCGGGAAAGGCAATTGCCACATCATCCCCGACAGGAACAATCTTGCGTGACGGTCACTCACACTTGTTGCAAGCAAGTAGTATTGAAACCAAACCCCTGTACAAATCAATGACGGTTATTGCTAATAATGCGGCAACGGCTGACGCACTATCAACCGGACTGTCATTTATACCGCCAGAGAAACTGGGCAGCATAATATCAACGGAAAGCGATATAGAAGTCATTGCCCTTACAGTTAATGGCGAGACAATCAGGCTGCAAACGTAGAATTAATTCAACCTGCTTGTCTCATTTACATTAAGCTGAGGCAGATAGCTCAGAGGCTTTTATCCCTTAAGCCTCGGCCATCCGCTCATCTTCCTTGCGTTGCGCCTCTGCCCGTTTTGTCAAAATGGATGCTGTGATTACTCCCATCGTGACGATCATAATCAGTATGGTCGAAAGTGCATTAATCTTGGGCGTAACCCCAAGTCTTACCTGACTATAGATTTTCATTGGCAGGGTTGTTGCCCCCGGCCCTGATGTAAAGGATGCGATCACCAGATCATCCAGAGACAGGGTAAATGACAAAAGCCATGCAGAAATAATCGCCGGGGCCATAATAGGTAATGTAACCTTGATAAAGGCCTGAAACGGCGTACAGCCCAGATCTGTTGCTGCCTCTTCCAATGAACTGTCAAAGGTAACCATCCGTGAAGAAACCACAACAGCAGCATAACACATGGAAAAGGTGATATGAGCCATCGTGATAGTCCAGAAACCGCGATCAATGCCCATGGCCACAAAAAGTAACAGCAAGGAAAGCCCGGTTATGACCTCTGGCATCACCAACGGTGCATAAATCATTCCTGAAAAAAGGGTTCGCCCGCGAAAACGTCCGGCGCGCACCATAACAACGGCGGCCAAAGTGCCAAGGATGGTTGCCATCGTCGCTGACAACAATGCGACCCGCAGCGTTACCAGCGCCGCATCCAGAAAGGCTTCGTCTTTAAAAAGCTCCGCATACCATTTTGTTGAAAAACCTCCCCAAACAGTTACAAGTCTGGACTCGTTAAAACTGAAGAAAACCAGAATAAGAATGGGCAAGTAGAGAAAGACAAACCCCAAAGTCAGGGATGTAGTATTAAACCAGGTAAATCGACTACTCACTGTTCTGCCTCCTGTGCACGCTCTTGCTGTTTTTGGAACAGAACAATCGGGACAATCAACAATAACAGAAGTATTACAGCGACAGCCGAGGCAACGGGCCAATCTCTGTTGCTAAAAAATTCAACCCAAAGGGTTTTACCAATCATTTTGGTATCAGATCCCCCAAGCAAATCAGGGATAACAAATTCCCCAATCGCCGGAATAAAAACCAGAAATGATCCCGCAATAATACCTGGTATAGAAAGCGGTAATGTCACCTTCCAAAAGGCTGAAATCGCCGTACAGCCAAGATCCTGTGCCGCTTCTAAAAGTGACCCGTCCATCTTTTCAAGTGTGGAATAAAGCGGAAGCACCATAAAGGGCAAGTATGAATAAACAATACCGATATAAACGGCTGTATCCGTATTTAGTATTTGTAATGGGTCATCAATGATTCCAATGAACATCAAAAACTGATTGAGCAATCCCTCCGTCTTCAGAATACCAATCCAGGCATAAACCCGGATAAGAAAGCTGGTCCAAAAGGGTAAAATAATAAGCATTAATAGCGTTGGTCGCCATTCAGAGGGTGCCTTTGCCATAGAATACGCCAAAGGATACCCAATCAGTAGAGACAGAACCGTCGACACAAACGCAATTTTTAAACTGGATAGATAACTAGACCAATAAAGATCATCTTCGGTAAGCCAGATATAATTCTCTAAATCTAAACTCCCCACTAAAGCCTTAATCCCTTCCCACCCACTTTCAAGGTCAAAGGTTGGCGTGTAAGGCGGAATTGCGACCGCAACATCGGAAAGAGAGATCTTAAGCACAATCCCGAAAGGAACGAGAAAAAGCAGGAATAACCAAAAGTAAGGTATCCCGATAAGTAAAAAACGTCCGAATTTTTTATCCATGATTCCCGCCCTTAATCCAAGAGGACGCCAGCGGTACTTCGCCAGGATAGCCAAACGTGATCTTCCCAAGTAAACTCACGATTAGCCAAACGGCGTATATTTGATTCCTGAGCTTTGAAAATCGTGCCGTTGCTAAGCTTTACATGATATGTGGATAGATTACCGACATAGGCAATATCATCAATCTGACCTCTGATTTTATTGTCTGCATCTTTAGGTTCATCCCGTGTGACATGAACTTTTTCAGGGCGAATAGCTAAACAGGCATTTTCATTTTCAGATCGGTTTACATTATTGGCAATTGATATTTCCGGCTCACCCTCGGCCCAGGATAGTTTTATCCCCTCTGCTGTTTTATTAACAAGCCGACCTTCGATAATGTTCACATCGCCAATAAAATCAGCCACATAACGACTATTGGGATATTCATAAATCACTTCGGGTGTTGCCACCTGCATGATTTTACCATCATCCATAACCGCAATACGGCTAGCCACAGTCATAGCTTCTTCCTGATCATGGGTCACAATAACAAAAGTCATGCCCAGCTTTTCCTGAATATCCATCAGCTCAAACTGGGTTTGTTCGCGTAACTTTTTATCTAGTGCCCCAAGCGGTTCATCCAGCAAAAGCAACTTCGGCTTTTTGGCTAACGAGCGGGCAAGGGCAACCCTTTGGCGCTGCCCGCCGGAAAGTTGATGCGGTTTACGCCTGGCAAATTTGCGTAACTGAACCAGCGCCAACATCTCTTCAACACGTTCGGCAATAAGGTCCTTGGGCCATTTATCCTGTTTCAGGCCAAAGGCAATATTGGCCTCAACCGTCATATGCGGGAAAAGCGCATAGGACTGGAACATCATATTCACAGGGCGCTTATACGGGGGAACCTTACCGATATCATCATTACCAAGAGAAATAATCCCTTCGCTGGGCGTCTCAAACCCGGCCAGCATTCGCATCATTGTTGTCTTGCCACACCCAGAGGGGCCGAGTAAGGCAAAGAATTCGCGCTCATAAATATCAAGACTGATATCATCAATGGCGGTAAATGATCCAAAACGCTTGGTCACATTCTTAAATCGGACCAATGGTTTTTCATCGGGATTATCCCACGGCGCAAAGCGCGCCGATGGTTTCTTGGCTGATGAGATATTCATAGCACCCTCAAATAATACTCTACACAAAAAAGCATCGCCTCTGAATTGAGACGATGCTTTTATCTGGATTTAACTGCCGCTTTTGACCTTGGTCCACAAGCGAGTTATCACACGCTGTGTTTTCGGATCATAAGGCATAATTGTGTAAAGCCTCTCCATCGTTCCTGAGTCAGGATAGATAGCCGGATCGCCAATGACATCTTCTGCCAATAGCTTTTGAGATGCAAGATTACCATTCGCATAATAAACGTAATTGGAAGCCTTAGCCATCACGTCATCACGCATAATGTAATTGATAAATTTATGTGCATTATCAGCGTTCGCTGCGTCGGCAGGTACGGCCATCTGGTCGAACCACATCAGAGCGCCTTCTTTCGGGATAGCATAGTCAACGGTAACCCCGTTATCTGCATCCGCAGCACGATCCCGTGACTGCAAAATATCACCCGACCAACCAACAGTCAGACAGATATCACCATTAGCAAGTGATGATATATATTCAGAAGAATGGAATTTTCGTACAAATGGACGAATAGACAATAATAGATCTTCTGCTGCCTGCAAGTCATCTTTGTCACGACTATCCGGGTTTTTGCCCAGATAATTCAAAGCCGCTGGTATCAATTCTGTCGGCGCATCCAATAAATACACACCACAATCTTTTAGTTTAGCCAACTTTTCAGGGTCAAAAACAACATCCCAGCTATCAATACGCTCGATGCCAAGTCGTTCTTTAATCATATCGACATTGTAGCCGATACCTGTGGTACCCCACATATAGTTCACAGAGTAAGCATTACCCGGATCGTATTTATCAACCCGTTCACTCACAACATCCCAAAGGTTGCCTTTATTCGTTAATTTAGACTGATCAAGTTTCTGGAAAACGCCTGCTTGAATTTGACGCGCCAAAAAAGTACCGGTTGGAACGACCACATCGTAACCGGAGCTACCGGCAAGAAGTTTTGTTTCCAGCACTTCATTAGAATCGAAAACATCATAGACAACTTTGATACCTGTTTCGGCTTCAAATTCGGCCAGGATTTCTTCGTCTATATAGTCGGACCAGTTAAAAACATTAACCACTTCTTCCGCACTGGCTTGGGTACTTACTGCAAAACCTAGTGCCAGAACACTGGTCAGCAAACTATTTCTAATTTTATTCACGATGTAGCCTCCGTTAAATATATGTACCCGGTAAAGTTATGTGGATATCGACCTCATTTTACAGATGAGTTATCAATATCCACTCCCAGTTATAACTTTCCAAGATCTTTAGCTGTCAAATCAAGACAATATTTTACTTTTTCCAACAACTCGTCAATTTCCGCCTTTTTCATGACCAATGGCGGCGAAAGAACCATCCGGTCTCCACAAGCCCGCATAATCAGGCCGTTGTTAAAACAGTGATCACGGCAAATGTTGCCAACTTCAGAGCCATTTTCAAAAAGCTCACGAGTCTTTTTGTCCTTCACCATCACCATACCGGCAACCATGCCGTATCCGACAACTTCACCAATCAGGGGGTGATCCTCTAGTTCCCGCAAGCGCTTTTGGAAATAAGGGCCTGTTTCATCCCGAACCCTGTCAACAATACCTTCATCGCGCATCAGGCGAATATTTTCAATCGCCACCGCACAGGCCGCAGGGTGCCCGGAATAGGTAAACCCGTGGTAAAACTCTCCACTTTTTTCAATCAGGCTTTCTGCCACACGATCCCCGACCATCACGGCTGAAATCGGCAAGTAACCAGACGACATTCCCTTTGCCATGGACATAAGATCAGGCTTAATGCCAAAAGTTTCACTGCCGAACCAGTTTCCTGTACGACCGAAACCACAAATCACTTCGTCAGCGACCAGAAGAATATCGTATTTTTCGCAGATCCGCTGAATTTCAGGCCAATAGCTTTCCGGCGGAACAATTACGCCTCCGGCCCCTTGAATAGGCTCACCAATAAATGCAGCAACCTTTTCCGGCCCAACCTCTAGAATACGTTCTTCCAATGCCCGGGCCGCCTTTAACCCGAATTCATCAGGCGACAGATCGCCACCATCCTTGTACCAATAGGGCTGCATAATATGCTCGATCCCCGGCATCATAAGACCGCTTTGCTCGTGCATCGGGTCCATACCGCCAAGGGACGCCCCGGCGACTGTACTGCCATGATAAGCATTGTTGCGGCTAATGATTACATTTCTGTCGGGTTGGCCTTCTGCCTGCCAATAGCGACGGACAAGGCGAATGACCGTATCAACCGCTTCTGATCCTGAATTGGCAAAAAATACTCTGTTCAGACCTTCTGGCGTAATTTCCGCCAAAAGCTGTGACAGCTCTGTTGCCGGGGCATTGGTCGTCTGAAAGAAGGTATTGTAGTAAGGCAGTTCCAGCATCTGGCGCTGAGCAGCATCAACCAGTTCTTTCCGGCCATAACCGATATTCACACACCACAATCCAGCCATCCCGTCCAGTACGCGATTACCGTCGGAATCCCAAAGGTAAATTCCATCAGCCTTGGTAATGACGCGGGTGCCTTTTTCATTCAGGCTCTTGGTATCTGTAAAGGGGTGCAAATGATGCGCCCGATCCAGTTCCTGCCAATATTCGGTACTTTTATTTATATGGTTCATAACACCCTCTTAACTCCCAATCTCACATACAAGATCATGGGCACTAAACATTAAGCAACAGATGCTCGCGTTCCCACGAGCTGATAACCTGATGGTAATTGTTATATTCAACTTCTTTGGTTGCGCAGTGTGCCTCGACAAAACGATCACCCAACACGTCTTTTATCGGCTTGCAGTCCATCAAGGCCGTAATAGCATCGGATAGATACAATGGTACGCCCCGTGGCAAGATATAGGCATTATCTTCGACTTTAGGTTCTGCTTTCAGCCCCTCGACCATGCCCAGATAACCACAAAGTAAACTTCCCGCAATCGCCAGATAGGGATTCACATCTGAACCGCACAAACGGTTTTCAACACGACGGCTCTGTGGGCCTGAATTGGGAACCCTGAACCCGCAACTACGATTATCAATGCCCCAATGAATATTTATCGGAGATTCATCATAGCCAAAACGTCGATAGGAATTCACATTCGGTGCAAAGAAAGGCATTGCCGCGCTAGAATAACGCTGTAACCCTGCGATGAAATTCCCAAATAGTTCGGTCACATTGCCGTCTTCATCACTAAAGATATTCTTGCCTGTTTTGGCATCGACGACGGAATGATGAATATGCATAGAGCTACCGGGTTCATCCTTCATTGGCTTGGCCATAAAGGTTGCATATATATCATGGGATAGTGCCGTTTGCCTGACCGTGCGCTTAAAGAGGAAAACCTGATCAGCAAGGGACAAGGGGTCACCATGCAGGAAATTGATTTCAATTTGCGCGGCCCCTGCTTCGTGGTTGAGGGTATCAATATCCAGCCCCATTGCATCGCAATAGTCGTACACGTCCTCAAATACAGGATCAAATTCATTCACAGCATCAATGCCATAACATTGACGTGCCGTTTCAGGTCGACCATTTTTACCAATCGGAGGTACCAGAGGCAGATCAGGATCAGTATTTTTTTGCACCAGATAAAATTCAAGCTCGGGCGCAATAACTGGTTCCCACCCCTTTTTCTCGTAAAGCCCCAAGACAGTACGCAGGATTTGACGCGCGTATAGGTCAACGGGTTTTCCATCGGGATAAATACAATCACAAATAACCTGTGCCGTAGGCTCTTTGTACCAGGGAACAGGACGTATTGTACTTGTATCAACCTGGAGGATCACATCATGGTCAGCGATATCAACCCAGGTATCTTCCTCTGGCCACTCACCTGTAATCGTTTGTGTAAAAATACTCTCGGGAAGACGATGCCCGTTACTTCCAATTCCACGCAAGAATTTTTCAGTAGGCAAGATCTTGCCGCGTGGCACACCTGAAATATCGGGTATCATACACTCGACTTCGGTAATCTTTCGTTCTTTACACCACTGTTCTAATTCTTCAAAGGTCATAAATCACCTGTTTTATAGGGTATCAGCTTCTAATACCGCCGTTATTTTACTTACCGCCACTTGATTACCGTCTGTCGGCGCGTTCCCGGCAAGCATTCCCAAAAGCTTTAAAAATCTTGTTAGAGAACTCATTATCACTGGCGTTCCATTCCGGGTGCCACTGCACTGCCAGTGCAAATGCAGAAGCCCCGGAAACACTGACGGCTTCGACCAATCCGTCTGGGGCATGAGCTTCAACAACCAACCCTTCCCCCAATCTATCAATACCTTGTGCATGGACTGAATTAACTTTGACTCTAGAGCCATTATTCAATCCTGCCAAAATACCACCAGATACCAGTTCAATATCATGAGCCAACGCAAAGCGATCTTCTATGGCGCCGGTCATATCAGCCCTGTGATCCATTTTCCCGGGCTGGTCCTGTACCTTTTGAAAAAGAGTACCGCCAAAAACGACATTCAATTCCTGATACCCACGGCAAATGGCCAACATGGGAATACCGCGTTCCAAAACCTTCTTTATCAATGGCAAGGTCGTGGCATCCCTTGCCGGATCGTGCAATGTCCCCTCATCACTGGGTTCTCCGGCATAATGTCTGGGTTCAACATTCGATGGGCTGCCTGTAAAAACGACGCCATCCAGATGATCCAAAAGAGCGTCACCGTCCAGCTGCGCCCCTAAAGCCGGTATTCCCAAAGGAATTGCCCCGGCAACATTTGCAACCGCCTCTGAATAATATCGGCTTACGCTGTCGTATTCATTTCCGTTCTTCGGCATACGACAGGTGGAAACACCCACAATGGCCTTACCACTACTCATTTTGATCTACCTTGACGCAACTACTGATCGTTATTCTGAACAGAATGATAGATATCATTTTTAGAAATGCATACAAAAAAATTTGTCTTTATCATTTTTTCTCTCAGAGAAATAAATATTATCCATTAATTACAAATAATTACAGATGATCAATATAACGAACACAAAACAAAATGAATCCTGACTCCAGAAGAAAAGAGTTCTTTTTATTGGACATCTCTTGACAAATATAAGCCTCAGGTGCGCATAATCCCCTAAATTGCGTTAGAACAGGCGACAAATAAAATGAACAGCACCCCCGATCATTATTCTGAACAGGCCGAGTTTTTAAAGGCACATCCTGAAATTGACCTGATTGAACTTCTTATCGCTGACGGTAATGGTGTTTTACGCGGGAAACGCATCACACGGGATAAGCTGGCGTCTGTTTATAAAGACGGCATCCTTTTACCCGGTTCTATCTTTTGCCTTGATACATCAGGCGCAAATGTAGAAGGGGCCGGACTGGTTTGGGCCAATGGCGATGCAGATCGGGTTTGTCACGTTGTGCCCGGAACCCTCAAACCAGCACCGTGGCACAGAAAAGGATTGGCCCAGGTTCTGTTGACAATGCACGAAGAAGATGGCTCTCCCTTCTTTGCAGACCCTCGCCACGTCCTAAAGGGTATCATCGATCGCTTCACAAAAATGGGATTAAAACCAGTCACAGCTGTCGAACTGGAATTCTACCTGATTGACAAAGATAGAACGATGGCTGGATATCCCCAGCCACCAGTATCGCCAATCTCGGGATTGCGTCATGCGCAACCAGCTGTTTATGGCATTGATGAACTCTATGATTTTGATGATTTTCTGGACGAAGTTGCCGCGACAGCAAAAGCACAAGGTATCCCCGCAGATACCATGGTCGCTGAATATGCCCCCGGACAGTACGAAGTCAACCTGCACCATGTGGATGACCCGCTTCTGGCCTGTGATCAGGCTGTGTTGCTCAAGCGGTTGATTAAACATGTTGCCCAACGCCATGGCATGGAAGCGACTTTCATGGCCAAACCCTATACACAAGAATCTGGAAACGGCACCCATATTCACGTCAGCTTGCTGGATCAAGATGGAAAGAACATATTTCAAGGCAAGGGAACGGATGACGAAGAACGCCTGAGCGATGAAATAAAATGGGCGATGGGTGGCCTGTGTGAATCCATGGCTGAATCAATGGCCCTGGTTGCCCCGAATGCAAATTCATATCGTCGCTTTCAATTGGGATCCTATGCACCTCATACCCCTTGTTGGGGAATTAACAACAGAACCGTTGCCCTGCGCATTCCAGCGGGACACCCAGCAGCAACACGCATCGAACATAGGTTGGCCGGCGCAGATGCCAGTCCTCATCTCGTGATGTCTGCCGTTTTGGCCGGCATGCTCCACGGTCTGGAAAACAAGATAGATCCCGGACCCCGGATCACAGGCAACGCCTATGAAGAAAAAGAAGCCACCCTACCCAACATCTGGCCCGATGCAATCGATGCTTTTGAAAAAGCAGAAATCTTACCGAAATACATGGGCAAAGAATTCTGTAACGTGTTCACCATTTGCCGGAAAACCGAACGAGAACGTTTCAACAGCCATATATCCACTGTCGAATTTGATTGGTACCTGAGGAGCGTTTAAATGAACGATCAGGACTATACAAATTCCTATTATACGGCGAGTATGAACCCAAGCCGTGACCGCCCTGCTATTAACGGGGAACACAGTTGTGATGTTTGTGTCGTTGGCGGTGGTATGACGGGTACATCAGCAGCACTCCACCTTGCCGAACGCGGCTATAAAGTTATCTTGCTTGAGGCCAGTAAAATTTCATGGGGCGCATCCGGGCGTAGCGGCGGCCAGATGATTATTGGCTATAACCAATCTTACCAAGACATCCAAAAGATGGTCGGTAAGGATGACGCTAATAAGCTCTGGAAAATGGGCGAAGAAGCTATGTCACTCGCCAAAAGCCAAATTAAAAAACACGATATCTCTTGCGATCTGGCATCTGGCCATTATCACGTTAGCACCAAACAAAGACACGTTGGCGAACTGGAAGAATATCTCGAAGATTTAGAATCAGCAGGCTACAAAAACTGCAAGCTTTTGGATCAAGACGAAATTCGTCAAAAGATTGGCTGCGACAAATACTTGTCTGGTATGTACGACCCAAATGGGGGGCACTTACATCCCCTGAATTACACCCTGGGGCTGGCTGATGCCGCCGAGAAATCTGGCGCAGCACTCTATGAACACAGCCGCGTCACCAAAATCGATCACGGCAGATCCCCCAAAGTCCATACTGACAAGGCGACCATCAACTGTAAACACGTTGCACTTTGTACCAATGCCTATCTCGACGGTCTCGATAAAAAACTAGATAAAAAAATCATGCCCGTCGGCACCTATATCCTTGCGACAGAACCTTTGGCTGATGACGAAGCAAGCCAGCTTATCAAGGATAACGCGGCTGTTGCCGATATCCTCTTTGTCCTCAACTATTACCGATTATCCGGTGATCGACGCATGCTCTTTGGTGGCGAGGTAAACTATTCAGGCAAAGACCCATCAGATATTGGTAAAATCATGCAAAAGACCATGCTTGAATACTTCCCCCAACTTGCACCAAAGAAGATTGATTATGCATGGGGTGGAAATGTTGCCATCACCGTCAACCGTCTTCCCCATTTTGGCAAACTGGCCGAAAGTACTTACTTTGCACATGGCTTTTCAGGGCACGGCGTGGTCCTGACCGGTCTGGCAGGAAAACTAATTGCCGAAGCCATTGCCGGGTCAGAAGAACGATTTGATGTGTTCAGCCGCATTCCACATCAATCATTCCCGGGCGGGCGTCTGTTACGTACCCCGGCCCTGGTTTTGGCCATGGCTTATTACCGTTTACGAGACATGCTGTAGAGAAAATCCATTGAACGAGATCATAACTGAACGAGGTGAAACAGAACAGATGTCAGCCAGTGTTGGAAAACGCCTAAAAGCCCTACGTGCCATGCACGGCCTTTCACAGCGAGAACTCGCCCGACGAGCAGGTGTTACCAACAGCGCAATATCAATGATTGAACAGGATCGGGTTAGCCCCTCCATTGACTCACTTACCAAGGTTTTGGCTGGATTTCCCGTGACCATGATCGATTTTTTTTCGATGGAACCAGAACAGGAAGAAAAAATCTTCTATGCCAAGGACGAACTTGTCGAAATGTCGGATGGCACCATGTCAGTCCGTTTGGTTGGCGCCGCCAAAAAAGATCGAAAGATGCGTGTTCTGCATGAAAAATACCCCGCTCAGGGTGATACCGGTGACAAAATGATTGTTCAAGAAGGTGAAGAAGCTGGCGTCATTATCCGTGGCCAGCTTGAAATCACCGTCGGCAATGAAGTCAAGGTTCTCAACGCAGGGGAAGCCTATTATTTTAACGCAGAAATCCCACACCGCTTTCGCAATCCGGGGGACGAAGAATGCGAAGTTGTTAGCGCCGCGACCCCGCCATCTTTCTAAGAACAAACACCCCAATAAACTTACACCAAGGTCCAAGATCGTTCTGGAGACATAACATGGCCGATATATCCGGTATCAATTCCGAAGGCGATAACGCCTTTATGGCAAAAAGCCTTTTGGGTACAGATGTTGAACCTATGTATTCCGGTGCAAATTCCTTTATGCGCCGTAAGTACACCCGTGATCTTCGCGATGCAGATGTCGCGATTTCCGGCATACCTTATGATTGCGCAACCACGGGCAGATCGGGCACTCGACTTGGCCCACAGGCTGTCCGAAAAGCATCCGCCAACCTTGCATGGGCACCACATTTTCCTTCCGGGCTGGACGTTTTTGAAACCTTGGCTGTCGCGGATTATGGCGATCTGGTTTTTGATCCCGGCGAACCAATGACCATCCCCGATGCCATCGAATCCCATGCAAAAACAATTCTGGACACAAACACAGCCATGGTGACTTTGGGCGGAGATCACTTTGTCACCTACCCCATTCTAAAAGCCCATGCCGAGAAACATGGTCAGCTTGCCTTGATCCAGATTGACGCCCATTCAGATACCTGGGAAGAAGATCAGCAACGCATTGATCACGGCACCATGTTTTATCACGCCGCCAAACAAGGGATTATTGATCCCGCGTCTTCTGCTCAGGTTGGCATCCGTACTCACAACGACAAAACCCATGGCTTTAATATCATCCACGCGCCTTGGGTTCATGAAAAAGGCCCAGAAGCAGTTGTTACCGAAATCAAACGGATTGTTGGTGACAGAAAAGCTTATCTCACATTTGATATTGATAGCCTCGATCCAGCTTTTGCCCCCGGCACAGGCACACCTGTTACAGGGGGCCTAACCCCGCATCAAGCCCTGACAATTCTTCGTGGTTTAGAGGGAATAAACATTGTCGGAGCAGATGTCGTAGAGGTATCTCCCGCCTATGATGTCAGCGACATCACCGCACTTGCCGGTGCGACTATGGCATTTGAAATGCTCTATCTGATGGCACTTCAAAAAAAGAAAAAAGAAGCATAACTTTCTAAAAAATCTCCATAGGGGCACTCATCTCAAAGTGCCCCTATTACGTCAGGTCACCCTTTGGCCAAGGCAAGTATTAGAGAAACTTCGCCTGACGGTTCATGATAATAACGGTCAACCTCGACAAAGCCGTAGAGATCGTAAAACCGACGCCCCACCGCGTTCTTTTCAAAGACTTCGACATTCAAAGCCCCCTTTAACTTCACTGCATGGTCGACAAGTGCCCGACCAATCCCCTTGCCATGAAATGCCGGGTCAAGAAACAACGCCCCGATTTTATCTTCAAGAAGAGAAATGAAACCAACAGGATTTTGATCAATGATCCAAACCCAGGTTTCAGCATTAGGCAGGTAAATATCCGGCATATCTTTGGCCACTTGAGTGACAAATTCATCACTCAGGAATGGATGACCAACCTTGTTTGCCTCGAACCAGATTTTAATTAATTCTGCCGTATCGGCAATTTCGTACTTTCTAATCATAACAATATTCTTCTTTCCTGATACTTATTTTTGGCTTTACTGATTTATCTGTTATCCAGTTGCGATCGCACGGATCGAATACCCAAACGGGTAATTCGATAGGGTTTACCCCGTTGGGACTTCACAAATGATCGCCGCTTTAAACGTTCAAAAACTCTATAGTTACAATCAGCCAGCACATGGCCATCTCGTGTATAGCAGATTACCTTTGTAATCTTGCCATTCTCACCGCGCTCATAGTGGATAGCCCCACCCTGAGCGAGAACGTGTAAAACACGCTGTTCATACTTTGAAATGTTCAATGGATTTTCATCTTATGTGAGCATAGAAAAAGGTATCGCCCAGCGCACAGCTTGGACGTTACGACAGTTTCAAATGTTCCTGAGGTTCAGGAACTAGCGGATTACCGCAATCTCTAACATAAAATCTCCGTAGGACTTGGGCGGATCAAAATAGTGCCCAAGCAAGGTCACAAGTAATTGAGATGGATTAGTTTTACAAGGAAAATTTTCTACAGACCATTGGCGTGACAAGATTAGATAAATGAAATGCTTAACGCCTTTTGAAGTCCCTGTCTATTCGACATCAAATCTTCCAGAGTATAACGGGACAAAACATCAAAAAAGGCAATGACAGCTTCGCCTAAAATACCCTGTAATCGACAATAACCATCAATCTGACAACAGCCTTTTTTCTTGTCGAAGCATTCAACGATATCAAGATTATCTTCCATATCACGGACCACATCACCCAGATTTATTTCTGCAGCAGAGCGCGCCAGCAACATACCACCTTTTTTACCGCGGATAGTTTTGAGATATCCATCTTGAGAAAGCTGATTAACGACTTTCATCAAATGGTTACGGGAAATATCATAGCGTTCAGAAATTTCCGTAATCGTTGTTAACTCATCACCCTTTAGGCCGACAAAAATCAGGACACGTAGCGAATAGTCAGTATAGGTTGTCAGTCTCATCTCTGGTCTAATATCTCAAGGTATTTCATTAATTGTCCACGCAATATAAACACAAATTAGGACCAGAACATACGGAAAACAATAGGACAGGATGACGCTATTACAAACAGAACCAGTCTTTTATTGTTCACGAAAAGATATTTCGTGCCGTCTCAAGCCACCCAAGGCCAGACTTTGTATCTGCCTTTGGGGTATATTCACATCCAATCCAACCATCGTATTTGACCTTTGCCAGTTCCGAGAAAATCCAGCCATAATTGATTTCACCATCAGACGGTTCGTGTCGATCTGGTACACCGGCGATTTGAATATGTCCGACATAATCCATTTGATGACGGATCAATACCGATAAATCGCCCTCCATAATCTGGGCGTGATACAGATCCATTTGTAACTTTATGTTTGGCATGGCGATATGATCGATAATTTTTCGCGCCTGAGCTTGATGAGACAAAAGATATCCGGGAAAAGCCCGTGTATTCAACGGCTCAATCAAAACAGTAACATTTGCCGATTGCGCCTGTTCACAAGCATATGCCAAGTTGGCCAGATAAACTTCGAAGCAAGCTTCCAGTGCTTCACCTTCGGGACAGATCCCCGCCATGACATGCAGTTTGCGACAATTCAGATGCTCGGCATAATCCAATGCCAACTCAACACTCAACTGAAACTCACTTTCCCGCCCTGGCAAAGCTGCAATCCCGCGTTCACCCTTTTCCCAGTTACCGGCAGGAAGATTGAACAGCACCTGTTCCAGACCCGTACTATCCAACCGGGCCTTTAGGTCCTGTTTAGAAAACTCGTAAGGGAAAAGAAACTCAACTCCTTCAAAGCCGGCATCCTGCGCAGCCTTAAAACGATCGAGAAAAGGATCTTCGGTAAAAAGCATGCTGAGGTTAGCGGCGAAACGATACATACTATCAGCCTTTAGTTTGATTGTTATTATCGATTGTTTTTTCGACAGCGTTAATAAAGCCAGCTTGATCAAGATCCCCAAGCCCGTCATCAACCATTTTTTGCCACAAGGTCAAAGCGGTTTCCAATCCAGTGAGCTTGAGGTCATAATGTTTTGCCAGCTCTGAAGCTTGCTTTACATCCTTTAGCTGAACGGTTGCTCTTGCTCCTGGTTCAAAGTTGCGCTCTATCATACGCTGACCATGCAGTTCCAGTATCCGGCTATCTGCAAAGCCCCCTAACAGGGCGTTACGTACTTTGGCAGGATCGGCACCTGCCCTTGATGCCAGGGTCAAAGCCTCAGCAACAGCATCAATTGTCATCGCGACAATCATCTGATTTGCCGTCTTGGCAATCTGACCAGCCCCCAGAGAGCCAACATGATTAATATTCTCACCCAGAACATTGAAAAGCGGCAAAGCTCGGCGAAAATCAGTCTCTGAGCCACCAACCATAATCGAAAGTGTTCCATTCTCGGCCCCAACAGCGCCACCGCTTACGGGGGCATCCAAATACCCCGCCCCGACATGATCAACCCTTCCGGCGAGAACGCGCGTGTTCATAACCTGGGTCGTGCCCATATCGATCACAAGCGTATCCGGGTTCATAGACAGTAACAGCCCTTGATCCCCGCAAATTACCTGCTCTACAGCCACTGTATCTGTAACGCAGATAACGATAAATCCACTCTTGATTTTTCGGGCAAGGTCCTGCGGCGTTTTACAGTATATCAGGCCCAGTGCCTCCAGATCCGTAGCCTTGCCACGGGATCGGGAATGGATAAAGACTTCCGCCCCCGCATCATGTAAGCGTTTGGCAAAATGCCAGCCCATTTTTCCGAGCCCGACAACACCGACTTTTGTTCCGGAAAAAGAAGATAATTCAGAAGGACCATTCATATACAAGACAATCTAACAGCTGTTTATTCGTAAACATTCTGAAAGAGTTACCCGGTAAGGTCAAAATAATTAAGTGAATTGTCTAACCAACACGAGCAAGACGATCTTCCCGCGGCGTTGATCCAAAATAGCCACGATAAGCGCGAGAGAAATATGAAAAGGATGTAAAACCACAGGCTATGGCGACTTCACTTACGGGCAAAGCTGTTTGCCGAAGAAGGGCACGTGCTCGCTTTAATCGTAAACGCTTATAATATCGCTTTGGGCTACAGCCGAGATGGCGGGCGAAAAGACGTTCTATTTGACGTTTGGAGCTGCCGATTTCTTTGGCGATCTCCTCTGCTGTCAATAAAACTTCGAGGTTCTCTTCCATTATCCGTACCGCATCAGCCAGCTTCCCCGACAGTTTTTGCAAGGTAAGATTGCGTTGACGTAAAGGAATAGATGCGCCGCCTCGAACTTCGTAATTAAAGGCTTCGGCGACTTGCCCGGCTATATCCGTACCACACTGATGCTCGATAATATTAAGGATTAAATCAAGGCACGCAGCTTTACCTGTACAGGTGATGCGCTTACGATCCCATGAAAAAAGGGCATCCTGTATTTCAACAGATGGATAAAGC
The DNA here is from genome assembly GCF_000982415.1 of Kiloniella litopenaei. Taxonomy (GTDB): domain Bacteria; phylum Pseudomonadota; class Alphaproteobacteria; order Kiloniellales; family Kiloniellaceae; genus Kiloniella; species Kiloniella litopenaei. The sequence continues at coordinate 72,245 of NZ_LANI01000009.1, forward strand.
TCTTTAAAACTATCGTGATAAGCCCACGGCACAGCACACCGATAACCACTTAACAACCCCGCACTGGCAAGTTCATTACAAGCCCCGCCAACAGCACCGACATAAACGCCTTGGCGATCCAACCGCTTAAGCCAGTTGATAAAAAGATCCGATTTACCTGTACGAACCCCCCACTCACCAAAGACAAGCGCAAGATCAATTGCCTCGTCATCGCCAACGGCCATATCGGGCTTTAGAATAAATCCGTCTTCCAGATCAATATTCTGACCATCCATTGTTGCAATACGCCAATGAAAAGCCGCATAGCCAGCAACAGCATTAGCCGTTTTTAACGCCTGAATAGTTAAACTGGTATCCAAAGAGGCTGTACCGGGAAGAACGGCAAAAACCACACGTTGCAAATCTCTGCGAGGCGCTTTTTTCTTTAGATGTGGTTCTGCACTATACACCTTTAAATGCATAAATGCCCTTCCTTTCCAGACCGACACCCCATTTCTGAACGGGTCGCCAGATACCTATCAATTCGTTATTTCAAAATTATGCAGCATCCATTGTCATCCGCAAAACGAACATATAAAGAATTCTTTATTTAGTCAACCAAATAAAGAATTCTTTATATTGATTTTGAAATCAAATTAATATATTTATTTTCAATATGTTAATCGAATTTTCTTCGAACTAAGATTTAAATTTGTGAAATTTTTCTTCTTGTTTGCGACTTTTATTTACGTAAATGCGCCTCATAAATTTACAAAAACGTCCAAGAGCTGAACGTGGCTGCCTGCCCTGCTCTTAAAGCATCGGGATTATTGCTCTCTTTAATGGGCGGTACAGTCCAAATAATAGCTTCTTCTATTAAAAACCTCTTCCCCTTACTTGAAATCCTTATTCCTCTGTAGTTATCAAAATACCCCTTTTCCTTGGCTTGTTGCAGCATTATAGCCCGGTCATCACGGAATTCAGGTTCTGCTGTCTTACGCGAAGGTATCTTGGTAAAATCATCCCATGACATTTCCCAAAGGTTGAGAGCGATTAAATTTCCGTAATTCAGAACTGGATCAGCCCCACCATTATGCGATACGACAACAAACGGCGCTTCGAATAATTGCCGCCCCCAGCTCTTCTCTTTATCCAATTTAATTAAGTCTTTCCCGGTTACGGCCTTGAAACTGTCGATCAATCGTTTCGCATGCTGTTCCTGAAACTCGCTTATTTCTGGCACAGAATAATTTCTCCTGGTAGCTCTTGATGATAGCGGATTTTTTTCCTGAAATTAAAATTCAAAAGAACAAAACTTAAAAGTTTTCTCCCCAAAAGGTTGTCAAAACAACAGAAAACAAATTAATCCTTGCTTAAAATCATAATATTTCAAATACTATAGGCATACGATTATTATCTTATTTTTGAAATGGGCCACCAGTTGACAAGAGAATGCCGTATTCAGGCGTTTCTCAAAACTTTAACATGCCCAAATCCCGATAATACTTGACTTTTCTCTAAATTCGTAGATAAAGCTAGTATGGTTTTAAAAGTCCCGGCCTCCTCTGCCTGCCCTACACTGGTCACTAAAGAAGATTCCCGGCCTTGCCGAACCCTTTACCAACGGCTGATTTTGGCCGTCACACAAGATAAGTAATTAGGAGTCTCTTTAATGGCGACTGGCGTAGTAAAATGGTTTAACTCCACTAAAGGTTTTGGCTTTATCGAGCCTGATGCTGGCGGTGATGATGCTTTTGTTCATATTTCTGCTGTAGAACGTGCAGGCCTACAAGGTTTGAACGAAGGCCAACGTGTTGAGTTCGAACTAGAACGCGGCCGTAACGGCAAAATGGCTGTCTCAACAATCGCGGTTGCTGAGTAATGCCATGCTGCAATCATTAATTTGATTGCAAGCGACAGACTAAAGGGTACCAAATCGGTACCCTTTTTTCGTGCCTGATTTCTGATTTTTGCTGATTTAAAAACGCACTAGCTTAAACACACGATCCACTCAGCGCTCAAGCTCGTGATTAAAACATCACGGCAACAACATCTGATGCATCAACCATCAACGTCGCGAGCTACTCCCACACATTCGGTACTTTCATGTGAATAAGGGCGGGCTTGCCGCTTTCTTTTGCCTGCTCAAACGCCTCGGGGAACTGATCTGCATGATCAACAGTAACCCCAACACCACCATAGGCCCGCGCCAGAGCGGCAAAATCAGGGTTGTTTAAACGGGTTGAAATAACACGGTCTGGATATTCACGTTCCTGATGCATACGAATTGTTCCAAAGCACCCGTTATCGACCACGATAATGATGACATTGGCCCCGTATTGTACGGCAGTTGCTATTTCCTGCCCGTTCATCATAAAGCAACCATCCCCGGCCAAAGTCACAACCACTCTGTCAGGCTCTGTAATCTTGGCACTGATCCCCGCGGGAACACCATAGCCCATCGCCCCTGAAGTCGGGGCCAGTTGACTTGGGTAGGACGAGAACTGATAGAACCGCTGCCCCCAGATGGTGTAGTTTCCCGCACCATTGGTAATGATCGCATCATCCGGTAAATTTTCCCTCAGATAGCGGCTGATCTTGTGCATGGGGAAATCTTTGATACCAGCTTCTTCCGCAATAAAGGCCTCATATTCAGCACGTGCTTGTGCAACCGTACCTTTCCAAACAGGCGCATTAACGGGGTCAAGATCCAACGCCGCTTTGGTAAAGGCTGTCAAATCACTCAGGATAGCCAACTCTGCATTAAAAACGCGGTTAAGCTCTTCTGCACCGGGGAGAATGTGAACAAGCTTCTGTTTGGTATTGGGACTGTCCAGCAAACTGTATCCACTGGTTGTCATTTCCCCCAGACGTGGGCCAACAACAATCAGAAGGTCACTTTCCTTGACCCGGGCAGCCAGCTTTGGATTAAGCGCAATACCAACCTCGCCAATATATTGAGGGTGGTGATTATCGAAGGTATCTTGCCTGCGGAAAGCACAGGCGACAGGCAAGTGATTGCGTTCAGCAAAGGCCGTTATGTTCCGACTGGCGTCTTTTGACCACCCGCCACCGCCAATAAGCAACAAAGGTTTCTGCGCTTCACTCAGCAATGTTCTGAAATCAGCCATATCCTCGGGCCGAGGGGCGGAAGCGACCTTTTTATAGGATGGCGTATCCACCACGCTTGCCATTTCGGTCAACATATCTTCGGGCAGCGCCAACACCACAGGCCCCGGTCGGCCGGACGTTGCCGTATGGAAAGCGCGATTAAGATATTCCGGGATACGGTCAGCAGTTTCAATCTGGGCAACCCATTTCGCCATCTCACCAAACATGCGGCGATAATCAATTTCCTGAAAGGCTTCCCTGTCTTCCTGATCCCGAGCCACCTGACCGATAAACAAAATCATCGGCGTGGAATCCTGAAACGCAGTATGAACACCGATAGAGGCATTGGTCGCCCCCGGCCCCCGCGTCACAAAACAGATCCCCGGTGTGCCTTTCAGCTTGCCATAGGCTTCCGCCATATAGGCCGCGCCACCTTCTTGCCGACAGGTCACGATATTGATGCTCTCTGTCAAATCATAAAGACCATCCAGAACAGCCAGATAGCTTTCACCCGGCACACAGAACACCGTATCGACACCGTGGGCCTGTAGGCCCTGAGCCAGAATTTCCCCGCCTGAACGTTCCGTTACATTTGCCATCAATCTTTCCTGTCCAACTTTTTCATTTGCACTTTGTTGATTTATTTGTGGTCCACCCGGTTATGCAATGGCCCCTATAGTTCGTAGCTTTTCAATGTCATCGCGTTCAGTGCCAAGGATTTCACCGAGCACTTCATCCGTGTGCTGGCCTAGCATCGGCGGCGACAACTCTGCACCTGACTTTGCCTGTCCATATTTGATCGGCGTTGAAACCAGTTTCTGCCTTGCACCGCCGGGATGCTCATACTCCTTGAGAATACCGCGCTGCTGGATGTGCGGGTCAGCAAAAACCTGTGAAAGGTCATTAATAGGCCCACAGGGCACCTTTACCTTTTCGAGGGATGAAATCCAGAAATCAGTCGGCTTTTCTTTCAGCACTTCCTGAACAAAAGGAACAAGCTGCTCTCGGTTTTCTACCCTTGTTGTATTGGTCTGGTACTTGGGGTTTTCTGCAAGTTCCATACACCCGGCAACATCACAAAAAGCCTCGAACTGACGGTCGTTACCAACGGCCAAAATCATGTAACCGTCTGCGGTTTCAAAAACTTCATAGGGGGAAATATTCGGGTGCGCATTCCCTCTGCGATGGGGCACCTTATCTGAAACCAGATAGTTTGTTGCCTGATTGGCCAGCATCGCCGCCTGACAATCCATCAAGGCAATATCGATATGATCGCCGCGCCCAGTGCGTTCGCGCTTGAACAATGCCGCAAGGATGCCTGTTACCCCATACATGCCGCTAAAAAGATCCACCACAGCCACGCCGACCTTCATCGGCTGTCGGCCAGCTTCCCCAGTGATGCTCATCAAACCGCCCATGCCCTGTATCATCAGGTCATAGCCCGCCTTGTCTGCATAGGGGCCTTCCTGTCCAAAACCCGTGATCGAACAATAAATAAGCTTGGGATTTATCTTTGATAGCGCCTCGTAATCAAGGCCGAACTTCTTTAGTCCACCGACCTTGAAGTTCTCGATAACAATGTCGCAGTGCAGCGCAAGATCCTGAAGGATTTTCTGACCTTCGGCCTTGGTCATATCCACAGCCAGAGATCGCTTTCCCCGATTGGCAGACATGTAATAGGCAGACTCTTGCGTATTCTCGCCTGCCGAAGTCTTCACAAAGGGAGGCCCCCAGGCACGGGTATCATCCCCGCAACCCGGGCGCTCTACCTTGATCACATCACATCCCAGATCGGCCAAAGTCTGACCAACCCAGGGACCGGCTAGTACACGTGACAGATCAAGAACCCTAACCCCTTCAAGAGGCATATCATTTTTCTGATTATCCGAAGGCTGTGTCACCGCTTTGAATTCCGTGTGTTACATAAAGGCCCGATTTACATGAAAGCCCAGTACTACATAAAAGCTTGCAAGCCGGTTTGCGCCCGTCCCAGAATAAGCGCGTGCACATCATGCGTACCTTCGTAAGTGTTTACGGCTTCCAGGTTCATCACATGCCGGATGACATGAAATTCATCGGAAACACCATTACCACCATGCATATCCCTTGCGGTTCTGGCAATCTCCAGCGACTTGCCACAGGAATTACGCTTGATCATGGAAATAAGTTCCGGGGCAATCTTGCCTTCGTCAAACAACTGCCCCGCACGCACGCAGCCCTGTAATCCCAAAGAGATTTCGGTCTGCATATCTGCCAGCTTTTTCTGTACCAGTTGGGTCTGCGCCAAAGGACGGCCAAACTGTTTGCGGTCCAGCGTATATTGACGCGCCGCGTGCCAGCAAAACTCTGCCGCCCCCAATGCGCCCCAGGCAATGCCGTACCGCGCCCGGTTAAGACAGCCAAAAGGACCTTTGAGGCCTGTAACTTCCGGGAACATATTTTCTTCTGGCACAAAGACCTTATCCATAACGATCTCACCCGTTACAGAGGCTCGCAAACTGAACTTGCCCTCGATCTTTGGCGTGGAAAGTCCCTCCATACCGCGTTCGAGAACAAAGCCGCGAATAATGCCCTCGTCATTTTTCGCCCAGACCACCATCACATCGGCGATGGGCGAGTTCGTGATCCACATCTTCGCGCCAGATAACTCGTACCCACCGTCAACTTTACGCGCGCGGGTTTTCATACCGCCGGGATCAGACCCGGCATCGGGTTCTGTTAGACCAAAGCAACCGACATATTCACCCGTCGCCAGTTTTGGCAGATACTTTTGCTTTTGCTCTTCTGATCCATAGGCGTAGATCGGGTGCATCACCAAAGAAGACTGCACAGACATCGCAGAACGATAACCGCTGTCGACACGCTCGATCTCTCGAGCAATCAGGCCATAGCTGGTATAGCTGACACCTGCACAGCCATAACCGTCGATGGTCGCGCCCAAAAACCCAAGCTCACCCATCTCACGCATAATGTCGCGATCAAAGGTTTCGTTGCGGTTCGCGTCCAGAATACGCGGCATCAGCTTGTCTTGCGCATAGTCACGCGCGCTGTCCCTGACCATGCGCTCTTCTTCATTCAACTGAACGTCTAACAGGAACGGGTCTTCCCAATCGAATTTTCCAAGTTTGGCAGATGCAGACATGTTCTTCTTTCCGAGCTATACGCGGCACATAAAGTGCCTCAAGGTTTTTATTCGCCGTAATTTTATAGCTTATTGTCCCCTGCGTTAATGATAAAGGCCAACGATTATTTTTCCAAACATCATTCACTAAACTCATGACTAATGGATCAAAGATCTATACAGTCATGCAGATAATTCTTTGTTTGATATCCGAGCATTAATCCTGTGATATACCGATACGTCCCCTCTCTCACCGCGCTGCGCACCTTTGAATCTTCTGCACGACACATGAGCTTTACGAAAGCCGCCGAAGAATTGAACGTGACACAAAGCGCCGTCAGCCGCCAGATCAGACAGCTTGAAGACGAACTCGGCATCCGGCTTTTTGAACGGGTCCGGCAACGACTGGTCCTCACCGAAGCTGGCGCAAGCTATGTTCAGGAAGTCAGAAAAGGCCTTGATCAACTTAAATCAGCCACCCTTAACCTGCTGGCCTATCAGGGTGTGGGTGGGGAGCTGGTTCTGGCCTGCCTGCCAACCTTTGGCAGTCGGTGGCTGATCCCGCGTCTGGGGCGCTTTACATCCCAGCACCCGGAAATCAACGTGAACCTTGTCACCCGTATCGAGGCCTTTAATTTCGAGAGCGAAGATATTGATGCGGCGATCTATTTTGGCGACAGTAACTGGCCCGGCACAATTTCCGACAAGCTGATGGGCGAAGAGATGATCCCGGTTTGCAGCCCCTCACTGCTGCAAGATGTCGGCCCGATAAACACCCCCGCAGACCTGAAACAACATACCCTGCTGCAACTCCGCTCCAGACCCTATGCCTGGCAGGAATGGCTCAAGGGCAAGGAAACACAAGATATCAACCCCGCCGCAGGCCCCAAGTTCGAACAGTTTCACATGATTATCAATGCGGCACTTACTGGTCTGGGTGTCGCCCTTTTACCTGCCTTCCTGATCAAAGAAGAACTGAGCAAAGGCCTACTGACCCAGCTTTTTGATGACAGCGTGCGCGGCAAAAATGCTTACTACCTCGTCTATCCCGAAAACAAACGCGGCCTGCCCCGCCTGCAAACCTTTCGCCGATGGCTACTCCGCGAAGCCGCCCGGCAGGAAAAACAATAGGGTTGCGCCCCTTAAATAAGAAACTCAAGAAAAAGCCAGATATACAAAGGCATCGGAACCAACACCCAGATCAGGCTGATGGTCAGGGCTTTGATGAGCAGTTTATCGACTTCCAAAGGCATTTTTCTCTCCTTTTAATATGTTCCTATATTGAGACTTAAATAGGCAAACTACTTAAAATCAGCCCGCCAGCCCGTACACATAGACAACAGTTCCCGCATAGACAGTTGTCAAACCAACAACGATGGCCCACTTGGCATTGGCAATAAAGAACCGGACCAGTGGATCTTTCCTTGGAAAAGCCGCCTTCTCCCCTTCTTTGACAAAGCCGGATATCAACAGGATGTAATTCACAAACCAAAAGGCCGTAAAAAGCTCGGCGGCAAGTACAACATAGGCCATAAGCTTCTCCTTTAATGTGTATTCATTTTAAACATGTATTTTATATGCATGTTATAATATTAAACTCAACACCAGATATTGATACCGGTCAAAATGCCGCAGCTTCGGCTTCATTCTTTAGCTAATCGAGCTGTAATTAGGAAGGACCAGTTCACCTTAAATGAGGAAAACTCAGTTCTTTATTTAAGGTTTAAGTCGATTTTATATTATGAAACTGATACTTAGGACAAAGGCTTCGGACCATGGATTCTATGATGTCAAGTACCAACAGAAAACGAAAAACAATAAACTTGAAAGCTTAAAACAAATACAAAGAAACACCAAAGGTTGTAATTTCATTTATTTTATATAATTTTTGATTTGTTATTTGAGTATCCAATTCTAGCGCCTAATAAATAAGAAAAATAAAATTATTTTCTCAATAAGATTGAGCCCCCCCTAATGCCTCATACTCCCTCGCATCCAAACCTCTTTAAATATGCAACGAGTGAACTTAGCCAAGATGCTTTTCTTTGTTGGCTTGCTAAATGGGGGAATATTGACTTAGAGCATCTCGATAAGAAGATGCACCTTGTCGGAAAACATTTTATCGAGCACTTACTCGGTGATGACATTGACCATATTACAGAACCTTGCACGGTCAAAGTACATCGACAATACAAAAATATTGATATTTTGTTAGAAATTAATAGTAAGCATTTGATTTTGATTGAAGATAAAGTTCATAGCAGTGAACACAGTAACCAATTAGCCCGATATTACAATCTATTAATCAATGAACCTGAATTCAAAAATCATACTGTAGTCAGCAAGATTTTTTTGAAAACTGGTGAACAACAAGATTACTCAAAAGAAGTAGCAGAAGGATATAAACTAGTCACTCGACAAGACTTACTAACCATTCTGAATAAAGGTGTTGAGGATGGGGTAACGAATAATATCCTTCTTGATTTCACCAACCACTTAAATACTATCGAGACTGAGTATTCATCATGGAATACAGAAAATTTTGATAATTTCCCGAAATGGTCTCATATGAGATGTTTTGGATTATATTCTGCATTATCAAAACACTTGGAAAATTGTAAATATTCATCTGTATCTAATGCTCAAGGCGGATTTGCATGTTTTACTTTTGGGTGGACACAATTAAATTTTGGCCCTTATCTCTATGCTCAAATAGATCAAAATTTTGATGTATATCTTAGAATTGGGTGTTGGGATGGTTCAGTATCACCAGGTAAAATAAGCGACTATCGGTCAAAGCTGATTAATTATTTAGAAAACAAGCCAGCTCTAAATTATGAAGTGGCACGCTCTCGCAAAGGAAAAAGCATGAGAGTATTTAAATTTTCAAAGTGTTTAGTACCATCAAACGAAGGCACTATTGATATAAAGAGTTCACTTAAAAAAATACAACAAATCCTGCCACTTATTCATGATTTATCAACTAAGCTTAGCTTTGGCGAATAAAAAACACCCTATAAAGCCAGACTCTCTAAAAAGGCACACCCACAACTCAATCCCTAATAATAGTTAATATGTTCTGGCATGAGCATTCGCAAATCAACGCCTCTAATAATCGTTTGCCCTCACTGACAAATACCTAACAATCATTTTAGCTTGACCAATTCACCTTCCTGACATGGAATACAGAAAAACAAAACACGTATCCCTCGCCTTCTTTTGAAAAGTTCGTCGCACGCCATGAAATATCTTTATGATACGCACGCCTTCTCTGCCAAAAATCATGCACCGAGTTATTGGCGGGATACGGCGCCTGAGCTAGCGGATTTCCCAAGTCTGACAGCAGATACCAAGTGTGACGTTGCGGTAATCGGCAGTGGCTATACGGGCATGATGGCGGCCTATCGCTTGGCAACAAAGTACCAGATTGATGTAAAGGTCTTTGAGGCCGCGCAGCCAGGTTGGGGGGCGTCGGGGCGCAATGGTGGCTTTTGTTGCATGGGGTCAACCAAGCTCAGTTATCAGCAGATGATCAGCCGTTACGGGCTGGAAGCCACAAAAGACTTCTTTGCGGTCCAAAAGCAGTCTGTTGCCTTTGTGAAGTCTTTTCTGGAAACCCACAACATTGATGCAGATGTGACGGGCACCGGAGAGATTGAGTTGGCCCACAAGGCCAACCGTGTGGATGACCTGCGACAGGAACAGGACTTTCTGGCCCAAACCTTTGATCACGAAACACACATTTTATCCCCGGAACAATTAAGGGAAATGGGCTTGGCCGGTGACTTTCACGGCGGTCTGCACAACCCGACCGGATTTGGTCTTCATCCGCTAAAATATGCCAGAGGGCTTGCCAAACTCCTACGCGATACAGGTATCGAGATTTTTGGCAATAGTCCTGTGACCAAATGGGAAAAGCATGTGGATGGTCATCACCTTCACACGCCACAGGGTATTGTCAAAGCAAACCACGTCATCATGGCCACCAATGGCTATACCCCGGAAAACCTGTCGGCAAATGCGGCTGGTAAGTTGCTCCCCGCCCTGTCCTCTATCCTGGTGACGCGCCCCTTGAGCGAACAGGAACAGCAGGATCAGGGCTGGACCAATACAACGACCGTCTATGACAGCCGTATTTTATTGCATTATTTCCGTCTGTTGCCTGACGGGCGGTTCCTTTTCGGGGGGCGTGGTGGAACGGATAGCTCGGCCACAGGGGAAAAACAGGCCGAAAAGCGCGTTCGGGCAGATTTTGAAAAGCTCTTCCCTGCTTGGTCCCATGTTGAGCATACACATTTCTGGCAGGGCTTTATTTGCCTCGCCAATGATCTGGTTCCCTATATCGGGCCAATAAACAAAGATAAAACGGCTTGGACCTCTCTTGCCTATCACGGCAATGGTGTCGCCATGTCCGGTTGGGCGGGAAGTGCTTTGGCAGACGAGATCGCCGGAGACAGAAACCAGAGCAAGCTCCCCACTGTCTTTACAAAGCGATTTGATAAATTCCCCTTGCCAGCCCTGCGCTTACACTATTTAAAAGCAGCATATGCCTTCTATCAAATCAAAGACGAATGGCTTTAAGCTTCTGGTCTTTAATCCTCTGGCCTTTAATCCTCTGGCTTCAATCACGAACAACAAGTAATCACCATGACCTATCCAGATACCTATTACAGTCGAACAGCGATTGAACATTCAACTTATCCCACTCTGACAGAAAATCTGGACGCAGATGTCTGTATCGTCGGGGGCGGCCTGGCGGGACTAAGCTGTGCGCTGGAACTTCTGAACAGGGGAAAGTCCGTTGTTATTCTAGAAGCCAACCGCGTGGCATGGGGTGCATCAGGGCGAAATGGCGGCTTTGTATCACCCGGTTTTGCAGGCGGCCAGGCCATTGTGAAAAAACGGCTGGGCATTGACAAGGCGCGCGAGGTTTTTGCCTTGTCATTGGAAGGTGTCAATATGGTCCGGGACAATATCGCCACCCTAAAGCTCGAAGGTGTAAACCCAAGCCCCGGCATGCTGTCGGTCATCCGCTACAACGATCCCGATGGCATGAAACGACACTGTGATGACATGGCAGCGCAATATGACTATCCGCTGGACTATTTATCCCGCGACGATCTACAGGAAAAATTCAAGACCACACGCTATTATCAAGGTAACTTTGACAAGGGAGCTTTTCATTTTCACCCTCTGAACTATTGTCTGGGTATCGCACAGGAAATCACAAACAAAGGTGGCCTGATCTTTGAAAATACCGAAGCTGTTGAAATGAATCTCGACGGTCCGGTCAAAGAAATAAAAGCAGCAGGTGGTAGCATCAAGGCAAAAGACGTTGTTCTCTGTGGTGGCGGCTATTCTGGCAATGTATTTGCCCGTCTCAGACGTGCGTTGTTACCAATCGCGACCTATATTGTTGTTACCGAAAAGCTTGGCGCGCGCGTCCATGAGCTGGTAAAAACCAGTGCGGCTATTCTGGATGATCGTCAGGCGTCGGACTATTACCGCATTGTTGACGGGGATCGGCTGCTGTGGGGTGGCCGGATCACGACAAGAACAAGCCAGCCCAAGCGTTTGGCACACCTGTTGAAACAGGATATCACCAACGTTTATCCTGATTTATCGGACGTAAAGATTGATATGGCCTGGACCGGTCTGATGGCTTATGCCCGCCACAAAATGCCCTATATCGGTGAACAGAAACCCGGTGTCTGGTCCTGTACCGCTTTCGGCGGGCACGGCATGAACACGGCACCTATCGGGGGACGTCTTGTTGCCGAGGGCATAGCCAAAGCATCTGATCGTCACAAACTGTTTCAAGCCTTTGATCTGGAATGGAACGGTGGATTTTTTGGCCCCCTCGCCGCGCAGAGTGTTTATTGGGGCATGAGACTATCCGACAGATGGCGCGAAGCGACATCGCGTTAATTTACCGGATCTTCTTTCGGTTAACTTGCTGAGTTCAGGTCGCGATTAAAGTTTCCACCCCGGCTTCTTTCAGCGCATCCTGAAGCTCTCGGGGTGGTTCTCTGTCTGTCACCAGAAGATCCATGTCTTCAAGATTGGATATATGAACAATGCCCTTGCGCTCGAATTTCGTGTGGTCAACGGCAACGATGACGCGCTCAGAACGCTCCATCACCGCCTGACAGAATTCCTTTTCACTAAGTCGGAAATCCATCAAACCTGCGGGGCTAACTGCCCCAATGGCAAACACAGCCGTTTTAACCTGAAAGGTTTTGATAAACTCAATTGCCGTGGGTCCGACAGAGGCCGCATCGTCTGTACGCAACAGGCCACCCGCCATATACACTTCGTTACCCTCACCACTTACCAGTGTGCGGGAAATTTCAGCAGAGTTGGTCAGGATGACCAGATCACTGTGATCGCATAGCGCGCGTGCCACATAGTTTGTTGTCGATCCGGGATGTAAAAAAACTGTCTCGCCATCTTCGATCATGCGGGAAACCGCCGTGGCAATCTTGACCTTGGCGTCCATATTTTCCTGCATACGCATATGGAACGGTGGCTCTTTGATATCATCCGGCATGGTTACCTTGCCGTGGGTTTTAATAACCAACCCTTTGGCAACCATTGGCTTGATGTCACGCCTGATTGTTTCTTCCGAAACAGATAGGGATGTCGCAATTTCAGATATGGCACAGGTGCCCTTCAAACGAATTGCCCGTAGTATTTCTTGCTGTCGAGACGAAGCAGACATGACACCCCCAAAAGATAAACTCGTTATCTTTATGCCGTTCTAACAACTAATTTTCAAGAAATAACCTGACATAACCACAAATATCCCAAACTTTTGTGTGTTTGAATCAAAAGACACCTATTTCTAATTGTCTCGACCATTTAACTATCTGGTATATATTTCTTTCAGACAAAGCCTATCAGGCCGCCGATATCAGACTGACAAATTGTTAGCTGCAAGATTTAGATCAGGTATTTTTTTTCTTATCCTCGGTGTCTTCAGCGGAAACATCGATGGATTTTGATACACCCGGCGCCTGTTTGATGTAAATGTCCTGTTGCGGAAACGGTATCTCAATACCCTCATTCTGAAAGGCCTTGCGAATTGAAAATCTGAGATCGCTGGCAACACTCATTTTATTCTCAATATCTTTCAGGAAACATCTGAGTTCAAAATCAAGAGAACTAGCCCCAAAATCCATGAACAGGACGTAAGGTTCCGGACGGGCAAGAACGCCGGGATGTTCCGTCGCAATCTTGGTTAAAATCTCCCTCACCTTCTCTTCGTCAGAATCATATGAAACACCGATACGGACTTCGAGCCGGCCCAACTTGCTCTTGTGGGTCCAGTTTTTCATTGTCCCCGAAATAAGATCAGAGTTCGGGATAATGACGGATGCACGGTCAAAGGTTTCTATTTCGGTGGCCCGTACCTTGATTTTTTTGACGTGCCCCTCTTCATTGCCAACAACAACCCAATCCCCCTGTTTGATCGGGCGTTCAAAAATCAATATCAAACCGGAAACAAAATTGTTTACGATGGATTGCAGGCCAAAACCAATACCCACAGAAAGCGCACCAGCAACAATCGCAATATTGGATAGATCAAGCCCCGCAGCTGACACCCCGATCAGAACGGCAAGCCCCAAACCGGCATATCCGACCGATGCTTTAATCGCATTGCGGACCCCTGCATCCAACTTTGTTTTTGGTAAAAGTCTTTCATCCAGAACATTGGCAAAAACTTTTGTCAGGGCCAGCATACCGATAAAGAGAATGCCCGCGACGGCTATATCGATAAATGATATTCTGACCTCGCCAATCTTAAAGCCTGTCAACGCTGTCTGGATAATGCCAAACAGTCGCTGCGCACTCATCCCCCAAATCAGCAGGGTTCCAATAACCCCAAGCAGGATAAGACCGCACCCGACACAAAGCACAATCCAGAAACCCAGACGATCAGCGCCATCATCATCCAAAGACAGTACATTTCGAAGACTACGACCAATATCGGCCTCTCCGGAAAGTTCGTAATGGGCGACTTCGTGAACAATTACGTGCACCAGCAACAACAACAAAAACAGCTCTAATGTCGCAACCAGATTAAAAACGGCAAAATGAGCCATTGGGATAAAACCGATAAAAGCCGCCGCAATCATAGCCGACATAAAGGCAACGATTGTTACCCGGAACCTGGACCAGAGTCTGGAAACGCGACTTATTTCCTCGGGGATATCCCCGGCTAGATTCCAAAGGCTTTTCCGATGCAAGAGAATAACAAGCACAGCCATCGTTGTGGCCGTAAAAAATTTACCTAACAAATGCTGACTGGCCGAAGCATGCACAACATCATTAAGGACACGGATCAAAAGATCTGCGGCAAAGGTAAAGGCAATAATAATCGCAATAACCCTGACCTGTTGAGCAGAAGGTATTGCCATATCAAGAACACGCCACGATGAACGGTCCGGAAACAAGGTTGCCTTGGTAATAGCCTCGGCAATGGTAATGAAAAGCAACCCTAGAATTACAGCCTTGACCATCTGTTCTATTTCAGGGTCCAGAACATTACTCCACACAAATGTTCCCGCCACCAAGGTCAGGAACGTAACAGGTATCAGGGCACGTTTCAGGGCATTCAAAGATGCTGCGAGGACTCTTTTATGGTAATCGGGATCAGTTACATCCGACTGTACACCGTAGCGACGTCGCATAACCCGCAAGATAAGAGACACAACAAAGGCAGCAGCAAGAACAATCACCCATAGCGGAATCACTTCTTCCCATTCAATCTGTCCCCCCACGGTGCTCTGGGCCAGTTCAAGTTGTACAAGAAACGCTTCCCAGTCAGTACCACTTAATTCAAAAACCTCGCCCCATAACGAACGGGAAACGGGAACAGGTCCACGGCTAAAGACTTCATCAACAAAACGTTGCCTTTCGATCCTGTTAAATCGCCCGACCAGTTCATCAACACGCGGTGAAATCAGTTCAGCCTGTTTTATTTGGCTGTTCACAATCGAGAGTTCAGTCTCTAGATTTTGTCGGATCGTAACAATTTGCTCGGTTTCAGGTGTTTGATTTTGCTCGGGTTCTGGCCCCAATCCCCTCAACTGTTTTGTCAGTTGATTTTGAATAGGCTGTAGCCGGGAAATAAATCCACGCGACTGCATTCGTACACGATCCAGATCGTCACGAATATTTTCAAAGTCGCTCTGGGAAAGGTTTTTATTATCTAAATCCTGCGTTTTCTCATAGAGTTCCAGTTCCCATGTTGCCATCGCCTCATCAAAGTTTCGCCGCAAATCCCCGCTTGCAGAAACGTTTGCCGAAACATTTGCAGAAACAATTATAATCAAAAGAGCAGAAGCCACACAGATATGGACAATAAACAATGTCTTTTGAAACATTGCATTCAATATATTCATAAAACCAAATTCTCGAACTCAGATAATATAAGCCGCGCGGACTATAACACACCTTTACTTTGGAAAGATATCTAAAGGTACATATAAAGGATATTCAATAGGACAGATTATAATATTGGCAAAGCCCACACAAATAAGGCCACTTTAACCCCATCAATGATACCAATTAATACACACTATTTATTCAAATAACCCAAGAAAACCTTTAAGTAAAAGCCGATTCAACAGATCAAATTCCTTGAAAACCCTAAGGCTTGGATTTTGTCTTTTATTTGACCAATTTTTGTAGTTATAGTTTCATATGAAGGCTATAAATGGTTCAAATGAACCCGGCAAACGGGTCTGAATTTATTCTTTCGATACTTTACCTACAGGGAGTTATC
The DNA here is from genome assembly GCF_000982415.1 of Kiloniella litopenaei. Lineage (GTDB taxonomy): Bacteria > Pseudomonadota > Alphaproteobacteria > Kiloniellales > Kiloniellaceae > Kiloniella > Kiloniella litopenaei. The sequence continues at coordinate 88,246 of NZ_LANI01000009.1, forward strand.
TCTATGTTAAAACGTACTCTTACTGCCATTGGTGCATTTTCGTGCCTGGCAACAATCAGCGTGGCTCATGCTGCGACGGAAGTTCAATGGTGGCACGCTATGGGCGGTCGCCTGGGCGAAGTTGTTGACGAAATTGCCGTTAAATACAACGAAAGCCAAAGCGAATACAAGCTCGTACCAACCTACAAAGGTGGTTACGAAGACACAATGACAGCTGGTATCGCTGCATTCCGCGCCAAGCAACAGCCGCATATCCTTCAGATCTTTGATGCCGGTGCAGCAACTATCATTAACGCCAAAGGTGCGACTGTTCCTGTTGCCGATCTGTTGGCTGAACATGGCGACGGCTTCAACAAAGAAGACTACATCGCTGGTGTACGTAACTTCTATGCTGATTCCGATGGCAAGATGATCGGTATGCCGTTCAACTCTTCCACACCGCTTCTTTATTACAACAAAGACGCTTTCAAAAAAGCTGGTATCGCTAATCCACCGAAGTCATGGGAAGAATTTGAAGAAATTGCACCCAAGCTGAAAGAAGCTGGCTACATTGCGCTTGCACAAAGCCACAGCCCGTGGATTTTTACTGAAAACTTCCACAGCCGCCACAACCTTCAGATGGCGACAGCTAACAACGGTTATGACAGTACAGATGTAAAAATCATGTACAACAACCCAGAACTGAAAATGCACTGGGGCAAAGTCAAAGAATGGTTGGACAAAGGCTGGTACGGTTATTATGGCCGCGCATGGGGTGACAACCAGGATGCCTTCATCCAGCAGAAAACAGCTATGTGGCTAGGTTCTTCAGGCTCTTTTGGTGGCCTGACAAAGAGTGCTGAATTTGAATTCGGCGGTTCTTTCTTGCCATACTGGAAATCAATCATTGATGAGCCTAAAGGTACCTTCATCGGTGGTGCTGCGCTATTCACAATGGCCGGTCACGACGACGAGGAATACAAAGGCGTTGCCGACTTCATGAAGTTCCTGACCAGCCCGGAAATGCAGTATTTTTGGCACAAGGAAACTGGTTATGTGCCAATCACAAATGCAGCTTATGATCTTGCAAAGAGTGATGGTTACTACAAAACAACACCAGACGCTGAAATCGGTATTCTTCAGCTGAACCAGCCTGGTGGCGACTGGACGAAAGGCTATCGCCTTGGTTATTACGTTCAGATCCGTGAAGTTCTCTACAAACATTACGATGATATTTTCGCAGGAAAAACATCTGTTGACGATGCTTTCGCTAAAATCGAAGAAGAAAGCAACGATCTGCTAGAGCGCTTTAACGCGACCTATAACTAAGACTTGATTATGAGCGGCGGTCACTATGATCGTCGCTCATAGTTTTACGATGTTTACTATCGACGAATATGGAGCGCGCTTTCTGCTATGAAACGAGTTCAATTTAGCCACAGCCCGATACCCTATCTGTTTATCGCTCCACAAATTATTATCATTTGTATATTTTTCCTGTGGCCCGCTGCTCAGGCCATATACCAATCATTTTTGCTGGAAGATGCCTTTGGCCTTTCTTCACAGTTTGTCTGGTTCAAGAACTATAAAGACACCATCCTAAACGATGCCTGGCTTCAGTCCGCGGGTTTTACCCTTGTTTTTTCCTTTCTGGTGACGTTCCTCTCCCTTGCTCTTGCCATGTTGCTGGCCGTAAAGGCAAACGAAGCCATCCAAGGGGCTCGCACCTATAAAACATTGCTCATGTGGGCCTATGCCATCGCCCCACCAGTGGCCGGCTTGATGGGTAACCTGATGTTTAACCCCCTGATTGGTGATCTCTACTATTTCCTAAATGCCATGGGATGGGACTTTAACCATAAGCTTGATTCGTTTGATGCAGGCTTTGTTGTTGTATTGATCGCGGTCTGGAAACAGGTCAGCGTGAACTTCATTTTCTTCTTGTCCGGTCTTCAGGGTATTCCAAAATCAGTGATTGAAGCCGCGACAATTGATTGCAAAAGCAGTCTCCGCCGCTTCTGGACCATGACCTTCCCGCTTTTGGCCCCGACAACCTTCTTCCTTATAGTGATCAACATCACTTACGCCTTCTTTGAGACCTTTGGTATCATTGATACCACAACTGCGGGTGCTCCTGGTGGATCAACCAGCACCCTTGTTTATAAAGTTTATCTTGATGGCTTTAGAGGCAGCGATCTTGGGGGGTCATCCGCTCAATCTGTTGTTCTGATGCTTATGGTACTGGCACTAACTGTTATCCAGTTCCGTTTCATTGAACGCAAAATTCATTACTAGGAGGGATCAGAATGTTGAAACTTAATTGGCATGCGATCTCGGGACATCTGATCCTTATCCTCGGTGCAATATTCATGACAGCCCCCGTTTGGGTTGCTTTTATGTCATCGACACATTCTGCAGAAACTCTTTTCAGAGAAGGTCTGCAGGCTTGGCCGGGCGGACACTTCTTTGAGAACTACAACGAAGTTCTCTTTGTAGAAGGCGGCGTAATGAAACGTGTCACCGCTAGTATGATGCTTTGGAACAGCTTTATCCTTGGCATCGGTTTTGCGGTTGGGAAAGTCGTGATTTCAATGCTCGCGGCCTACGCCATTGTGTATTTCAGGTTTAGACTCGCAACACCGTTATTCTGGATCATATTCATGACCCTTCTCTTACCACTAGAGGTCAGAATTATTCCATCCTATGAAGTTGTTGCCGGTATGGGATTACTGGATACCCACACGGGGTTGATCCTGCCGCTCATTGCCTCGGCTACCGGAACATTCTATTTCCGACAATTTTATAAATCAGTTCCAGAAGAACTTCTTGAAGCAGCGCGCCTGGATGGTGCAAATGCCTGGCAGTTCTTTATCGATATTCTGGTTCCGATATCCAAAACTATGATCGCTGCGATCTTGATCATTATGTTTGTTGTTGGTTGGAACCAATATCTATGGCCCCTGATCATGACAACAAATGAAGACAATTACACCTTGGTCATCGGCATCAAGCAGATTTATCAGGTATTGTCCGAGGGCGGCGAACTCCCCCAATTCCAAAAAGCATATGCCCTGACCATTCTGGCCACCCTGCCCCCGGTAATCGTGGTGCTGGTATTCCAGAGCTGGTTTGTTAAAGGTTTGGTAGAAAGTGAAAAATAATGGCCGAAGTTAAGCTCACCAATGTTAATAAAGTTTACTCGAACGGTGCACACGCCGTCAGAGGCGTTAACATGGAAATTGCCGACGGTGAATTTATCGTATTCGTTGGCCCAAGTGGTTGTGGGAAATCAACACTGTTACGCATGATTGCCGGACTGGAAACCGTTACCGAAGGTGATCTTCACATTGACGAAAACCGGATCAATGATGTCTCCCCGGCGGAACGTAACGTCGCTATGGTTTTCCAGAACTATGCACTTTATCCCCATATGACCGTTCGCGGGAATATGTCTTATGGTTTGAAAAACCGTGGTGATTCCAAAGAAGAAATCGAAAAGAAAGTCATTGCTGCGGCAAAGACACTCCACATCGAAGATTTTCTGGACAGACAGCCGAACCAGTTATCCGGTGGTCAGCGACAGCGTGTTGCGATGGGACGTGCAATTGTCAGAAACCCCAAAGTATTCCTGTTTGACGAACCGCTCAGTAACCTTGATGCAAAACTGCGTGTACAGATGCGCATCGAGATCAAAAAGCTTCAACGTAAAATGGGCGTCACCAGTATCTACGTTACCCACGACCAGACAGAAGCCATGACACTGGCTGACCGTCTTGCGGTGATTAACAATGGTCAGATAGAGCAAATGGGTAAGCCTATTGAGCTCTATAAAGATCCCAAGACACTCTTTGTTGCCAGCTTTATCGGATCTCCCCAAGTGAACCTGATTTCAGTCCAGTATGACGGAAAACTTCTAAAGTCCGGTTCATTAGAGATCGGTGGATTTGACGGGCTGCCTATAGCCGAAGAGCTTGTACTGGGCCTGCGCCCTGAACACCTTCGCATTGACGATCAGGGCAAATTGGCAATGAAGATTGACCTTGTGGAACAACACGGCGCTGATAACTTGGTCTACGGTACACTTGAAGGTGCTAAAAACGAGGATGGTGATGATCTTGAGCTCTGCTTACGCCTCAACCAGGATCAGGAACCAACAATCGGGGAAACCATCAAACTTGGCTACGATCACAGCAATGCACTTGTTTTCAACAAAGAAACAGGTAAACGTTTGATCTAACCTCTTATTGGCCACAGATATCGGCGAAAAAACGGACACCACCTAGTCATGCGTCTGAGCGAGAGACAGAATCAAATACTGGAATGGACCAGCCGGGAAGATGCCCTTAGCATCGAAGACCTGTCCAACCATTTTCAGTTGAGTACTCAAACTATTCGCAAGGACATCAACGCCCTTTGTGAAACGGGATTACTCAGACGTGTGCATGGTGGTGTCTGTTTGCCTTCGGCCATTGAAAACCTGTCTTTCAGCACAAGACAGGTGATGAATGCTAAAAATAAAGATGAGATAGCGCAAGCTGTGGCCGACCAAATACCGGACGGTTCAACAATTTTTCTAGGCATAGGAACAACTGTTGGCTCTGTCGCTAATGCCCTGCTCAAGTATAAAAACCTACGTGTGCTAACAAACAACCTCAAAGCTGCGGCTGTTCTGTGTAACAACCAGAATATTGATACCCATGTTTCTGGTGGACGCCTAAGACATAGTGATCACGATCTGGTCGGCGTAGAAACAATTCGCTTCTTTTCATCGTTCAAAGCTGATTATGCCATCGTGGGAACCGGTGGGCTTGACCCAACTTACGGTATGCTGGATTTCAAACCGGATGAAGCACATGTAACACAATCTATTCTGGAAAATAGTCGCAAGAAAATTCTTGTTGCAGATAATACTAAATGGAACAGACCAGCAAACGTAAAGGTTGCCCCTTTTAAGGACCTGGATCTAATGGTGACGGATCAGTTGCCAGACGATAATACGCGCGTGCAATTGGAACTATCAAAACTAAAAATAAAAGAATGTAGTGTATAATCCAATATAGTTTCCCCCCAGCCGACTAGAGCGTTCTACATGACGGGGGGCGAGTCTTTTCCCAAGTGTCTGGTCCAAATTCCCTGAATAACACCCTTTGCTTTTAGCTTAAGAAACGTTGCGTTAAATTCTGTAATTAATCCCTGCCCATTCGGATGTTTTTTAGATATGACAAGGTGCTCTGTCGATGTTTTTAGCGGTACCTTTGATTCAGATATAATATCTTTTGCGTTATCTTTCCAAAGCTTATTCGCAGCAACCCAGGCAACAGACGGGCTAAGAACAACAAAGTCTGCACGCCCCGATGCCACCCCTTGCAAACAGTCCTCGACACTTTCAGCGCGGAACCGATTGATTTTTTTCGCCTTAATTAAATCTACAAGCTCAATTTCGGTCTTGTACCCCAACGGTTCACAGCCTGTCAGGCCGATCAAATCATTTGGTGAAGAATAATGATTTTGGCTTCCAGAGTTTTGGAAAACACTTAATTTCATGTGATGAACCGGATCGGAATAGAGGAATTTTTCTGCACGATCATCAGTATAAGCAAAAGGAAAGGTCGCATCACTGTTAAGGCGATCAACCCTTTTGAGCGCTCTATTCCACGGATAATAGCCCAAACTGACGCGATACCCCATTTCGGAAAAAACAGTCGTAACGATTTCAGTGATAACTCCACCACTGGGGGAACTAGGACTTGCATAGGGGGCATAATCAAATCCTGTGACTAACTTCACCTCTTTCGCAAAAGCTGTTATCGCACTGAAACAACTATGAAATAGCACAAATAAGAAGAGTAAAAATCTCATCCAAAGCCCAATGACCTGTTTCGAGGTAACTTAATAATATTGGAAATAGGTAAAATTATATTAAAGATTCTATAAAACGAAAAAGCCCCGAAACGAACAAACCCCCGAAAACGAAAAAGCCCCCGAAAACGAAAAAGCCCTGACATTTCTGTCAGGGCTTTGGGAAAACGTATTCTTGAACTGGATCATGCCTCGACAAGCCCAACCCGACGGCCATCCGGATCATTAAACAAACCAATCGTAGGGCCACCAGGAACATCCAGTGCCTCTAGAACAATCGTCCCCCCTTTTTCAACAACTTGTTTCAAGGTCTCTTCCACTGACGGTACTTCGACATAAAAGGTCAGATGCTCACCCGTATCGGCCATATCCTCGCCAATACCACCGTTAATACCCTTGTCATCGCTTTCGGTGTCAACCATGCCATAGTTCATAGGATTATCTGCATCAATATCCCAGCCAAAGAGGTCTCCGTAAAAGGCCTGTGCCTTTTCAGCGTCCTCGGAAATAATTTCAAAATGTACAACGGGACATCCCATTTATTTTATCCTTCTTGTCTTTTACGTGTTCAAAATATTTCAGGAACACCCAATAGTTCGTTTTTTCCCCCTGCGAGGACTTCTTCGAGACAATCCCAAGAACTTTTCCACCCTTTACGATGTTGATCCCATTGCTCTGCATCAGCAAAAATCTTTTGGGAAAACTCCATCAAAGTTTTCTTACCTTCATCATGAAGCAGTATTGTCACTTCTGTTTCATGTCCGCGAATTCCATTCTCGTCGATCCAGGCCCAGGTAAAAACCAGCTTGGAAGGATCTTCGATTTCGGTGTATACACCGCCAACCTGATTAGAAGAACAATCTCCGTCCGTGTTTTCCAGTGTCGTTTTCCACTGGCCACCAACCCGTAAATCGATCTCACAAGCACGACAGTCACACCCCTTTGGCCCCCACCAGGTTTTGAAAATCTCTGGCCGGGTTAGGGCTTTGAAAACTGTTTCCCTTGGCGCAGCAAAGCGTCGTGTAATTTCCAACGTCAAATCAGAAGAAGAAATATTATCAGAAAAATTGCCTGTATTTTTATATTCAGCCATCTACTCTGCGTCCTCCTCAGCGACTAACACCTTCAAGGTATCATCAAGCTGAGCAAAACTGCCTTCCCAAAAATGGCTGTAATGCTCTAGCCATTCAGAAGCCCCCTTCAAGGGTTTTTCCTGCAAAATACAACGACGTAACTGCCCATCCTTTTCCTTACGAATAAGCCCGGAACGTTCAAGTATTTTAAGGTGCTTTGTAATAGCCGGTGCAGACATTTCAAAGGGGGAAGCCAACTCCCCGACAGTTGCATCCCCCTTGGATAGCCTCAAAAGAATGGCTCGTCGTGTCGGATCAGACAGCGCAAAAAATGTATCGCTTAGATTATCCATACCATAACCAAAAAGAAAATTAACCCATTAGTTAAATATATCACTTATAAGCTAAGGTCAAATCATTCGCCCCATGCATAAACACCTTACATCTGGAACTTAGTTGCTTGAGGTGCACTGTTGAGAAGCTCGACAACAGCGATTAGGGATTGCCTTAATAAAGTGTCATCAATATTTGTAAGATTAATCCGAACACCGGATGGTGCTGAGACAGGATCGACAGCAAAGATACTCGAAGGCGAAACCCTGACCCCACGCAACCCCAATGTCTCGGCAAACTCTTCGGCCTTCCACGTATCTCTCAACGGGATCCAAAGATGTGACGTTGCCTCGTTGAAACGGTATTCGATTTCTGACAGGCAATCAGCTGCTTGCTTGAGCAAGTTAGCGGTAATCACATTTCGTTGGGTTTCAAGCTCACACGCCGTACCATCCTTAATCCAGTGACACGCAACCTCTGCCATCAGGGGGGGAGCCATCCAACTGGTCGTCTGACTTGCCGCTAGGAACTGAGACAACAGCCCTTGCGGCGGCATAAGAGCACCCACCCTTAACCCCGGCGAAATAGTTTTGGATAAACTGCTGATATACACAGTTCGTTCCGGGTTAAAGGCTGCAATCGGCTTGAAATCGGACTTTAGACTGCGCGGATTTACGTCATCCTCGATAACAAAAAAACCGTATTGGTCTGCCATTTTTGCTATTTCAGCAATTCGCGCTTCAGACATTGTGGCTGTGGTTGGATTATGGGCAAAGGGCATACAATAGAGAGCTTTGACAGAATTTCTAAGGCAAGCTTGCTCGACAGATTGCGGTACCAGTCCGCCCTCGTCCAAAGCAACAGGAACCAGATTGATGCCAAAGAAGCGCGCGTAGTTCTTGATACCTGGATAGGAAAGTTCCTCTACCAGCACAGTATCACCAGGAGATGTCAATGCCCCCAAGGCTGTGGTCAATGCCTGTTGAGCGCCGCCTGTAATAATCAGACGACCAGGGTTCGCTGCAAATCCTCGTCCACCAAGCCATTCACACAAGACTTCACGGTGACGTAACAATCCCTGGCTCTGGCCATATTCAAGCATTCCATCAAGGTTGCTATCTTTGCCAATCTCGATCAACGAACGTCTTAGCTGTGCCTCTAGATTAATAAAGGGCGGCGTGTTACGGCTGAGGTCAACGGCCCCTGTTTCATCCAACCCGTCCTGTTTATTTTGTTCATGATCCCTGTGGGAACGAACAAAGCTTCCACGTCCCGTTTGCTTGACAAGTAAACCCCGCTGTTCCGCAAGATCATAGGCCCGTAATATAGTTCCCACAGTAACACCCAGTTCATCAGCAAGGTCACGCATGGGGGGAAGCTTCTCACCCTCGGCAAGTCGCCCCTGTTCAATATCGATCGCCAAACAATCAGTTATGGCGCGATAGACAGGCAGTTTAGAATCAAGATTTTGTGGAACCCACATTGTTACCCCAACAATGTTTTTGTTGACTAGAACAATAATAAGAACATTATTCTATGAAATACTACAACAATTTATATTGTTACCATAACAATATGAGGAAATTATGACCGTTCTAAGCATCAATCTAAACAAAGTTGCCCTGTTACGTAATCAGCGGGATATCGACTACCCAAGCGTTACCGGAATGGCAAAAATAGCCTTGGCAGCTGGTGCAGGCGGTATAACAGTCCACCCCAGACCGGACCAGCGACATACCCGTAAATCGGATGTTTATGAGCTATCTAAAATGCTTCGCGAGGAATATGGGGCGCCGATTGAATTCAATATCGAGGGAAATCCGACCGAAGAATTCATGCAGCTCGTGGCTGATACCAAGCCTGAGCAGGTGACACTGGTTCCCGACGATCCAGACCAAAATACATCTGATCATGGCTGGGATATTCGCACCAACAAAGACAGGCTCAAAGAGATTGTTGATCGGCTTCACGCGCAAAATGCGCGCGTGTCTGTTTTCATTGATCACGATCCAGATGTTGCCCTTGCCGCAGCAGAAATAGGGGCTGATCGTGTTGAGCTTTATACTGGCCCCTACTATGAATGCTTCTTTAGGGATGATCGTGAACAGGTACTTTCCTTGTACAAGAGCACAGCGATTGCCGCACGTGATTCTGGCCTAGGTGTAAATGCAGGTCACGATCTAAATCTGGATAATCTGGCGCATTTTTTACAAGCAATCCCCTGGACCGATGAAGTGTCGATTGGCCATGCCCTCACTGCGGACGCCCTAATCTATGGAATGGATGGTGCGATCAAGGCTTACCTTGCTGAGATTGCAAAGAAATAAAGGACAAATAAGATACCTGGCCTGTATAGTCCAAGGCCATAGCTATACAGTCAGGTAGCTTTTAGATTAAACTGTTGGCTATAAGTAATTTGCTGGGAATGTATCCGTGAGGCATCAGACCAAATGACTTCCAAATCACTGCCCGTTAATGTCGCAACAGCATATGAAAACTATCCTGCAAACCTTCGTAACAAGCTATTAGACCTTAGAAAGATAATTCTGGATACAGCAGCCAGTATCCCAGATGTTGGTCCTATCGAAGAAACCTTAAAATGGGGACAGCCAAGCTTTCTAACCACAAAGTCTAAAAGCGGCACAACAATTCGTATTGATAAGACGGGCGACGATCAGGGGCAATATGCCCTTTATGTTCATTGCCAGACCACCCTGCTGGATCAATTCAGAGAACTCTATCCAACTGAATTTACATATAGCGGTAACCGGGCAATCCTGTTCAACGAGCAAGATATTATAGCGAAACAAGCGCTACAGCATTGTATTTCTCTGGCTCTGACCTATCATTTAAATAAGAAATAACGTCAGATATATTACATCAGAGATATTTTGTAATCTCTTTCAGCTCGTCCAGAGTTTGGCTCGATTGAGGATCATGATCCCCTTGCCCCAAACAGTGATCAATATGATCATGGATTAAGAGCCTCTTGGCTTTAATCACGGCTTTTTCGACGGCATACAATTGTTGCGCCACATCAACACAAGACCGTTCATTTTCCAGCATCTCCATAATCTTGTGCATGTGTCCATGCGCCCGTTTAAGACGGTTTATAACCTGCTTATGGGATGTGTGCTGTGTTGACATGTTTTCTGCCGTCTCTTGTAAAAGGGTATTCTGAATAGCAAGATTTTATCACGACATAAAGAAAAAGCCGGAGACAAGACAGCTCCGGCTTTTTCTGTGCTTGTAATCAAACCGTTATCAGTCAAATACGGCAGCAATTTCACCAGAAGAAACGCCTTCTTTACTATTGCGCAGATTGTTATAGGTCACAGCGCCAACAATCAGGAAGAAAGTGGTTGTGATAACCTGCACCACAGTCGAGATAACAATGGCAATGACATTCAAGCTCGTCCCAACAAAGAAAATTGTGATAAAGTTACTAATGAATCCTAGTACAATAGCGATTAACATAATAACCAGGAAGAGTCCCAGGATGGACCAGCGATTGCCTTTGGTAAGATCTGCACTTCGCCCAAGGCTTGCAAAGATACCAGGACGCTCGACAACCACAACAGGGATCACAACAAAAAAGCATATCGCCGCAAAAATACCGGGAACGACCAGTAATACTGTACCGAGAAGAATGATAACATAAGCCAGCAGGCCGGATAGGATGACAGGAACCAAAACACTCAGACTTTTAGAAAGACATTCGCCAATACTAATATCACGCCCAGTAATATCCAGGAAAACACCGTAAACGACAGCAGCAGCAGAGGCAAAAGACAGAATTGTGGAAACAATCATAATCCAGACAAACTGGTTGCTATAGGTACTTAAAACGATTTCGGGATTTTCAACACTCGCTGTAAACAATCCCGAAGAGACAGACCAAATCAACATAGGCAGTTGAAAGATCAACACGATTAGATTCAACGGAATAAACCGCTTCATGAGAATATTAAAGGTTGTCCCCAAGGTATCGCCAAGACTGAATTGCCCCGCGACATTCTCATTAAAGTTACTCATATTACCCCCTCAGATAATAAAATAATTTAAGTTATAGAATAATAGTGAAGATTACATCAGAGATCAAAATCTCTTATGTCTTATCATACTTGTTTTCCCGACGAACCCCCAAAAGCATTTTGGCTTCGAGCCTTTTACGTAAAGCTGCGTAGTACGCCTTGAGAAACTCTTTTTCTTTTTCTGTGCTGCCCTTGTGATTTTTCCAGTAAAAAGAAGCCCCCTTGTCTGCTACTGGTTCAACCCATTTGATCTTTGTTTTTATCCGCTCGGCGACTTCTTTAATGGTTTTAGGTGTCACCTCTGGTTTTCGCAGTAACTCTTCCAAAGTTTGCAGTTCATAAATACCATAGGCATCAACCTGCTCTTCAGAAAAGCTATAACCTTGCTCTTTGCCGGGCGTTGTCGAAAGTTTATTCGTTGTGATCCCAAGAATATCTTTATCCTGAACGATATCACCTAACAGATTTGTTTTAGGTATTTTAACCACCCAGGTTCCAGCAATCATATCCCCCGCCCTTAAGCGGTCTTTGTTGAAGAAGGGAAGAAAAATAAAGACCCCGAGCCAAATCCAAACCAGTAAATTAATGACACCATCAACGCCAGAACTGACCGGAGAAAACAGCATTGTAAGGGGTAAAAACAATTCAAGTTCACGCATCAAATTCCGCGCAAAAACGGCATCGGGTTTTAATTGACCGCCATGCCGGTCAACAACCCTGATCCCCAAAGCCCGTTTACCCGGTGTTCGACCTTGCCATTTTATCTCAAAGTAACTGAAATAAAAATTATACCACAGAAACAAGACAACCGTGACGATTGAGATCAGAACATAAATTGCCTCTTTTTTGTCCAATAGGTTTTCCCAAACACCAGAAAACAGAAAACCGACAAGCAGCAAAATTGGCAATCCGTAAACAATCATGAGATCCAACAAAACTGCAGCAACACGATCACCACGAGATGCCAGTTGAAAGCTAACGGGCACCCCTTCGGGTGTTACAACACGCCGCCACTGAGTTGGGTTATTTTTAGTGTAGCCCCTTTTGGCAAAACGCTTGCCTTTATTGAGCTTATTATCTTGGCCTTTATTTCGTTCGGAAACTTTTGACGAAGCGGACGTTACCGTCTTTTCCATAGCCGATGCCCCCAATAGCCAAAATATAGCCCCCAGAATGTGAGCATGGATCCACCGATCAGAAAACGTGTCGATGTGTCTGTAATCCATTGCCGACCAAAACCTTCGAGAATAGCCGCAATTAACAGCATCAGTACCGCACCAATTACAATTTTAGCGGCCTGGCGTCCTTCGTAAGCCAGGTTAGCCAGTCTGGATTTATGCCCTGGCATTATTATTCCCTTGGCAAGACCAAGCCCGCCTGCACCACAAAGAATAATTGCCAGTAGCTCTGTGGTACCATGGATGGATAACCACCCAGCCAGATCAACACCCAAACCACGTCCACTATACAGAGCAACAAATGATCCCAAGGTCAGGCCATTATAAAAAATAAGCAAAACACTTGGTACTCCCAGGGCAAAACCAAGGGCAAAGGAAAGTATCCCGACAGACGAGTTATGGGAAAACAAGTATGACGCAAAGACATTTAATTCATGAACATCCATATCCGCACCATCGTAAAGACCTTTGCGTAAATCTTCGGTAGCACTGGCCGGAGTTCGACCACTGGACATACCATCACTAACAAAGGTGTAATACCATTCTTCGTTAGTGATTGTCAGATAATAGGCGATTACCCCGCCCACAAGCATGATGATTGTGGTCAGTAAAATGCGCCAACGAGCATTCCAGACAGCTAACGGAAATTCCTGGAAAAGAAAGTTCAATACTGTTCCGCCAAAGCTGGCATGAACGCCGTAGATACAAAAATAGGCCCTTGTTGAGAGAAGCTCGAGATATTCAAGCAGATTTCTATCCAGCGAGACACCGCGTGCCACCGACAGAGATGACAGGGTAAAGCGATACAGGTTTGGCAAGCGCATTAGTTGATCTGCGTCCAGCGACTTCACACCCTTCTTTTCAATCTTCTCTACCAGATCCTGAAGCTCTTTCCACGAAGCTTCCCGCTCTTTACGAAACTGAGAACTTTTAAGCGTTGTATCTGACATCATGCCTGCCCTTTCATATCAGATAAGATCCTGATCTTTAATCGCGAGATAGCGTTCAACAAGATCCGCACTCAGGGAAGCTGCCGGGGCCTGAATACAATGCACACCGAGACGCCGCAAACGTTCAAAGACAACCTGTCGATCCCGCAAAAAATCGTCCGCGACAACAGACTTGGCAATATCGCTAATTGACCGTGGTTCTCTTTCGGCAAGGCTTGCAAGTTCACGATCTTCCAATGTAACAAAAATAATCAAATGTCGTTTGGCCATGCGTGTAAGATTTTCGATCATCAATTCTGCCGTAACAGTATCAACAAAATCGGTATAGAGAACAATCAGAGACCTGCGTTGTAACTGTCCGGCAAGGTGGGAAAGTCCGAGCGTAAAGTTGGTTTCGTTGTACTGATAATCCAGCTCGGCACAGTTTACCTGTAGATGGCTAAAGGCCTGATGCCCGCCTAATGGCTTTGCCAGCCGTCTGACCTTGGCATCAAAACCATAAAGACCGACCTTATCCCCGCCTCGCAGCGCCATAAACCCTAACAATAACCCTGCATTGATCATATGATCCAACTGAGGCAGGCCATCAAGAGGCCTTGTCATCAAATGCCCTGTATCAAACGCCAGGATCACATTATGATTTCGTTCAACCTGAAACTCTTTGCAGACTAATTTTCTGTGTCGGGCTGAATGCTTCCAGTCGATCGAACGTAAATCGTACCCCGATTGATATTCACGCAAGGCATCAAACTCGGTGCCGTCGCCACGTTGTTTTTGAGCCTTCGTTCCATGGTAAGCATCGCGACTGTTTATTCGCAGGGCCGCAGTTCTGACTGCATGAACATTCGGCACAATCGACACTTCGTGTGCCAGATCCCATTTGGTCTGACGCACAATCAACCCCCAAGGGCTATACCACTTGAGCCACAGATGCATGATCTTGGCTTTTCCCCGACGCTTTACCACCAATGGAAAAGCCAATTCACCAACTGAATTTTGGTCCAGACGATCTATAATTACCGGGGCCGTCTTATCAAGATATTCACTGTCCACATCCAACAAAGCTGTCACGCCCAAAGCACGTAAGCGGCTATTAACAGTTAAAGAGAAATACGCATAGTCATCGTGCCCGGCATAGAGCAAATCAGGAATATTTTGCGAAAGCGTTATTCGCCTTGGTGCCAATGCGTTCAGGGCATCAATTCCAATAAGGAAAAGAGCTAACAGTAAATAAACCCCGCCGAACAACCACAATCCCTCATCCCAGATAATCAGGAAAAGGCTGAGCGGTACTCCCAGAGAGAGAAGAAAGGCACTACGAAGCGTTGGTCTCATTATCTCGGGGCAGCTGTCTGTTCCAGAATTTCACGAATAACGCTGTTTGTTTGCGTTCCCTCAATTTCTGCACTTGGGGCAAGAACAACACGATGGTGCAAACCCGGGATAGCAACAAACTTCACATCATCGGGAATAACATAGTCCCGTCCTTGCAAAGCGGCATAAGCACGGGACGCTGCAGCAAGCATCGTGGCTGATCGAGGAGAACCACCGAATTGAAGCGCCGGGTGCTCTCGCGTGGCCCGCACCACTGATACGATATAGTTTGTTATTTCCGGACTGAGCCTGATTTTACCAACGATTGCTCTCATTTCTTCCAATTGAGCCAGATTGGCAACACCCTTCATGCCGAATTCATCTAGCTTTGGCATAGAGGTTTGATGACCATGCATTGCCACGATCGAACGTTCTTCTGCTTCGCTGGGATATTCCAGAACATACTTGAACATAAACCGATCCAACTGTGCCTCGGGCAAGGGATAGGTTCCCTGTTGCTCAATAGGGTTCTGTGTCGCAATGACCAAAAACCCGGCGCCAAGCTGGTGGCTGGTACCATCGATTGTCACGGATCGTTCGCTCATGGCTTCCAACAAAGCAGATTGAGTTTTTGGCGGGGTTCGGTTGATTTCATCCGCCAACAACAAATCAGTAAAGATCGGTCCTTTGGTGAGCGAAAACTCGTTTGTCTGAAAATTAAACAGGTTTGTTCCCAGTACGTCACCCGGCATCAAATCCGGTGTAAACTGAATGCGTCCAAACTCTAGATTCAAGGCTTTTGAAAAGGACCTGACCAACAGGGTTTTTCCTGTTCCCGGCACCCCTTCCAGCAATAAATGACCTTTGCACAAAAGACTGACAAGCATCAGGTCCAATGCACCATCTTGTCCGACAATGGTACGGCGGACTTCTTTTTTTAAACCATCACTAATGGTCCGGATATCATCCAGTTCCATACAGCATCTCCTGTTTCCATCGATGGATATTTTGTGCTGCGCGAATAGCAGCCAAAACGTTAAATCGGTTTGCCTTGCATAGATCTTCTGCGGCAGTTAATACGTCACTCCCCCTTGTATCAATACCGCGGGCATAACCGACACGGTCAAGCCATTCTAGAAGTTCGTATGAATGAATGTTTTTGGGCGCGTGCAATTTAAATGCAACCGACTGTAGCGATCGATCTGCATACTGCCTGAGCATCAAGGCCCCATGCCCACCAAATGCCAATAGTTCTGCGGTGTTGCCAATCAGGAATTCTTTACCCGCCTGATATTCTTTTTTATTTTTCGCCGGAGACCCAAAACGGCTAAAACTGCTCCAAACCAAAAAGAGAACGGACACAGTGGCCAGTAACGTAACCACAGCAAAGGGGAATTCAAACATCTTTCGCCACAGGCTTGGTTCTGCGGCGAAGCCATGAGACGTCTCATCAATAATAACACCACCGATACGACCATTGGTAAGTTCGTCAACAACACTAACAATAAAGGCGGCGTTTCCACCATTATCCAGACCATGATTTGATAGAACATCCGGATCACTCAAAACCCAGGTACGATCAATATCATAAAAGAAATCAGACCGGATAACTTCTGCTAGCAGAACCCCTTGATCATTATATACCAAGGGACGCAAGACAGTGGGGTTATGGGCAATTAACTGTGGCCCTGTAACAGATAGCTGTCGATCCAGCGACAAAATATCAGTATCCCAGGTAAAGTTTTCAGCCGTCTGGGTTACATCATTCTGAACAAGGATGAGATCATCGCCAATATAGTCCAGAATCCTTCCTACCTGTTCAGGCCGACGCAGTTTCATGGTACTGACCCAACGACTATTTTTGGGATCTTGACGCACCTGCCATTTGGGTAAAACAATCAACGATCCGATACCGCTAAATCCATTGAGCGTATCAGACAAACCAGAAACGGATTGCGGCTCTATCACCAACTTTGCGTCAGAAAAGTTAAAACCACCACGCATTTGACGACTGATCCGTGTTCTGAAATTCATCTTTTGCAGTAACTTGACAAAAGCTTTGTGACCAACTGCTGATTCAGAATAGGAATTTGCGCCATAGGAGCTTATCTGCACGATCTTGCTTTGATAGATAGAAGCAACAAAAGCCCCGACAAAAGACAGCACACCAATCAACACCAGCCATATCAAAGTACGTCTTGAAAAGACCCGATCATTCATTCGGTCTCTCCCTGTCGCTTGTCAGTATCTGTATTTTTCTCGTCTTTATTCGGTGCCAGTGCCGATCGCGTCGAAAGATTTGGAGCCAAAAAAATCTGAAAGGCGTTACGGCATGACGTAAATTCGTCCTGACCAGCAGGCCGTCCACCAAATTCTGTCAATTCTTCAGCGTTTACAATGATCGCCATTTTAGAACTGATATCAGTTGGTAACCAATCAGCCTGCAGGATCTCCCTGTTGGTCAAAGCATCCGGCAAGGTTGCATAGTAGCTCTCTCTGACATGTTTCAAACAGCACATAAGAATAACCCTGATCGCCGCCTCAAATTGCCCTTGGTTCGCCAATTGATCTGCGTGTTCCAGGGTTTCTCTGCTCAATTCTTCAGAAATAGACGTCACTCTGGCATAGGAACTCGCTTCGTCTTCAACGGTCGTTTTGTTTTGCGGGCGTCGTTTCAAATCACTGAAATAGCTATAGGCAGCTTTAGCAAGTAAAAGCACAACAACCACCAAGAACCCGAAAAAAATAATCTTACCCAAAAACTCCAATGCCGAGAAATCATAAGGCTCCCTCTCTTCTTTTTTCTTTTCCGGGACTTTCTTTTCGACCTTCTCAGTCTTTACATCAAAAGGCGGCTCGTTTTGGTAACGATCACCTGAATAAATATCTTCTATTGCCTCACCAATTTCGCTATCAAAAGATTGAGCACCAGCAAAGGAAGATGCAAACAACATCCCTCCCAAGTTTAGCAAAAGGAGCAAAAAACTAATAAAAATAAACTTTTGAATAGTCAGATATCGACGACGTAATATCTTATTTTGACTTATAGAACACAAAAGATAAGGACCCCCACAAAGCCTTATCAGGGCGATAGTACTTTGGTAAATATTAATCGATTTAAAACGAGAACAAGCAATAAAACAGCAACCAGTACCCACCAAAACCTAGACGAGAATTCAACGCAGAATGACACAGCCATAAGAATAGTGTCTATAGTTTTTTAAGACCTGAGCCAATTAAACAAATCTCGTCAGAAAACCAACGACTACTGTTACAGATTATAATCAATTATCTGGTCAAAAGTCTTCAGGCCATCCATGGTGCGGGCCACAATAAGCCCGCCTTCCAGCAATGCCAAAAGTTTCAGGGCTTCACTTTGTGCACTCTCTTCAGAGTAAGCGCTCGCCTTGTCAGACAAAAACACACGGGTAAGCCAGGACATGTTTTGATCAAAGAAGGCCTTGGATTTCATCATAACATTATCGGGAAGGGATGCAATCTCGGCCCCCAGCATCCCGCACAGGCACATCTGTTCACCCGCGGCATAGGACGAACGAAAGGCTTCTTTATAGCGCCGCACCTGCTCCATCACGGGATAGGCATCCGGTTCCCCCAGGCTTTCGATAAAGCGGTCGGTATAGCGTTGCGTGACGGCGACACCCAAATCAGCTTTGGAGGGAAAGTGATAGTGAATACTGGCTGTCTTGATTCCAATTTCAGCAGAGATATCACGAAAGCTAAAGGCGTTATAGCCACGTGTCCGAATGTAGTCTTCTGCAATGTCCATAATTGTCGTTGCTGTTTTTGATCTCTCTGTTGATCTTTCGGGCATTTGTCTCTTACCTTTAGCTAGCCAGTCAGCTTACCTATTAATTGATAGATAGCCTCTTGACGTTTCTTTTTAAAGGTATAAATGATAGAATTATATATACCTACTCATAGATATATACTTTGAAAGTATAGACGGAGAGCCCCATGCGTATCAATGCTGATTTCACACAGGCCGCTGAACTGCATCCCTCGGATACAGCTTCTTCGCCCTCTCCGGCGGCGGGGGTTCACAGAACAATGCTTGACCGCATTGGCGATGAAGTTGCCCGCGCCACAACGATTGTGCAGTTTGACCGCGATAAATACTTCCCGGAACATAGCCACGACGGCGGCGAAGAGTTCTTTGTGCTGGAAGGCGTTTTCTCTGATCAGTACGGCGACTTTCCCGCCGGGACCTATGTGCGCAACCCAGTCGGCACCAGCCACTCACCGCATACTGTCGAAGGCTGTACAATTTTTGTGAAGCTATGGCAGTTTGATCAAAATGACAGAGAGCAAAAGTCAGTTAACACTAACGATACAAGCCTCTGGACCAAGGGAGAGTATACAGGTCAAAGCACCATAAACCTGCACCAGTTTGAGAGCGAAAAAGTCACCCTGCAAAAATGGACCACTGGCGCCAATCTCACCCTGACCACCCCGGATAAAGGCATGGAAGTTCTGGTTGTGAGCGGAGAACTGCAGTCCAATGGCCGTGCCTTCCCAGCCAGATCATGGTTGCGCTATCCAGCAGAAACAGAGGTCACATACGATTTCACAAAAGACACAACGCTGCTGGTTAAGACAGGACATCTTGAGAAAGTATAGTTTGCTGGCCAAACTCTTCCTTTTGTTTTTTGGGCCGCACCTTATAGTTCGCTAACTTTGTAATAGAACCTTCTATGTGCCAGACTTTTGGTGAAGCCTTTCCCTTTGGTGAATCCTTTCCCTTTGATGAATCTTTTCGGGGCGCAAACCATAATTATCCAAGCGGCGTATTATCTGTGTGAGCAAAGACGAAGTTTGCCCCCCCACAGTGATCAGATAGTCACAAGATCAGGCAATAGCAGACCAGCAATTAACGCCATCAAAAAACCAAAGATTTTACCTAGCTCTATTGAAGTAAAAGCGGAAAAGGATCAAAGTAAGCCTTTAACAGTTTTAGCCTTTTGCCCCTCGTTTCTCAGGTATCCCATGCTTACCGAATTCAATTCATCTGTGCCGCTGGCCTTCACCCCGACGCCCCTGCATCTGCTAAGTAAGTTATCCAAACATCTCGGCGGGCCAGAGATCTTTATCAAACGGGATGACTGCACAGGTCTTGCCGGGGGTGGCAACAAAACCCGCAAGCTGGAGTTTCTGATTGCCGATGCACTGGACAGGGAAGCGACCTGTGTGATTACGGCGGGCGGCCTGCAATCCAACCATGTTCGCCAGACCGCCGCCGCAGCGGCACGATACGGGCTAAAATGCCATCTGGTGCTGGTGCGAAATGTAGACTGGCCGGATGCGGCTTACCAGACATCGGGGAACCTTGTTCTCGACAAATTACTTGGTGCAGAGATTACCATCCATCCCGGCGGTTCTGACCGGGATCGTATTATGGATGAACTGGCCGCTGATCTAACAAAAGCGGGCGAAAGGCCCTATATCATTCCCGTTGGCGGGTCCAATGCGGTTGGTGCCCTTGGCTATGCCAGCGCCCTGTTGGAAATTCATGAACAGTGCCGCAGCCTAGGCCTCAGCCCCAAGGCGCTTTACCACGCCACATCCAGCGGCGGCACACAGGCGGGCCTCATTGCCGGAATGATCACCCTGAAACGTCCCTTCCCCATTCTCGGCGTCGAGGTGGATGGCGACCCCGCCCCTGTGACCGACGCCATCAAGTCCATTGTGCCGGAAACACTCGAACGCCTTGGTCGGTTCGAGGTCTGGGACCCGGCAGACGATTT
This sequence comes from Kiloniella litopenaei, assembly GCF_000982415.1. GTDB lineage: Bacteria > Pseudomonadota > Alphaproteobacteria > Kiloniellales > Kiloniellaceae > Kiloniella > Kiloniella litopenaei. Next base: position 108,728 of record NZ_LANI01000009.1, read on the forward strand.
ACAGGTGATCACGGGCTATGGCGGCAGTAACTATGGCATTCCCTCGGATGCCGGAAACGAAGCCATTGAACTGCTTGCCAGAACCGAAGGGATATTGCTGGACCCTGTCTATTCCGGCAAAGCCTTTGCTGGCCTTATAGATCATATAAAGCAGGGAAAATTTAAAGAAAACGATACTGTAATCTTCCTCCATACAGGCGGCGCACAGGCACTTGGGGCTTACCCGTCCTTATTCAGGTAATCCCCAAATTCAGATGATACTTACCCAACACCGAATAAGAACCGAAAGATGAGTGACATGAAACGAGTTTGTTTTCTGGGCGCGTCCGTTATGGAAGGCATGGGGGATGAAGCGCGATTGGGCATGCCCGGACGCCTTGCGCTTTTAGAGGCAGAAACCAAACAAAGCTTTATCCACTACAATCTCGGGGTCAGGGGACAAACGCTCAGGGAGATATCGGAGCGCGCCGCAGCGGAGTGCCGGGCCAGATTTACAGATGCAAAGGACTTTATTGTCTTTGCCACGGGGTCAAACGATTTCGCCCTGATCGAAAGTAGTACGCCCCCAAAATCCATGCCCAGAACGCCGATGCCCCGAACACCGAGGCATAGAGCCATGAAAAACTTCGAAGCCCTGATGAACGAACTTGCCGAGATTGCGCCCTTGCTTGTCTTTGGTCCGACGCCCGTAGATGAAAGCAAGCTACCCTTCTTCTCGACCGTATCAAACATGAATTTTGACTTCAAAAACGAGGACCTGGCCAACGGATCTATGGAATATGCCGAGATATGTCAGGGCCTGAATATTCCCTATATCAATATGCACCAAGCCCTGAGCGGAAATGATGATTTCATGGCCGGGCTTGCAGAGAATGACGGCCTGCATTCAACCGGAAAAGGCTATCAGGCCATGGCAGAAATCGTGCAGTCTTCGCCCCATTGGCAGGGCCTGATTCAAGCCTAAATCTAGTTGTCTAGCTTAACTTTTTCTCATCGTTTCTTCATCGTTCATGTAGAGAAATCTACACGTCTCTCTTCACGCCTTGAGCTAAAATTAAGTTAGACAACTATCCCAAACACCTTGGCTTACAAGACTAGAGAGTTCATTAAACTTCAGCAACGCGCCGCCAACTAAAATAGTCGAAGACTATATTGGCAGCTCCAGACCGCGTTTAACGTTTTCCATCACGACGGTGGTGGTGAATTCCTGTATGGCCGGGTTATCGAAAAACACGCGCTTGGTAAAGCGGTCATAGCTGGTCATGTTTTCCGCGGTGACGATCAAGAGGAAATCAAAAGCCCCGGTCACGTTATAACACTGCTGGATTTCCGGCTCGGCAAGGAACTGTGCGGTCAGACGGTCCAGCATTTCTGCATGACAGCGTTCGATAACCACCTGCACGATCAGGGTCAGTTGATGGGTGGAAAGATCCGGGTTGATCACCGCAATTTCCCGCTCGATAGCCCCCATATCGCGCAATCGTTTAATCCGGCGTTGACATGCGGTCGCGGACAGACCAACCTGTTCCGCAATGCTATCTGATTTAAGGCGGGAATTTTCCTGTAATAGTCGCAGGATAGCCTTGTCGAAATTATCTATCTTCATCTTGGTCTTTAAACTGATCTGTCTTGAAGTGGCCTGTAGGGTGACACTAACCTGTTGCCGTTTCGGGGTATAGGTTGAAAAAACGCGTCAAATTCTATTTGTTGCAGTTTTTTGATCCGAAAACCACTTATTTTGCCGCAAAAGGCCGCGAACAATCAGCTATGATTCAAATGGTGAGTTTCAGGTTTATTTTTTGAGTATCGGGTAAGAGTAATGGATCAGGCTTTAAAAGCAGAGCAAAGCACAATGACAATGGGGATTATCTACGGCCTGATGGCAGCTCTGTTGTGGGGGGCGTGGCCCGTAGTGTCCAGCCTCGGCCTGCAAAACCAGACCCTGACACCCTATGATATTACCGCGCTGCGCTTTGGCGTTGCGGGTATTATTCTTTTGCCCCTGATCCTCAAGCGTGGCTTCAAAGGCATTGGCCTGCCCGGCGGGCTTCTGTTTGCCTTCGGGGCGGGTGCGCCCTATTTGCTCTTCACCGTCACAGGGCTTAAATACGCCCCGGCCAGCCATATGGGGATCATTGCGCCAAGCTGTATGCTGACCCTGTCCACCATCGGCGGCTGGTTTATTCTGGGGGATCGCCCCGACAGAAACCGTCTGCTTGGTTTGGGCGTGATTATTCTGGGCGTTGCCCTGCTCGGCTGGTCCGGCCTTGCCATGGCGGGGGATAACCAGTGGATTGGCCATCTGATGTTTGTCGCCGGGGGCGGTTGCTGGGCCACCTACACCGTTTCCTCCAAATACTTCAAGGCCGATCCCCTGCACGCCACAGCGCTGGTCTCTGTACTGTCCATGGTCATTTACCTGCCACTCTATTTTACCTTTGGCGACCCACAGATCTTTGTTGCCCCCATGGAAGAAACCCTGTTTCAGGCGATCTTTCAGGGCATAGGCTCTGCCATTCTCGCCCTGTTGTTCTATACCAAGGCCGTTGCCTTGCTGGGCGCGGCCAAGGGCGCGGTCTTTGCCGCACTGGTGCCCGGCATCGCCGTTATCCTTGCCCTGCCCGTTCTGGGCGAAGAGCCAACGACCATCGAAATCGTCGGCGTCAGCATTGTCACCATCGGCATGGTTGGTGCCCTGGGCCTTATCAAGGCCCGCAAAAGATGAGTACCTGATCAAGGCCCGAAGAAGATAGGTACCTTATCACAAAATACCCCTGATCGTTTTAATTTTCGGCCATTCAAGGCGTGAAGAGCGAAATGTAGAAACCCTACATGAGCGATGAAACAACGCCGAAGAGTCGCGAATTAAAACGATCAGAAGCTTTGATCTATTTGCGTCAACAGCACTCGTCGCTTTTAGGGAAGCAATATTCATAGTAAATTGCTAGGGGATTTAGGTATAAGTTCTTTTATCACTGGCAGTTACGGATTATTCGGGAATGTTGTTAGGTATTGATACGGGTGGCACCTATACGGATGCGGTTCTTTTCACAGAAGAAGACGGTGTGCTGCGGACCGCCAAATCCCTGACGACCAAACACGACCTGTCCATCGGTATCTGTGATGCGGTCAACCGGATTATGGATCGCGAGGGCGACCAGATCCGCATGGTGTCCCTGTCCACCACCCTTGCCACCAACGCCATTGTCGAAGCCCACGACAGCCCGGTCTGTCTGATTATGATCGGCTATGACAAGGGATCGCTGGAGCGATCCAACCTCGGCACCGCCATTGGCAAGAACCCCTATGTCTTTATTGACGGCGGGCATACGCCCTTGGGCGACGAGCAATCCCCGCTGGATCTCGACGCGGTGCAACAGGCCATCGACGAACACGCCCCCCATGTGTCTGCCTTTGCCGTTGCGGGCTATTTCTCTGTGCGCAATGCATCCCACGAAGAAGCTGTTCGCAACCTGATACTGGAAAAGACAGACCGCCCGGTGACCTGCGCCCACGAACTGTCATCGGGGCTGGATGCGCCGCGCCGCGCCCTCACCGCCTTTTTAAATGCCCAGTTGATCCCGCAATTACACCAGCTGATCCATTCCGTCGATATCATGTTACAGGAAAAGGGCATCAAGGCCCCCGTGATGGTGGTCAAGGGCGACGGGTCGCTGATCTCTGCGCAAACCGCGCTGGAACGCCCGGTTGAAACCATTCTCTCCGGCCCGGCGGCCTCTGTGGTCGGGGCCAAATATCTGTCCGGCGCCAGCGATGTCTTTGTGGTCGATATGGGCGGCACCACCACCGATATTGCGATCCTGATGGATGGCGAACCCAAGCTCAGCGAAGAAGGCGCCAACGTCGGCGGCTGGCGCACCATGGTCAAGGCCGTCGCGGTCAGCACCTATGGACTGGGCGGCGACAGTGAAGTCGCCCTGAAAGCTTCGCACAAGGGCACGGGTACGCCGCTCGGCATTGGCCCCCGCAGGGCTTACCCCATCAGCCTATTGACGCAACAACACCCAAGTGTCCTCGACGAGCTACAGCAACAGCTGCGCAAGGAGCGCATTGGCGAATACGACGGGCGCTTTGCCCTGAAGCTGCGCGAACTCAACACCGCGCTCACCAGCCTGTCGCGGCTGGAACTGGAAATATGGGAAAGCCTCGCCGACGGCCCCGTTGCCCTCAACAGCTTGCTGGAACGCCCGGCCATGGCTGGCCCCTTGCAACGCCTGATTGATCGCGGCCTTGTGATTAATGCGGGCCTGACCCCCAGTGACAGCAGCCATATCCTGAACAAACAGAACAACTGGACCCGCGACGGCGCCCTGCTCTGCGCGCAGCTGTTTTTAAGACAGGCCCAGCGCGACAACCACCTGTTGGGCGTCACGCCCGAAGACCTTGCGGAAATGATTTATCAGCAAACCGTGGTTCAGGCGGGCAAAACCATTCTCGACACCGCTTTTATCGAAGAAAATATTCCGCAGATGACCAATAGCCAAAGTCTGGGATTGGCCCTGCTGGACAATGCGCTGCGAAACAAGGCAGATAGTCATAAAGGCGACACCAAAGGCACCTCTCCCCTTCTGGACTTTACCGTCAAACTGGGCAGAGGCATCGTGGCAACGGGCGCCCCGTCAGCCATCTATTACCCGGAAATCACCGCGCGCCTGAACACTGAACTGAACCTACCGGAAAACGCCGATGTGTCAAACGCGGTCGGTGCCGTGTGCGGCGGCGTTGTCCAGAAATACACCGTCCTGATCTCCTCCCCCGAAAAGGGCCGCTTCCGCACCCACATGGGCACCGAGCAAAAGAACTTTACCGTTGCGCAAGACGCCATCGACTACGCCAAATCCCACGCCGAAGAAAAAGCCTATCAAATGGCAGCGGAAAGCGGTGCCACCGATATCATCGTCGAGGTTGACCAGTTCGATAAAATCATCACCGACGCCGGCGGCGACCAACTCTTTATCGAAAGTTCCATTATTGCGACGGCTAAGGGGCGACCTGTGTTGATGGGGTGATGAATGCACTATGGTTGTATTTATTTTATTGCGAACGTCCTATTCATAAGCAAAACTTGCAGCATCAAAAGAATTTTTAGAAGCTGCAACCATGAATGAAAAATCAGATCTTCTTAGTGTCGTCGTAGATCCTGATGGCGATCAGGTTTATGTGCATGCTGATTTGAATGGCTTGAAAAAGCTAAGAAACACAATTGATTCAATGATATCCAAACTTGAGTCGGATCAATGTGATCACGATCATCTTCGCGCAGAAGAATGGGCTGGCGATGAACTCACCACTTCTATGCTAGAGGCTGAAAAGAAGAATGGTTGCACCCAAGTACATCATGTAAAGCTTTATGCATGGAATACAGAGTGGAAAAAGAAGCACGGCCTTTTCAAAGGATGAATAGATATAAAAAGTAAAAAGGTGCAAAGATGAGCGGAATCAGTATTAGACGATATACGAATTTAGCAGCAACAATTCACATACTTAAAAATAGAAATATTACTCTTTTAGACCCTAATTATTGGGATGACAAAAATGATAGTTATTTCATGGATCATTATAAAAAACAAAAAAATCTACAAACTTTACTTGCATTGTGTTTTGCAGAGGATGCTGAAACCTACCACCATTGGAAAGTATTTTCATCGGGGAGTGACGGTGTTTGCATTGAGTTTAACAAAGAGGAATTAATTCATTCAATTAAGAAAACTCCAGGAATTTCATATGGTGTTGTTGATTACATACCAATTAAGAAAGCTAAAACTGTCCCCCTCACATTAGACAAACTCCCATTTACTAAACGTTATCCTTATAAGCCAGAGAACGAATTCAGGATTGTTTATCAAAATAAAGGGCAATATGAGGCAGTCAAAGACATACCTATGCCTCTAAGTACTATTAAGAGGATTACCCTAAGTCCTTGGCTACCCAAAGCGTTAAGAAATTCAACGGTTGACACACTAAAAACTATCAAGGGATGTAGCAAATTGAAGATCTACCGTACAACATTATTAGAAAACGATCAGTGGAAAAAATTAGTTGACCATGTCAGTAAATAGCAAACCGTTATAAATAAGTTTGGTTAACTTGTTGCACCTTTCCCTAAATAAACAATCAACGTTCCTCCCTTTATAACTACCTTCCAATTCATTGGCATTAATACACTTCTTTCAAGAATACTAGAGTGTTCCAAGGTAGAAATAATAATTTATCAAATAGTATTACTGCGAAAGATTGTCGAATGAATATTTGCACGCGCTTAAAATGCGATACATGTAGTACTCTAATTGATTGTAGAATAGGCATGTCAAACAGAGATATCCAACCATTTCAGTTCGCCTGTCCATCATGTGGCGAAGTAATAATGTTCACACTTGGAACTCAAGAAAGTAACTTAAGTGGTGCGATTGAAATTAAAAATTTCAAAGGGTTATTTGACGGTCAAAATCCTTTTGTAGATCTTCATCTAGATTTTCCAGCTTCATTCGAAACCTATAAAATGGGTGGTACAACTTACATGAAGGCCGTAGAAGAGTTGGGGGCAGAAGCTATTGGTAACTTAAGCTATCGACTGTCTATGTTAAATCTACTGTATTCGAAGCAAAGGGACCTTCAAAGGCTTATCACCCAGTATAAGCGAGGTAATATAAAAAGCTTTAAAAAAATCTGTAATGACTTTGAAATTCCAGAAATTACGTTAAAATCAGAAAAAAAAGAAGATGTGCTTGCAGCACTCTATTCTGTTACTTCGATAATGTCTTCGCCAATAACTATTCATGCTCAAAATGAAGAATTATCAAAAAAAATACCACTAATTCTTCAAGATCTCTACGAAAAGTATAATAAAAACACTACTAATTTTGTTAATAAAATCATTGAGAATCAGTTTTTAGAAAATTTACATCACGATTGCTTAGATCTGTATCCCAATATAGTTTCACTTGATCTGCCTATACGTCCAACTCTTTACTATGATTATATAAACTCCAGTGAACATAGTAAGGTTCCAGCCAGAGTATCAACTTCCGATTTTGGAACTTGCAGTAACTTTTATAAAGATCTTGCCGAGGTTTTTTCACGGCAGCTCGTACTCCTTGCAGGATTAAACAACCTACATAATCGAGGAGATCATGATCTGTTTGACGATAAGGTTAGATTGAATAAGAAGGGGAAAATAATAAAAGAGTTCTCTTCTTTAAATAGTTATGCAAATGTCGATTTGGGAAAGAAACTAGGTGCTATAGATAACCCTTTCTACCAAATAGATAAACAAGCAATAGATAACAACCTAAGAAACAGTATTGCGCACTATAAATATGATTATGATGAGGCTTCACAACAAATAGCTTACTATCCGAAGAAAGAGGGAATGCAAAGAAATATAGAGCACTCACTTTATTTCATACAATTCATGCGTAAAACGCTTCTCTTGTTTCGTGAAGTTCATAATTTGAATCACGTGATTAAATCATTGCTTTATTTTAAAATCTTTATTTTGAGAAAAGAATAAAATACTTCATTACTTATAACTCTTTAACTGTTTAAAAAATCAGGATTTTTTTAAGGGGCTGCATAAATGAGCGGATATATTGAAATTCCGGCCGATATTATCGAACGGGTTGAAATGATGGAGGCTATCCTGACTTCTCGTGCAACTGGCGGAGGAGAAGAAGAAGATAATAGAATTTACAAGCTGTTACGACAAAACCTCATGGCAGATCAAGTAATCCGCGACCTACTACCGAAATTTGTAAGGACTTATCGTAATCTTGATGCATTTTGGCCTTTTATAAAAAACGAAGCGTCTTCTTATGCTGAACGTAGAGAGATTATAAACAAAGCCTTCACTCCCCTCGTTGATCACTTGGAGGGATGTAACAGTGCACCCCCTGATAAAGAATCGTCTAACATTTTAGAAGTCTTTGATGCGAATGGAGTATATGCTGCTTGGACAAAAGCACTTGATCGCCGCAACTCTGATCCAGAAGGAGCTATTACTATGGCAAGAACCCTTCTCGAAACGGTGACAAAACGTATTCTTGATGAACTACAGAAAACTTACTCTGACAAAGACGATCTACCCAAACTTTATAAGTTAGCGGCAAAAGCATTAAATCTTGCACCAAATCAACACACAGAAGAGCCGATAAAGGCAATCCTTGGGGGAGCGATGCACTTGGTTAATGGCATAGGAACATTACGAAATCGGTTATCAGACTCGCATGGACGAGGAGGAAAATTGCCCGTGAGACCATCGCCACGTCATGCAAGTCTCGCAGTTAATACTGCCGGTGCTATCGCAACTTTTCTCGTAGAAACATTCTTGGAACAACAAAAGAATATATAATTTCTATTACCAAATTCACAAACAAGTACGATAATCGGCATCCGCGCAACGGATTTCGATGTCGATCAATAAGCACTCTACTCCCCCATCACCCCAAAATCACACCACTTGTTACACTACTAATCATCGCACCCGTATTAATCGGGTGATAGATGGGCATGGGCGGGCGGGTGGCGTTTTCGACGCTTCGGTGGATCCATTGTCGGTCTTCCATGCGGCGCAGGGACTGGGACAGGGCTCGATCTGTGATGGTGGATAGACTGCGCTTGATCTCACTGAACTGACTTGGCTTTTGCAGGCTTGCCAGCACGGGCAAGGTCCAGGATCTGCGTATCAGGTCCTGTTCTTTTTCTTCCGAAACGTCCAGAATTTTATGCGCCATTTCGGCTGCGACCTGGCCCAGCGGGGTCAGGCGGAATTCCGGGCGCAGGGGGTGGCCGTGGCCGGGGTTGCGTTCCAACAGGCCGATATCAATCAGATGCGCCATACTTTGCGCGAAGGCGGTTCGGCTTGCGCCCGTTGCGCTCAGCAAAGGGGCTTGCCGCCCCGGGACGCCAGCGTGGAGCTTGGCAAGGATGGGCAACGCCCATGCCCGTGATGTGATGTTGACAAATGTATTTATGTCCATAAAGTATAGTTACTATATTTTAAAAATTAAATAAAGCAGTAAAGGATAAATTATGTCGCTCGTAAAATTGAATGAAACCATCACAATTGCCCTGTCGGTCACAGATCGCCACAAAAGTGCGGACTGGTACCAGAAAATACTGGGGTTTGAAGTTATGTACCACGCCGATGAAGCAGGTTGGTCCGAGATTACAACCAAAACGGAAAACGTGACAATCGGCCTGGGCGAACACACAGAACCCGCCCCCGGCAACTGTGTGCCCGTGTTCGGCATTGCAGATCTGGATAGCGCACGGGCCAAGATGGAAGATGCCGGGGTGCGGTTTGATGGCCCCACAGACGTGGCCGAAGGCATGGTGAAAACCGCAACCTTTTATGACCCCGACAACAATGCCCTGATGCTTGCGGAAGATTTAACAGGCGGGGCGTAATACGGCCTAGCCCTTTTCAGGCTTGATCTTTTTTGGGCCTAATATTTTCGAGACCTAATCTTTTTTGGAGTTGGGGCCTCTTTCGGTATGTGCCCCTGTTCCAGTGTTTGGCCATTTTGGGGGGACTGATCACGCAACAATCATGCAGAAAATAACCGACCCCGAATAGTCACCTGAATAATCGGGTGAATAATCGGGGTCGGTTATATGTCTGTATATGTCTGCCCAAAAAAACAATTGGACAAACCAACCGGACAAAAGATTGGGATAAAATCTCTAGAAAGAATATCGGGGAGAACCTCCCCCCCTCTAGCGTAATCGCCCGAGAACGATTTTTTCCAGCGTGTTAAAGTCTCTGTTGCCGATATTCACAAAGCGGGCGCCGAGCTTGCCGTTATCAATGTCGGCGCGACGAATTTCAATATCGATCTTAAAGGGATCGGCCTTTTTCAGCAGAATTTCAAGGTTGACGATATCCCCGACTTTCAGACCCAGTGCGTCGATATCCAGCTTTTCGCCGTCTTCGACAATCACGTCCATATCGCCGTACTGTTCCAGATCGTCTTCCTCGCCGGAAATACCGACGCCGCCGGGACTGATATCATTAATCGTCACCCGCACGCCCTTGAGGATAGCCTCTATCCCCCGCAGCTTGGCGGCCAGATTTACCGCGCGGCGATGGTCGCGTCTTCTTTCCTTGTTATAAACCGCTACTACCTTCGCCATAAAACCCTAGAACCCCTTTTTATAGTTATGCAAGCTAACTCTTCCTTAGCGTTGTTTCATCGTTCGCATAGGTCGCCTACACGTCACTCTTCACGCCTAAAGCAAAAGTCAGCTTTCATAACTATGGCTGTTAAACTTACATAAGAATAGCACGAATATATCGGGAAATCATTTACAAAGCCATAGATAAAGCATTATGGATAATAGATGATTCGCCACAAAACAATTGCCCTCGACAGTCACGCACAATTACTTGCCCATGCCTGATAAAGCCCGGATAAACGCCCCTGAGACCTCTGGCACCCCTGGCACCCCGCAACTGGATATAAAATGGAACGACGTTTCCGTGCGCCAGTGGCGAGAGCTGGTGCGCAAGGCCGGGCAATCAAACCTGTTACAAAGCTGGCCCTATGCCCAAGCCGTCCTGATGACCGAACGGCTGGTCGGCAAGTTCGCCACCATTTACTGGCAGGGACGTATTGTCGGCATCTGTCAGGTGTTGGAACAAAAGCTGTTGGGCGTGTTTCACAAGGTACGGCTCTATCGCGGGCCGCTGTGGCTGGAACCCGACATCCCGCAAGAGGTGCACGAGTTTTTCTGGGCGGAAATACAAAAACGCTATCCCGCGCGTCCCTGGCGCTTTCGATACTTCCTGCCGGAAATGCCGGATACGGAAGCCAACCGCGCCTTGCTGGCGAAGTTTGGTCTGAACCGTATTCAGACCGACGGCTATTCGTCAATCTGGCTCGACCTGACACAGCCCGAAGAAACCTTGCGCGCGAACCTGAAACAGAACTGGCGCAATACCCTGAACCAGTCAGAGAAAAAAGGGCTGGCACTGGAACTGGACACAGAGGGCAAGCACCTGAACTGGCTGCTCAAACTCAGCGAGATGGACAAAATCCTCAAGGAATTCAAAGGGCCAAGCCCCGCACTGGTCGCGCACCTGAAACGCTTTACAAAGGACCGGGGCGATTTCCTCTTGATGCGCGCGTTGCTTGATGGCGAAGCGGTGGGCGCCATTCTGCTGTTCCTGCACGAAGGCAGTGCAACCTATCTGGTGGGTTGGAACTCACAGGAAGGGCGCGACGCCCGCGCGCACAATTACCTCTTGTGGCGTGGCCTGCTGGAGCTGAAAGAGCGCGATATCAACTGGCTCGACCTCGGCGGGATCAACCCCGATGATGCCAAGGGCGTGACCTTCTTCAAAAAAGGCCTCGGCGGCACCCCCTTCACCCTCATCGGCAGCTACAACTAGGTGGCTATAGCCACTTCTAACTATAACTGCTTTACTCTTTTAATAGCTGTTTTACTTAATCCTAATTCAAGGCGTAAAGAGAGACGTGTAGGCGACCTATGCGAACGATGAAACAACGCATGAGATTTTAGGGAAGAAGGGGTGAGTAAATCAGCTATAGGCCTTGCGAACTCTGACGCCGATCATATTCCCGGCCAATGCTGCGAAGAGCCAGACCCAGCCGTGCACACTGCCCGATGCGACGCCGCTGAAAAAGGCACCGATGTTACAGCCATAGGCTAAACGCGCGCCATAGCCCAACATCAGGCCACCGATCAGGGCCGTGACGATGCCTTTGACCGTGACGTTCTGTGACTTGCCAAACTTTCCGGCGAGGACCGCCGCGCTCATGGCACCGGCGACAATCCCGATGTTGGTGGCAGAGGCATCGCTTTTGAACAGCGACTGATCCAGCGCCGCCATGCGCCCGGACCAATAGGGAATGTCGGACAGATCCGCGCCAAGGAAAGACACCAGCTTGCCGCCCCACAGCGTAATGCCCGACGTAATCCCCCACGGATGCCCCAACAGCGCCAGCATGGCAAAGTTGAGCAAGGCCAGCGCCACAGCCCCGAGCACCAGCGGCCATGGTCCTTGGGTGATGCGATGGAACAAGGGAGCCTTAGGCGTGCTCTCTCCTTCTTCTAACAGAAAGTTTCTGTTTTCGACCTTACAGACAAAGAGATAGAGCAAGGCAAAGACAATCAGATGCAGGATCAAAGCCTGTTCCCATCCCCAGAGGTTCACCATGGAAACGGCTTTCCACTTTGGCAATGCGTGCCAGAACGGCAGGTGCACCGTTGCAATGACCGACCCCAGCATAAAGGTGATCAGGGTCACCACCATGCGAATACTGCCACCGCCAACGGTAAAGAGCGTGCCACTGGCACAGCCCCCCGCGATTTGCATGCCGATGCCAAAGACAAAAGCCCCGACCACAACACCCGTTCCGGCTGGCGCCACAAAGCCCGACGCCCTGTGGCCCAGTATCGTACCGCTATCAAGCACCGGGAAGAACAGCGTGACCACAACCGCCAGCATGACAATCTGTGCCTTGAGCCCTGCGCCCCAGCCCTCGGTCAGAAAACGTCTCCAGGCCGAGGTAAAACCAAATGCCGCGTGATAGAGGCTAATGCCAAGGGCAATACCCAGCCCCGTCGCGATTGCCGATCGTTGCCCCATATAAAAATACAGCACAACAAGCGCCAGCAACGACATTGCCAGTGGCAAATACTTATGTGGGGAAAAAACATGGCTTGTTTGCGCTTGCATTAAATGGGTCCGCTTGATGGGGTTCGGGTAAGCATATTGGTTTACGGATTTTGAGCTTATCATACCCATCCAATAACTCTTTTTCTTTCACAATTTTGTCAGAAGGCTGTGTCCGGCCTGTGAACTGCATTCCAGCGCAGAGACAAAAAGCAGAGCTATTCTGCTGCTTTGGGGCAGAACGTGCCTTATCACGGTGATCACAACCACCTGAAACACTAGGTTTTGACATCTTTTGTGCACTGGAAATCCCCCCCCAATGCATGCCATATGGGATTCAGGAATTAAAAAAACCGCCGTATAAAAAATTGCTATGGAGGCACCCCGTGTTGTTTGATTGTCGTGGACACGCAGTAACAGCTTTGAATCAAAACGCCGTTGATCACTTTGACAATACAGTCTCCCTCTTTCTCGCCCATTCAAAGAAAACACCCGAAGCTCTTGGCCTGACCCTTGCCGCCGATCCGCAAATGCTTCTGGCGCTGATCGCCAAGGGCTTTTTCTACAAGATGCTGGCCAAGGTCGAAACCGACCCCGTTGCCCTGGAAGCCCTGTTCAAAGCAAAGCTGTCGGTCAGAGAACGCGGCGCCAACCACCGCGAAAGCGAGTTGCTCACCGCCTTGGAAGAATGGTGTTACGGCAATCTGGATAAAGCCATCGCCCGGCTGGATGCACTATTGGATGACTATCCGCTTGATGCCCTGAGCGTCAAGATCACCCACGCCTGTCAGTTTATTCGCGGTCGGAACCACGGCATGCGGGCCTCGACCACAAAAATCATGAGTGCCTGGAACGAAGGTGTGCGTGATTACGGCTTTATTCTTGGCTGTCACAGCTTTGGGCTGGAAGAAACCGGGGCCTATGCCGAAGCGGAAAAAACCGGAAAGCGCGGCGTAGAAATCGCCCCGAACGATGCGTGGGGCACCCATGCCGTCGGTCACGTACTGGAAATGTCAAACCGCCCGTCCGAAGGCATCAACTGGCTGAGCCAATACCAGAACGAGTGGGAAAACTGTAACAACTTCTCGTACCATATGCATTGGCACAAGGCGCTGTTCCATCTGGAATTGGGCCAAAAGGACGAAGTTCTGCGCCTGTACGATTCCTATATCCGCAAGGATCACACCGACGATTTCCGCGATATCAGCAACGGCGTGTCCCTGCTCTACCGTCTGGAGCTGGAAGGCGTCAACGTCGGCAATCGCTGGGAAGAAATGGCCAAGCTGTCTGCCAACCACGTCAATGACCACAGTCTGGCCTTTGCCGATGCGCACTATCTGCTGGCCATCCTGAGCAGCGGTAACACCAAAGCCGCCGACGCCTTTATTGAAACCATGCACGAAAAAGCAGAGGGCGAAGGCACGGCGCAGGAAATCTTCCGCAACTATGGCATGCCACTGGCAAAAGCGATCCACGCCTGCAAAACCGGAAATGACGCACAGTGTGTTGATCATCTGTTGCCCGTCTTTGACGATCTGCAACAGATCGGCGGCAGCCACGCCCAGCGCGATGTCTTTCACAGGCTTCTGATCGATGCCTCTATCCGCGCACAGCGCTATAGCACAGCCAAAGACCTTCTTGACGCCCGCCTGCAACAACGCCCGGAAAACCCCTGGGCCTTAAAGAGACTGGCCAAAATCCCGGAAATATTGGAAACAGTAGAAACAGATGAAGCGCCAACACAAACGGTGAATAGACAACAGAATATTGAACTGGTTTCCTTAACTTGATCAGGCAGACATGCTCAGTTCAATCGGCGATCCATCGTGAAACCGATTAAGTCTAAAACGGCTTAGATCATATTCCATGGATCGCCCACATATCAGATCAGCAACAACCTTGCCCATTCCCGGGCCAATACCAAAGCCATGACCACTCAAGCCTGAAACCATATAAAAACCATCTATGTGATCAGCTTGCGAAACAATTGGCAAAACATCTGGCGTGGTCTCGATCATGCCCGCCCAACTCTCTACAAAAGCGGCATTTGCCAATTCAGGCACATGGGACTTTAGAGCTTCGCGCATTTGTTTAAGAATGTTTTCATCTGGTTTGGGGTTCAGAACTCTATTTTGTTCAAACGGCGATACCTTAGTCGGATTAGTTTTAACCCGATGACCAATCTCATTAAAAAAAGATCGGTCAAACCGTAAAGAAACATCCCGATAGGATTTTTTCATCAATGGTAAAAACTTGGGCAAATACCTAAAACTATCGGGTGTAATTGAATGCGATGTTTGATCCGCAAGGGCAATGCTGTATCCCCCATCTGTTCTTTTTCGAAAAGCAATATTTTCTGATACTGCATTTCCTTCGAAAAAACCTGTGACAGGTTCCGTCCGCGCAACGGTGCCCTTAACTTTCAACTGAGGAAGGGATATATCATGGATGCCTGCAAAAAGAGAAGACCATGCGCCTGCTGCAGACACAACCTGTGTAGCATCTACGCGCCCCAATTCTGTATAGACACCGGATAATTTACCCACCATCACATCCAAGGAACGAACGGCACAGTTTTCAATAATTTTCACACCCAGAACTTGTGCTGCAGAGGCGAGCCGTGGAACAGCAATCAAAGGTTCTGCCCGACCGTCAGAGGCGGTATAAATCGCACTCTTCCAATACTTGTTTTCCTGACCTAACAGGGATTGTACTTCCCGCGTACCTAACAGCTTCGTATCCAGATTGTGCTGGCGGGCGATATCAAGCCAATCCTCGTTTTCTTGCTCCATCGCATCAGTTTCAGCAAGATAAAGACAACCACATTGTCGAAAGCCAAGGTCTTC
The DNA here is from genome assembly GCF_000982415.1 of Kiloniella litopenaei. Classification (GTDB taxonomy): domain Bacteria; phylum Pseudomonadota; class Alphaproteobacteria; order Kiloniellales; family Kiloniellaceae; genus Kiloniella; species Kiloniella litopenaei. The sequence goes on from NZ_LANI01000009.1 coordinate 124,232, forward strand.
GCCAATTTCTTCTGCCAGTCCCTGCCATATACGCAGGCTTTCTTTCATAATGGGTAATTCAGAGCTATGGCGCCCTTGTTGGCGCACCCACCCCCAGTTACGACTGGATTGCTCGCCTGCAACCCGCCCCTTTTCGCAAATCAGAACTTTCTTTCCCTGCTTCGCCAGGAAATAAGCAATAGAAACACCAATAATGCCTGCGCCAATAACGACGACATCAACACGTTTTGGTAATTGATCGTTAAAAGTGGTCGGAGAGTTTTCATTTAAAATCATTGGAATAAGCGCACCCGTTAACAAAACCCAATGAATCTATAAACTTAAACCCGAACCAAGAACAGCAAAAATCGTTTAACTGCCCAACAGGAATAGTTAGTGATTTTGTATGCTTGGTATTATGGAAAAAGGGAAATAATCGTCCAGCACGTAACAGTATAAAGCGGTGGGTAAAACCATTAGCTTCACTTTCCCTTAAAATCAGACACTCTTTCCCCTTAAGAACACAAGATAGAGTTTCTGGATACTTTTACTGCCGGGATGATACTATTGTTTTCTGAGTTCCGCGCCTTGATATCATCACGATTTGCCCCATCAATCTTTGGGGACTTTTCTGATTTTTCGGCCTTAAACTTGCTATCTATAAAAACCAGAGCCTGTTCAATCTCGTTCCGCCACAGTTTCCATGTGTGATTGCCATTGGTAATGCGCAGTTCTGACGAAAGTTTTCTGCTTTTCAGTTCCCGATAGAGCGCAAAGGTACCTTCATAGAGACCAAACCAGTCATCATCCCCGACCGTCAGGTACGTATGGGGAAAGCTTTTGGACTTAGCTTTTTCCAACGTGGTAAAAACATTCTCACGGTTAAAGACTTCAACTGAAAAAGGCTCGCCAAAGGCCCCGGCAAAAAGCTTTATCTGCACAGGCTTAAAATGGTCTGCACTTTCAACATTGGGAAAAACTGCCGGGCTTAAACCAGCAGTAGCGATGTATTGTTCCGGGGCTGCAAAGGCAAACTTCAATGCCCCGTAGCCCCCCATGGACAAGCCCGCAATCGCACGTGTTTTCCTTGACGCTTTATTGGCCAAAAGATCTTCCATAACGACAGGCAGCTCTTGCCCAAGCCCGGCTTGAAAAGCACCATGCTTTTCTGAATTGAGATACCAGGATTTTCCCGCAGCGGGCATGACAACAACAAGAGGATCAATCACCTCATCATCAATCAAGCGATCCAACGTCTTGGCAACCTGTCCCGCTTTTAGCCAGTCTTTGTGCGACCCACCATATCCATGTAACAGATAAAGAACGGGATATAACCTGTTATCAACACAATATTTTTCGGGCAGATAAACCGAATAATCCAACGGGGCGCTGAAGCTGGGCAGGGTGACTTTCTGATCCGAAAGAACGGTGCCTTCGGCAAAGGCCGTAAAGGACAGTAAAAGCCCTAAACACGTCGAACCAATAGATAAAAAGAACACCTTAAGTATCTTCGACAAGCGGTCCCCGTTCACAAAATACTCCCTAACTTTTCTTCCCTTTTGGATTACCCCACGGAATTATTCTGCGGGTTGCGCCACAGGTCTGTTTAAATCTTTATTTGACGGCGCCACAGACTGTACAGGTTTATTCCCTGTCTGTCGCCACGGGGATGATTTTACCCATCCCATCAAATAGGCATAGCCAATCAGGATCGACATACCAGACAGATTGACAAGGCTTAGCCCCAAGGCATCGCGACCGATCTGATCCAATACAATTCCCCCGATCCAGGATAAGGTCATACCCAACAGGAAAACGGGCAAGGCCTGTTGTCCGCATTTGATCAAGGGTTTGAAATAACGATGCCTCAGGATCTGTTCCCGACCTTTCAACAAGGTAACGCAAATATAGGCCAGTGCTAAAAAGTGTAACCACCGTAGCAGGCCAAAATTGGTTTTCTTGAAACCAAGAATAAGTTCGGCGCGGATATCTTTCAGTTCAGGAATTGCGCGCATGATCGGCCAGTTACTGATCGGCACAAGGGCAAGTACAAAAATGATACAGGCAATAAGCAGCCACTTGTTTGGGGGTGGTGCCTTAATCCAACCCGCAGAGATGGCAAAGCCTGTGAAGAACAGTAACTGCCAGGTTAGTGGGTTAAAGAACCACGGGCGATCAGAAAAGGGTTCAGCCGGGAATTCCAGTTGCCACTGCCAACTTGCTGCATATAGAGCAATCGAAAAGGCAGGAACCAGATAAGGATGTACACGGGCAAGGAGGATAACCACAGGCACCAGTGCCAGAACCCCGATATACATGGGCATGATATCAAAAAAGTTCGGCACATAAGTCAGGGTAAACAAGGCCCCAAGAGCTTCAGACGTGTTATTGAAAAAATAGGTTAGATTCAATTTTCCAATATAGTTGAAATCAACAAAATAAGCCGTCGCAATGGCACAAACCGTTGCCAGAACAAAGAACAGACCAAGATGCGCCACATAAAGCTGTACACAGCGAATGACAATGCGCATCGTCCCCATAAAAAATCCGGACCTGCGGAATGTACCACCAAAAGCAATTGCCGCGGCAAATCCGGAACAGAAAACAAACATTTCAGCTGCATCGCTGGGGCCAAAACGTGCAGGAATAAACTTTGCCCAAAAGTTACCGGGCACATGCGCGACAAAGATAATCAGCATCGCAACGCCCCGGAAAAAATCCAGCCGAGGATCTCGTTCTTTTTTTACAGCACCAATAACTTGGGCTGCATGCTCGATAGCTTGCGTCTCAGGTCTTAACTTATTGTTTGGGCTCAACTTATGTTCATTCACTTTGTTCATGCTTTTTATCCAGCACTCTTGATCAGGCACTCTTTCAGTACGACCGATTCATTATTCGGAAAAGAGCTCTCTATAGTGAAAATGATACCTGATCAACCACAGGTACAGTAAACCCTGTTCGCGAACTTGTGATGAGGATTGTATATCCCTTGACTATGGGAAAGCTTACAACAAACCAATCTGTTATGGAGAGATAGACATCATAATAAGGTAAAAAAAATGCAATGACACAGAAATACCCCTTGAAAAACCATTACATTTCAGCGACTTCCTCTGTATTAATTTGAACTTGAATCATTGCACAATGAACCGTAGAAAATTTCTTCTCTCTTCCATAGCACTCTCGACCACCGGGTTAATTCCCGGCGTGATTTCGAGCCCTTTTGCCAATAATAATGTTGGTACTGAGGTTACGCGTTATGACGATGTCATACAAAAAGCACAGATTTTATCAAAAACGGCCTATAGCAAGCCCGAAAGTACCATAAGTGACTTTTGGAAAAGCATGTCCGTCGAAGAATTTTCCAAGATATACTACAACCCAAACAAGCCGCTTTGGAATGACGGTGGGCCTTATCAGCTACAGTTTTTTCACCCCGGCGGCCCATGGTTCCACGATACGGTTGATATCAACCTGCAGGAAAACGGTAGGGAAAAGGACCAAACGATCCAGCCGGGCATGTTCTGGTACGAAGGCAAGCAACCTGCCCCATCCGATATGGAAGACCTGCATTTTGCCGGTTTCAGGGTACATCACCAACTCAACAGCGAATACTATGACGAGCTGATCTCGTTTCTGGGGTCCAACTATTTTCGCGTGTTGGGACAAGGACAACAATACGGCCTGTCGATCCGTGGACTGGCGATTGATACCGCAGAACCCACAGGGGAAGAATTCCCGCTTTTCAAAGAGTTCTGGATAGAAAAGCCGGAAAAAGACTCTGACGAGAAGAACCTCGTTATCATGGCATTGTTGGACAGCCCAAGTGTCACGGGTGCCTATCGTTTTACGATACAGCCGGGTAAAGACACTGTTGTTGATGTTGATGTTTCACTCTTTGCCCGAAAGGATATCAACAAACTTGGCCTGGCACCCTTAACAAGCATGTTCCTTTTTGGTGAGAACACCAAAGGTCTGGATGACTATAGACCCGAAGTACACGATTCCGATGGGCTTATGGTCTGTACATCTGCTGATGAATGGATCTGGCGACCTTTGGCCCGACGCAAGAACGTAACGATTTCTGCTTTCGTAGGTGAAAATACGAATGGTTTTGGCCTTTCCCAACGTGATAGGGATTTTAATCATTACGGGGATCTGGAATCGCGATATCAAAAACGCCCGAGTATCTGGATTGAACCCAAGCAGAATTGGGGGCATGGCCATGTAGAACTGGTTGAAATCCCATCAGATCTGGAAACAACAGACAACATAGTCGCCTATTGGGTTTCTGATAAACAAATGAAAGCAGGAAGCTCGTTAGAATACAGCTATCGATTGACCAGTTATCTGGAATCAACACAGTGGCCCCCGGCTGGAAAGTCCATGAGTACCCGTGAAGGTCCCGCTAACCGAGCAGGGTTTGCCTATGGTCACAGTGCCGAAGCACGCTTTTTTGCCGTGGAGTTCGAAAGTGATGAACTAAGCAAACTTCCAGCTGATAGCCCTATTGAAGCTGTATTCAATTGTCAGGTTGGAAAAATATACGACGTAAAAGCGTTTAAGAATACAGAAAACAAGCTGTGGCGTGTCCAGTTCAATTTGGAACCGGAAAACGATCAACCTTGTGATTTACGCGGGTATCTGAAAATGGGTGATCGCGCCCTGACTGAAACCTGGACTTATCTCTATACAACCAAATATGCCTAGGGCTGGATAAACTGAATGAGCCATAAACCCAACAATTCATGCAAGATTGACGTCGCGAAAACCAAGCATCGTCGCAGATCTCTGCTTCTCTTGTTGCTCAGCCTGACTGTCGGTGCACTTAGCACAAACCTGGCTCTTAACCTGTTTGAAAACGGTTTGAGTTTGCTCGAAGGCATCTATGTTCTTCTTTCGACAATCGCCTTTCTTTGGATTAGCCAGTCATTCTGGACCTCCATTATCGGTTTTGTTATTTGTGCCCTTAGTAACAAGAGTGCTGCAAAAACCGTTTCACCCCTTGGCCAAAATCTGGACCCATCTGCGATGCCAAACGGCAAAGTTGCTGTGGTCATGCCAGCCTACAACGAAGACCCTGAGCTGGTTTTTCTGGGGATGGAACAGACATTGAGGTCTGTTCTGGCAACCGGGCATGGTAATTCGTTTGAATTCTTCCTTTTAAGCGACACCACAGATCTTTCCATTGCTGCACAGGAAGAAACACTGGCCCAGGAATTACTGCACCGCTATGCCTTGCAGGGAAAATTCCATTATCGCCGTCGGGAAAAAAACACACATCGCAAAGTTGGCAACATCAAGGATTTTTGTGATCGTTGGGGAACATCTTTCGACTATATGATTGTGTTGGATGCAGACAGCATCATGTCAGGTGAAACAATCCTGAACATGACCCGAATGATGGATAATAATCCCAACGCCGGATTGATACAGGTCCTCCCCCGTGCCATGGGGCAAAAGACCCTGTTTGGCCGCCTGACACAGTTCAACATCCGATTGACAGGTGAGCTCTTCACAACGGGCCTTAGTTATTGGACCATGAATGATGGTAACTATTGGGGGCACAATGCGATCCTGCGGATTGCGCCTTTTATTGAACACTGTGAACTTCCCATCCTTTCAGGCAAAGGCCCCTTATCAGGCGAAATTCTAAGCCATGATTTTGTCGAAGCAGCCTTTTTACGCCGCGCAGGACTGGACGTCTGGATCTATCCAGAAGGCAAAGGAAGCTACGAACAGGTACCAACGAACATTCTTGACCACATCATAAGGGATCAACGTTGGTGTCAGGGCAATTTCCAGCACATGCGCCTGGTATCGGAAAAGGGACTGAAAAAGGTCAGCCGTATTCACATGCTAATGGGCGCCATGAGCTACGGGTCCTCTTATCTGTGGATGATGCTGTTGTTGATGAGTGCCTTTCTGGTGACAGAGCGCACCATGCCGATCAGTCCGGTTATTCCCCTGCCCTATGAATGGTCAATGCTAACGCCTTATACAGCATCCCCCCTGACCTTGTTTATCATCGTAATGGGTATGCTGTTCATGCCCAAAATATTGGCACTTCTGCTCGCTTACCGGGAAGCATCTGCATATGGTGGTTTTATAAAACTCACTTTGAGTAGTATTCTGGAAATGCTTTTCTCTGCCGTTTCAGCGCCCGTCATTATGATATTCCATGTTCGAATTATATCTGCATTACTTGTGGGTAAGACTGTTCAGTGGAACGCGCAAAGCCGAAGTGGACGCAATATTCCATGGAAAGAAGCCTTTAAACAGCATAGAGCGCATTTACTCGCCGCTGCTGTGCTTGGTTTTGTTTATCTAAATCAAGCACCGGAACTTCTGCTTTGGCTGGCGCCAATCTTGACCGGCCTTATTTTGGGTGCCCCCTTGGCCGTTGCTTTTGGTCAGGAAAAGATCGGGCTGTTCCTTCAGCGCCACGGTATTCTTCTTATCCCGGAAGAAACCAGCCCCCCCGAGGAATTACCACGGATGTTTACCCGGGATATACAAGAAAGCTCGCCTTTTAGTTCACCAGAACTAGCCCCAAAAGCTGCTGAATAGAATTCCTTTATTCCTCCCTAAACAAACAGCCCCGATTAATTTTAATCGGGGCTGTTTGTTTATTAATCAGATATTCAATTCAAGTGGTCTTTAAATCCTTTTTCTTATCCTTGAGCGCAACAAAAACAGTTGCAAACAGGATAAAACAACCGGCGATATAAAAATTGTACCCCGGTATAATATTGAAGAAAAAGAAATCAGAGAAAACAGCAAATATCAGCGATAGATATTCAAACGTCGCCAGTTTTGATGCTTCACTGAATTGATAGCTCAGGGTCATCATAATATGTGCAATCCCGCCAGCAAGCCCGGAACCAATTAACAACATTAGCTGTGTGTTATCGGGGGTTGGCCATCCAAAGGGCAGAGTTGCCAATCCGGCAAGTGTGCAGGTCAAAGCAAAATACAAAGCAATGGCCCCAGCATTTTCGGTCAAAGCCAGACTGCGGATTTGAATTTTGGCAATCGCCGTAAATCCAGCCATGGCAAAACCCAGACCGACACCGATCAAATATCCCTGATCAACATCAAAACCATTTAGTTGCGGCAAAATCAGCACCAACATGCCCGCGAAACCAAAAACAACACCGATCCAGCGTACCCCGGAAACAGCCTCTCCCAGGATCAGTCTCGCCAAGAGAACCGTCAGAATAGGTGCCAGGTATCCAATGATCGTGGCATCAGCAATTGGCAGATATTTCAACGACGCAAATGAAGCAAACATTGCAATACAGCCAAAAAGACATCGTGCAACATGGCCCCCCGGACGTTTGGTTTTCAAACCGGATGGAAAATCACCCGTTAAAAAGAGGAAAACAACCAAAGGGATCAACGCAAAGGCACTTCGATAAAAAACTGTTTGTCCAACAGGGAAATCTGTTGCCAACATTTTGATAAAAAGAACCATAATCGTAAAAAATATTGTGGCACCAATTCGTAATGAAATGCCTTTGAAATCAGAACTCATTTTACTTTCCAAAGCCCGGTTTATCTGTCTTAAAAGTCAGATAATTTAAAAAGTTAGGCTATTTTTCCAAGGATTGAAGGTAATCACGCAAGTGATCCCCCATAAGATTAAGAACTAAAACAGTGATTAAAACAGCAACCCCGGGAAAGATCATGACATGGGGTGCCGTCAACATGTAGGGTTTCCCGTCCAAAAGCATGGCCCCCCATTCCGCTTGGGGAGGTTGCACCCCAAACCCAAGAAAGCTCAAACCGGATATAGACAGGATTGTTCTGGACCAAGAACTGGTCCAGACAACAATAATACTCAATACAATGTTTGGAATATAGTGTCTTGTTAAAATCAGAAGATATGGAATTCTGTTTAACTTTGCCTGAAGAACATAGTCCCGTTGTTTTACATCATCTGTAAGTGCCCGAACCAAGCGCGCGAAACGCATCCAGCTTACAAGGATTAAGGCAATCACCATGTTTACAGTATTAGGCCCCAAAACACCCGTAACCACAATGGCAGCAATTAATTCGGGGAAAGCAAAAAAACTGTCCGTTACCCGCATGCAAAACCCATCGACAAATCGCCCCAGAGACCCAGCAAGCAATCCAACAATCGTGCCGATAACTGCCCCTGTGGTTGAGACAATCAATGCCAACCCCACAGACCACCCGGCACCGTAAAGAATACGGGTCGCAATATCACGTCCCATTTGATCGGTTCCAAACCAATTTTGCCAGCTCGGTGGGCTAAGACGGTTTAGAAAATCTGTTTCAACGGGATCATAGGGCGTGAAAATAAAACCCAATAGAATGACCGCGGTTAAAAGAGCCAGCGAACAAAAGATCAAATAGTGCTTTTTCAAAACAATCCTTGTTTGAAATGAAAACGAAAGAATGCCTTTGAAAAAGGGCAAATGGTTAAATAAGGAAGTGTTCATAAAGTAGCTCAAATAATTGTCTTTGCCTGAAAGTTCCATTACCAGTGATTATCCACAACCAGTAATTACCCTTGTCTGGAAACGGGGTTCATAACCCATTGGAAAATTTCAACAGCACTATTTATCGTGACATAGGTCACAGCAGAAAAAAGAACAACGCACTGAATAATCGGGAAGTCCCTACTCATTACCGAATGCACCAATAACGACCCGATGCCACCACGGGCAAAGACCACCTCAACAATTACCGCCCCTTCTAACAGAAAAGCCAGCTCAAGCCCCAACATGGTTATAAAGGGAACAAAGGCATGCCGCACGATATGACGGCAGAACAGTTCTTTTGATCCAACCCCTCTTATTCTCAACCCCTTGAGAAACGGTGCCGTACTTGCCTCTAGCAAAAAAGATCGGATCAAACGAGTTTGTGATGCCAACACCCACAACCCAAGGGTTGCAGCAGGCAAAATAAGATGCTCCAGACTTCCTGTACCATAAGCAGGTAACAATTGAAGTTGCGCAGCAAATATCAATATAAAAATCAGGCCCAGCCAATAGGACGGAATTGCAGCGCCAACAGACGACAACGCAACAGCAAAACGATCAACAAAGCTTTTGGGCTTCCAAACGGATATCAACGCGAGCGGAATAGCAAGGGACATACCAACAAGCAAAGCTGAGAACGCCAATTCGAGTGTTTCGCCCAGTTGGCTGACAAAAATTTCACTAACAGGTTCCTGGGAAACGAGAGAAATACCAAAGTCCAGTTGAACAATAGCTTGAAGCCAGAGATAGAATTGTACCAACAATGGACGGTCGATGCCTGTCTCTTGCCTTATCTGCTCAACCAACTCGACAGAGGCACTTCCCTCACCAATATAACGGGCATTTGCAATGGCCAGCGCTTTGTCGCCCGGGGCATAGTAATACAGCAGGAATGTCAAAAACGAGACGCAAAAAAGAACGACAAGCAAGCTGGCAAACTTAATCATAGCAACACGCATAAAATTCGTCATCGTCATGCCGCCCGATTTTCTTTGGTTTTCTTTTGCGGTAATGATCCCAAAATATAAGCCGCTTTCAAAAGTTCTTGCCCATACGCACTTTCAGGCCCTTTGAAAAACAGACTTACATCTTGGTATTCTTCGACTTTTCCGTGATTAAGGAGCAAGATTTTATCTGCATAATGTCGTGCAAACCCCAAATCATGGGTAATAAAAATATAGCTCAATTCATTTTGTTTTTTTAATCTATCCAAAAGATGAGCTATCTGTTTTTGAATAATGGCATCCAACGCGCTGAGCGGTTCATCAAAAAACAGGATATCGGGCTTGGCAACAATCGCTCTGGCGATACAAACACGTTGGGCTTGTCCCAGCGATATCTGTGACGGGTATCTGTTTTCGATCTCTTCGGGTAATTCCACATCTTTCAAGGCTTGCTTGATAGCTTGATCCAGCTCTGATGCCTTTAGAGACGACCTATAAAGACTTTCAGCAATAGATAGCTTAATTTTCTGGCGTGGATTTAAGGCGGCTATCGGATCCTGCATAACCATCTGGGTTGACGGCAAACCAGTTTGTGTCTTTTCTGGACTTTGATAAACCTGTCCATTGAGGCGAACACTTCCCAGAGACAGAGGCATCAACCCCAGAAGAGATCGCAACAATGTGGTTTTACCCGATCCACTTTCGCCTATGATACAAAGCGTTTCTCCGCGATTGAGGGTAAAATTGATATCCTCAAGAAGATTTTGATTTTGCATCTGTAGCGACAAGTTATTTACTTCAAGCATAGGCATGCCCCCAATGACGATGCTTAACCAAATTTAACGTATAGGGATGTGAAGGCGAGGTCAGGATTTCATCCGTCGTTCCCACCTCTATTAACTTTCCCTTGGATAATACGGCAACACGATCAGCAAACTGAGTTGCCAATGCCAAGTCATGGGTCACCATCAGTACAGAGATATTATTCTCTTTAGCCACCCTTGTTACTTCGACCAGGGCCTTTGCCGCAACTATTGGATCCAGCGCAGAGGTCGGCTCATCCAGTATAATGATTTTTGGCTTTGCGATCAGAGCAAAAGCCAACAGAAGCCGTTGCTGCATCCCCCGGCTCCATTGATGGGGATATTTGTTATCAAAGGCCTTTAGCTTTAGCTGGGATAATATGTTGTCGGCAAAGGCTTTTTCCTCCTCTGCCCCTTGTTCTTTATGAGACAAAAATCCTTTTAAGGCTTTTGCCCCTCTTTTTGCTTGTCCCCATTGCCATTTCAAACGTTTGAGTGGGTCCAAACCGACACTGGGATTTTGAGGGACATAGGCAATGGAACTTTTAACCAAAGACCCATCCGCCTCATAACATGAAAGATCCTGTTGCTGGCCTTCAAACACAAGACAACCCGAGACATCAAAATCAGAGTTTGTAACCCCCAACAAGCTCCTCAGCAGAGTGGTTTTCCCCGCGCCAGATTCCCCAACAATGGCAAGGGTTTCACCTGCGATTACATCCAGATCAATACTGTCGATCAAAACCTGACCGCCATAGGTGACGGTCAGGCCTGATAACTCAACAAGAGGGGACGTCTTTTTACCCTTCAATGTCCAGCTCCGGAGAAGCCAGATAGGTCTCGGCAGGGTGAATTCTATATCCCTTGACCTTGCCATTTCCGACAGAAACCTGCGTTTTGTGGAACACAGGGATCAGGGGAAGATCCTCGGCAATGATTTCCTGAATCTCATCATAGATAACCTTGCGCTTTACAGGATCAAACTCACCACGCCCCTTTTCCAACAAGGCATCAAGTTTTGGGTTATTATAACCTGAAAAGTTGTACCCGGCTTCGGAATCCAACAAGGTTGATGGGAAATAGTCTGGGTCACCCTGTGGTGCAGTTCCCCATGCCTGAAGGTGCATATGAATTTCACCCAACTTTAGCGCGTCATTATTTGCCTGGTATTCCCCCATGGAAATTTCAACTTTCAGGCCCAGCTTGCTTAGAAGTGCCTGTGTCACCTCAAGGGTTGGTTTAAGGGCTGGTCGCCCCTCGTAGGAACGCAATTTCAGAACGATGTTTTCACCATCAATTTCGCGAATACCATCGTCATTGGTATCTTTCAATCCTGCGTTATCCAGAATTTCAAGGGCTTTGTCTCTATCATAAGATGCTTCCAAAGCTTGGTTCACCCAGGATTCCATTGTCACAGGAAAAATCGAATGAGCGGGGTCACCGCCTACACCAGCCAAAGCAGCCTCAACGATCAAATCGCGATCCAAACCCAAAGAGATAGCCTGCCTTAGCTCTTTATTGGCTAGGGGGCCGTCTGCGGTCCTGGCCTGATAGAAAAACAATCGTGTTGTTGCCCCTTCGAAACGTTGGCCTTGATTGCTTTTTTCCAACGCTGCGAAATCTGGTTCGGAATAATTGGTAACAAGATCCACATCACCAGCTTTCAGGGCAAGTGCGGCAACAGATGCATCAGAAATCGCATCCATTACGATACCGTCAAGTTTTGGCTTACCGCCCCAATAATCGGCAAACGCCTTGGTGTGATAGTTTTTCTCTGCTTCAGCCGACACAAAAACAAAGGGGCCTGTACCAATGATAGGAAGCTTATCTGTGCCTTCTTTAATCACCGATGCTGTTGGTTCGGTCAAAGACCAGATAAAGGCTGAATTAGGTTCGTTGGTTTCAAAAACCAGCGTTCGGTCGTCTTTAACAGAAATCTCTTTTATATTCAGCAACTTAATTAAACGAGGATTATACGCAGAATGATCTTTATCATTCAACTTCAGAAATGAATCCTTAACCTGTTGTGCGGTTAAGTCGCTGCCATCATGGAATTTAACATTTTCCCGTAATGTAAACTCCCATTGTGTTGGGCTAACATTACGGTAGCTCTCTGCAAGACGCGGAAACATTTTCATCTGGTAATCCAGACCAACCAACGTTTCAGACACGCCCGCCCTGTTGCTCAACCAGCCATTTTGACGTGCTCTTGGATCTGGAACAGAACTTTTGGGACCAAAAGGCACAGCAATCGTCAGTACTTTTTCTGTTTTTACTTTTTCCTGAGAATACGCAAATTGAATAGAGGCAGGACCAACCACCCCCGCGGTGAACGCAATAAGTCCGGACGCCAATGCAGCCCGTAATGATCTTTTTTTCATAACTTGAAAGCCTATGAGCAATGAAGAGAGTCTGTGAAAACATCAATTCGAGTCTTCAAACGCGCAACATACACATTACGTTATAACATAACAAGAACAAAAGATAATGCGACGCACTCCTAACTTAGATCAACTAGAAATAAGGAGGGTCTTTAATAATAGAATTCAAGAAATACAGTACATTGAAATTACAACACCTCAATCGAACGAGGGATTTCAACCGTCGCATTTAATCCCTGAACAGGCAGATTGATCAAATCAAACTGTCCCTGATGGGCCTGAATGACGCTATTGACAATACTCAACCCAAGGCCACTACCGCCAGTCTCTCTGTTTCGGGATTTTTCAAGACGATAGAAAGGCTTGAGGACATTTTCCATCTCATCTTCTGGAATACCGGGTCCTTTATCCATAACTTCGATTAACACACGTCCGGGTTCGATGGTTAGACTGACCTTTGCCTGAAACCCGTATTTAACCGCATTGGCGACAAGGTTGGTAATGGCGCGCTGCAAAGCCTTTGGGCGACCCTTCATATTTCCCTTGAGCATACCATCCAAAGGCACTGATTTTTGATGAGAGCTAAAGACGGTTCCCTGTGTTCTTAACGTTGGATACTGTATCGGCATAAAGGTAACCGGCATGCCAACATCAGAAAAATCATCACATATGCTTTGAACCAGCGATACGATTTCAAAGTATTCTTCGTCTTCTCTTTCCAGCCCCCCTTTGAGGAAATCAATGGCATCCCTTGTCATACCAAGCATAAGGTCCAGGTCCGCCAAAATTTTGTTTCGCAGGTTGTCGTCCTCAATGTATTCCGCACGCAATCGCAATCTTGTAGCAGGGGTTCTCAAATCATGAGAAATTGCCGTTAGCATACGCGTTCTCTCGTCCAGAACTTCGGCTTTTTCCTTCTGTTCTGCAGAAAGACTGTGCGCAATACCTTTTGCCTCGTCAGACCAAAGGGCAGTAACACGCACACCATCCAGATCATCACTGCTCTCGCTTAATATCTTGAATGGCCGAAGCAATGCCCGGGTTCCCACGGCATAAAATACGCCGGAAAAAGCCATCCCAGCCAAGCAAATCAATAGCCACTGGATTTCAGTAATACGCGCTTTCCAGTATTTAGGGCTTGAAACAACCAACCTCTCGCCATTGCTAAAGGCAATCACAAGCCTTGCTCTGCTGTCGTGTCGTGCAATAGCAGAAACAAGAAAGGTCAACTTAGCTGTTAAATCTTCGGGGGGATAATCGGATTTCAGAATTTTCTGGCGGGGAATACGGTCCAGAAGATCAAGATAAATACGGGGGTTTGGTCCATACTGTGAATTGGTGTTAAGCAGAAAGTAGTTTTCCAGCGATTGGGCCTCATCGAGTTCATCTTCTTTAATCAAAGTAAATTGAACAGCATCCGCGCGATTAAAATTTTCAACCGATAAAAGCCTGCGTTCCAGCGGCATACGGGAGATATCTTCGTATACACGGGCAATAACAGGTCCGATCCATGTCGTTTCAGCAATTTCGGCTCTGCGATTAATGATCGCCCCAACCCCGACAGAGGCAAAACTGGCGGCAAGAAAACCACACAAGAAGCCAAACAGAAGTATTCTGGGACGTATTCTTGACGGAAGATATTTTTCAAAAATGCGCACGAACATATCAGCGATTACGACCGGCTTAAAACTGGCGAAACGGTGTTAACGGTAACCTTTTCAGCGAAAATATATCCCTGCCCCCGCACAGTTTTGATCAGCTTTGGCCTGTCAGCATCACTTTCGAGCTTTTTACGCAAACGGCTGACCTGAATATCAATGCTTCGGTCAAAAGCAATCGCCTCGACGCCTCTGGTCGCATTAATCAAATCATCGCGAGTTAAAACCTTTTGCGGTTGTTCTAAAAAGGCAATAAGAAGCGCAAATTCGCCAGATGACAGATGAACAACAAACTTGTCAGGCGAACGTATCTCACGTTTTCCCTCGTGCACCTGCCAGCCTGAAAACCTGAACGTCCGATTAGCAGTAACCGCGAGATCATCAGCATTATCATCTGATCCTGCCCCCGACACGCGGCGGAAAATTGCTTTCATCCGGGCCAAAAGCTCTCGGGGGTTAAAGGGTTTTTCCAAATAGTCATCCGCCCCGACTTCCAACCCAACAATGCGGTCGGCATCCCCAGTGACAGCCGTGAGCATAATGATAGGGACGTCCGATTTTTCGCGAACGGAACGACAGAGGCTTAGACCATCTTCGCCGGGTAGCATGATATCAAGAATGATCAAATCGATGGACCACTTATTCAATTCCCGTCGCATCTCATCACCCGACCCGGCCTCAGAGACTCTGAAGCCACGCTGAGTGAGAAACCCGGTTAACAGATCTCTTATCTCTTCATCATCATCGACAATCAGTAGATGTTTGGCCTTTTCCATTCACTCACCTGTCTTTTTTTCGCAAACGCAATAAGCCCTTAAAAACAAAATACTTTGCGCCCCTATTGTAACGGTTTGTAACGAAGCGAATGATCTGCAATCTTCTGTTACCTTAAAATAGTCGCAAGTTACACACGATAGGTTTTTACTAGGGCTATCGGAACCCGAGTTTTCTGAACTGCTAACTATAATCTATGGGATGCTCACTGGTTCTTTGTCAACATTACTTTGGATCAACATTAGTTTGGATCAACATTACTTTGGATCAACATTACTTTTGACCACAATCAGATTTGGCACACTCCACAAGGGTGGTCCATTTCACACGGGGAGGAAAATGGGAATGAAATCTTTTACTCAAAAACTCGCACTTACGACAGCACTGGTAAGCTCTATCGCACTGGGCGCTATCTCGGCACAGGCAGAACCAACAGCAGAAGTTCTGCACTACTGGACATCAGGCAGTGAAGCGAAAGCAGTTAAAGCACTAAAAGAAGACTTTGAAGCAAATGGCGGGAAATGGGTTGATGCACCAGTTGCCGGCGGCGGCGGTGATGCACAGGCAGCAGTCCTTCGCTCGCGCGTTCTTTCCGGTAATCCGCCTGCTGCCGTTCAAATTAAAGGCTTGAGTATCCAGGAATGGGCCGAAGCGGATGCTTTGGGCGACTTGACCAAACTAGGCGAAGAAGAAGGTTGGGATAACGTTCTGCCGCCCCTGTTACAGGATATCGTAAAACACGACGGCAAATATGTTGCTGTTCCTGTGAATATTCACCGCGTTGACTGGATTTGGGCAAACCCGGAATCACTTGCCAAAGTCGGTGGCGAACCTCCTCGTACCTGGGAAGAATTCAACGTACTGGCAGACAAACTTCAGGCCGCCGGCATTACACCACTGGCTCATGGTGGTCAGCCATGGCAGGACGGCACTGTATTTGAAACTGTCGTACTGGGAATGGGTGGCGCTGAGTTTTTCAACAAAGCCTTTGTGGAAAAAGACCCCGCGACGCTCAAGTCTGACACCATGAAAAAAGTCTTTGATCAGATGCGTAAAATGCGCGGTTATGTCGATGCTGACTTTTCCGGGCGCGACTGGAACCTGGCAACAAGCATGGTCATGCGCGGCGAAGCCGCCATGCAGATCATGGGTGACTGGGCAAAGGGCGAATTCCTCGCTGCTGGTAAAGTGCCGGGCAAAGACTTCCTCTGTGTCCCCACACCATCCAAAGGCGGATACATTCTCAACTCTGACAGCTTTGCCATGTTCAATGTCACAAGCGACGATGACAAAGCAGGGCAACAGTTACTTGCACGTTTGATCCTGGGCGAAAAGTTTCAGGAAACCTTTAACCTCTATAAAGGCTCAATTCCGGCAAGAATGGGTGTATCCACAGAAAAGTTTGACGAGTGCGCTGTGAAGTCCATGGTCGATCTACAATCTGCATCCGAAAGCGGTGCGCTGGTTGGTTCTATGGCCCATGAAATCGCAGCAGCGGGCGCAGTTCGTGGCGCAATTCTGGATGTGGTTACAGAACATTTCAATTCTGACATGACATCAGATGTTGCGGTTGAGCGCCTTGCCGAGGCAGTTGAACTGGCTGAATAACATCCAAAAGGACGGTGTATTTATCTGGCCATCCCTATGGATACACCGTCCTCTTTCATGTTTTATGCAAGCATGCTGAACACAAGTATGATTCAAAGCCATCCTCTTTTTGTTGAGCAATAGTCTGCGATACCAGCAACGGGATAAGCTTTGTCCAATTGAAATAGAGCATTGATTAAATTAAGCAACGTCACTTATTTGATTTCGCTTGTCCTATGCTCCCGAATAAATGATGAGCCTCATGACTCAAAAATCCATACCAGCCCCCAAACCACTCAGTGATTGGTTCCGCCGGAATGTAGCTAAATTGGTTGTGGCCCCGACGTTTGGTCTGATCATTTTCTTTGTTTATGGCTTTATTGCCTGGACGGGATATGTATCTTTCACAAAGTCCAAGATGCTGCCGACCTATTCATTCGAAGGATTTTACCAGTACATCCGCCTCTGGAAAATGACGCCCTGGAATGTTGCGATGGAGAACCTGCTTGTTTTTGGCAGCTTGTTTATCGTCATCGCCATTGTTCTCGGGTGTTTGCTGGCCATTGCACTGGACCAAAAAGTCCGTGCCGAAGGTGCCCTGCGAACTGTTTACCTCTATCCCATGGCAATTTCCTTTATCATCACGGGTACCGCCTGGAAATGGATATTGAACCCCGGTCTTGGTATTCAGAAACTGGTTCAGTCGTGGGGATGGGAAAGTTTCTCTTTTGACTGGCTAATCAACAGCGAAATGGCCGTTTACACCCTTGTCATTGCAGCTGTCTGGCAGTCATCCGGCTTTGTCATGGCACTCTTCCTTGCCGCGTTACGGGGCGTTGATAGCGAAATAATCAAAGCTGCCTATCTGGATGGAGCTTCGCTATCACGCATTTATCTGGTCATTATTTTGCCGACTTTACGCCCGGTATTCCTGAGCTGCTTTTTTATCCTCACACACATGGCAGTAAAAAGCTTTGACCTTGTTGTCGCGCTGACGGGCGGCGGTCCCGGATATAGTACCATCATGCCAGCCAACTTTATGTATGAAATGACGTTCCGACGTAACCAGATCGGGCTTGGTGCAGCATCAGCCATGATGATGCTGGCAACGGTGATGGCCATTGTTATCCCTTATCTCTATTCCGAACTAAGGGAGAAGAAAAATGGCTGATCTTTCTGCACTCCCGGGTGGACAAAGCCCATGGCAATCTGCCGCAAGGTTTGGTCTCTATACCCTGCTATTGATTTTTGCAGCCTATTATATTCTGCCGCTGATTGTTGTTCTTTCGACCTCATTGAAAGATCTCGACGAGATCCGTAACGGCACCTTGCTGTCCTTGCCAACAGAGATAAATTTTGATGCCTGGGGTTATGCCTGGAATGAAGCCTGTATCGGCGTCAGTTGCACCGGCCTCAAGCCCTACTTCTGGAACTCTGTGGCCATGACCATACCCGCGGTCTTGATCTCGACCCTTCTGGGGGCCTTGACGGGCTACGCACTCACCAAGTTCAAGTTCAAGGGAGCAAACCTGATTTTTGCAATGATCCTGTTTGGCTGTTTTATCCCCTTTCAGGTGGTCTTGCTCCCCATGGCACAGTCTTTGGGCTATCTAAGAATTGCCAATACAGTACCGGGATTGGTTTTGGTCCATATAGTCTATGGCCTCCCCTTCACCGTACTTTTTTTCAGAAATTACTACGTCAATATTCCAGACGATCTGATCAAAGCCGCAACAATTGATGGGGCAGGTTTCTTTATGATTTTCTGGCGCATCATGTTGCCATTATCACCACCGATCATCGTCGTCACCATTATCTGGCAGTTCACCCAAATCTGGAATGATTTCCTGTTTGGCGCATCCTTCACCACAGGTGGCGGACAACCCGTAACTGTCGCACTCAACAACCTTGTAAACACAACAACTGGCGTCAAACGATACAATGTGGACATGGCCGCTGCACTGATCACAGCAGCACCAACACTCGTCGTATATGTCTTGGCAGGTCGTTACTTCGTACGCGGTCTAACCGCTGGCTCAGTTAAAGGGTAAGGAGAAAAATACTCATGGCATCCCTATCCATTCAAAATGTCAAAAAATCATATGGCGCTATCGAGGTTCTAAAGGGTATTGACCTTGATCTTGAAGATGGTGAATTTCTGGTGCTTCTCGGCCCATCCGGTTGTGGAAAATCAACACTGCTAAATATGATCGCAGGGTTGGACACCATTACAGATGGTGAGATCCTGATTGATCAAAATGTCGTAAACGATGTGCATCCTAAAGACCGTGACATCGCGATGGTTTTCCAAAGCTATGCGCTTTATCCCAACATGTCCGTTGCCCGAAACATCGGCTTTGGTCTGGAAATGCGCAAAGTCACCAAAGAAGAACGCGAAAAGCGGGTTGAGGAAGCCGCGCGCATGTTGCAAATCGACCATCTGAGTGACCGGAAACCAGCACAGCTTTCCGGTGGACAGCGACAGCGGGTTGCTATGGGGCGCGCCCTTGTACGTGACCCTGAAATATTCCTGTTCGACGAACCACTGTCAAACCTGGACGCCAAACTTCGCGTGGAAATGCGCACAGAAATCAAGAAGTTGCACCAGCGTCTCGGCACAACCATGGTCTATGTGACCCATGACCAGATTGAGGCCATGACCCTTGCCAGCCGCATCGCCATTCTGCGCGCTGGCGAAGTACAACAGTTTGCAAGCCCACAGGAAGTTTACGAAAAACCGGCAAATATGTACGTCGCAGGCTTCGTTGGCTCACCGCCGATGAACTTCGTTCCGGCTGCCGTCGTCAGTGAAGATGGCAAGCTCGGTGTTTCGATAGAACGAACAGCCAATGGGAACAGAAGTTCTGTTTTCCTCGCCCTGCCTGATGATCGACAGGACATCGGCGACTGGGTGGGGCGTGATGTCGTTCTCGGGATCAGGCCGGAAACGCTAACCCATCGCTCAGATGCAGAAATATCTTTGAACAAAGGGTTACAGGCATTTGACTGTCAGGTGGAAGTATTGGAACCTACGGGTGCAGATACGCTAACCTATATCGAACTCGGCGGACGCGAAGTTATCGCACGTGTTAACCCCTACAATACCACAGCACCGGGGGAAACAATGGCGTTTATGGTCGATATGGGCAAAGCCAGTCTCTTTGACCCCAAAACCGAACTTCGTATCTAAAACAAAGCCTGGACATGACAGTAAACATGACACCCCAAAAGGTTTTACCAAGAAAAATATGGGAGGGACCTGCCCTGTTGGGTGAGTCCCCTCTTTGGGACTATCGTACCAAATTCCTTTATTGGGTTGATATCGAGAACTGCAAACTCTATCGACAAAAAGAGGATGGGTCAGACTATTCATCGATAGATCTTCCTGCCCCCGCCGGGTCCATTGCCCTGTGGCATGACGGCGGACTGGTCGCTGCTCTGGGTCAGGGGCTTTTCCATATTGAACCTGAACAAAGTCTTGTCACAGCAATAGCATCTGAATTAAGCGGTGCTGACTGCCTGATGAACGATGGGAAAGCCGACAGATCGGGAAACTTTGTCTTTGGCGCGAAACACCTTAAAGAGAGTGATCCAGTTGCAGGATGCTGGCGGTACCAATCTGGTCACATTACGCCGTTGGAACAAAAGTTTATCGTGTTTAATGGCCCGGCTTTCAGTCCCGAAGGTGACAGGATTTATTTTGCGGACTCGCCATCACAAAGAATCATGACCGCAAGCTATAACCCCAAAGACGGGATGATCACTGAACCGGAAGTTTTTGTTCAGCTATCAGGCAAAGATGGATACCCCGATGGAATGACGGTTGATAGCGAAGGCTGTCTTTGGAATGCGCAGTGGGATGGCTGGGCAATTACACGCTATCGCCCCGACGGTACCATTGATCAAAAAATTGACATGCCCGTGCAACGCCCCACGTCACTTTGCTTTGGAGGGGAAGACTTGAAAACACTGTTTGTGACCTCTGCCTCGACCAGACTATCCCCTCAGGAACTTGTCGAAAATCCAGATGCTGGCGCCTTGTTTAAGTTGGATTTACACGTTGCCGGATTACCGGAAAAAACCATTATAAACTAATTTAAAGCTATCTATTATGCTGTTGAATAATAAAAATATTCTTATAACCGGATCCAGTAGCGGCATTGGCCGTGTCATCGCAGAAGAAGCTCTTAAAGAAGGGGCCAAGGTTTTCTTGCACGGACGACGTGATCATTTGGTCCAACAGGCTATATCCGAGTTAAGGAAAGATTTTGGTGCTGAGCGCGTAGCCGGACTTGCCGGTGACATAGCTGACCCCACATTTCCCGAGAAACTGATTGCAGCAGCCGTCGAAAAGTTCGGTAACCTTCATGGCCTGGTTAACAACGCCGGTATCTCACCACGCCATAACATTGATACCGCGTCCTCCGAAGACTTTGATCAAGTCATGTCAATCAACTTGCGCGCACCTATGCTAACCATTCAGGCCGCGATGCAGAGCTTTCGGAAAAATGGATCGGCAAGTGTGGTTAATATCGGATCCATAAACGCTCACTGCGGACAACCGGACCTTTTGATTTATTCAACATCCAAAGGCGGCCTTCAGACACTGACAAGAAATCTCGGGGACGCTCTAGGCCCGGAAAAAATTCGTGTCAATCAAATCAATGTTGGGTGGACCTTCACCGAAAATGAACACCAGCTTCAACTCGCAGAAGGGAACCCGGAAAACTGGCTGGACAATGTATCACCTCTGTCAGCCCCTTCAGGCACAATCCTGCGCCCTGAACAGGTTGCCAATCATGTGGTATTCTGGCTGTCTGATAAATCAGTACCCGTCAGTGGTACCGTTTTTGAAGTCGAGCAATATCCACTTATCGGGCGTAATCGCGTTACCAGCGGACAATAGTAATGGCTTTCTGCTGACCTAATTTTGCCCAAACAGAGTCCCATAAAGCATTCCGGTTTAATGAAGAGAACACGATGACACAACAACGGATCACCCCCGCAGAACTGAGAAGTAAAAAGTGGCGATGAAGTCCGGGTTGATCTGAATACACGACAGGTGGACATGGTCATCAGCGATCACGAACTAGATAGTCAAACACCCTGGCAAGAGATTTATCGCTCCATGGTTGGGCAATTATCCACTAGAATCTGTAAGGAACCTGCAACACTCCACTTGCGGGTCGTGAATGAAAAAGGCTTACCGAGACACTCGCACTAATCCACTATAACAGACATAAGAATATTTTTTTGGACACACCGCTAGTCATAGAGCGAGTTCTACTTTATATAAGGCCTCAACTAAGTATCCCGTTTCTATCAAGTTCGGCTTAATCAGGAATATAAACGTGACCTCAATTGGTATTATTGGCGAGTGTATGATCGAACTGTCCCGGGCAGATATATCTGGGGCGAGTGCTTCAGGGACGGAAGTATCTGGAAATCAGCGCGAACTCTATCAAAAGCGATACGGTGGAGACACCTACAACACGGCCTATTATCTTGCCCAATGTGCAAAATCAGCGATTGACGTCAACTATGTCACTGCATTGGGCGATGATACTATTAGCGCAGACATGATCTCGACTTTTTCAAATGCTGGCGTCAATACAGATTTAATAGAGAAAATCCCCGGTGCCGTGCCCGGCCTCTATGCCATACAGACAGATGAAAATGGGGAGCGCAGCTTTCTCTATTGGCGGTCAGAAGCACCTGCTCGACAGCTTTTCCAAACGCCACAGAGTGAAACGCTGAAGGCCGAACTTATGAAAAAAGACTGGCTCTATTTTTCCGGCATTACACTTGCCATTCTTTACCCAAAAGGCAGAGAAGCATTTTTCGAATTCTGCCAAGCCTTTCGGGCGCAAGGTGGAAAAATTGCCTTTGATATCAATTACCGCCCTCGCCTTTGGGCTAGTGAAGACGAAGCAAGATCTATTATTGACAGAGCCTACGCAATTTGTGATCTGGCCCTCCCCTCCTATGATGACGAAACGCTGCTCTTTAAAGTCAATTCCCCGCAAGAAGCTATCGACCGCATCACAAAACTCGGTGCGAAAGAAGTTGTGTTAAAGAACGGCGCGGAAAAGGTTTATGTTCACAGCCATGGTCAAACTGAGAAGCATGCGATTGTTCCAGCGACTGATGTGAAAGACACAACCTCTGCCGGGGACAGCTTTAATGCCGGGTATCTATACGCGCGACTATCTGAACAGGATACTCCCACAGCGGTGAAAGCCGGGGCAAATCTGGCCAAACAGGTCATTGCCCAGACTGGGGCTATTGTCCCTGTAACACCCCCAACATTTTAGGTTCAACGATTATGGCTATGACAGACAAGCAACATCAAAGCTTCCTAAGCACAACACTTGAACAGGCTGTTATATTACCCGTTCTGGTCATTGAACGAGAAGAAGATGCCATTCCACTAGCTGAGGCTTTGTTGGCAGGTGGTTGTAACTCAGTCGAGGTTACCCTGCGAAGTGATGCCGCCCTTGCCGCGATGGAAAAGATCGCGACACGTTTGCCAGAATTAACGTTGGGTGCGGGAACGCTGTTGGAATGTGAACAGTTCCAACAGGTCAAAGATGCAGGTGCACGTTACGCCCTAAGCCCCGGCACAACAAAGAAGCTTGCCCAGGCCGCCATTGATGCTGATTTTGCCTATGTACCTGCCGCGACAACTCCGTCTGAGGTTCTGGAACTACGCGAGCTTGGATTTAAAATTCAAAAGCTCTTTCCCGCCGGAGCATCAGGGGGCATTGAAATGCTTAAATCACTGAGCTCGCCCATTTCAGATGTTCGCTTTTGCCCGACAGGTGGCGTTTCAACCGCAAACGTTCAGGATTATCTGACACAGCCCAACGTGATCTGCGTCGGCGGCAGCTGGCTTGCCCCGAAAGAACTGGTCGCCGAAAAGAACTGGGCTGCGATTGCAAAGATTGTGCAAGAAAGTTACGCCGCGGTTCGTTAATCCGCGGTTTGTTAATTCCAGGACATCTTTATATTCGGGATAACAAAAACACTTACCCCGCCATCAATGACTGTGCTCTTGCCGCGGCTTTATCTGCTTTAGTAATGTCTCCAAGGCCCTTGTGGGCGCGGGCAACATAGTTCCAGTTTTGAACGGACGTGGTTTTCAGTGCACAGCGTTCGTTCGCCAATGCCAGTGCAAGGTCGTAACGCTTGGATCTCAAGGCTGCTTCCAGAAGAGTCCAGCCAATAATATCCCGCTGTGCATGGCTTCCGCCCAGACGATGGGTCCGATAGCGCACAGCTAACAGACGATCAACACAGCTGTTATAGTTTTCCTTCTCAAAGTCTTGTAATGCCAAACAGAAGGGAAGCCCCACTTCCCGGCTCATGGCTGTATTGGCATCAGTTGCATGATCAATGTAGCGTTCATTGGCCGTGAGAAGCTTTTGCGCGGCCTCGGTGCGTCCGTCAGAAACAAAGGTCATCATGGCATGGACATCATTAAAGGCATAAAGCGTGTCCGAAGCACTGGGTTCCCACTTATCCGCTAGCGATGCCCAACGGTCACCAACATCAACGCCTAGCAACTTTAGACGCCACAACAAGGCAGCTGCATCAAGCTCTTCATACTTATCGACCGTTTGATGTGGTGTTCGCAGGTTATTGTCATAAACATCAAAAACACGATCTATCTGACCGATATCAAGATGAAACAGTGACAGATGCCACCAGAGATGATTGGCAAAATGGCTTTTGGACCAGCTTGGTGCGCGGTCACGCATAAAGCTGATACCACCGGCCTGTCGTCCCTGCATTTCCATCACATGGGAAACAGCGTGAACCGCATAGGGATTATCTGGCCGGATTGCGAGTGACATGCGCCCCATTTCTTCGGCCTGTAGGTAATCAGAATTTTCTTCCAGACCAAATGAATAGAAGCCGAGGACAAATTCATAGCCCGGCATATCTTCGTCCCACAGGGCAAAGACCCGGGCGACACAATCTCGTTGTCCCGCGACATCACCTAATAAAACATCTGTAAGATGAATCAACTGAAGGGCAAGAAGGTCATAAGGGTAACTGGTTAAAACAGCTTCCCATTGCTGAACTGCCCCGTAAAAATCGCCTTCAACCCACGCTTTTACAGCCTTGATATGCCCCTTTTCCCGATCATTGGCCTTGTCCCAAAGGGCTTCGGCTGCGCTCAACGCAGCGACCATTCTTTTGTAGATACGGGTTTCAAGTGTTTGCGTCAGCCAGGCAGCTTTGAAGCAATGCCCCATGATAAAGTCGGGATGTTCTGAAAGAACCTTGTCAATTCGACCGATGGGATCGCCATAAAAAGACATCGCACAAATGTGTGCATCCTCCATGGCATCAATTGCTTTCTGATCTGAATAGGAAACAGGAACACCACGAATATCTTTTAAGCTCACGAACAATCTCTCCGTCTATTTATTCATCTGTCTCAAAGGCTTATTATTAATAGCTTTATGAATGCTTCGGGTCAGAATTACCGGACTTTCCATTATCGGACTATTACCGGGACTTCTCTTTCAGTATCAAAGAAGTCCCAGCTTACTATTTACTATGCGCTTTTGGGCATAACACTTACGTTACGACCACCCCCGGCAATTTCCAGCGCCTGATCCAGATCCGCCAAAATATCTTCTTCTTCTTCTAGGCCAACGGACAAACGAACAAGGCTATCGGTAATATCGTATTTCAGGCGCTCTTCTTCTGTGTAGGTAGAATGGGTCATGGTTGCCGGATGCTGAATAAGTGTCTCGGCATCCCCAAGGCTCACGGCGCGCACAATCATCTGACAGGCATCAATCATTTTCTGTCCCATATCCAGACCGCCTTTGAGTTCCAGTGCGATCATACCGCCAAAGTCAGACATCTGTTTCTTGGCAACCGCATGCTGTTCAAAGCTTTCAAGGCCGGGATAATAAACCTTGCTGACCAGCTTGTGGTTTTCAAGATATTTCGCAACTGTTTGCGCCGTTTTACAATGGCGATCCATGCGCAGGTTCAGAGTTTTCAAACCGCGCAGGATAAGCTGTGCATCCTGTGGAGAAAGAACGGCACCTGTCATGTCTTTTAGACCAATCAGGCGAATATCATGCATAAGTTCAGCAGAACCAACAATAGCACCAGCCGTCAGATCCCCATGACCCCCAAGATACTTCGTTGCAGAGTGAACAACCAGATCTGCCCCAAGTTCCAATGGGCGTTGCAGATAGGGGCTGCAATAGGTGTTATCGACAACAACAGTGGCATTCTTGCTGTGGGCCACTTTTGAGATAGCTTCGATATCCACCACACGCATATTGGGGTTGGCTGGTGTTTCAAAATACACAACACGGGTTTTGTCGTTGATTTCATCGGCCAGCTTTTCTGGATCAGTCAGATCAACATGACGAACTTTAACGCCAAAACGTTCAAGACCATGATTAAAGAACGTGAAGGTACAGCCGTAAAGTGTACGATCCACAATGATCTCATCACCGGGTTTCACAAGTGTCCAGAAGACGGATGTAATCGCCCCCATACCAGAAGAAGTCACCAGTGCGGCCTCTCCCCCCTCGAGGATAGCCATACGTTCTTCCAACAAGGCAAGTGTCGGGTTAGAAATACGGCTGTAGATATACCCGCCTTCTTCTTCTGCAAAACGACGACCACCTTGCGCAGCGCTATCAAAGGCAAAAGTTGATGTCATGTAAACCGGTGGGTTCAATGCCCCCTGGTGATCCAAGGGGTTATAGGCGTGGTGAATTGCACGGGTGGCAAAACCTTTTTTACCAGTGACATCAGACATTTGTTTCTTCTCCCAGAATGAAGCATTTATTCTCCCTCTGCTACAGCAACAGTCGTGCCAACAAATAAAGTTGTTTTATTTCAAATGGTTAGCCATTCACACACTCTTTGATCGTAAGAATTTTCTTACACCTATTTATAAACTAACCTTCTGTTTCCTTATAATCTTTGATTTTTTAACAAATATATGCTGTAAGTAATTTCTTACGTAAGGAAAATTTTACATGCGCGTTCAGTTAAAAGGCGATAATCGCCTAGGTATCACCTATGACGTTTTGAATGTTCTGGTTAAATCCGGGCTTGATATCCGTAATATGGAGGTAACAACACACTTCATCTATATGGATATCCCCGCCTTGAGAAAATCCGAGTTGGATACCCTAACTGCTGCTGTGAAAACAGTTCCGGGAATACACGAGGTCATTGCCATCGACCTATTGCCAACAGAACGAAGACGCTTACAACTCCATGCCGTATTATCCAGCCTGCCGGAACCAGTCATTGCAATTGATACCAACGGCTTTATCACACAGGCAAACGAAGCTGCCCAAGCCATAACCAAGCAAACCGAGACAAAATTGCGTAATGCTTCGCTGGATAGCCTATTGCACACCCCCTTGATCTCCACGCTTCAGGAGTCCGCATTTCACGTTACCGAAACAGAAACAATTTTTGGCGGAGAAACCTATCTACTTCGGGCTGAACCAATTACATCAAAAGAAAGATCAGACACTAAGATATCAGGTAGTGTACTGATCTTTCAAAGACCAGCACAGCTTGGTCGCGCCTTTAGTGCCTTGGACACACGACAGGCGACACGGGGTTTTGACGCCATCCTTGGCGAAACAGAAATTATGCAGAATATCAAGGGCAAGGCCCTACGGCTTTCAAAGGTTGATGCCTCCCTGCTTATTCTGGGGGAAACGGGAACGGGTAAAGAACTGTTTGCCCGGGCATGCCACGAAAGCAGTAGCCGCAACAGAAAACCTTTCCTTGCCTTAAACTGTGCAGCCTTGCCGGAAAATTTGGCGGAAAGTGAATTGTTTGGCTATGCCCCCGGTGCGTTCACCTCTGCCGTTAAAGGGGGAAAACCCGGCTTGCTGGAACTGGCAGATACAGGAACGCTTTTTCTGGATGAAATTGGCGAACTTTCGCCCTATCTACAGGCAAAGCTTCTTAGGTTTCTGCAAGATGGCACCTTCAGGCGTGTCGGTGGCACCAAGGAAATTAAAGTAAATGTCCGGGTGGTCAGTGCAACCAATCGACATCTAGAAGATATGGTTTCGACAGGCTCCTTCAGGGAAGATCTATTTTATCGCCTCAACGTGCTTTCCATTACCCTCCCTCCCTTGCGACAAAGAAAAGGGGATATTCCTCTGTTAACCCGACACTTTATAGCCCGTGCATCAAAACAGGTTAACTGTCCCCCGCCAGAGGTAACACACGAGCTTCTTTCATTGTTTAACAACCACTCATGGCCCGGCAACATTCGTCAAATGGAAAATGCAATTTTCAGAGCAGTTTCATTGTGCGAAGGCACAGAACTATCAACTGAAGACATAGAGCTTTCAAATTCAGAAAAGGCTGATTTGGCTTTTGCACCCCCAAACACATTCGATAGTATTCCCAATTATAAAGATGCGCTTGAGGCATTTGAAAAAAACCTTTTCACCAGCCTTTACCCCCTTCATCCAAGTAGCAGGAAGCTGGCAACAGTGCTCAAAGTTTCCCACACAACGGTTGCAGAAAAACTCAAAAAATATGGCATTCCAGCCTTTGCAAAGGCTCACCAAGAAAACTGAAAATGCACAACGAATAAAAAGCTTGGGCTTTAGAGATCAAAGAACAATACACAGTTCACAGTCGCATCTCATTGACACAGCCTGCGACAGAAAAGCGCGACTATTTTACTCGGGAATTAATCAATTACCATAACTTATTGTTTTATATACATTAAAACATAAATTAAAAATTATCTTCAAATAATTCTCTCGGCGCAAACTTTAACATCCATTAACACTTTCCCCAGATAATACGGGCAGGAAAACTTGCCAAAACGTACGTCCCCATAACCAGACTACGTTTCATTTTTCCCGATGGTGGTGCCATGCGCTTTATAAACGCATCCAATTTCCAAATGATAAGTTTTCGAAAGAGTTCACTATGTTTATCAATAATTTCCAAATTAAACATTTGGGTATGATTTTTTCAGCAGTATTGCTAATTGTTGTCTGCGTTGTCGGGGCCACAACCTACTACAGCCACAAAGGAAACGAAGATATTAATCATCACTGGGATACCTTTCGCCAGGTTGATTACAACAAACAGCTCGTCATCACAGACCTTCAACATGCCCTTGGTTTTGGCGGGATGGTTCATCAGTTTAAAAACTACATCCTAAGGCAAGATGAACAACGCATTGAAAAGATCAACACGGCAATAAAAAATGCAAAACAATCTTTGTCGGACTATCAAAAATTGGGAGTGACGGGCCCCGAAGCCGACGCCCTTAAAATGATTTCTTCAGTAATTGGCAGCTATGCAACCAATCTGACCAAAGCCCAATCGCTGATAAAGGCTGGAAAGTCACCACAGGACGTTGATGCATCTGTTAAAATTGATGATACCCCTGCCCTGAAGGGTATCGACATCCTAAATGAGGCTGTGCAAAAAGGCATCGAACTGGACACCAAATCAGTCCGCCAATCGATTAACTTTGTTGAACGACTTAACACCTTTGCCCTGACATCTGTTTTCATCTTTCTTCTTTTTATGTCTGGTATGAACCTTTGGTGGAGCCGAAACCACCTTAACAAGCCAATCACCGCGATCACATCGGTGATGACCAGATTAGCGGACGGAGACCTTTCCATTACCGTGCCTGCTGTCCAATGGAAAAACGAAATTGGTCAAATGGCCCGTGCTGTTCTTGTCTTCAAAGAGAACGCACAAAAAATCCGGGAAATGGAATCTCGGCAAAAAGAGAGAGAAGAACAGGCAGAACGAGAGCGGAAAAACCTGATCAATCAACTGGCAGATGACTTTGAAAGCCAAGTTGGGTCGACCATCCGCGAGGTCAGTAATGCAGCAACTGGTATGGAAGCATCAGCCCAGCTTTTATCAACAACAGCAGAAAATACATCGCAACAAGCAACTTCTGTTGCGGCAGCATCAGATGAAGCAGCCTCTAATGTACAGACTGTTGCAGCCGCAGCCGAAGAGCTTTCAGCATCCGAGCGCGAAATCAATCGTCAGGTAGGAAGATCATCCGAAGTCGTTGCAGGGGCTGTCAAAAAAGCAGATGGAGCGCATGAAACTGTTGGAACTCTGGTCAGTTCTGTGGATGAAATCGGTAAAGTAATTGAGTTAATTACGGGCATTGCAGAACAAACCAATCTTCTTGCGCTCAACGCAACGATCGAAGCCGCCCGTGCTGGCGAAGCCGGAAAAGGCTTTGCCGTTGTCGCAAGTGAGGTAAAAAACCTTGCCAATCAAACAGCCAAAGCAACGGAAGAAATCTCTGGACAGATTTCAAATGTTCAGTCCGTCACGGAAGATGCAGCAAAAGCATTGGAAGCCATTGGAAATTCTATTCGCGAAGTAAATGAGATCGGTGAAGCCATCTCCACCGCAGTTGAAGAGCAAGGGGCCGCAACCCAGGAAATTGCAAGAAATGTGGAACAGGCATCGGCAGGTACCCGCGAAGTTTCCAGTAACATCCAGCATGTTAGGCAAGCAGCCGCAGATACAGGAGAGACTGCAAAAGAAATCCTGAAAGCCTCTAGCAGCCTGTCACAACAGTCCATAAACCTTCAGGATGGATTGAATGCATTCCTGTCTCAGGTGCGAAGCGGTTAAGCCCAGTGTTATAAGGTTGTACAAAAAACAAGACAAAAGGGCTGGTGTTTTCCAGCCCTTTTCTATTCGCCTTAATAATTAGATATTCCCACGATGTTCGTTACGTGCCAACTTTCACATCTTCTGGTTTGTAAAAGATACCTAACATCAAGCTTTGTGCAATCCGCTCTGCCTTTTCCTGAATATGATCGGCAATTTCTGGAGTAAACAAATATAAGTTGGTTTCCCGGAAAAGTTCCAGCCAACGATCAAACAAATGACGTTTAATACCATCAACCTGCATATGAACCATCATGGGGTTACCCTTGTACTGACCAGAGGTCAGCAAAACCGAGGACCAAAACCGACACATGGTCGCCAAGTGAGGATCCCATTGATCACCAATACTGTTATTGAATACGTCTTTTAATAATTGGTCTTCTCGGACCCGATCATAAAAACCGTGCACCATCGCATGTATGGTTTCTTCTGTAATCTCTGTATAAGGCTGGTGCATTTAATCTACTCAATAAACGAACATTAAGATGACTATAATATATATCTTTATAAATGCGAATGGCAAAATTGTCGCAACAAAATGTTATCCAAATTCAAAAGGAAAACAACGTCTTTAAAAGTAAATTATTTCGCCTCTTTTGCCCTAAGAGCGTTTTTGGGCTACATAGTGTCGCGCAGGCGTCTGTACGCTTGTCTGACTATATATATTTAATAAGAAAACCCCGAAAATAATTGGGGTTATTGTTTATAACTTTTTGGGTAGATACCCTACTTTACCGGAGACGCAGCGATATGACCCGTACGATCGTTAGTTCAGCGACCAAAGAGATCGCAATTGGTTTTGATGATCCTTTCTGCATTATTGGTGAGCGGATCAACCCGACAGGCCGTAAAAAGCTTGCAGAAGAAATGGCCAATGGTGACTACAGCCGTGTGGAAGCCGACTGTCTGGCACAGGTTGCTGCTGGCGCGCACATGCTCGACGTCAATGCGGGTATTCCTCTGGCTGATGAGCCGAAGATTTTGGCGGAAACCATTCAGCTGGTTCAGGGCCTGACCGATCTGCCTCTTT